>JBFXAY010000097.1:0-17420 GCA_050183815.1 Gemmatimonadales bacterium | reverse complement strand
CGTTGCGAGTCTCATGTCCACCTCGTCGTTGCCACTATCGTGCCGACGGGGGGCCGAACCATAGGACAGCCGAAAACCGGGCGGACAAGACAAAGCCGCGCGCGAATGTTCGGTTCGCGCGCGGCTTTCGGTCGGCGCCGGGCCCGCGGGGGCCTGCGCCAGCCGTTATCGGGCGGCCGGAATCAGCCGCACTCGCTGAAGCCGCAGACGTGGCACTTGGCGCACCCCTCGGCGTACTCGAGCTGCGAGCCGCAGTCCGGGCAGGACCCGGCCAGCGTTTCCTGCATGCCGCCGAGCGTCATCTGCTCATTGCCGCGAACGACGGTCTGGGTGATCGGCTCCAGCGCCGAGCCCTGAGCCGGACCGGGCAGGAGCTCCTGCTGAATCCCGGCCTTCTCCTGCATCCACCGTTCGAGCGCGATGCCGACGGCGTCCGGCACGGACATGACCTTGCTGGGGCCGAGGCCCATGGTCTTGTCCGAGCTGATGCCGCGAATCTGGCGGTGGATCTCCTTGATCGGGATGCCGCTCCGGAGCGCGAGCGAGATCAGCCGGCCGATGGCTTCTACGTCCGCCATCAACGCGCCGCCGGCCTTGCCGAGACTCATGAAGACTTCGAAGGGCTGGCCCTTGTCGTCCTCGGTGATGTTGATGTACAGCGTGCCGAGCGGCGTCTCGATCCGCCGGGTCGTGCCGCGGAGCAGCTCCGGACGCGACCGCTTCTGGCGCCGCTGCAGGTTCTCCGACTCGAGCTCGTGGACCAGCCGGCGGAGGCGTTCGTTCTCGGCTTCGACCTCGGCCAGTTCGCCGAGGATTTCGGCGCTTTCCGCACGGGACGGCGCCGGGGCCGCCGCAGCGGCACCGAGGTTCACCATGGCCGTCGCGGCCGGCTGTTCGGCGGTGACCATCACATCGGCGAGATCGGAGCGGGCCTCGGCCTTGCCGGTCTTGGCCGCGTCCTCTTTGACCTTCTTGGCGGTCGAGCCGGCCGAAAGCACCTGCATGTCGCGGCTGCCGTCCCGATACACCGTGACGCCCTTGCAGCCGAGCTCGAAGGCGAGGCGGTAGATCTTCTCGACGTCATCTTCGCTCGCGTGATTGGCGAAGTTGACGGTCTTGGAGATGGCGCTGTCGTTGGCCTCCTGGAAGGCGGCCTGCATCCGGACGTGCCACTCCGCCCCGATCTCGTTGGCGGTCACGAACACCCGCTGCCACTTCTCGGGAACTTCGGGATGCCGGGCATGGCCGGACTCGGCCACCCGGCGCATGAGATCCTCGGAGTACCAGCCCTCGCGCTGCGCGATCGCGACGAAGTCCTCGTTCACGTCGGGCATCAGCACGCCGGCCTGGTTCCGCATGAAGGCCACCGCGAAGAGCGGCTCGATGCCGGAGCTGCAGCTCGCGATGATGGAAATCGTGCCGGTCGGCGCCACGGTGGTGACGTTGCAGTTCCGCAGCCGGCGCATCGGGCGGACGCGCTTTGCGTCCCCGCCCCGGGCGCAGGTGGCGTCCGGACCCCAGATGCTCCGCTCCCACTCCGGGAACACCCCGCGGAGGCCGGCGAGCCGCTCGGACTCGACCTTGGCCTCGTTGTCGATGAACCGCTGGACTTTCCGGCCCAGCTCGACCGCCTCGGGCGAGTCGTACGGCAGCCCGAGCCGGACGAACACGTCCGCGAGGCCCATCACCCCGAGGCCGATCCGGCGAATCTTCTGGGCCAGGGCGGTGATCTCCTCGAGCGGATAGTGGTTCGCGTCGATGACGTTCTCGAGGAAGTGGGTGCAGAGGTGCACGACGCGGCGGAGGCTGGCCCAGTCGAGGTCGTCCCCGGCCACGAACTGGCCCAGGTTGATCGACCCGAGGTTGCAGACGTCGTAGGGCAGCAGCGGCTGCTCGCCGCAGGGGTTGGTGGCTTCGTAGGTGCCGAGGTGCGGCACCGGGTTGTACTGGTTGGCGCGGTCGATGAAGAAGACGCCGGGCTCGCCGGTCTTCCAGGCGCCGTGAATGATCCGGGTCCAGACCGTCCGGGCATCCAGCTGGCCCAGAACCTTGCGGGTGCCGGGATGATACAGATCGTAGGACTCGCCCTTCTCGACCGCCGCCATGAAGGCGTCGGTGACCGCCACCGAGATGTTGAAGTTGGTGATCTTGGTGGTGTCGTCCTTGCACGTCACGAAGTCCATGACGTCCGGGTGATCGACCCGGAGGATGCCCATGTTGGCGCCCCGGCGGGTGCCGCCCTGCTTGACCACGTCGGTGGACGCATCGAACAGGCTCATGAAGGACACCGGGCCGGACGCGACCCCCATGGTCGACCGGACAATGTCGTTCTTGGGCCGGAGCTTCGAGAAGCTGAACCCGGTGCCGCCGCCGGACTGGTGCACCAGGGCCATGGCGGTGAGGGTGTCGTAGATGCCGCTCTTGCCATTGGACAGGGCGTCATCGACCGGCAGGACGAAGCACGCGGACAGCTGCCCGAGCGGCCGGCCGGCGTTCATCAGGGTCGGCGAGTTGGGCATGAACAGCCGCTTGGCCATCAACTCGTAGAACGCCTCGGCCAGCGCTTCAACCGCGCCGTCGGACGCGCCGTAGCCGCGGTCCGCCTCGGCGATCGTGGTGGCGACTCGCCAGAACAGGTCCTCGGCCCGCTCCGTAGGTTTTCCCGCCTCGTCCCGGACCAGGTAGCGCTTTTCCAGGACGGTGATCGCATTGGGCGACAGTTGCAGCGGGACCCGTGGCGCGGCAGAACCCATGGGCGGCTTTCCTCAACGGCTCGAGTTGTCGGTCAGTTTGCGAACGAAGTGGCCAGCGCGATGGAAGGTCGAGCGGGGGTGCCGTTTCGTCCATCGCTCCTACACACTACGACGCCGATCAGCAGTTCGATCGGCGGGAGGAGCAAACTAGAAGGATTTGGAGGTGGGCACAATACACCGCAAACTCAAGCAGCGAAAGCAACAAAGCGTTTGCACATCACAAATCTGTCAACGTCACTTGCCGGACTCCGTCACCACGATCTCCCGGCGCCGTCCCGCGACCGGTTCCGCGGCGCCCGCGACCGCCAAGCCGACCTCGTACCGCCCGACCCGAAGCGCCCGCGCCGCCACGACGACGGCGGCCCGGCCGCGGCCGCGCGCATCGACGGTCACCGGCTGCCACTCCGAACCGGACCAGTGGTGCCACTTCTCTTCCCGCCCGTCCGGCCGCACGGCCCGCCACATCGGCCGAACCTTGACCGTCTCGCCGGGCGCGGCCACGACCGCGGCGCCCAGGTCGAGCGTGTCGGTCCGTTGGAACACCGCCCCCGGGTCTGCCAGGAGGGTGGCACCGCCAAGGTCCCACCCAGGCCCGCTGCCTCGGGCACCCACCGTCAGGTCGAGCAGCGCGATCGCCGCATCCCCGGCACCGACCACCGTACCCGCCGCGGCGACGGTGGTCCCGCGGTCGCCGATCTCGAGCGCCACCCGACTGTCGTATCGACCGGCCGGCAGTGTCAGGCTCACGGAGCCGCGGATGCCCCCCTCGAGTTGCGGCGCGAGGACGGTGTCGATCGTGGCCGCCCCTCCGTCACCTTCCCACACCACCGCCCGGAGGCGGACCAGCGGCTCGCCGGCGCCGGAGTCGAGCGCGAACGCCGGCAGCACGAACAGGATGTCGAGCGAACCGCCGGTCCGGTCGCCGGAGAGCGAGGCAACCCGGACCCGCGCCGGAAGATCCCGGGCAAACGCGAGCGGGAACCCATCGCTGGACAGCGCCAAATTGCGGCCGGCCCGACCCAGTTCCCGTTCCCGCGTCATGAAGGCGGCCAGCTGCTCGCGCCGGCCGGCCACGGCGGCCTGGTAGAACGGCGCCAGCTGGGCCCGTGACCGGAGCACCTGATCGGCGAGACCGGCGAGGTCTTCGCGGTCGCCCCCGGCGGGAGCGCCGGTGTCCGCCACCAGGTCGAAGATGCTCTCCACGACGCGATAGTTGGCCGTGTCGGCACTGGCCTGGAAATGGACGAATCGGTCGCCGTCCCCCTGCCGGTAGCGCCACGACTCGTTGGCGGGCACACCCGGCGCCGCGAGCGACGCCCGGTTGTCGGGTTCACCGTGGCGGATCAGGACGGCCACCCGCTGATCGTCCGGATTGCTGAACCGGCCCGACGCAATGGCGATCCGGCGGTAGTGCTCCAGCAGGCGCTCGCCGTCGGCCCGGAGGTCGTTCCGGTCCCGCCGCGTCCAGAAGTGGCGGACGACGGCCAACCGGCCGGCCGGATCGGCGGCGTCGAACTCCGCGAGCTCCTGCCCCGACGCGATCCAGGCCAGATCGCGACGAAATTCGGCGACGGTGAGGGAATCCGCCGTATCCAGCGCTTCATAATAGAGGGGGATGCCTCGGTCGTCGGACCGAGCCAGCCGCAGGCGGGCGGCCTCGAGCAAGGCGAGCGACCCGCCCCCGGGAACCGCGGCACCCGCCTCGAAGGCAATGACCGCCGCACTCGAGTCGCCGAGGAGCGCCTCGACCCGCCCGAGGGCGAGAAAGGCCGAACCGGTTCGAGCCGAGCTCGTGACGGTACGCCGCAGTCCGTCGCGGACGATACCCGCCGCATCCGGGCGGCCCGCCCGGACCCGGTCCGCGGCCAGGTCGCCCAATCTGGCGGCCGCCCGGGGATCGGCGGCGGCGCGGGCGAAGGAAGTCGCGGCCCGCTCCCACGCCGACTGCGCCAGGAGCGCCCGCCGGCCGAGGCGGGACGTGTCGGCCACCTCGCCGAGGGCGAGTTCCGACCGGCCCAGGCCCAGCCAGGCTTCGGCCCAGTTCGGCGCGGCCCGCGTGGCGGCTTTGAACTCGGCCGCCGCGTCGGAATAGGCGCCGAACCGGAGGGCGATCAGGCCGAGCCGCGCGTGCAGCCCGGCGTTGCTCCGGTCCTTGGCCACTCGAAGGATCAGAGTGCGTTCGAGTGCCTTGAGCGCGTCGTTGTCGGGCGCGGCGGCCAGCGAATCGCGAAACCGGTCGAGGTCCCGGTCGTGCGGGGTCTGGGCCCACGCACCGGTGGCGAGCCACAGCGGCAGCGACAGTGCGGTCAGCAGGCCCGACACCCGCTGAACCAGCCGCAATGGCGCCCGAGCCGCGGCCGAGCGGAGCGAGGATCCCGTTGACGTTGAACGCATGGCGCGAAGGAGACGCCCAAGCGGCCGGAAATCGACACGGCACCGCCGGCGATTCCGGTGCGCCGACCAGCCGCCGAAGGCCCGGATAACACCCCGGCCCGGAGGCCGGACGAATCCCGGTACCGCCAACCCTCGTCCTGACCCCAGCGACGGGCCCGAAGGGAATCGCCGCAAGGTCCACAAAGACTAGGACTTACAAGAATCTGACTGTTGACGCTCGACGGTCCCGGAGCCTAGATTCCCGCGGCCGCAAGTTGCAACTAGAACCATGAGGCGCGATGAGTCGGAAGGACGATCGGTGAGGGTCTGTCCCGCGTGCGGGGCCGAATACGGCGACGAGGCCGCATTCTGTGCCCGCGATCGCACCCCCCTTCCGCCGGCAGGCGGGGGTCTGATCGGGCAGGTCCTGGCCGACCGCTACCGCATCGAGCGCAAGCTGGGTGAAGGCGGCATGGGCGAGGTGTACCTCGCCGAGCACGTCTTGATGGGCCGGCCGTCCGCGGTGAAGGTGATGAGTCCTTCACTCACCCGCGATCCCGAAGCGGTCGGCCGGTTCAATCGCGAAGCGACCAACGCCAGCCGGATCAGCCATCCGAACGTCTGCGCGATCTACGATTTCGGCCTGACCACCGATGGCGTGCTCTACCTCGCCATGGAGTATCTCGAGGGCCGCACCCTGTCGCAGGCGCTCGCGGCGGGACCGCTCCCGCTCCCGGTGGCCGCGGACATTCTCCGCCAGTGCGCGGCGGGTCTCGCCGCCGCGCACGAGCTCGGCATCGTCCATCGCGATCTCAAGCCGGACAACGTGATGCTGGTCGAACAGCGCGGCCGCGAGACGGTCAAGCTCGTCGACTTCGGGATCGCGAAGGCCGGCGCCGCCACCGAGGGGCAGCGGGTCACCCGCACCGGGCTGGTCGTCGGCACGCCGGAGTACATGAGTCCCGAGCAGTTCACCTCCGATCCGATCGACGGCCGGAGCGACCAGTACTCGCTCGCGCTCCTGTTTTACCGGATGGTCACGGGCGGTTTGCCGTTCCGGGCGGCGTCGGCGCAGGAGGCCATGGCGAAACGGCTCACCGAGCGCCCCGAAGCGCTCGCGACGATCGCGCCCGGCCGCGGATTTCCGCCGGCGCTCCAGGCGGTGCTCAATCGAGCGCTCGAGCGCCGGCCCGACGCCCGCTTCGCCTCGGTGGAGGCGTTTGCCGCGAGCCTCGCGGACGCGGTCGCCACGGTCGCGGAGCCGACGCTGCCGCGGACGGCCGTCGTCGCCCCGCGCCGTCGCTTCGGTCCGCCGGCGATCGCCGCCGGCGCGCTGGTGGTCGCGGTCGCGGGCTGGGGTCTCTGGCAACTCCGGCCGGGGAGCATGAGGCCGGCGCCGGAAACGCCGGGTGCGCCGACGCCGTTCCCGGGCACCGACACCGACACCGGCACCACGCGCGCCACCGTGCCGCCGGCACCGCCGGAGCTGCCGCGCCCCGACACCCCGAGCCTCGGCAGCGCCGGAACCGCCGGCACCCAGACCGATCCGGCGCCGTCGCCGCCGGCGCCGCCGCCGCTCGCGCTGGCCGACCTGCCGTCGATGGACGACATCGAGCCGGGCCAGCCGAACACCGAGGCGACCCGCCGGGCGTTGCGGCTCGCGCTGCAGGCCGAGGACAGCCCCGGCTTCACCGACTCGGTCCGGGCGGAGATGGGCCTGCTGGCGGGAACCATCTACCTCGACCAGGGCCGGCGGACCGACGCCCGGTCCACGGTCGAGCGGGCCTGCCGCCGGTACGATCTGCCGCGGTGCGCCGACTTCCTCCAGGTCCTGCGGGGTCGGCCCTGATGTCACTCCCCGGCGAGATCACCCTCCGCCTCTGCGCCCGCACCGACCTCGGGCGGACGCGCGATCACAACGAGGACACCTTCCTCGTGGCGGATCTGACCCGGGGCACGACCGACATCCTCGACGACGGACGGGCCAGCGTCGGCCCGCGCGGCCTGGTCTTTCTCGTCGCCGACGGGATGGGCGGTGCCGCGGCCGGCGAACTCGCGAGCGCGATGGCCGCGGACGCCATCTTCGAACATCTCCGGGCGGCCTGGACGCCGAGCGCCGCCGACTCGGGTGACGATTTCGTCCTCCGGATCCGGGAAGCGGTGGAAAGCGCCAACGACCGGATCCACCAGTACGCGTCGGAACACCCCGATTCCCGCGGGATGGGGACCACCGCCACGGTGGCGGGCGTCTATGGCGGGCGGCTTCACCTCGCCCAGGTGGGCGACAGCCGGGCGTACCTGGTCCGCAACGGCGCCGCGGTCCAGCTCACCAAGGATCAGTCGCTGATGCAGCGGTTGATCGACGCCGGCGAACTGACCGAGGAGCAGGCGGCCCAGAGCGAGCGCCGCAACATCATTCTCCAGGCGCTGGGACCGGACAGCCGGATCCGGGTGGATGTCACCTACCAGGACCTGGTCCAGGGCGACGTCCTGATCCTCTGCTCCGACGGCCTGTCCGGACAGGTGACCCGTGACGACATCGGCCGGGTCGTCAACGCGCACGACGAGGTGGAGACCGTCTGCGAACGGCTGATCGAGCTCGCCAACGAGCGGGGCGGCCCGGACAACATCACCGCGGTGGTGGCCCGCTTCGACGGGCCGGGGCTGCCCGGCGCCGAATCGGCCGACGAGGCCGGGTACCACAGCTACCCGCTGCCGGAGCCCGAGGTCGAACCCGAGCTCCCCGAGGTGACGGTCCCGGTGCCCGCGCTCCAGGAGTACCCGGATGAGGAGGAAGCGCCGCCGCCGGTCGTCCGCCGGACCGGCTCGCCGGTGGTGATCGCGGCGGTCGGGGTCCTGCTGCTGCTGGCGCTGCTTGCCCTCTTCCTGTTCTTCGCCTAACGTCAGGCGAACCCATGTACGCCGGATTCAGGTACCTCGACGGTCCCCGGGCCGGCGCCGAGCGCGTGGCCGGTACCGACTTCGCGACCATCGGCCGCCATCCGGCGAGCGACGTGCCGTTCGACCCCGAACGGGATCTCGAGGTCTCGGTCCGCCACGCCGCCGTCTTCCGGCAGGGCGCCGGCTTCATGGTGCGCGATCTCGGCTCGACCAACGGGACCTTCCTCAACGGCAAACGGGTCCGGGGCGACCGCCCCCTCGCCGCCGGCGATCAGCTCCAGTTCGGCCCCAACGGACCGCGCCTGGAGTTCTCGCTGGCCGCCGATCTGGGGCTCCCGCCCCGGGTCGATACCCCGGCTCCCACCCCGGCGGCGGCGCCGGTGCGGCCCGAGATCTTCGGCCCGCGGACCCGGACCACCGAGCGGATCCGCGTCGAGGTGGCTCGCCGGACGCGGCCCTGGAAATGGATCGCGGCGGCAGCCGTGGTCCTCGCCGCGGGCGCGGTCGGCGGGGCCGTCTGGCAGACCCGGCGGACCGCGGCGCGGCTCGAGCAGCAGCGCACCGCCCTGCTGGGCCGGGTGGATGAGCTGCTCTTCCGCCTGCGCCGCGCCCGCGGGGCGGCGGCGGGGATCAGCGCGGCGCTCGACAGTGCCCGCCAGGACGTGGCCACCCTCCGGGGTGCCATTGCCAACGAGCGGCTTTCGGCCGCGCGGCTCGACACGCTGGCCCGGGCCCTCGCCGACCGGAGCGAGCGCCACGAGGTGGTCCTCGCGGCCGCCGACCTCGATCCGGCCACCGCGACTGAGCCCAACCGTCCGGCGGTGGCGGTGCTGGTGTCCGAGTTCCGTTCCGGCGCGGTCGAGTCGGGCACCGCGTTCGCGGTTCGCGCCAATCACGACACGGTCGTCCTCGCCACCGCGCGCCACCTGCTGATCGATTCGACCGGCGCGGCCGCCGTCCGGACCGCCGTCATCTTCGAGGGCACCGGCCAGGCGTTTCTGGCCCGGACGATCCGGCTTGCCGACAGCGCGGACGCGGCGCTGGTGACGACCACGGTTCGCGGCGGGGCGCCGGTCGTCAAGGGCCTCGAGGGACGCGCGGCGGCCGGCGAGGCGGTGGCCATGATGGGCTACCCGTTCGGACTCGATTCGCTGGGGGATTGGCGGCGGGACGGCGCGCGGGCCACCGGGTCGACCGGGACGATCACCGGCGTCTCGGCCGACCGGATCGCCGTTCGGGGCTACGGGACCCGTGGGTCGAGCGGCAGCCCGGTGTTTTCGGCCGACGGCTCGGTGGTCGGATTCGTCAGCGGGCGGGCCACCGACGCGACCGCCGACCTGGTCGCGGTTCCCGTGGCGGCGATTCGGCGGCTGCTCGACCCGGTCCGCTGACCGCCCGGCCGCCTAACGCAACAGCACCCACCCGATCCCGAGCGTTCCGCCGAGAATGGCGGTGCTCCAGCCGGCCCACCGGAGGAGATCCACCCGCAGATCGTCGAGCGCCGCCAGGCCGACGCGCTCCCGGACCGGCCGCCACCAGCCGCCCGGCCGCACCTGCCGGTAGAACCCATCGAGCACGGCGTCGGCTTCGGGCCGGGTGAGCAGCATCACGGGCACCCAGACGGCCAGCGAGCCGAAGGCCGTGAGCATCAGCCGCTCGCCGAAGCTCAGCCCGGACAGCGCCGGCAGCAGGGTCGCGAGGGCCAGCACCAGGCCGGCCACCATCGCCGCGAGTTCGGCCCAGGCATTCACCCGCCACCAGAACCACCGGAGCAGAAGCACCAGGCCGGGCCCGTTGCCGATCAGGATCAGGAACCGGAACACCTGCCCCACGTCGTCCATCACGAACGACAGCGCCCCCGCGAGCAGCGCCAGCGCCACCGACGCGATCCGGCCGGCCCGGAGGAGCCGCCGGTCGTCCCGCTCGCCCGAGAGGCGGGCATAGAGATCGTGCACCAGGTAGCTCGCCCCCCAGTTCACCTGGGTCGACACGGTGGACATGAAGGCGGCGAGCAGCGAGGCAAACACGAGACCAAGCAGGCCCGAGGGAAGGTACCGGAGCATCAGCGCCGGATACGCCGTCTCCGGATCCTCGAGACCCGGCAGCAGCACCAGCGCCGCCAAACCGACGAGCACCCAGGGCCAGGTCCGGATCACGTAGTTGAGGATGTTGAAGAAATGGGCCGCCCGCACCGCGTCCTTTTCGGTCCGGGTCGAGGCGAGCCGCTGGATGAGCATCCCGCCACCGTCGGAGTTCCGGAAGGCCCACCACTGGATCGCCAGGTACCCGATGAAGGTCGAGAGCGGCATCAGGGCGTTTTCCCCGGTCGGCACGAGATCGAGGTGGCTCGCTCGCCCGCTCGAGCGGAGGGCGGCGGTCATGGCCCCGATGCCGCCGACCTCGCGAAGCGCATACGCCATCACGGCGAGCGCGCCGACCATCGCGAGGATGTATTGCAGGAAATCGGTGGCCACCACCCCCCAGAGACCCGAGACCGCGGTATAGATCAGCACCACGACGAGGACCGCCATCACGGCCCAGACCCGGGGATCCCCCGGCAGGTTCACCGGGAGCGAATCGAGGAGACCGAGCGAGACGATGACCTTCCGCATCGCCAGCATCCCGTAGCCGATGCTGATGCAGTTGAGGGGCACGGCGAAGAGAAACGCCCGGGCTACCCGGAGTGCCGCGGCCGGGCGCCCGCCGTAGCGCAGTTCGGTGAGCGCCATGTCGGTGAGGACGTTCGACCGGCGCCAGAGCTTGGCCAGCAGCACCGCGAGCAGGACGTGGGCGAAGGCGAAGCACCACCACTCCCAGTTGCCCGCGACGCCCGCCCGGGCCACCCGTCCCGCCACATAGAGAGGCGTGTCGACGTTGAACGTCGCCGCGGCCATCGAGGTCGACGCGAGCCACCAGGGAATCGCCCGGCCGCCCACGAAGAACTCCGCCAGATTGCCGGCCCCCCGGCGCGCGAGCAGGAGCCCGAGCGCCAGCGTGCCGCCCAGGTAGAGGGCGACGACGAGCCAGTCGAGCCCGCTCACCCGAGCCGGTCCGCCACCCAGTCCGCGGCGGCTTCCTGGAGCGGGCGTTCCCGGTGCCACGCCCGGAGCACCGGCACCCCGGCCGGCAATTCGGCGGCGAGCCGCTCGTGAGCGAAGAGCACCGCGAGGTCCGCCGCCGTCTCCGCGAACACGCCCCGGCACCGGGGCCCGAACCCGCCCCGCCCCTTCGAAGCCCGGGGCTCGGCGAACGCGACCAGGATCCGGCTCCCGCCCGGCCCGAACCCGACGCCCCGCTCCCGGAGCCGGCGCTCGAACCAATCGTTAGGCGACGCCGGCCAGGCTCCGTCCTGATCGTCGTCCGCGAGGACCAGCTCGACCGGGGCCGCCAGCCGGACCGGTCCGGCGCCGGCGTCGATCAGCCGGCGGGCGAGCGCCCCGGCCGCCTCGTGGTCGCCGGGCACCAGCGCCGGCGCGCTCCAGCCGGCCAGCCGGGTCACGACGTCCGCCTGGTACCGCAGGGCCGCGGCCACCCGTTCCCCGAACGCCGCATCGCCCTCGGCCGCCCGCTCGAGGGCGTCCGCGGCGCGCCCGGCGTCGGGCGGATAGAGCAGCACGTCCACGCCGGCCCGGACCGCGTCGACCAGCGCGGCGTCGGCCTCCGGGCCGGCAAAGCCGCCCATGTTGAGCGCATCGCTGACGATCAGGCCGCCGAACGCGAGGCGATCCCGCAACCGCGAGAGAATCGGCCCGCTCCGGGTCGCCGGGAGCCCCGTGGGATCGAGCGCCGGGAAGGCGACGTGACAGGTCATGATCGAATCGACCCCCGCGGCGATCGCCGCGCGGAACGGAACTTCGTCGACGCCCTCCAGCTCCTCCCGCGACGCTCCGACCACCGGTGTCCGGTCGTGGGAGTCGTGGCGCGCCCGGCCATGCCCGGGATAGTGCTTCGCACAGGCCAGGGCGCCGCCGGCATGCGCCCCCGCGATCCACGCGGCCACCGCGCGGCCGACGGCCCCCGGGTCGGCGCCGAACGATCGCGTCTGGACGATCGGATTGTCGGGCTCGAGATCGAGGTCCGCCACGGGAGCGAACACCCAGTTGACGCCGACCGATCTCGCGGCCGCCGCCGTGATCCGGCCGGCCTCCCGAATCGCGTCGAGATCGCCCAGGGCCGCGAGCGCCCGCGGCGGCGGCAGCTCGGGCAGCCCCCGGAATTGCTGGCCGGCGCCGCGTTCGAGGTCCGCCCCGATCAGGAGCGGCCGCCCGGCCCGCCGCTGAAGCCGGTCGGTCAGGTCGAACACGGCCTCCGCCTCGCCCCCGAAGATGATGAACCCGCCGACCCCCGCCGCGATGGCCGAGTCGATGGCCTCGTCGGCCGCCGCGAAGCCGCCGGCGGCCTGCCACCGGATGGCCGGCATCACGAGGCGGCCGGGCTTCATGCCGGCGTGATCACGCCAAGGACGCGCGGCCCCCGGGCACCGGTGGCGGCGGGGAGGTTGCCGGGCTGACCGTGGATGGTGAGATAGCCGAGGAGCGCGAAGGCCACGGCCTCCTTCGCGTCGCCATCGAAGAACAACCGGTCGAAGCGCTGGATCCGGATCCCTGCCCCGAGGTGGCCGGCCAACCGCTCCATGACGCCCGGATGATGACAGCCGCCGCCGGAGACCACCACCTCCGCCGCGTCGGGCATCCACCGCCGGATCGCCTCCGCGATCGACCGGGCCGTCAGCTCGACCGCGGTCGCCACACCGTCGGGGCCGGGTACCTCGAGGTGCAGCTTGGCCGCATAGCCCGACCCGAACCGCTCCCGGCCGGTGCTCTTGGGCGGCGGCGCGGCGAAGTAGCCGTCGGCCAGGAGCCGATTCACCACGTCGTCGTTCGCCCGGCCGGCTCGCCAGAGGCCGCCGTCCAGATCGCAGTGGAGCCCGGCATCGAGCAACTGGGCCACGGCATCGACGACCACCATGCCCGGCCCGGTATCGAACGCGAAGGCGCCGGCGTCGTCCGCGCGGTGGCGGACGTAGGTGCAGTTCGCCATCCCGCCGATATTGAGCAGCACTCGCGGCTGGTCGCCGCCGAAGAGCAGCACGTCGGCCATCGGAACCAGCGGTGCACCCTGCCCGCCGGCGGCGAGGTCGCGCGTCCGGAAGTTGCTCACCACCCGCACCCCGAACGCCTCGGCGAGCAGTGATGGTTCCCCGAGTTGCCAGGTCACCGCGGGCGGCTCGTGCCAGACCGTCTGCCCGTGGAGCGCGATGAAGTCGAGTTCCGTGGCCTTGCAGTGCCCGTTCGCGAGCAACTGCTGCACCGCCTCCACCGCCCACTCGCCGACCGCCACGTGCAGCAGCGCGAGTTCCCGGGGCGAACCGCTTTCGAGCGCCGCCGTGAGCTGGCGCCGGTACTCCGCCGAATATCCGAGTTGGGTGTAGGCGACGAGTTCCGCGTGCGTCGGGCCGGTGAAGCGCACCAGCGCGGCATCCATGCCGTCGAGCGAGGTCCCGGACATCAGACCGACGCCGAGCGTCGGGCGTTCGCTCATGCCCGCACCGCCGGCGGATCGCCCAGCACGGCGCGCACCCGGTTGTCGTGCCGGGCCAGCCGCTCGCGGGCGGCCGCCGCGTCCACGCCGAGGCGGACCATCACGATTGCGGTCCGGACGCTGCCGTCGGCCGCGGCGATCGCCGAGCGGGCCTCCTCGCGGGTGCCGCCGGTCACTTCCATCACGATCCGTTCTCCCCGGTCCACCAGCTTCTGGCTCCAGGCCTGGAGGTCCACCATCAGATTGCCGTAGGTCTTGCCGAGCCGGATCATCGAGGCCGTCGTCAGCGTATTGAGGACCAGCTTGGTGGCCGTGCCCGCCTTCATGCGCGTCGATCCGGTCACGACCTCGGGCCCGGTCAGCAGCACGATGCAGACGTCACAGGTCTCGCGCAGGACCGCCGGCGGCTCGGCGCAGGCCACCAGCACCGTCGCCGCGCCGCGGGTCTGGGCCCGGCCCAGCGCCGCGCGAACGTACGGCGTCCCGCCGCTTGCGGCGATGCCGACCACGGTGTCGTTGGGCGTGACGTCCCGGGCATCGATGGCCGCGATCCCGGCGTCGAGATCGTCTTCCGCCCCCTCCGCGGGCTTCACCAGAGCCGGGAGCCCGCCGGCGATGATCCCGAGCACCAGCTCCGGCGGCGTCCCGAACGTGGGCGGGCACTCGGACGCGTCCAGTACGCCGAGGCGGCCGCTGGTCCCCGCACCCACATACAGGAGCCGGCCGCCGGCCCGGAACGACCGTTCGATCAGATCGACCGCCCGGGCGATCTCGACCCGGGCGGCGGCCACGATCCCCGGCACGGTGGCGTCCTCGGCATTGATGAGGTCGACCAGAGTCTGGGAGTCGGCGGTGTCGATGTCGGCCGAACGCGGGTTGCGCCGTTCGGTCAGCCGGAGGGGAGAACCCGATTCGGCGTGCGCCATTCGCGAGCGAGGGGTGGAAGTCGGTTAAGTTTGGCGGGTTCCCGGTGGCGAACGCAACTCGACGAAAGGCCGGCCGTGCTCCCCCGCCCGCTCCTCGCTCCCGCGTTCCTCTTCCTGGCCGGCTCGCTCGCGGCCCAGGCCACCGCGACCGCCGGGGTGGCGGCCGGCTGGCCCCTCGTCGACAGCGCGATCGTCACCGAGGGCGCCCGCGGAATGGTCGTCTCGGGGAACCGGATCGCGAGCGAGGTCGGCCGCGACGTCATGGCGCGGGGCGGCAACGCGGTCGATGCGGCGGTGGCGGTCGGGTTCGCCCTCGCGGTGGTCCATCCGGAGGCCGGCAACATCGGCGGCGGCGGGTTCATGGTGATCCGCCTGGCCGACGGCCGGACCCTGGCGCTCGACTACCGGGAAACGGCCCCGGGCCGGGCCACCCGCACCATGTACGTCGGCCCCGACGGCAATCCGACCGACCGGAGCTGGACGGGGCATCTCGCGTCGGGCGTGCCGGGCGCGGTGGCCGGCCTCGCCGAGGCGCATCGCCGGTTCGGCAAGCTCCCCTGGCCCGACCTGGTCGAACCGGCGATTGCCCTGGCCCGGGACGGGTTCCCGGTGGATGAGTACCGGAACCGCTCGATCGGCGGCGATTCGGCCCGGCTCCGGCGGTTCCCGGCATCCGCCGCCCAGTTCCTCCCGGGCGGACGCCCGCCCGAGATCGGTTCGATCTGGCGGCAGCCCGACCTGGCCACCACGCTCGCGGCCATCCGGGACCGCGGGGCGAAGGGCTTCTACGCGGGACCGGTGGCGGACCTGATCGTCGCCGAGATGCGGCGGGGTGGCGGCATCATCACCCGGCGGGACCTCGCCCGGTACCGGGCCATCTGGCGCGAACCGGTGTCGTTCGAGTACCGGGGCCACCGGATCTACTCGATGCCGCCGGCCTCGTCGGGCGGCGTGACGCTCGCGCTCATCATGAACATCATGGAGGGGTTCGGTCCCCTGCCGCCGTTCGGCTCGCCCGAGCTGATGCACCGCGAGGCCGAGGCGATGCGCCGGGCCTTCATGGAGCGGAACTCGTCGTTAGGCGACCCCGCCTTCGTCCGCAATCCGGTGGCCCGGATGATCAGCCAGGCCCACGCCGACGCCCGGCGGGCCGAGATCGACCCGGAGCGGGCCACCCCGACGGCCTCGGTCACGGCGGCGCTCAAGGACGGGCCCTCGACCACCCACTACTCCGTGGTCGACGGCGACGGGACCGCGGTCAGCACCACCACCACGCTCAACAACAGCTACGGCAGTGCGGTGACGGTGACCGGCGGCGGTTTCCTGCTCAACGACGAGATGGACGACTTCACCACCGCCCCCGGCAAGCCGAACAACTATGGCCTCGTCCAGGGCGAGGCAAACGCCATCAAGCCCGGCAAGCGGATGCTGTCGGCCATGACGCCGTCGATCGTGCTCGATCCCGAGGGCCGGCTCCTCATGGTCGTGGGCACGCCGGGCGGGCCGACGATCATCACCCAGGTGTACCACGTGATCAGCAACGTCCTCGACCATGGGATGACCCTGCCCGAGGCGCTGGCGGCGCCCCGGCTCCACCACCAGAGCCTGCCGGATCAGATCGCCCTCGAGCGGGACGGCTTCGCGCCTGACGTGATTGCCCACCTGCAGGCCATGGGGCACAAGGTCGCCTTCCGGTCCTACATGGGCGACGTCGAGGCCATCATCCGCACCGGGCGCGGCTGGCTCGGCGCCAGCGACCCGCGCCGCGGCGGGGGCGGCGCGGGCCTGCCCTGAGGCCTGAGCCCGACACCCGCGAATCAAGCGCGCCGGGCCGGATAACGAAGACGGGGCGGACCCGACCTGGATCCGCCCCGTCTTCTTCGTCGCAGCGCCGAACTCAAGCCTTCGTTTCGAGCGCCTCGCCCAGGCGGATCACGATCCGGGCGCCCTGGGCCACCACGATGTCACGATCCGCGGTGTTGGCCGCCGCCGCCGTGCCGGCCGCGGCGCCGATGACACCGCCGACCACCGCACCCTTCTTCTTGCCGCTCAGCACCCGGCCGATGACCGCACCCGCCGCGGCACCGGCGCCGACCTTGGCCGCGTCGCCAGCCTTCACCCCGCGCCCCTTGAGCGCGTAGTCGATCTTCGTCGAGTTCCCCCGCAGATCGTAGGTCTCGCCCCCGAAGGCAACCTGGGTCGCCTGGAGGGCGATCTTGCCGGAATCCGAGCTGTTTTCCGAGACGACCAATTCGGCGATGACGAGCGTCACCGTCGCGCCGGCCGGCACAACGACGTTACCGGACTCGTCGGTCACGTCCGCCGCAACGGTGGCCTTCACGGTCTCGCCGACCTTGTGGGTCTTGGTCCCGAACTCGGCCGACGCCGTGAGCGCCATCGTCGTTCCCGCGGACACCGAATGGGTCCGCGAACCGCTCGCCGGCGGATTGGCGGGCTCGGCCGGCTTCGACGGCTCCGATGCCGGCGGCGGGCTCGGGGGACTGGCCGGGCTCGGCCGCGGGCGCGGTGTCGTAGCGGCCGGCGGTGCTGCGGGTTCCGGGGCCGGCGCTTCGGCGGCGTTGCTGTCCGACGGCGCGGGCATGTCGTTCAGGACGGCGCTGCTGTCCACCGGCGCCAACGAGAGATCGCGGGGCAACGAGTCCGGCCCGCCGGATGCGCCGTCCTTCCGGCCGCACCCGAGACTGAGCAGACCTGCCAGCGCCGCGGCGGCAAGCGTTCGTGTCAACATCGTAGCGCCTCCTTCCCAGGGAGCCGAAAAGCCCCGAATCGTTCGCGTCAATGTAAGCGGTGCCTGCCCACAGGGGACGTTCGAGCCCCACCCCGCCGACACGCCGCCGTCAAAGAACGCGACGGTGCCAGGCTGTCGTCAGAGCAGGTTGAACAGGAAATCGGGGGTGAGCTTTTG
>JBFXAY010000096.1:0-17962 GCA_050183815.1 Gemmatimonadales bacterium | reverse complement strand
TGGCATCCTCCTCGGTGACCTGACTCGACCCGGACGTCAGGGCATAGGTCGTCGGGACGTAGTTCCCCGAGGCTTCGAGGCCGACCCGGCTTCCGAACCAGAGGCCCAGACGGCCGCCGAACGAGAACCCCGCTTCCACCTTGCCGGTGGCATTGGCGGTCCCCGAGGTGATGTCGACCAGGTCCTGAGTCGGGAGGTAGAACCCGATGGTCGGTGCCAGGGACACGTGCTGGGCGGCAGCGGGCTGCAGGGCGAGGGCCGGGAGGAGGATGACGAGAACGAGAATGCCGCGCATGGATGGCTCCGTGTGGTTTCGGGAGCCGCAACTTGCGCCCCGCCGATCAGGGCCCGATCAGCGGCCGATCATCAGCGCTCAGATTTGACCCGCGCCGCCTTGCTGAGGAGCGCCGAGGCATCGGGGTTCCCGGCGTCCCGGGCGGCGCGGGCGAGTTCCTCGAACAGCCGGGCCCGATCGCCGCCGGGGTCCAGATTCAGCGCCCGCAGGGTTGCCGTGAGCCCCCGCCGGACCGGCGGCTGCAGCGCCAGACTCGAGATCCGCTTCTCGGTCAGGGTTACCCGCCGCCGGAAGCCGCGGTCCACGCTGCCGGCGGTCGGCTCCGCCTCCTCGAGCAGCCGGACGGCAAGCCAGAGGGCGAACAGCCCGTCCCGCCGGGGACCCCGGGGAGCGGCGGCCAGTTGCTCGACCAGGCCGCGGGTGATCGGGCTCAGGACGCTCACCGCGGCAGCCTCCGCACCGCCTCGAACACCTCCTCCGGGCTGATCTCGGTCAGGCACCGGTGATGACCGAGCGGGCACTTCTGCCCGCCCATCGGGCTGCAGGGGCGGCAGGGCAGGTCCCGTTGCACGACGGTGGCCCGGGCGTGGTAGGGGAAGAAGCCGAAGGCCTCGACCGTCGGACCGAAGAGGGCCACGACCGGCGCGCCGACGGCGGTGGCCAGGTGCATGAGGCCGGTGTCGCCGCTGACGGCGCAGCGGGCCCGCTTGAGGATCGCGCCACTGACCCCGATCGGCACCGCGCCTGCCACCGAAGCCGCCTGCTCGGCGCCCGCCGCGGCGACGTCCTCCCCCAGCCGGGCCTCCGCGGGCCCGCCCAGGACGACCACATCCGAGCCGCGAGTGGTGAGGTGGGTGACGAGTTCCTGCCACCGCCGCGTGGGCCACTGCTTGGTGGCGTGCGCGGCGCCGGGGCAGACGGCCACCAGGGCCCGATCCTGGCCGAGGCCGCGTTCGGCCAGGAACCGGTCCGCCCGGTCGAGGGCTTCGCGATGGAGGAAGAACTCGAGCGAACCCTGGTCGGGCGTCACGTCGAGGTCGCGGGCCGCATCGAAGTAGCGTTCGACGACGTGGCGCCGATCCCGATATCGGTTCCGCTTGGTCCGGATCAGGATCGTTCGCGCCAGCCGGTGCTTCGGATAGCTCTGCCAGGCCCCCGGCACCATCCAGCGGAGCCGCCGGCTCCGGAGGCTGCCGTGGAGGTCGAGCCGATGGGTGAACCCGCCCTGGGCCAGATAGCGGCCGAGCGGGGCCAGCGGCTTGATCGGGTCGTAGCCGATCAGTTCGTCGATCCGCCGGTTGTGCTCGAGGAGCGGGAGGAACGTCGTCTTGGTGACGTAGGTGATCCGCGCCTCCGGATGCCGGGTCCGGATCGCCCGCAGGAGCGGGGTCGTGAGCAGGATATCGCCCATCGAGCTCAGACGGACGATCAGGACGCGCGGGGCCAAGAGCGGAACGGATCCGGACGGTGAGGGACCGCAAGATAACGGGCTGTTAGCTTTCGCCCATGCAGCGCGCCGTTGCGAGCCGTCTCTTTGCCGTGGCCCGGCCGTACCGAGGTCTGTTCTTCCTCGGCATGGCCGCGACCCTCACGGCGTCGCTCCTCGACGGCGTCACGGTGGTCATCCTCATTCCGCTCCTCAAGACGCTCTTCGGCACGGCCGGGCAGCTGGCCCAGCAGGGCACTGCCCTCGAGGCCCTCACCGACCGGCTGCTCGGGCCGCTGCTCGGCGATGCGGGGCGCACGGGCGCCGCCACCCGCCTGGTCCTGCTGCTGCTGGTCGGCCTGCTGCTCAAGAATGCCGCGACCTACGCATCGAATCAGCTGTCGGTGGCGGTGCAGGAGGGCCTGGTGCGCGATCTCCGGGTGTCGCTCTACCGGCACTTGCTCACGATCGATCTTGGGTTCTTCCAGCAGACCCGCCAGGGTCACCTGATCTCGGCCGTGGTGGCGGACACCGACCAGTCGAAACAGGCGGTCACGGCGGCGTTGAGTTCGTTCTTCCAGAACCTGGTCGTGATTCTCTCGTCGCTCTTCATCCTGACCTTCATTTCCTGGCAGCTCACCGTCATCACGCTGGCGGCGGCGCCGGTGCTGGTCCTCGGCATCCGGGCCCTCCTCCGCCGGCTCCGCCGCCATGCAGGTGAGTGGGCGGAGGAGCGCGCCCAGCTCACGGCCACCGTCACCGAGCGCCTGGCGGCCATCAAGCTGATCCGTTCCTACGGGACCGAGGGATCGGAGGGCGACGCTTTCGCGGATCAGGCGGATCGCTACCGCAAGCGGCTGATCCGGACCCAGCGGTTCTCGTCGCTTACCCACCCCGTGAGCGAGATCTTCGGCGGGGTCGTCATCATCCTGATCCTGGTGGCCGCGGCCGACCCGCGGGTCATCGGGGTGACGCTGAGCCCGGAAGTCACCATCGGCTTCCTGGTGGTCGCCCTCCGGATGATGCCGCCGCTCAAGGCCCTTTCCCAGTTTCCCACCGCGATGGCGATCGCCCTGGCCAGCGCGGAACGGGTCTTCAATTGGCTCGACCAGCGAGCCACCGAACGGGACGCCCCAGGCGCCCGGGACGCGACGTTCGATCGGGAGCTGGCGTTCGCCGGGGTCCGGTTCCGCTACGACGGCGGCGATCCGGTCCTCGATGACGTCTCCTTTGCGGTGCCCAAGGGGCGGGTCGTCGCCATCGTCGGGCCGTCCGGTGCGGGGAAGACCACGTTGCTCGAACTGGTGGCCCGCTTCCATGATCCGACCGACGGGGCGATTCTGCTTGACGGGATCCCGCTCACCGGGCTCCGGCGGGCGTCGCTTCGGAGCCTGATTGGTCTCGTCGGGCAGGAAACCGTGGTCCTCAACGACACGGTGCGCGCCAACATCGCTTACGGGCGTCCGGGCGCCACGGACGGGCAGGTCCGGGAGGCCGCCGCGGCCGCCAACGCGCTCGAGTTCATCGATCGGCTGCCGGCGGGGCTCGACACGGTCCTGGGCGAGCGGGGAACCCGGCTGTCGGGCGGCCAGCGGCAGCGGATTGCCATTGCCCGGGCCCTGCTCCGCGATCCGCCGCTCCTGATCCTCGACGAGGCCACCAGCGCCCTCGACACCGAGTCCGAGCGGCTGGTCCAGGAGGCGATCGACCATTTGATGGCAGATCGCACGGTGCTGGTGGTGGCGCACCGGCTGGCGACAGTGCAGCACGCTGACGAGATTCTGGTGCTGGAGGCGGGGCGGATCCTCGAACGGGGGTCCCACGCCGCACTGCTCGCGAACGGCGGCCTCTACCGCCGGCTCTACGACCTGCAATTCCGGCCTGCCGAGGAGGTGGCGTGACGGGTCCGTCGGTTCTGTTGATCGCCCCATTCGACGATGGCGAGCACGCCCATTCGGCGCAGCGGGCCCGGGCCTTCGAGCGGCTCGGCTGCGACGTGACGACCTTCGACCTCCGTCGTCGGTCCGGCCTGCTTGGCCTCTGGGGCGGCGGCGATCTCCGCTCCCGCCTGCTGAAGAGCATCGAGGTCGCCGAGGCACGGCTCGTGGTGGTGATCGGCGGGTACGAGATCAACGAGAACCTCGTCGAAACGCTGCGCTCGGCCACGGGCGTCAAGCTGGTCAACTGGATCCCGGACGACGTCGGCCGGATCGACGAGATTCTCTCAGTGGCCCGGGCCTACGACGAGGTCTTCGTGGCCGGGAGCGACGTGGCGGCCGCCTGCGAGCGGTCGTTCGGCCGGACGGTGGAAGTCCTCCCGCTCGCTGCCGATCCCTCGGTCTATCGGCCACTCAAGACCAAGGACCAGTACCGCGCCAACGTGGTGTTTGCGGGGTCGGCCACCCCGGCCCGCGAGGAGTACCTGAACGAGCTCCTCGAGTTCGGCTTGGCTCTCTGGGGCCCCGGGTGGCGGCGGACCGGTTTGCGGGACTACTGCCGCGGCGAAGTCCGGACCACCGCGGAGTTCGTCCGGGCATACGGCGGCGCCTCCGTCGCGGTGAATCTCCATCACGGACTCGGCGGCAACGAAATGTCCTTCGCGTACTGCAATCAGCGCACCTTCGAGCTGTCCGCGATGGGCCTGCCCCAGGTGGTGGACGCCCGGAAGGATCTGACCCGGTTCTTCGCGCCGGACCGCGAAATCGTGACATTCTCGAACGCGACCGAACTCAAGAACCGCGTCAAGGAATTGCTCCACACGGTCAAACGGGCCGAGGAAATCGGGGCGGCCGCGCGGCGGCGGGTGCTCGCCGAGCACACCTACATGCACCGGGTCCGCCGGTTGCTCGACGCGGTCGGGTTCGCGGAAGCCGCCCAGCCGGCCGAGGGACCGGCCGGCTGAGCCTCGAGGCGGGCGCGATGACCTTCGCCGGGCTCTCGGTGCTTCTCGTCGCCAAATTCAACGAACGCTACCACCGGACCGGCGGGGCGCTGGCCGCCGCCCTCCGAACGTTAGGCGCGGAGGTCGTCACCTGCGAGGAGCGCGACCGGGGTCTCGCCGCCCGCCTGGGCCGGACCCTGCCGCGGCGCCTGGCAGCTGCCCTCGGCCGGCATCGGCCGGACCTGGTGCTCGTCTTCAAGGGCGGGTCGCTGGCGCCCGAGGCCATTGACGCCCTGCGGCCCCGGAGCCCGGCCCGGTGGGTCAACTGGTTTCCCGACAGCCCGCACCTGCTCGACCTCTCGCTCCGGATCGGACGGGCCTACGATCGCTGCTTCATCTTCGACACGTCGATGGTCGACCGGCATCGGGCGCTGGGCCGGCGGGCCGCCTATCTCGCCGAAGGTTGCGAGCCGGCCTACCACCGGCCGCTACCGGATCCGGCCTGGCCCCGCTCGCGCGTTGCGTTCGTCGGCACCCGGGAGCCCTGCCGGGAAGCGACGCTCGCCGGGCTGGAGAGTCTCGGCCTCTCGGTGTGGGGTCCGGACTGGCCCAACGGGCCGCTCTACGGAGACGACTTCGTGAAGGCCTTCTCCAACGCCGACGTGGCCCTCAACGTCCACCAGTTCTTCGGCGAACCGGCCGACCGGGGCTGGTATGGCACCGGGGCCAACCGCCGGGTATTCGAGCTCGCGGCCATCGGCACCGTGCAGCTGGTCGATGCCAAGGCCGACGTGCGCCGGCACTTCGTCCCGGACCAGGAAG
Organism: Gemmatimonadales bacterium; assembly: GCA_050183815.1. Taxonomy (GTDB): domain Bacteria; phylum Gemmatimonadota; class Gemmatimonadetes; order Gemmatimonadales; family GWC2-71-9; genus SHZU01. The sequence continues at coordinate 12,538 of JBFXAY010000096.1, read as the reverse complement.
TCGTGCTGTTCGACTCGCCGGAAACGCTCCGGCTTCGCGCTGCCGAACTCCTGGCGGACGGCACGGCGCGGGCTGCGATCGCCGAACGGGCCCGGCGGCGGGCGCTGGCGGAGCACACCTGGGCCCACCGGCTTGCCGAGTTGCTCACCGAGTCGTTCCGATGATGATCTCCGGGTTCACCATCGTCCGGAACGCGATCGAACTCGACTTCCCGGTCGTCGAGAGCATTCGCTCGATTCTGCCCTGGTGCGAAGAGGTCGTCGTCAACGTGGGGCACTCGACCGACGGCACGCTCGATCTCGTCCGCTCGATCGACGATCCCCGGATCCGGATCATCGAGACCGCGTGGGATTTCTCCCGCGGCGACGCGATTCTCCGGGAGCAGACCTGGCGCGCCATGCAGGCCTGCCGACATGCCTGGGGGATCTACATCCAGGCCGACGAGGTGCTCCACGAAGCCGGTGGTCCGCCGCTCGTCCAGGCCATTGCCCGGGCGGCGGTGAAGGACGTCGAAGGCGTCGTGGTCCGCTATCGCCACTTCTTCGGCGATCCGGACACCGAGGCGGTGAACCGGCGGTGGTACCGGCGGGAAGTCCGGGCCGTCCGGCTCGATCCCGCAGCGAAGGTGATGCCGTTCCGCGATGCCCAGGGATTTCGCGTCGGAGTGGGGAACCGCCGGGTCCGGTCGGTGCTCGCGGCGGCGGAGATGTTCCACTACGGCTGGATCCGGTCGGCGGCGGCACTGCGGGGCCGGGCGGCGGTGGACCGCGCCCTCTATCCCGGGCGGGAGGACTACGCCTTCGACCGCGCCGTGCTTCGGTGGTTTCCCGGGCTCAGGCCGTTTCGGGGCAGTCACCCTGCCGTTGCCGCCGATTGGATCGCGCGGCATCGGCATGATCCCGAGCGTCGGGTCACGGAGCCTCATTTCGAATGGGAGCACCTCCGGTTCTACGCGTCGGATGTCGTCGAACGCCTGACTGGAACCCGGTGGTTCGAGTTCCGCAACTACACCCTGGTCCGATGATCGACCTCCGCTGGTTCGCACCGAACCGGTTCTGCCGGCTGGTGGTCCCGCACCTCGAGGCGGCCGGCTTCCGGATCGCCACCGAGGGCGATGAGCCGGCCCGGATGGCGGTGGCGATGGACGGCCAGGTGGCGGTGCCGGCGTTCGAATATGCCAGACGGCATGGCGCACCGCTCCTGCTCTACCTCTGGGACTTGCCGCCCTGGCGGCTTGGCGCGGGACGACCCGATGTCGTCTTCACCGCCGGCGGGCGAGTCCGCCGGGTCCCGCGAATCGTCGGCGGCTATCCGGAACGGCCCGGCTACTACAGCCGGATCCGCTTTGTGGCCCGCCGGTCCCGGTGGGTCTGGGCGCCCTCGACGGCCTCCGCCGCCGATCTCCGGCGCCGGTTCGGGATCGAGGCCCGGGTGCTGCCGTACTGTTACGACTCGGATCGGTTCCATCCGGTGAGCTGGGTCCCGACCATCCCGCCGCGGCTCCTGGCCATCTCCCGGCTCGTGCCGCACAAGAACCACGCGGCGCTGATTCGGGCCGCTGCCCGTCTCGATCCCCGGCCGGTGGTGCAGATCATCGGGCAGGGGCCGGAGGCGGAGGCGCTCCGGTCGCTCGCCCACTCGCTCGGGGTGGTGCTCTCGCTCGACACCGAATGGCAGGCGGACGAAGCCATTGCCGCGGCCTACCGATCGGCGACCGTCGTGGTCTCCCCGAGCCGGTTCGAGGGATTCGGCCTGACTCCGATCGAGGGTCTGGCGACCGGGATTCCCACGGTGGCCTCGGACATTCCGCCGCACCGCGAGTATCTCGGCGAGGCCGTGACCTACTTCGACCTCGAGGATGACGTCTCGCTCCTCGTGGCGATCCGGGCCGCCCTCGAACGCGGCCCGGCGGACCCCGCCTCGGTGGCGCCGCTCGGCGTGGCCGCGGCGGCGGGCCGGTTCGCCGGGCATCTCGCCGAGATGCTGGACCGCCAGCCGCGCGGATGACCGACCTCCTGCTCAGCTTCGACTTCCCGCCGATCGGGGGCGGCATTGCCCGCTGGATGGCGGAGCTGGCCCGCCGGTATCCGGAACCGGGACTGCTCGTGTCCACCGGGACCATGCCCGGGGCCGACGACCGGTCCTTCCCCGCCGGCGTGGATCGCCTCAACGTGCCGGCTCACCGGCTCCGAACCCTGGGGGGGCTGATTCGGTGGCGGGGACGGGTCCGGAGCCTGGTCCGCGAGCGGCGGACCGGCTTCGTCTGGTGCGGCAACATCCGGCCCGCCGGGTACGTCGCGTGGCGCACCCGCGCCCGGGACGGCATTCCCTACGGCGTGCTGCTGCACGGCGGGGATCTGCTTCGGCTTCGCGACCGCTTTCGTCGGTCCTCGGCCAAGCGGACCGTGGCCCGCTCGCTCCTGGGTCGGGCCCGGTGGCTCGTGGCCAACAGCGACTGGACGGCGCGGCTCGCGGCCGCGGTGCTCGCGGAGCTCGGCCTCCCGGTGGGCGACCGGATCGTCACCGTACCGTTAGGCACGGACCCGGAGCGATTCCGGCCGGCGGCGAGGCACTGGCCGGCAACCGCCGGAGCGGGAGCCGCCGGACGGGTGGCCGGCGGTTCGGGTCCGGTGTTGTTGACCGTCGCCCGGTTGGTACCCCACAAGGGAATCGACGTGGGGATCGGAGTCGTCGCGGAGCTGGCCGGCCGGTTTCCGGGGCTCGAGTACCGAGTCGTGGGGCGCGGACCGGATCGGGCCCGGCTGGAGCGGCTGGCCGCCGCGGCCGGCGTCGCCTCCCGGGTGAAGTTCCTCGACAGCGTCGGCGATGACGCGCTCCCCGGCGAGTACGCGCGGGCCGACCTCTACCTCGGGCTCTCCCGGGAAGAGGGCCTCGAGGTCGAGGGCTTCGGCATCGCGATCGCCGATGCGATGGCAAGCGGCCTGCCGGTCGTGGCGGGCGCGAGCGGCGGGACGGGCGAGGCGGTTCGGGACGGCGTGACCGGTCTGCGGGTGCCGCCGGCTGAGGCGTCGGCCGTCGGCGCGGCGGTCGGCGGGCTGCTCGAGGATCCGGCGCGGGCGCGGACCCTTGGGGCGGCGGGCCGCCGGTGGGCCGAGACCGAGGGAACCTGGGACCGGGTGGCGGCCCGGCTCGCCGAACTCAGTCGGGCGGCGGCCAGTGCTGCTCGACGGTGATCGCACCCGTGGGGCAGGCGCGGACGATCCGATCGCCCAACGGGGACCACCACTGCTTGGGCGCCTTTACGGCGGCCTTGCCGTCCGGCTCCCGCCGAAAGACGTGGGGCTCGCGAGCGTAGCAGATCCCGCAGGCGATGCACGCCTCCCGGTCCACGCCGATGAGGACCTCGCGCTGGGGATGCAGCCCGGGCGGGAGGCGGCGAAGATCCTTCGGCATCTCGTCCAGCGTGGCCACCGAGGCACGGAACCCTTCGGCGATCAGATACGGCGTCCGGTTGAAGGAGAACATCGAGATCCGTTCGACCCGGGGCCGGATCAGCACCACGGGGGGATCGCTCCAGTCCCGCATGACCTCCTCCGCCAGCGTATTCATCACGATCTCGAGGCCCCGGGTGTAGGTGGCCGCGAATCCCTGCCGCTCGATGCCGAGGCGCCGGCCGCCGGCACCGCCGACGTCGACGACGATCAGCGGACCCGACGAGACGGCCAGCGCCGCCCGGATCGGGAGGTTCTCCACCACCGCCCCGTCCACGCAGACATGCCCGTTGATGGTCCGGGGTGGCAGGATGCCGGGCAGCGCGCAGGAGGCGAACACCGCGTCCGCGACCCGCGGCGAGGTCAGGCCGGGAAGGCCCCAGAGGATCTGGTTCCCGGTGTTGAGGTCGACGGTATTGATGACCAGGCGCCGAGGCAGTTGATCGAACGTCTTCGTCCCGACGATCGAGGTGATCAACTGGTCGAGCGGCTCCCGGCGGTACACCGCCGGCGCCATCATGCGCTTGAGCGCCATGTCGAGGTGGGCGATCCGGAAGACGTCCGGCCGCTTGAGGGCCAGGGCCCGGTCTTCCATCTCGTCGATGGGCATTCCGGTGGCCCAGGCGGCGGCGATCAGGGACCCGATGCTGCAGCCGACCACCACGTCGGGCACCAGCCCGCGCTCCTCGAGGGCCCGCAGGACGCCGATGTGGGCCAACCCCTTGAGCCCGCCGCCTCCCAGGACCAGGCTGATTTGAGATCGGCTTGCCATGGTAGGATATTATCGACCTCCCGCGCGAACGGACACTCGAGGATCCATGACCCAATCCCAGGCGGTGCCGGCCGCCGCCGCCGGCGGCTACGACGTGGCCGCCCTGCGGCAGGCGGAGTTTCCCTGGGCCGATGAAGCCATCTTCCTCAACCACGCCGGGATCGGGCCGCTGCCGGAGCGGGCGCGCCGGGGAATGGAAGGCTACCTCCGGGATCGGGCCGCGGCCTACCGGATCACCGACGAGCACCTGTTCCAGGTCTTCGAGCGCTCCCGTTCCCTCGTGAGCCGGCTGATCAACGCCGACCCAGGGGAGATCGCGCTCGCCACGAATACCAGCTACGGGATCAACGTCGCGGCGCTCGCCCTCCCGTTGGCCCCCGGGGACGTGGTGATCGCAAGTCACGGCGAGTTTCCGGCGAACGTGTTTCCCTGGCGCCAGTTGGCCGGGAAGGGCGTCGCGCTCGAACTGGTGCCGACGGATCCAGACGGCTGGCCCGACGAAAACCGGCTCATGGAGCGGATGGCCGACCCTCGGGTCAAGGTGCTCGCGATCTCGCTGGTCCAGTTTCACAGCGGATATCTCGCCGATCTCGACCGGCTGTCCCGGGTGGCGCGGGCCACGGAGACCTGGCTCGTCGTCGACGCGATTCAGGGCCTCGGGCAGGTGCCGTTCGATGTCCGGGCAACGCCCGTCGACATCCTGGCCTGCGGGGCCCAGAAGTGGTTGCTGTCCCCGTGGGGTTCGGGATTCACCTACGTCCGCCGGGAGCTGATCGAACGCCTCGAGCCGCCGCTCGCCGGATGGACGGCGTTCGAAGGTACGGACGACTTCTCGACCCTCCTGGCCTATCCGGGGGAGTGGCGCCGCGACGCCCGCCGCTTCGAGCTGATCACGCTGCCGTTCCAGGACTTCTACGGGATGAATCTCTCCCTGGATCTCCTTCTCGAACTCGGCATCGGCTCGATTCGCGACCACCTTCGCGCCATTCGGGAGCCCATCGTCGCCTGGGCCGCTCGGCGCGGCGTGGGGATCGGGTCGCCCCTCGACCGCCGGGCGTCCGGGATGGTCTGCCTCCGGCTGCCGGATCCGGCGCCGGTGTTCGCGGCGCTCACCGAGCGCGGGGTCGTGGCGTCGCTGCGAGAAGGGCTCATCCGCCTGAGCCCGCACTGCTACAATACGGAAGCCGAGATGGCTCAGGTGGCGGACTGGCTCGACGAGCTGGTGTAGGTCCACCTGCGGCAGCGTGGCGCGGCACGGGAAAACAACGGAGACCCGACCGGTTGCTCTCGATCGGGTCCCGACTTCCAAGGAGACGGAGATGGCGACGTTGCAGGATCAAGTCGAGGCCGGATACCGGACGACCGGTCCCGTGGTGACCCTCGGGTCCGCCCTGGACGGCCCGTCCGTGATTCAGGAACCGAAGATCGCCATTCCGCTTGCGATGATGAATCGGCACGGGCTGATCGCGGGCGCGACCGGGACCGGGAAGACCAAGACCCTGCAGCTGATGGCCGAGCAACTGTCGGCGCAGGGCGTGCCCGTGTTCGTGGCCGACCTCAAGGGCGACCTCTCGGGCCTCGCTCGGCCGGGCGCCTCCAATACCCGGATCGACGAGCGCCTGGCCTCGATCGGCTGGCAGTGGGCCCCGGCCGGAGCCCCGGTCGACTTCGTGAGCCTGACCGGGCACAACGGCGTGCAGCTGCGGGCGACCGTGAGTTCCTTCGGGCCGCTGCTGCTCAGCAAGGTGCTCGATCTCAACGAGACCCAGGCAAGCGTCATGAGCCTCGTCTTCAAGGTCTGTGACGATCAGGGGCTCGCCCTGCTCGATTTCGCGGACCTGCGGGAGGTGCTCAAGTATCTCTCGAGCGATGAAGGCAAGCCGGTGCTCAAGGAGTACGGCGGGATGTCCACCGCCACGGTGGGCGTGCTCCTCCGGAAGATGGTGGAACTGGAGCAACAGGGCGCCGAGCGGTTCTTCGGCGAACCCGAGTTCGATATCGACGACCTGCTCCACACCACCTCCGACGGCCGCGGGGTGGTGACCTGTCTCTCGCTCGCCGACTGCCAGGACAAGCCGGCGCTGTTCAGCACCTTCATGATGTGGTTGCTGGCCGAACTGTATCAGAACCTTCCCGAGGCCGGCGACCTGCCGAAGCCGAAACTGGTCTTCTTCTTCGACGAAGCGCACCTGCTCTTCCGCAATGCGTCGAAGCAGTTCCTCGATCAGGTGGAACAGGTGGTCCGGCTGATCCGGTCGAAGGGGGTCGGCATCTTCTTCGTGACCCAGACGCCCAAGGACGTGCCGGACGAGGTGCTTGGCCAGTTGGCGAACCGGGTGCAGCACGCCCTTCGCGCCCACACGCCGGACGACGAGGCCGCCCTCCGCGCGACCGTCCGCACGTTTCCGAAGACCGAGTTCTACGACCTCCAGGAGACCGTCACGTCCCTCGGCATCGGAGAGGCCCTGGTGACCGGCCTCAATGCGCGGGGTGTGCCGACGCCGGTCGTGGCGGCCCGGCTGGTTCCGCCGACGTCGCGGATGGCGCCGCTCACACCGCCGGAGTTCGCGGAGGAGGAGCGGGAATCTGATCTGATGCGGGAGTACGGCACGCCGGTCAACCGGGAGAGCGCCTACGAGATCCTGACCCGCCGCCTCGCCAGACCGGAGCCGCCCGCGGCACGTGGGTCGAGCGGTCCGTTTCGGGAGCCGGCACCGGCGCCCGCACGGTCCGGCCGTGGCCCATCGGGTCTTGGCAAGGCCGTGACCGGCGGGCTGCTTGGTGCCTTGACCGGCACCCTGGCCCGAACGGTGGGGCGCGAACTGGTGAGGGGAGTCTTCGGAATGATCGGTGGCCGCGCGCCGCGCACGAGGCGGACGACGCGCAGCCGGTGGTAGGGGCGGGTCGTCGACCCGCCCCGACCGGAACGACTACTTCTTCGCGACGTTTTCTTCCTTGAGGACCTTCTTGGCGAACCAGAACACCAGGAACGCCACGATGAGGAAGTTGATCAGCGCGGTGATCACCTTGCCGATCAGGAACGGTCCGGCCGTCAGCGCGCTGAAGTCCGCCCCGCCGGTCGCCATGGCAATGATCGGGTTGATGACCCCCTCGACGATGCTCCCCACCAGGTCGTTGACCTTGCCGCCGATCACGACCCCGATGGCCAGGCCGATGACTCCGTAGTTCTTCAGGAATGCCATGAACTCGCCGCGCATGCGCCATCTCCTCGGTTGAGAGCGGGGTTCGGCTGCACCCCGTTCGAGCGGGGCGGAGCCGGCGTACAATTGGTTGCGGAATGCGGAACGCTACGGTTCCGGGGCGGGAATGTACCGCCGGGTCGGCACCCCGCAAGAGCGGAAAACCGGCCAGAGGCGCCGCGTTCAGCCGACGGTCAGGAAGGCGTAGGTTTTTCGGCCCTTCTGTAACGCGAGGTACCGGCCGGCGAGGAGGTTTGTCGGGGTCAGGTCCAGGTCAGGCGACGTGATCTTCTCGCCGTTGAGCGAGAAGCCGTTGCCCTGGATCCCACGGCGGGCTTCTCCCTTCGAGGCGGCGAGGCCGGTTTCGACGAGGGCGTCCACGATGCCGATACCCGCCGCCAGCCGCTCGACAGCGACGGGCAGAGTGGGGACTTCGGCGGCGACGACCGCGAGCGTTTCGGCATCGGCGGCCCGGAGATCGCGGCCGCCGAAGAGGACCTCGCTCGCGGCAACGACGCGGTCGACGGTGGCGGCGCCATGGATCCGGGTGGTGACGTCCCGGGCCAGCAGCCGCTGCGCGGACCGCTTCCCGGGGTCGGCACCGTGCTCGGCCAACCCGCCCTCGATGACGTCGGGTTCGAGGGTCGTGAACATCCGGAGCAGCCGGCCCACGTCCGCGTCCTCGGTATTGAGCCAGAACTGGAAGAACTTGTAGGGCGACGTCTTCTCGGCGTCGAGCCAGACGTTCCCGCCTTCGCTCTTGCCGAACTTCGCTCCGCTCGAGGTGGTGAGCAGGGGATGCACCACGCCATGCGCGGCGGCGCCGTCTCGCTTCCCGATCAGTTCGATACCCGCCGTAATGTTGCCCCACTGGTCGCCGCCGCCCAGTTGGACCTCACAACCCTCGGTCCGGTACAGATGGCCGAAGTCATGGGCCTGGACCAGCATGTAGGCAAACTCGGTGAACGAGATCCCGGTCTCGAGCCGGCTCTTCACCGATTCCTTCTGCAACATGTAGCTGACGGTGAAGTGCTTGCCGGTGTCGCGCAGGAACTCGAGCAGGCCGAGCGGCCCGAGCCAGGCGGCGTTGTTGACCAGCTTGGCGGCCCGCGGGCCGTCGAAATCCACGAATTTGGCCAACTGCCCCTGAAGGCAGCGGACGTTGTGGTCGATGATCTCCGGGGAGAGCATCGGCCGCTCGCTCCGCTTCCCGCTCGGATCGCCGACCATGCCGGTCCCCCCGCCCACCAGCACGATCGGCCGTCCGACCAGCCGCTGGAACCAGACCAGCCCCATCACCGGGACGAGGCTCCCGACGTGGAGCGAGTCCGCCGTCGGGTCGAAGCCGCAGTATCCCACCGCCGGCCCCTGGCGAAGGCGCTCGGCCAGGCCCGGCGTGGCGTCCTGGAACAGGCCGCGGGCGGTCAGGGTCTCGAGGAAGTCGGCCATGGGCCGAAAAAAGTACACCGGCCCGTGCAGGGGTGGTACGGGGTGCCGGGGCGCTTCCGCCGCGCGGGGCGCCTCGGTAGCTTGCCTTCATGGGCCGGTTGTCGCGCGTGCTGTTCGGTTGGTGGCACTCTCCTGCAGTCCGTTTCCGGGTTCTCCTCACCATCGGCGCCATCGGGGTCTTCGGTGCGTCGGCTCTGGTCGGCGCCTGGTTCAACGTGTGCGGGCCCGTGGGTTCATGCCCCTCGATCGCCGGGCTCGAATCCTATGACCCCGACCAGGCGTCCAAGGTCTATGCGGCCGACGGCCGCCTGATCACCGATTTCGGGCTCCAGCGGCGGACCGTCGTCGGCATCAAGCAGATGTCGCCCGCGGTCATTTCGGCGTTCCTGTCGACCGAGGACCGGCGGTTCTACTCCCACGGCGGGATCGACTGGATCCGGTTCTTCGGGTCGGTCAAATCGATTCTCACCGGCAAGCGGGTTGAGGGGTTTTCCACCATCACGATGCAGCTGGCGGGCAACCTCTGGCCCGACCAGATCGACCGGAGCAAACGGTCGGGCTTCGACGGCATCACCCGGAAGCTCCGGGAAGCCCGCATGGCCATCGAGATCGAGCGGAACTACCGCAAGGACAAGATTCTCGAGCTCTACCTCAATCAGATCAACCTCGGCAACGGGGCGTACGGGGTGGAGGCGGCGTCGGGCCGCTACTTCGGCAAAAGCGCCCGGCTGCTCAACGTGGCCGAGGCGGCTACCCTGGCGGCGATTCCCCGGGCCCCCACCCGCTACAACCCGCGCCGAAACCCCGACCTGGCGGTCCAGCGGCGCAACCTGATCATCAACCTCCTCCGGGATCAGGGCAAGCTCGCCGCCGAGTCCGCGGAAGCCTGGAAGGCCTATCCGCTGGCCCTGTCGACGAGGTCCGACTTCACCGGCGTGGGCGACTATTTCGTCGAGTACGTCCGCCAGGTCATGCAGGCCCGGTTCGGCAGCGACCTCTACACGGGCGGCTACCGGATCTACACCACGCTCGACCTCGACATGCAGTTCTCCGCCGAGCGGGCCCTGGAGGCGCAGCTCACCCAGATCGAAGACGGCAAGACCTGGGGCCGCTTTCCGCACGAGACCTTCCGGCAGTATCTCGACGGCCGAGACGCGGCCGACGACGGCGAAGGGCAGGGGCCATTCTCCCCGTACCTCCAGGGGGCGATCGTCACGATTGAACCCCGCACCGGGCGGATCCGGGCGATGGTGGGCGGCCGCGACTTCGCCGACTCCAAGTACAACCGGGTCACCCAGGCGCTGCGGCAGGCCGGCTCGACCTTCAAGCCGTTCGTCTACGGGGCCGCACTCCTGGCCGGCTACCGCTGGAGCGACATCTACGAAGACAGCCCGATCGAGATCCCGATCGACGATCAGCCGCCGTGGGCCCCGAAGAACTACGACCTCAAGTACAACGGCTTCATGGCCATGCGGGAGGGCCTGTTCGACTCCCGCAACACGGTGGCGGTCAAGGTGGGTCTCGACGTCGGCATCGCGGCGGTGGTCAAGATGGCGGCTGCCGCCGGGATCGCGACCCGGATTCCCCGGGTGCCCTCGATCTTCATCGGCGCGGCCGAGGTCACCCCGCTCGAGATCACCTCGGCCTACGGGACCTTTGCCAATCTCGGGGTCCGGGTGCCGCCTCAGGCCATCGATCGCGTCGAGGACGCCAGCGGCAACATTCTCTGGCAGCCCGAGGCCCGGCAGACCCGGGTGATGGACGCGGAGCACGCCTGGTTGCTCCTCGACGGCATGCGTGACGTCGTCCGGAAGGGAACCGCCAGCGGCCTGCTGCCCCGGGCCGGTCTCGTCGGTCTCCCGGCAGCGGGCAAGACCGGCACCACCAACGACGGCATGGACGTCTGGTTCGTCGGTTTCACCCCCGATCTCGTTACGGGCGTCTGGATGGGCTTCGACAAGAAGCAGGTCATCATGGCGAACGCCCAGGGCGGGCGCCTGGCCGCTCCGGCCTGGGGCCTGATGATGAAAGAGGTCTACGAACGCCGCCGGATCCCGGAGGCCTGGGCCAAACCGGCCGACATCACGGCGGTCGTCGTCGACAAGACCACCGGCTTCCTGCCGTCGCCCCAGTGTCCCGCGGCGGACCTCCAGGCGGAGTACTACTTCCCCGGCACCGAACCGACCGAACGGTGTCCGGTGCACGGCGGCGGGCCGATCCCGGCCCGGCTCCGGCCGTCCTCCGACACCATCGGCGTCCATACCGACAGCCTCGGCCGGCCCCAACGCCGCCCCGGCGACACCGCTTTCCGGGCGGTCCGCCCCGGCGCCGACACCAGCCGCGGCCGGCGGCTGCTTCCGGGGGTGACGGACACCGCCCGTCGGCGGCCGGCGGGTGATACCGGCCGGCGCGCCGGGCCGCCGTCCGCGCCCCGCGACACCCTTCGGGCCGCCGGACCCTTCCCGCGCCGATAGGTCCCGGCCGCCCGGCCCCGAAGTGCCCGCCATGGTTCCCGAGCCGCTCGCCGGCCTGACCGCCGCCGCCCCCGCCTGCCTAACGGCCGACTGGGTCTATCCGGTCGGCGCTCCGCCGATCGCCGCCGGGGCGGTCCTCGTCGACGGCGGCCGGATCGCCGCCGTCGGCCCCCGGTCGGAAATCCCGGTGCCGCCCGGCGTACCGACCGTCGAATACCGGGGCGCCGCGTTGCTGCCGGGTCTCGTCAACGCGCATACCCACCTGGAACTCACCGGCCTGGCCGGACAGGTCGAACACGACCCGTTCTCCGATTGGATCCGTGGGGTGCGGGAACTCAAAGCCGCTCGGGACGCCGCCTGGTTCGCCGCCGCGGCGCGGCAGGGCGTGCAGGACGCCTTCGCCGCCGGGATCACGATGGTGCTCGACACCGGCGACTCCGGGGCGGTGCTCCCCGCGCTGGTCGAGGCCGGGGGCGCGGGCATCGTGTACCAGGAGGTGTTCGGGCCCCACCCGGATCAGTGCGCGGAGAGCCTGGCCGGCCTGCGCGCCCGGGTAGCCACGTTGTCCCCGCTCGCTGCCGGCCGGGTCCGGTTCGGCGTCTCACCGCACGCACCCTACACCGTGAGCGGTCCGCTCTATCGGGCTACGGCCGCTCTGGCGCACGAACGCCGGCTTCCGATCGCCGTCCATCTCGCCGAGTCGCCGGCGGAAACGGAGCTGGTCACCGGGCACCGAGGCCCGTTCGCCGACGCCTGGAACGGTCGCGGGATTCCGCCGATCGCCAATCACGGCGGCAGCGTGGCCGACCGGCGTTCCCCGGTGGCCTGGCTGGCGGCCCACGGCGTCCTCGGTCCGACGACCCTCGGTATTCACCTGGTTCAAGTGGATGCTGCCGACATCGAGATCCTGCGGACGACCGGTACCGGCGTGGCCCATTGCCCGCTCTCGAATGCGCGGCACGGGCACGGCTCGGCCCCGGTGGCTGCGCTCCGGGCCGCGGGTGTGGGGGTCGGTCTGGGGACCGACTCGGTCGTGAGCGTCGGCCGGCTCGACCTCTTTGCCGAGATGCGGGCGGCGGTGGCCCTCCTCGGCGCCGGACCCGAGGCGGGGCTCGAACTCGCCACGACGGGTGGTGCCGCCCTGGCGGGGGTCGCAGCGGATACCGGGCGCCTCGCCCCGGGGTTCCATGC
>JBFXAY010000095.1:0-18004 GCA_050183815.1 Gemmatimonadales bacterium | reverse complement strand
GCCGATACCCGAGGGCATGTCCTTCGACTTCGATCTGCTCTGCATCGGCAGCGGCCCCGCCGGCCAGCGGGCCGCCGTCCAGGCCGCCAAGCTCGGACGCCGGGTCGCGATGGTCGAACGCCGGATGGCGCTGGGCGGGGCCTGCCTCGACACCGGCACCATTCCGAGCAAGACCTTCCGTGAGGCCGTCCTGCACTTCGCGGCCCTGCGCGACCATCCCGAGCGGCGGAGCTTCGCCAAGTTCGAATACCGTCCCACCGCCCAGCAGCTCCTCGGCCGGGTGGAGCAGGTCATGCGGGACGAGTGCTCGGTCATCGAGGACCAGCTGGGCCGGAACGACGTTTCGATCTTCCGCGGCCGGGCTTCGTTCCTCGAGCCGCACCGGATCGTGGTCGAGAACGGCGACGGCCGGCGGGAGGTCACCGCGGCGAAAATCCTGGTGGCTGTCGGGACCCGGCCGGCCGACCCGCCCGGCGTCCCGGCGGACGGCGAACGGATTCTCACCAGCGACGACGTGGCCCAGCTTCGCCGGATGCCGAAGAGCATCGTGGTGATCGGGGCGGGCGTGATCGGCATCGAGTACGCCTCGATGTTCGCGGCGGTGGGCGTCGAGGTGACGGTGATCGACCGCCGGGAGCGGCCGCTCGAATTCCTCGACCACGAAATCGTGGACGAGCTGATCCACCAGATGCGGCGCAAGAAGGTCACCTTCCGGCCCCGGGAGGCCGTCGAACGCCTCGAACTCACCGAGGGCGGCCGGGTACTCGTCCAGCTCGAGAGCGGGAAGCGGATCGTGGCGGAAGCGGCCCTCTTCTCGGTCGGCCGCGTCGGGGCGACGGACGAACTCTGCCTGGACCGGGCGGGCCTCACGGCCGACGACCGGGGCCGGCTCGAGGTGGACGAACAGTTCCGCACTTCCGTACCCCACATCTACGCCGCGGGTGACGTGATCGGCTATCCGAGCCTCGCGGCGACCTCCAGCGAGCAGGGTCGCCTGGCGGCTTGTCACGCGCTCGGGGTCGCCGCACCGCCGATGGCGGCGCACTTCCCGATCGGGATCTACGCGATTCCCGAGATCTCGATGGTCGGCGAGCCCGAGCACGTGCTCACCGAAAAGAAGGTGCCCTACGAGGTGGGCATTGCGCGGTACCGGGAGATTGCCCGCGGCCAGATCCTCGGCGACGGCGACGGGCTGCTCAAGCTGCTCTTCGGCCGCGAGGACCGGCGGCTCCTGGGCGTCCACATCATCGGCACGGGGGCGACCGAACTGCTGCACATCGGGCAGACGGTGATCGGTCTCGGCGGGGGCCTCGACTACTTCCTCCGGACGGTCTTCAACTACCCGACGCTCGCGGAGTGCTACAAGGTCGCGGCCCTCAACGCCTCGAACAAGTTCGCGATGGCGGACGAAATTCCCTCGCACCAGGGTGACGCCGCCGCCTCGCTGCCTTCGACCCGGCCGGCGACGATGACCGGAGCCACCTACTGAGCCGGGGTGCCGGCCGCGGTGGGCTGCTACGACGGGCGGCGCCGGCAATGGCGCCGCCCGTCAGCGTTTGGCGGCCAGCGCTTCGAGGACCCGGCCGATGCGTTCGAGGGCGGGGGTGACATAGTCGGCGCCGAGGCCGTGGGTGATCCGGAGGTGGTGCTCGGCGCCCAGGTACGCTCCTGGAGCCACCAGCACCGACGCGTCGCGCCGGATCCGGTCCGCCACCGCAACCGATGGCTCGGGCAGTCGATAGCGGACGAACGCGATCGAGGTGGCCGAGCTCGCGCCCACGGAAAGCAGGTCGGGGTAGCGGGCCAGCCAGCGTTCCATGACCGTCCATCCCTGGCGGGAAAGCTCGCGCTGGCGGTCGATCAAGCGGCTTCGCGTCTCCGGCTCGAGCGCCAGCTCGGCCAACCGCATCGAGGGCGCCGCCGCCGCGATCACGTCGTACTCGTGGCGGCGCCAGAGCTCGGGCACCAGGTCCCGCGGGGCCAACAGCCAACCCAGGCGGAGGCCGGCCAGTCCGTACGCCTTCGAGAGGCTGCTGACCGCAATGACGCGCGGCGCCTGGCCCCAGAACGAGGGCGTTTCCTCGTGGCCGTGCCGTTCGGTGCCGGTGTACACCTCGTCTGCGAGGATCCAGGCGCCCGTCCGCTCGGCGATTTCGACGATCCGGCCGCGCTCCGCCGCCGAGAGGATCGAGCCGGTCGGGTTGTTGGGATTCACCAGAGCGATGGCCTTGAGCCCGCCCCTGGCCGCCTCGTCGAGCTGGTCGAGCCGGGGACGCCACCCGGCGTCCGGGTCGAGCGAGAAGGGCAGCACCGTCGCCCCGCGGTTCGCCGCGATGCCGTAGACCTGGCGGTACCCGGGCTCCATCACCGCCACCCGGTCGCCGGGGCCGAGCAGGGTTTCGCAGGCGAGCAGGTTGGCCTCGGCGCCGCCGACCGTCACCAGCACCTGATCGGGTTCGGCCCCGTGGTAGAGGCGGGCGATCCGCTCCCGGAGCCGGACGGTGCCGTTCACCATCGGATAGCCGAGTTCGAGATTGAGGAACCCGTCCAGCTCGGGCGGCGAGAGGATCTCGCGGAGCCGGGCACCCCGAACCGAGCTGTCCGCGAGGTTGTACTCGACGCGGTGCTCCCACTCCGACTGCCACCGTTCGAGTTCGAAGATCTGGAACGTCATGACGGTCCGCCCGGGCTCTCGATGGCGGCAAGATAGCGTCGGGCGGCTAGGTTTGGTTCGTGCTGACCATCCGATCTCACGGTGAGGTGTCCGCTCTGGAGATGGTGTCTCGAACCGGACGCATCACCGGCTATCGGGTGGCTGCCTTCTACCATCGCGGGTTTCTGATCGACACCGGCATGGCCCGGGCCCGCTCCGAGCTGGCATCCTGGCTCGACCGCCACCCGGTCCTGGGCGCCCTCGTGACGCATTCGCACGAGGACCACGCCGGCAATCTCGGCCTCGTCGTCGGGCGGGGCATTCCGGTCGCGATCTCGGCGGACACGCTGGCCAGACACCGGGCGCTGCCGCGCGTGCCGGCGTATCGATGGCTCACCTGGGGTCATCCGGCGCCGGTGGCGACCGATCCGACGCCGCTGACGCAGCATCCTTTCCAGTTCGTCGACACGCCCGGCCACTCGCCCGACCACCGAGTCATCTGGGATCCGGCCGACGGTACCGTGTTCGCGGGCGACCTCTTCCTGGGCGTCAAGGCCGCCATCGAGCACCACGACGCGGACCCGGTCGCGATGGTTGCGAGCCTCAGACGGGTCATCGCGCTCGAGCCGGCCGAGGTGTTCTGCGCGCACCGGGGACGGCTGCCGGACCCCATGGGGCTGCTCCGGGCCAAGGCCGGCTGGCTGGAGGACGTCATCGGGACGATCCGGGAGGCACTGGCGGCGGGGGTGCCCGAGGGGCGGATTGTGGCCACCGTGCTCCGCGGCGAGTCGGCGGCCCGGTGGTTCTCGCTCGGCGAATTGTCGAAGCGCCACTTCGTGCGGGCGGTCGCGGCCAGGTAGCTGGCGACTGCCGCCGATCGGTTCCCGCTCGAAGACGGAGGTGCGGGCTGGCAGCGGGAGCGACCACCTGTCGTTCCTCCGCGAGGAAGCGGCGTCATTCCGGCTCCGGTCGCAGTATCCCGACTACCGCCAGTACCCCTGGCATCCTTCCGGCCGGCGGCGGACAGCCGGCCGTGCGGCCGCGCTCCGGCACGCCTCCCCGCCGGCCCCCCGGAGGCCGTTAGGGAGCGCTCCGCTTCACCGGATCGAGGCCTCGGGCGGATCCGGCGCCGACGGGCCGGAAGCCGGCCCGTTGGAGCGCCTCGTTGAACTGGGCCCGCGAAAACACGGCGCCGGTGTGCGGGTCGATGATGCGACGGAAGTCGAGGCTCCGCCGCTCGATCTCGCGGGCGAGCCAGTCCGACGTCGGCCGGCCGGCAACGAGCGGCCCGGTCATTTGTCCCAGGAAGAGATCCACCTGCCAGAGAAGATCTCCGGCCAGCACTGCAATCAGGGTCTCCTCCGAATGGGGCGACGGCCCGACGTTGAGGACGGTAACTCCCCCGGCCACACCGGCGAGATCGCGGCGTTCCCCGGGCCGGAGCGCCTCGATCCGGGCGGGCTTCGTGGCCAGCCGGCGGAAGAACCCTTCGTGGTCGGCGGCGACGACGACCGTTGTGCCACCGTCGAGGTAGGGCTGGGCGCCTCCGCAGTGATCCGGATGGGTGTGTGATGCGACCAGGTAGCGGACCGGCTTCCCGAGCGTCGAGCGGATGGCGCTGATCGTCGCCTCGGAGGTCTCGGCGTCGTTCGGGCAGTCGAATACGGCCACGCCCCCGCCGAGATCGGCCACCACCACGCCGACCCGGCCGTCGAGGTAGAGCCCCTCGCCGATCGGCTGAAGCGGTTCGGCGCTCATCGGGGCCATGTGGTGCGCGTCCGCCCCCGGCTCGGGGAAGAAATGGCCGGGCGGGACGGCGAACACGGAGTCGGCAGGCGGCCCGCCGGCGAAGGCGTAGGCCAGGGTCCGGGCCACCGCTCCGTTTTGCAGTTCGGTCATGCGCCGGGGGACGAGCACGCCGTTGCGGCGGTCGGCTTCCTCATAGCGGACCGAGTCGGTGACCGTCCCGTACACCGGATCGGGACGCTGGCCCACAGAGCCGAGTACGACCTGGTCGCTCCCGAGGAGCAGAATCCGGCGGCGGTCCTCGTGGTCGACGAACGCGATTCGTTCGACCATGCCCGATTCGGTCCGGACCGGCGCGAGCCGCTCCAGTCCGGGCTGCTCCGCGATGGTCTCGAGGAGCAGCGTCGGGAGGAACCGGGCGAGTTCCCGGCGCATCGCCACCGAATCCTCCGGGGTGAGCGGGATGATCTCGGGGCCGTGGCCGTCCCCGACGGGATCCAGCTCGAATGCGGCCCCCGGGCCAACGACGCGGCGGCTGCCGAACGGGCCGAGCCCGGGGTAGGCGCTGATCGTCTGCCATGACCAGCGCGATTGGGCCGGATCGAAAGCGATCCGCACCGTCGATGGCTGCCGATCCCAGGGCGGGTCGGCACGGCGGCTCTGGTCGATCATGACTCGCTCGCCCCGGAGGTCGAGCGTGAACCCCCCGGCGGCTCGCAGTTGCTCGCTCGAGCCGTGAACCGCGAGGGCCTCGGCCACCAGTCGGCGGGCGGCTGCATTCGGGTCGGAGTCCGCCGCCGTGCAGCCGGTGGCGAGGGCAAGCAGCAGAACGAGCCGGGACCGCGGACCGGCTGGGGTCATGGAACCTCCGGGACGTGCATCGGGATGGCGTGGGCACCGGCCGGGCGCTGGACCGCCGGCCCCGGTTGGCGTCCGCCTGGACGGCTTCAGTTCCCGATCCGTACGGCGGTGTGCGGGGTGAAGTGTCGTTCCCCGCCGCTGCGGCGCGACCACCGGACCGGGTGGGCCGTACGTTGCCGTGACTGCTGCCTGGCGGAGTCGGCACCGTTCGATCGTGACGAGGTCGTCTCGGTCGCGGGCCAGCATATCGCTACATTCCCGGCCGGTCCCTCCCCGGAGAATTCCAATGTTCCGTCGTGTGCTCCTGACCGGCTTGCTCCCCTTGGCCGGCGGGGTGCTGCGGTCCGCGCCGGCGGACCCGGCCCGCTGGCTGGTGGACAACCACGGCCGGGTGGCCGGGGAACTCACCGCCGTTCGCACCGGCGACAGCGTCGTCGTCCGGTTCATCTACACCGACCGCAACCGGGGCGCCCGGGTCGAGACCCGCTACCGACTCGGGCCGAACGGGCAACCCGTCGGCGGCTCGCTCGCGAGGATCGGGCCTGACGGCGTTGCGGGCCGGCCGACCGAGGCCTTCCGCATCGCGGGCGACTCGGTCCACTTCGAGGTGGAGAACGGCGTGCGGACCGCGGCGAGCGCCGCCCGCGTCGAGGCGGGTGCCTGGGTTGGCTTTTCCACCGGCGGGACCCCGTGGGAAGAGGCTGCCCTGGCGCGGCACCTGCTCGCGGCTCCCGGCTTGGCCGCGCCGGTCGCGCCGTCCGGTCGCGCCTCGGCCGAGGTGATCGCCGACTCGACCTTCACGACCGGCGGCCGCGCGGTTCGCGCCCGTCTCGTCATGGTGAGGCGGCCCCAGTCGCCGGTCGCGAGCGGCGTGTGGCTCGACGAGCGGGGGGAACTCCTCGCCACCGACATCCAGTGGTTCATCACGGTGCGGCCCGATGCGGTGGCCTTGCTGCCGGCCTTCCGCGCGGTGGAACTCCGGTGGCGGGCCCGGGAAGCCGAGGCCGCCGCCCAGCGGGTCCGGTCGCCGGTATCGGGCGATCTGGTGATTCAGGGCGGCGACGTGTTCGACGCGCTGGCCGGCAAGCTGCTGGCCCGACAGACGGTGGTGGTCCGGGGCGACCGGATCGTCGAGATCGGTCCCGCGGACCGGGTGCGCGCTCCCGCCGGGGCGACGCTGATCGACGCCGCCGGCAAGACGGTGATGCCGGGCATGTGGGACATGCACACCCATCTCCAGGTGACGAACCAGGGCACCGGGAGCCTGGTTCAGCTCGCCCAGGGGCTCACCGCGGTTCGCGACCTTGCGAGCGATCTCGACGTGGCGGTGTCGCAGCGGGACCGGGAGCGAGCCGGGCAGCTGGCCTCGCCCCGGGTGATTCTCGGCGGGTTCATCGAAGGTCCGCTCCGGTGGGCCGGACCCAGTGCCTCGCTCGCGAGCGACGAAGCCGAAGCGCTGGCGCTGGTCGCGCGCTACGACTCGCTCGGCTACCGGCAGATCAAACTCTACAACCTGGTGCATCCCGATCTGGTCCCGGTCATCGCCGCGGAGGCGAAGCGGCGGGGGCTCAAGCTGAGCGGCCACATCCCGCGCGGCATGTCGGTCCGGGCGGCCGTGACCCTGGGCTACGACGAGATCCAGCACGCCGCGTTCCTGTTCTCGGACTTCTACCCGGACTCGCTCTACCTGCCGAGCATGCGGGCGTACTCGGCCGTAGCCACGGCGGTGGCGCCGCATATCGACGTCGACGGGAAGCCGATGACGGCACTGATCGAGTTCCTCGCCCGGCATCACACGGTCATCGACGGGACCTTCAATCTCTGGATCGGCGGCGGCGCGTCGATCGTCGGGGCCGGCGGTTCGACCGATCAGCAGCGAGCCGACGCGGCGTATCTCCGGCTGATCCAGCGCCTCTACGCCGCCGGGGTGCCGCTCCTGGCCGGGACCGACAACTCGTTCGGCACGACGTTCCGGCGGGAACTCGAGATGTACGAGCAGGCGGGAATTCCGCGCGAGAAGGTGCTCCAGATCGCCACGATCGAGGCGGCCCGCTTCCTCGGCGAGGAGGGCGACTACGGCAGCATCACCGCCGGCAAGGTGGCCGATCTCATTGTGGTGGCCGGGAAGCCGCTCGAGCGAATCGCGGACCTCGCCAAGGTCGAGACTGTGGTACGGGGCGGCCGGCTCTACCGGGTCGCCGACCTGACTCGGGAGACCCGCGGTGACCGGCGCTGACGGGCGGGGCGCGCCGATGTCGGCCCGAGGCCGACAAGCGGGCGCACCCGATGTCCGCCCGGCGCCCCGGCGAGCGGGCGCGCCGGCCCCTCCGGCCGGCTACCGGGGATCGGGCAGTACACGCTCCAGAAACGCCAGTTCATCGGCCCAGGTCCGCGCCGCCTCGGCGGCGGTGGCGCCGGCCGAGTGGCCCGCGCCCCAGGACATCCGGAGCAGGGCGGGCCGGCCGCACGGGCTGCCCGCGGCCTGAAGCGCGGCGATGAACTTGGCGGAGTGCCACGCCGGTGCGGTCTGGTCGAGCTCGCCGGGTGTCGCGAGGATCGCCGGATAGCAGACGCCCGTCCGTACGGCGTGGTAGGGCGAGTACCGCCGCAGTACCTCGAAGTCCTCCCGGTCCGCCGCCGTGCCGTACTCCGACTGCCACTGCCGGCCGTGGCCGAAGCGGTCGTACCGGAGCATGTCGAAGATCGAGTAGTCGAAGATCGCGGCTCGATAGAGCTCGGGCCGCTGCATCACGGCCGCCGCGACCAGCGGGCCGCCCGCGCTGCTCGCGTTCGCCACCATCCGGTCCGCCGCCGTGTATCGGTGACCGATCAGCCACTCCGTGGCAGCGACGAAGTCGTCGATCCCGCGCTGCTTGTGCCGCCGGCTGCCCTCGGCGCGCCATGATTCGCCGTGCTCGCCGCCCCCGCGGACCCCGGCCACCGCCCAGATTCCGCCGCGCTCGACCCAAACGGCCATTCCCGGCTGGAACCAGGGAGCCGCGATCCACCCGCCGAAACCATACCCGTACATGATGAGCGGGGCGGTGCCGTCGAGCCGGACGTCCCGGCGCCTAACGACGTCGACCGGAATCGGCTTTCCTGCGGTCGGAATCCAGACCCGCTCGGTGATCACCTCGGCCGGCACGACGTTGCCGGCCAGATCCACCGTGGAGCGGCCCGTGTCGAGATCGAGCCGGTAGACCGTGCCGGCGTCGGCGAGGCCGGTGATCTGATAGTAGGCCGTCGGCTCGGACGGGCTGCCGACGAAGCCGCTCCACACCGAGCCCCGGGTGGGAAGGTCGATGGTCCGTTCCAGGGTGCCGTCGGGGCGGAAGAGGCGGGGAACCAGGTCGCCGCCGATCGAGTACGCCACCAGAATCCGGCCACCGAGGACGGCGGCCCCGGCGCCCGGCCAGGTATTGATGACGTCGGTGGTCGGCACGACTTCCCGCCAGGCGGCGCGGCCTCCGGGATCGTCGAGGGCCACGAGCCGGCCGTTAGGCGTACCGGCCCAGGAGATGAAGTAGAGCGAGCCGCCCAGCTCGCCCGCGAAGGCGTAGGCGCCGGCCGGCGCGGCGATCCGCCGGACCGGGCCGTCGGGGGCGGCTCCGACGTGGATCGCGACCTCGGTCGTGTTGCCGTCGGTCTGGAGGACCACGAGGTGCCGGCCTCCGGGCGACAGCGCCAGGCTCACGGTCACGTTGGCGTCCGAGTCGGGCCGGAACACTTCGCGATCGGCCGCCGGGTCGCCGCCGAGGGGGTGGTACCGAACGGCTCCCGCGCGGACGGCCGTGCCGGCCGGCAGCGACTGATGGTAGAAGACGCCGTGGCCATCGGCGCTCCAGACGACGCCGCCCTGGGTGCGGTAGAGCCCCCGCACCGTGTCAGGCAGGGCCCGCCCGTCCGCGACCCGAAGCACGCTGAGGATCCCCCAGTTCGACCCCTGCTCCGAGGCCACGACCGCAACCAGCCGGCCGTCTGGGCTGGGCACGTACCGGCCGGTGCCGCGGCGGGCCTCGTCGCCGGACACGAGGCTCCGGCCCAGCCCGGCGCTCCCGGCGGATCGAACGAAGAGATCGGACGCCGAGCCGGGACCGTTCGCCGTCCGGACGGCGAGGAATTCGGCGGCCCCGCGGCGGATCGGTGGGGCGGCGATTCGTCGCGCGGCGATGAGGCCGATGGCGCGCTCGAACTCGGCCCGGTGGGCGGAACCCGCCGCGAAGGCGCGGGCTCGGCGGTCCCGCTCCTGGACCCAGGCCCGGGCCGCCGGAGCGTCCGCCTCGAGGAATCGGAACGGATCGGGTATGACCGTGCCGTGGAGGGTGTCCGCCGCGGGGCTCACGCCGGGCGGCGCTTGCGCCGCGAGCATCGGGACGGCGGCCAGGAACGGGATCAGGGCGAGGGGGCGGGGGAGCGGTAGCGGCATCTCTGTCTCGCTCGAGGGTTCGGCTCCCAGCTTGCGAAAACCGGCGCGTCGGCGCCATTTGCATTCGCTGAGGGCCGGGTGCGCGTCTCCTGAGCCTCGCAAAGCTGGCCACCGCGGCCGCCTCAGCCTCCGCAAATGGAGGATTTGGCGCTGACCCGCGAGATTTCCGCCCGCATGGAGATGATGCCCGCCATCGAATGCGGCCCGGTCGCCGTTTCCACCGAGTCGTGACGAACGCCGCCCCGCCGTCCGGCTCGGTCGTGTTCGGGCCGTTCAGCTTCGACCTCGAGACCCTGGAGTTGACCCGGGACGGCGAGCCGACGCGCCTTCAGCCTCAGCCGGCCCGCGTGTTGGCGGAACTGATCCGCGCGGAAGGCCGGCTGGTGACCCGTGAGCAGCTTCGGGCCGCGGTCTGGGGCGAGCGGTTCGTCGACTTCGACCAGAGCCTCAACTACGCGGTCCGGCAGATCCGCGCCGCGCTCGATGACGCGGCCGAGTCGCCCCGGTATGTCGAGACGTTGCCCAAGCGCGGGTATCGATTCGTCGGTACGGTCGCGTCCCCGCGGGCGAAGCGTCGGTGGGCCGGGCGGGTCGGGGCCGTGGCGGCGGTGCTCGTCGTGGCGGCGCTGGTCGCGAAGGGCCTGTCGGCTCCGGCGTCCGAGGACGAAACGGCGGCCGCCCGCCGGCTCCCGGCGGTTGCCCGGGAGCAGTTCCTCGCCGCCATCGCACTGCTGGACGACCCCCGCGAGCCGCGCTACCCGCGCGCGCTCGGCATGCTCGACTCGGTGCTGGCGGCAGACCCCGGGTTCGTCCCCGCCCATCTGCGCCGGGCGGAAGCGTTGCTGTGGAGCGGCGGGACGACCTCGGCCAAGCGGCTGCTGGACTCGTTGCTCGCCGCAGGGGTCGGCGGCGGTCGCGGGCACCGTCTGCTGGGGGCGGTGGCGCTCTTTCGCGACTGGGATCCGGCCACCGCTGAGCGGGAGTTTGTCGCGGCCGTTGCGGCGGACCCGGCGGCGGGCGCCACCCAGCACTACCTCGCGTACCTCCGCCTGCTGACCGGGGACACCGCCGCCGCGCGGGCTGCAATCGAGCGGGCCATCGCGGCGGATCCGCTCTCGCCGGCGCTCAACGGCGACGCGGGCATGATCTTCTACTGGATGGAGGATTTCTCCCGGGCGGCGGGGCTCTGCGACCGGGGCATCGAGTTGGCGCGGGGCGCCCGCGGGCCGCTCGCCTGCCGCTTTCTCGTCGCCGTCGCGAGCGGTGACTCGGCTCGGTTCCAGGCGGCAGCGGCCCTGGCCGATCGCGACGGCGCCCCGCCGTCGGTCGCGGCCGCGGTCCGACAGGGCGACCTGGCGACCTATCTCCGCTGGGATCTGGAGCGCCTGGCCGAGCAGGCCGACCAGGGTCCGGGAACCGCCCTCGACATCGCCCGCCGCGAGATGTTGCTGGGCCGGCGCGACCGGGCGCTACTTGCCGTCGAGCGGGGTGTCACGAACCACTCCAACTCGCTGCTGTACCTCGGCGTCGAGCCGCTGCTGGCGCCGCTTCGCGACGAGCCCGCCTTCCGCACCGCGGTCGCCGCCACCGGCGCGCCCGGCTGGCGACGAACACCTGTTGCCGCGGGTGCCGGCTCAGTACCTCACTGATACCTGACGGTCACCGAAGGCTCCTCCGGTCGTGACGCGCCCGGCGAATTCTGCAGCGTTCGCTGGATCATCACACCAACGGAGGAGGTTCGACATGAAGTCAGCCCTGTGGCTGGGCGCGGCGGCATCCGTGGCGCTCGCGGCCTGCTCGGCGGATGGCACCCCCGGTCCCGATGCGGAGTCCTCGGAATTTCCCGAACCCGGCCTGGCGCTGCACTACGTCCGGCCGGGCGAGTCGTTGCCGTTCACGCCGGTGGCGGCGTCCGCGGCCTGTGTTCCCGGCGGCGGGGCCGAGCAGATCGTACTGCCGACCGGATTCAATCCGCTGCTGATCGCGACCGAAGGCGCCGGGTTTCCCGACCTCCCGGACATGATCACCGTCAACGAGACCGGGCGGCGGCAGGGCCGCTTCCTGTATCGGACCCACGAGACCGGATCGAACGGCGCGGTCTCGGTGACGGACCTCGCCACCGGCGTGACCTCGATCCTGGCGCAGCGCGCCGACTGGGAGCGGTTCGACGGGATCGCCTGGTCTCCCTGGGGGACGGTCATCGCCGCGGAGGAAACGAGCGGCTCGGCGCTCAAGGATCCGGAGGCGCCGTTGGCGGTCGGCGGGCACGTGTACGAAATCGATCCGGAGACCGGGGCGGCCTCGCTCCGGGCGGCGGTGGGCGCCCGGTCCCACGAGGGGCTCCGGTTCGACAAGCGCGGCTGGCTCTACGGGATCTCGGAGACGGGCCCGGGCTACATCTATCGGTTTGTGCCGGACCGCCACGGCCGGCTCTCCAGCGGCAAGCTGTACGCCCTCCGGATCACCGACGACCAGGGCGACCGGACCGGCACGGCGGAATGGGTCCTCCTCGACGGGCCGGCGTCCGAACTCAACTCGCTTGCGGAGGCAGGGGCCAAGGGAGCGACCGGCTACTCCCGGCCCGAGGACGTCGAGATCGGCACCAGCACGGGGTCGGACCAGCGGGGCAATGACATCATGTACGTGGCGATCACCGGGGAGAACCGGGTCCTGGCGATCGATCTGAACAACGGCCGGACCAGCGGTCTGGTGGTGAGCGACTACGTGCGGGCGGGCGTCAACGCGCCGCTCGACTTCACGGCCCCCGACAATCTGGCGCTCGACCGGTCCGGGAACCTCTACATCACCGAGGATCCGGGTGGGACCGCGGCCACTGGCAAGACGCTGGGAGACGACGTCTGGTTCGCGCCCTTCAATCCGACGAGTGCCACCCAGGCGGCGGATGCGGTGCGGTTCTTCACGATCACCGATTGCGACGCGGAGCCGACGGGCATCTACCTCAGCCCGTCGGGGAAGACGCTGTTCGTCAACGTGCAGCACCGCGGTGGGTCGGATCCGCGCGATCAGACCTTGGGCATCCAGCGCCTCGGGGACGTGGACTTCACCCGCGCGGGCAACTAAAGCAGGCCGCCGGATCGATCCGGCCGCCGGGTCCCTCCGGCGGCCGGGTTGTTCAGCATTACGGCGATCGAGCCACTACCACCGAACGGCGATCCCGATGCCGGCGCTGCCCCCGCCGACGCCGCCGGACCAGAACCGCTGCCTCACGTTGGACCGGAGTCCGATCCTTCGGGCGACCCACCAAGTCACCGTGGTCCCACCGAACAGGCCAAGTCGCGTCAGGGTGCCGATGCGGTCGCGTCCCGCGAGACCGGCGACCCCGGCCGTCCCCTCGAAGGCGAAATCGTCGACCTCGGCATGCCAGGCGGTACCCATTTCGAGGGCGATACCCTTGAAGGCGAGCAGCCCACCAGTCGGGATGGCCGCGGCGTCGGCCTCGACCCGCCAGTGCCGACCCACCCGTTTTCCGGCGAAGAGCGCGAGACCAAGCTGATCGCCGCCGCCGTCGCGCGGGGAAATAGACAGCGCAAGGACGCCGGCCTCCGCTCGGAACGAAGGCTGGGCAGCCAGGGCGGAAGGGCACAACAGTACCGCCACCATCAGGAACCGGACGCGAGACATGGACCCTCCGTTCGCGTCTCCGACCCGCGCAATCTATCACCGCCCATGCCCCGCGGCGGGCGCTCACCAGCGGCGGGTGGTATCTTTGCCTGTCTACCCATCCACGGAGACGGAGAATGCTCCGGACCTCTCTCGGCACCGCGGCTCTCCTCGCGGTCGCCGCCGCCGCGCAGCCCGCCGCCGCCCAGCGAACCATGAAGCCGGTACTCCACGGCCGCCATTGGGTCGCGATCACGGGCAAGCCCCTCGGCGCCACGGCCGGTGCGATGATGTTCCAGAAGGGCGGCAACGCCGTGGACGCCGCGGCGGCCATGCTTGGCGCCGTAACCACGATGTGGGACGTGCTGTCGTGGGGCGGCGAGACCCAGGCCCTGATCTACCATCCCGGCCTCAAGAAAGTCATCGGCATCAACGCCCTCGGCGTGGCCCCGACCGGCGCCACCGTCGAGTACTACAAGAGCCGGGGCCTCGACTATCCCCCGGAATACGGGCCGCTGGCCGCGGTCACGCCGGGAACGCCCGGCGGCCTCATGACGATGCTGGCCGAGTACGGGACCCTCAGTCTGGCCGAGGTCCTCGCCCCGGCGATCCAGATGGCCGAGGGGTATCCGATGGAGGCCCAGACGGCCAACAGCATCGAGGGCCGGAAGGACTGGATCAAGAAATGGCCCTATTCGCGGGCGTTGTTCCTGACCCACCCCGGCGAAGCACGGGAGGCCCCCGAGCCCGGCGAGGTCTTCGTCCAGCGGGACCTTGCCGTCACCCTCCGTAAACTCGTCGAAGCCGAGCAGCAGGCGCTCAAGGCGGGCAAGGATCGCAAGCAGGCCATCTACGCGGCGTACGACCGGTTCTACAAGGGCGACATCGCCCAGGAGATTGCCCGGTCGGTTCAGGAACAAGGCGGTCTGATCACCACCGGAGATCTGGCCAACTGGAAGGTCAAGATCGAGGAACCGCTCTCGGTCAATTACCGAGGCATCGACGTCTACAAGCTCCGCGAATGGCAGCAGGGGCCCGCGTTGCTCCAGGCGCTCAACATCCTGGAGAACGTGGACCTCAAGTCGATGGGCTACAACAGTACCCGCTACGTCCACACGATTTACCAGGCGATGAGCCTCGCCTTTGCGGACCGGGATTTCTACTACGGCGATCCGGCGTTTCCGCCCGAGGAGCCGATCCAGGGCCTGTTGTCGAAGGACTACGCCCGGAAACGTTTCGGCCAGATCAACTGGGACCGGAACGATCCGACCATCAAGCCGGGCGACCCCTATCCCTTCCAGGGGGGCACGAATCCGTTCCTCGATATTCTCCGCAACTGGCCGCCCAAGCCGCGCCCGTCCAACGCCGCGACCGGCCACGAAGGCGGCCCGAGTCCGGATTCGTTCGACGAGTCCTTCCGGGCCGGCACGACCTCGATCCAGGCGGCCGACGAAAAGGGCTGGGTCGTGTCGATCACGCCGAGCGGCGGATGGATTCCGGCCGTCGTGGCCGGGCGGACCGGCGTCGGCCTGAGCCAGCGGGCCCAGAGTTTCGTGCTCGATGCGAACGAGAGCCCGTTCAACGTCATGGAACCGGGCAAGCGCCCGCGGGTCACGCTGACGCCCACGCTCGCGTTGCGGGAGGGCCGGCCCTATCTCTCGTTCGCGGTGCAGGGGGGCGATACGCAGGATCAGAACCTGCTGCAGTTCTTCCTCAACATGGTCGAGTTCGACATGAACGTGCAGCAGGCCACCGAGGCCTCCAACATCACCAGCTACCAGATGCGGAGTTCCTTCGGCGACCACGAGTCGCGGCCGGGCCGGCTCACCCTGAACGAAACGATGCCGCCCTGGGTGCGGGACCAGCTGCGAGGAATGGGGTATTCGCTCGACTTCAGTGCGCGCACCTCGGGCCCGATCAACGCCATCTTCTTCGACTGGAAGCACGGCACGTTCTGGGGCGGTTCGAGCACCGACGGCGAGGACTACGGGATCGCCTGGTAGGACGTGTCAAAACCCGCCGCCGGTCTCCGGGCCGGCGGCGGTGCTCACCTCTCATCCGTCGAGTCCAACATGTGCAGATCTTCGTTTCGCCTGGGCGGCGCCGCGGCCGCGTGCCTTGGGCTCGTCCTGGCGGGTCCCGGTGCCCGGCTCGAGGCCCAGTCAACCGGCTGGAGTGTCGAGGCGGCGACCGGCCCGGCGAAGGACATCGCCTTCGAGGTGACCGAGGGGACCTGGATGAGCGTGTCCGTGTCTCCGGACGGGCGGACCATCCTGTTCGATCATCTCGGCCACATCTACGAGATGCCGGTCGCCGGCGGCACCGCCCGCCGGCTGACCGAGGGCCGATCCTGGAACCTGTTTCCGAAATACAGCCCGGACGGTGCCTCGATCGCGTTCTCCTCGGACCGCGCCGGCCGCTACGACGTCTGGACGATGGACCGCCAGGGCGGCAGCCTGCGCAACCTGTCCGGCGCCGCGTTCGACGAAAACGTCTACCGTCCGGCCTGGAGTGCCGACGGCCGCCTTCTCTATGCCGTGGCCGAACGGGATGGCCGGGCGAGCCATCTGATCGCCCTCGATCGCCTGGGCGGACGCGAAGCGATCGCGACTCCCGGCGTGGCCCGAGGCGTGGTGCCGGAACCGGGTGGCCGATCGTTGTTCATTGAGCGGGCCGGGCCGCCGGTATATGCCTACGGGTTCAACCCCTACGTGGTGCCACCCTCCGGTATCGCGATCGATCGCTACGATCTCGTGACCGGCGAGACGGTCAAGTATCTGGAGCGTCCGGGCGGGGCGTTCGACGCCACCGTGTCGCCGGACGGCACCCGACTGGCCTACGTCCATCGGCTGGTAGACGAAACCGTCCTGATCGTTCAGGATCTCCGGACCCGGGCCGAACGGGTGGTGCTGCGCGGGCTCGACCACGACCAGCAGGGATCCGCGCAGGGTTTCGGGGCCTACCCGGCCATCGCGTGGCACCCGGACGGACGCCGGCTGTTGATCGATCTCAAGGGTCACCTCACCTGGGTAGATGCGAGCAGCGGTGTCACGACCACCATCCCGATGACGGTCCGCGTCGAGCGGCGGATGTCGGAGACGGTCCGCTTCCGCACCACCGAGCCAACCGACCGGACGGTGACCCGGCTTCACCGCTGGGGCGCTCGCACCGCCCAGGGCATCGTTTCCGAGGCCCTCGGCGACCTCTGGCTGGCAACGCCCGACGGCGCCAGGCGCAACCTGACCAACTCCCCCCTGCTCGAGACCAGCCCGATCGTCGATCCCGCGTCGGGTGCCATCTATTTCGCGGGCTGGACCGACGACAGCCTCGGGGCCGTGTATCGCCAGGCCGGGCCGGCCGCCCGGGCCGAGCGCCTAACGTCGGTACCGTCCCAATACGGAAGTCTGGCGCTCTCCCCGGACGGCCGGGTGCTCGCCTACGTGCGGGGGACGGGCGAACTCCAGCACGGGGGCTGGCTCTCGAACGAGACCGAGTTCGAGCTGATCCTGCGGGCGGCGGACGGCGCCGAGCGCCGTCTGACGGGCATCACCGGCCAGCCGCTCGAGTACGCCAGTATCGCCGGGAAGGTCCCGCCTAACGTCCAGTTCGCCCCGAACGGGCGATTTGTCCTGTTCACCGAGTTCGAACGGGACACGCTGACCCTCAAACGGATCGGGGTCGACGGAACCGACGAGCGGGTCCTGATCCGGTTCCCGAACGCGGTGGCCGCGGTGCCGTCGCCGGATCTCGCCTGGGTTGCCATCCGGGAGTATCACCGGAGCTTCCTCGTTCCGCTGGACGACAACGGCCAGCCGGCCGTCGTCTCGCCCTACGAGCATCTCGGGGGCGCCGCGCGGGTGGATCCCGAGGACGGCGACTACCTGACCTGGTCTGCGGATAGCAAGACCATCGGTTGGACCCGGGCGGCGGGCTTCTATGAGAAGACCGTGGCCGAGATCCTCGCGGAGGCGAAGGGGCCGAGGCCGTCCCAGGGAGAGGCGGACTGGACCGGGCCGCGGGTTCCCGGGTCGACCGCGCGGCGCGCCGATCTGGCCGTCGAGTCCCGGATCGACCGGCCGACCGGGGTGCTGGCGCTGACCGGGGCCCGGGTGATCACGATGAACGGCCGCCGCGAGGTCCTCGACAACGCAACGATCCTCGTTCGCGACGGCCGGATCGATGCGCTCGGCCGCGGGCTTGCGATCCCGGCCGGGGCCCGGGTGATCGATCTCGCCGGGCAGACCGTCATTCCCGGTCTGATCGATGCCCACGCGCACCCGCACATCGAGCACTCGTCGCTCCACGTCATCGAGCAACAGCCGACCTATCTGAGTGGCCCGCTCGCATACGGGGTCACCACCGTCGTCGAGGTTTACGGCAACGAATTCCGGGACGGCTGGCTTGCCGACATGACCCGGGCCGGGCGGATCGCGGGGCCCCGCTTCTTCACGACCGGCTCGACCATCTTCGGCCTCCGGCGCGGGGTCCGGCTCCGGATGTTCCGCCCGATCGCAACCCTGGACGACGCGCTGGAGCAGCTCCGCTGGAACAAGGACCACGGGGCCATCGCGGTGAAGGACTACGTCCAGGAGACCCGGCAGCGGCGCCACCTGACCGTGACCGCGGCCCGCCGCCTCGGGCTCAACGTCGTCTCCGAGTCCGCCGCCGATGCCCAGATGAACCTGACCCAGCTGATG
>JBFXAY010000094.1:0-18258 GCA_050183815.1 Gemmatimonadales bacterium | reverse complement strand
ACGTGGCCGGCGCCGTACTCTTTCTCGCCTCCGATCTTTCCCGCTACGTCACCGGCCAGGTGCTCGTGGTGGACGGGGGCATGGTCATTTAACTCAGAGGACCGCATGAGCGACATGGTTGACAAGGTCAAGGACATCATCGCCGAGGAGCTGGGGGTCGAGCGGGAGAAGCTGACCGACGAAGCAAGCTTCATGGAGGATCTCGGCGCTGACTCCCTCGACACCGTCGAACTGGTCATGGCGTTCGAGAAGGAGTTCGACATCGACATCCCCGACGAGGAAGCCGAAAAGCTGAAGACCGTCGGCGATGCGCTGAAGTACCTCCAGGAGAAGATGGGGAACAAGTAGGTGAATCCCGCCCGCGTGGTGGTCACCGGCCTCGGCCTGGTGACCCCGGTCGGCTTGACGGTCGAGGACACCTGGAGCAGCCTGCTGGCCGGCAAATCCGGCGCGGCGCCCATCGCCAAGTTCGATCCCAGCGCCCTCCAGGTGCGGTTCGCCTGCGAGGTGAAGGGGTTCGACCCGCTGGCGTACATCGACCGGAAGGAAGCCCGGCGGTACGATCTGTTCCTCCAGTTGGCCCTGGCGACCGCCCACCAGGCGATCACCCAGGCGGGGCTCGAGGGGAAGTTCCCGAACCCGGAACGGACCGGCGTCATCATCGGCAGCGGCATCGGCGGCATGATGACGTTCGAGGAGCAGTGCCTGACCTATCTGCAGAAGGGGCCGGACCGGGTCTCGCCGTTCTTCGTGCCGATGTTCATTCCGGACATCGCGGCCGGGATCGTGTCGATCCGCTATGGGCTCAAGGGGCCGAACTTCTGTACCGTCTCCGCCTGCGCCTCCTCGGCCCATGCGATCGGCGAGTCGTTCGAACTCATTCGGCTCGGCAAGGCGGACTGTATCGTGGCGGGCGGCTCCGAGGCGGCGATCACCGGCCTCGCCATCGCGGGCTTCCAGAACATGAAGGCGCTCTCCACTCGCAATGACGCTCCCGAGAAGGCGAGCCGCCCGTTCGACAAGGAACGGGATGGCTTCGTGCTCGGGGACGGGAGCGCGATGGTGGTCCTCGAGAGCCTCGAGCATGCCACCCGGCGCGGCGCGACCATTCTGGGCGAGGTGGTGGGGTACGGGATGAGCGGCGACGCCCACCACATGACCGCCCCGGCGCCGGACGGTGAAGGCGCCCAGCGGGCCATGCGCGACTGCCTCGCCGACGGCCGGATCGACCCGGCGTCGGTGGGATACGTCAACGCCCACGGCACCTCGACGCCGCTCGGGGATGTCGCCGAGACGAACGCGGTCCGCCAGGTCTTTGGAGAACACGCCCGAGAGCTGATTTTCGCCTCGACGAAGTCGATGACAGGCCATCTCCTCGGCGCGGCGGGGGCACTCGAGTTCGCCGTCTCGCTGATGGTGGCCACGACCGGCAAAGTGCCGCCGACCATCAATCAGGACGTACCGGATCCGGATTGCGATCTCTTCTGCGCGCCGAACGTGATGGTGGAACGGGACGTCGATGTCGCCCTGTCGAATTCGTTCGGCTTCGGCGGCCACAACGTGACCCTCGCCGTCAGGCGGTTCACCGGCTGACACGATGAACGACTCCTCTCCGGGTGCGGCGGCCCCGCGGTGGAGCGTCAGTCTCCCCTTGTTGATCGCGGCCATCGGTCTCCTGGCCGCGATCGTCTTTCTGCTCCTGGTTGAACCCCGGGTGGCGCACCGGACGGCGGCCACGGCGGTCGAGCAGGCCGCCGTCGACCTGGACGGGGATCTCGCCGCCGTCAACCGCCGGCTCGAGTCGGTCGAAGGCGTGGTGGAACGGCTCGCCGTCGACGTGTCGGCGCTGATTCAGGCCACCACGGACTCGGTCCTCTCGGCCGCCTTCGAGGACCGGACCCGGCTCCGCCGCAACGGCATGGTCGGACCGGTGGCCGGCCAGTTCGACTTCCGGCGGGACGCGGGCGTCTGGGTCCGGCGGTCCACCGCCGACGATCCCGATCTGCGCGCCCTGTACGGCGGCGCGATGATGGCCCTCGAGGGCGTCCGGGCGATCGCCGATTCGAGTCTGCCGCGGATCTGGGTCATCGGGCTCGACGGTGGCGAGGCGGCCATCACGCCGTACGACTCCACCTATTTCTTCCAGAACGACGGCGACAACGACTACCGCGGCACCGACTGGCTCGAACGGACCAGGCCCGCGCCGGGCGGCCCGCCGCGGGCGAGCTGGCTCGCGTCGTTCTATACCGACGGGATCAATCGGTGGCTCGTGTCCGTCGGGGCGCCGTTGCTGATCCGCGGGGCCTGGTGGGGCAGCGTCGGTGTCGACGCGGACATCGGGAAACTGCTGGGCGGCGACGGCCACTTCGAGCGAAGTCCCGGTGAAGTCCGGATCTATTCCGCTTCCGGCGTACCGGTCTTCGCCCCCGGGCCGGAGCAGACCCTGACGCTGGGCCTCGACCGGACCCTGCTCGACCGGCTCCACGCGGACTCGGTGCTGGCCCCGTTCGACGTCGGGGACCGGATCGTGCTCGTTCGCCCGATCCCGGCGGCGGACTGGCTCGTAGTGGCCAGCTATTCCCGGACGGCCCTCGAAGCCCCGATCCGCCGGCTGTTCAGCTTCGGCCGGTGGGGACTCGCGGCTCTCGGCGTTGTCGCGCTGGCGATGGGAGCCTGGCTTGGCCGCCGGGACCAGGTCCGGAAATGGCAAGCCGAGGTGCAGCTGCGCTCGACGGCGGAGCGGTTCGAGCGGCTGTTCCAGCTTCTCCCCGACGGCCTGACCCTGACCACGACCGACACGACCACGATCTACGAGGTCAACGCCGGTTTCTGCCGGATTGCCGGGTACGAGCGGGAGGAACTGGTGGGGCGCCGGGCGCTCGACCTCGACCTCTGGGCGGAACCGGAGGAACTCGACCAGGCGATGGCCGACATCCGCCTCAACGGGTCCGTGACGGCATTGAGCGGCCGCCTCCGGCGGAAAGACCGGGCCGTGCGCGAATGCCTCTTCAGTGCCCAGGTCGTGGAGATCGACGGAGTGCGATACCTGCTGTCGATCGTGCGGGACGTGACGGACGAGCGCCGCCTCGAGCACCAGTTCGTGCACGCCCAGAAGATGGAGGCGGTCGGACGCCTGGCCGGCGGCATCGCCCACGACTTCAACAACATCATCACCGCCATCAGCGGCCACGCGAGCCTGGCGCTGAGCCAGGTGCGCCGCGGCGATCCCGTGGCCGCCGATCTGAGCGAGATCATCCGCTCGGGCAAGCGGGCCGCGGATCTCACTCGCCAGCTCCTCGGTTTCGCCCGGCGACAAGTCGCGCAGCCGAAGGTCCTCGATCTGGCGCTCCAGGTGCGCGAGTCGGAGCGCTTCCTCGGCCGCCTTCTCGGCGAGGACGTGGCCCTCTCGGTGACCACCCACGGGCAGTCCGCCTTTGCCCGGATGGATCCGGGCCAGTTCGAGCAGATCCTGGCCAACCTGGCCGTCAACGCCCGGGACGCGATGCCGCGAGGCGGACGGCTGACGGTCGACGTGGACCGGGTGGGGGCCACCGTCATCGTGTCGGTCACCGACAGCGGCCTCGGCATGAGCGACGAGGTCCGGGCCCACATCTTCGAGCCGTTCTTTACCACCAAGGAACCCGGCACCGGTACCGGCCTCGGGCTGTCGACCTGCTACGGCATCATGCGGCAGGCCGGCGGGGACATCGAGGTGGACAGTACGCCGGGCCAGGGGACCACGATACGGCTGGTTTTCCCGGCCGTGGAATCGACCGTGACCGAGTCGGCACCCGGCCGCCCGCCCGGGGCCGGCCGGGTAGGCGCCGGGACCGTCCTCGTCGTCGAGGACGAACGAGGCGTGCGCGAGGTGTTCCGCCGGGCCCTCGCCGAGGCAGGGTACCGGGTCTACAGCGCCGAGACCGGCAGCGAGGCCGTCGAACGGTTCGTCAGTCGCGTGGCCGAGATCGACCTGCTCGTGACCGACCTCGTCATGCCAGGCATTGGTGGCGTCGAACTCGCCCGGACCCTGCTTCGGGCCAAGCCGGGTCTTCGCGTGCTGCTCGTCTCCGGTTACGCCGAACTCGACGCGGACCCCCGTCGGGCGGATTGGCCGGCCGGAGCCGAGTTCCTCGCCAAACCGTTCGAGCCGGAGGAGTTGGTGACGAAAGTGGCGGCCCAGTTGAGCAGTCAACCGCCGGAGGAGGGCGCCCCCGCCGCGGAACGGATCCGCAACTCCCCCTGATCCGGCCAGTCTGCTAGATTGCTCCCGTAGCACCTAAGTGCCTTCGGGAAATGGAGATAGGATGACCGTCCAGCCGGATCCAGCCCGCTTTCGCGACCCAGCCCTCCGGCCGATCGCCGCCAAGGTTCTGGCGGGCGAACGTCTCGATCCGGCGGACGGTGTGGCGCTCTACCGGACCGCGGATGTGCTGAGCCTCGGCGAGCTCGCCGAATGGGCCAATCACCGAAAGAACGGCGACCGGGTCTTCTTCTCGGCCAACCAGCACCTCAATCCGACCAACGTCTGCATCCTGCGCAATACCTGCGTCTTCTGCTCGTTCGCCCGGCTCCCCAAGGAGGAGGGCGCCTACACCCGGAGTCTCGAGGAGGTCTACCACGAGGCCGAGGCGGCGCGCGGCGCTCCGACCCGGGAGTTCCACATCGTCGGCGGCCTCCATCCGAAGCTGGCGCTGAGCTACTACGCCGACATGTTCCGGGGACTCAAGGAGCGGCATCCCGGGGTGCACATCAAGGCGCTCACGGCGGTGGAGATCGCGCACCTGGCCCGGATCGAGAAGACCTCGATCGAGTCGGTCCTCCGGACGCTGCAGGAGGCCGGCCTCGACACGATGCCGGGCGGGGGCGCGGAAGTCTTCAGCACCGCGGTTCGCGCCACGATCGCCGAACGGAAGCTCACCGGGGACGAGTGGATCGAGGTCCACCGGGTGGCCCACGGACTGGGAATCCGGACGAACTGCACGATGCTGTACGGCCATGTCGAGACGGCCGAGGACCGGATCGCCCACCTGACCATGCTGCGCGAACTCCAGGACCGGACCGGCGGCTTCCTGACGTACATCCCGCTTGCCTATCACCCGGACAACAACGAGCTGGGTGAGGAGATGGGCCGGGTCGGGTCCGCGACGACGGGCTACGAAGACCTCAAGAACGTGGCGGTCGCGCGGCTCTACTTCGACAACATCGATCACATCAAGACCCACTGGCCGATGGTCACGCCGTTCATGTCGCAGATCCTCCTCGGGTTCGGCTGCGACGACCTCGAGGGCACGGTCGTGTACGAGCGGGTCTATCACGAGGCCGGGGCCCGGACCGAGATGGGGATGAGCTATCGGGCGCTCGTCGAGCTGATCCGCGCGGTCGGCAAGCGGCCGGTGGAGCGGGACAGTTTCTACCGCCCGGTGCGCGACGACTTCGACGACCTGGCCGAACCTGAGCTCGGGGCCGGTGCCGCGGCGCCCTCGGTGCACGCGGCATGAACCCCGCCGGCCGGACCCGTCTGGGCCGGATCCCCTGGATCAACTGCTACCCGGTGTATTCGGCCATCGACCAGGGGATCGTCCCGGTGGCGGCGGACGTCGTGAGCGGGACCGCGGCCGAACTCAACGACCTGCTGGCCGCGGGCGAGCTGCAGGTCAGCGTCGTTTCCGCGGTGGAATACGCCCGGGCCGCCGCGTCGTACCACCTGCTGCCCGATCTCGCCATCAGCTGCGACGGCCCGGTGCAGAGCGTGGCGCTCTTCAGCCGGAAGCCCGTCGACGAGCTCGACGGGGCGACGGTCCTGCTCACCGCGTCGTCACGGACCTCGATCCTCCTGCTCGAGCTGCTCTGCCGGCATCGGTGGAAGGTGCGACCCCGGTTCGCAACGGTTCGGGCCGAGTCGACGGACCTGGCGGCGTTGGCGGGTTTCCCGCACGATGCGGTGCTGGTGATCGGCGATGCCTGTCTCGTCCTCGCGGAGCAGGCGAAGTACCCGGTGATGGTCGATCTTGGCCTTGCCTGGAGGGAGTGGACCGGGCTGCCGTTCGTCTTCGCGGTCTGGGCGGCTCGGCGGGACGCCGACGCCGAGGCGGTCCGTTCGGTCCACCGCGCCCTGCTGGAATCGCGGTCGTGGGGTGTGGCGCATCTCGACGAGCTGGCCGGCCGGGCCGCCGCGGCGACCGGGATCGACCCGGGCGTGACGCGAGCCTATTTCGGCGATCTGGACTACGCGCTCTCGTACCGGCATCTCGCCGGGCTCACGGATTTTTTCCGGCGGCTGGCCCAGGACGGGCTCGTGCCGGACGGGTCGCTGTCGTTCATCACGGCGGCGTGAACGGTTGCCGGAACCGGCAACGAGGATGGGATCATGACGGTGGATCGGACGGCGGCGGAGTTCCGCGAGTACCTCGACCTCTACCAGCGGGCCCCGTTGCTCGAACTGGGCCGCCTGGCAGATGCCGAGCGGTACCGCCACCACCCCGAGGACGTGGTCACCTACATCATCGACCGCAACATCAACTACACGAACGTCTGCGTCGCCGACTGCAAGTTCTGCGCATTCTACCGGCGGCCGCGCCACGGGGAAGGGTACGTCCTGCCGTTCGAGAAGATCGGCGAGAAGATCGACGAGTGCAAGGCGATCGGGGGCGTCCAGATCCTCCTCCAGGGCGGCCACAACCCGTACATCCCGTTCGAGTGGTACCTCGAACTGATGCGGTACATCAAGAAGAACCATCCGATTCACATCCACGGGTTCTCGCCCTCCGAGGTGGTGTTCTTCTCCGAGCGGTTCGGGCTGTCGGTGGCCGAGGTGATCCGGGAACTCAAGAGTGCGGGGCTCGACAGCATTCCGGGCGGCGGCGGCGAGATCCTGGTGGACACCGTGCGGGAACGGGTTGCGAAGAAGAAGGCGCAAACCGACGAATGGCTCGGCGTCCAGGAAGAGGCCCATCGCCAGGGGATGAAGACGTCGGTGACGATGATGTACGGCCTCGGGGAATCGGACGAGGACCGGATCGAGCATCTGCTCCGGGTGCGCGAGGTCCAGGACCGGACCGGCGGTTTCACGGCCTTCATCTGCTGGCCGCTCCAGCCGGACGGTACCGAGATGGCGGACCAGCCGAAGACCGATGCCGTCACCTACCTCCGGACCCTCGCGATCAGCCGGATTCTCCTGGGCTCGATCCCGAACCTCCAGTCCTCCTGGGTCACGATGGGTCTCAAGGTGGGCCAGGTTGCCCTCCGGTTCGGCGCCAACGATTTCGGCAGCCTGATGATGGAGGAAAACGTCGTCTCGGCCGCCGGAACCACCTACCGGGCCACCCTCCGGGAAATGGAGCGGGCCATCGTCGACGCCGGGTACCAGGTGCGCCGCCGGCGGCAGGACTATTCCCTGATCGAAGCGGCGCCCGAACCGGCGGCCGCCTGAGCGATCGGCCGCCCGCCATGCGGATCGGCATCGGCTACGACTCGCATCGGTTCGCCGAGGGGCGGCCCCTCATTCTCGGCGGGCAGCGAATCCCGCATCCACTGGGCCTCCTCGGCCACTCCGATGCGGATGCCGTGGCGCACGCGGTCACCGACGCCGTCCTCGGCGCCGCCGGGATGGGCGACATCGGGACGCTGTTTCCCGATACGGACCCCGCCTGGAAGGACGCCGACTCGATCGGGCTCCTCGCCCTGGTGCGCGACCGTCTCGCCAGCCGCGGACTCCGGCCGGTGCAGGTGGATGTCACCGTGATCCTCGAAGCGCCGAAACTCGGGCCCTACAAGGCGGCCATGGCCGCTGCCGTGGCCGCGAGCCTCGGCCTCCCGGCCGACCGGGTCGGCATCAAGGCAAAAACCAACGAGGGAATGGGATTCGTCGGCCGGGGTGAGGGCGTCGCGGTGATGGCCGTGGCCCTGGTCGACGGTCCGTGATCGACTCGCTGCTCCGGGCACTGGCCGAGTGGCCGCCGGCGCTCGTCTACGGTCTCATTGCGGTGTCCTGTTTTCTCGAGACCTTCTTCCCGCCGTCGCCCTCGGACGTGTTCGTCGTCATGGCCGGTTTCCTCACCCACAGCGGCCGGCAGGATCCGCTCGCCATCTTTCTGTCGGCCTGGTTGGGCGGCCTGGCCGGGTCCATCACCGCGTATCTGGCGGCCGCCCGGTACGGCGACCGCTTCGTCGGCTCGCGGGTGGGCCGCGCGATGCTCCCGCCGGATGCGCTGGCGTTCCTCCTCAAAGAGTACGGCCGCTACGGTGCGGCCGGGCTGTTCCTCACCCGGCTCCTGCCGGGATTCCGGTCGGTCGTGGCCCCGTTCGCAGGGCTCAACCGGCTGCGGCCCGCCCGCTTTCTGGTGCCGGTCATGCTCGCGTCGGCCCTCTGGTACGGAACGCTGACGGTGATCGCGGTCCGGGCGGGCGACGAGTGGGACGCCATCGTCGGGCTCCTCGACCGGTTGACCTCGGCGTTAGGCGCGGTGGCGGTCGTGGTGGCCGGGCTGCTCGGGATCGGATTCGTGCTGTGGCGGCGGCGGAAGACGCCCTGACGGCGGCCTGCCGCCGCTTCGAACTCGAGGGCTTCAGGGACTACCTGGCGCTCGAGGCCGGCTCGAGTCCGCACACCGTGGACAACTACCTGCGCGACCTCCGCCACCTCGTGGAGTTCCTGGTTCCGCGCGGCGTTGCCGCCCCGCCGGCGGTGACCCGACAGCAGCTTCGGGAATTCGTGTTCTCGCTCAAGGACCTCGGCGCCAGTCCGGCGACGATCCGGCGTCACGTCTCGGCCATCCATACCTACTATGGCTTTCTCCTCGGCGAGGGAGTCGTCACCGCCGATCCAAGCGACCGGCTGGAGACCCCGCGCCGGGGCCGGAAGCTGCCCGCCGTGCTCACCCCCGCCGAGATCGAGCGCCTGCTGGCCGCGCCCGGCGGCGACGAGCCGCTGGCGTGGCGGGATCGGACCCTGCTCGAACTCGGCTATGGCGCCGGCCTCCGCGTCTCGGAACTGACCGGCCTCCGCCTCGAGGACCTCCTGCTGCCGGACCAACTGATCCGGGTCGTCGGCAAAGGCAACAAGCAGCGGCTCGTGCCGATCGGGAGAAAGGCGCTCGGCACGGTGGCGCTGTACCTGAACACCCTGCGGCCGGTGCTGGACCGGGGAGCGTCGAAGGGCCGGGTCCTCCTGAACGCCCGGGGCGGCCCCCTGAGTCGGGTGGGTGCCTGGGGGATCGTGAAGAAGGCAGCCGAGTCCGCCGGGTTGGCCAAGCGAACCACTCCGCATACGCTCCGGCACAGCTTCGCCACCCACCTTCTGGAGGGCGGAGCGGATCTCCGGGCGGTGCAGGAAATGCTTGGTCACGCCGATCTCTCGACCACGCAGATCTACACCCATGTGGATCGGGAGTACCTTCGATCGGTCCACCGGCAGTACCACCCCCGCGGGTAGGGGGAGGATTGAAACCTGAGGGTGGTGTTGTTACGTTACAACATGTAACGTCGTACTGGAGGCCGGGATGATTACGAGCAAGTACTGGGTGAAGATCGCCGTCCAGGCGCTGGTCATTTTCGGCGTGGGCTTCGGCGCCATCAGCGTGTTCCGGAGCGGCAAACAGCAGGTCCGGCGGGTCACCACCACGAATGCCGACTTGAGCATTCCGCTCCCGTTCCTGCCGTTCAACTTCGACGGCACCAAGCTGGGGAACCTTCGGCGGATCGTGGTCCACCGGAGTTCACCCGAGCAGATCACCGGGGTGGACGTCGTGGTGCGGGTTGCCGACGCCGAAGCCGCGCAGCGGCTCGGTGCCTGCCCGGTCACGGTCGACAACCCCACGCGGCTCAACGAGAACAGCAGCTTCGAGTGCGCTGCCGCGGAGGGCCTCGAGCCCTTCGGCCTGCTCATCGTGCAGTCGCGGACCAACTCGTCCGGCTGGCATGAGACGGCCCGGGTCCCGATCCTCCTCCCGAAGGACGTAACCGGCAGTCTCCATGGGCGCGAGGCCTCGGTTCACGCCGCGGAGCTGGAACGGGACCGTTTCCGCCAGCTCTCCGACAGCGCCCAGATGCTGGCCCGCGCCTTCGCGACGGCGTCCGATGCCGAGGCCCGCGAGTCGCTCAAGAGCCAGCTCGAGGACCTCGAGGACGAGATGCGCGATCTCCGCGAGTCGATCGTGGACGACGCGAAGGAGCGGGCCGCGGAGGCGGTGGAGGCGGCCGCGGCCGCGGTCGAGGCCGCCGACGGGTCGGTCCGGGTCTCGGTGCCGGGCGTCAAAATCGAGATCAACAGCGCGGAGAAAGCCGAGCCGGCCAAGGCCAAGGCGCCCCCGGCGCCGCCGAAACCGCCCCGTTAGGCGGGTTCCGGGCCTCGCGAGGTACTTGAGGAGTGACCCGGTAAGCTGTTGACAAATGGGATCTTAGCGATTCCGCAAGAGGGTAAAGCGAACGCGGCACGACTTTTGACAACGGTCGGCCGCGTTCTTACTTTGAGGGATGCCCGTTCTCGGCGTCATCCCGGCCCGTTTGGGTTCGACGCGTCTGGCTCGCAAGCCGCTCCAGTTGCTGGGAGGCGAGCCCCTGATCGTCCGGGTGCTGGAACGGGTTCGGCAGGTGCCGGTGTTCGGAGCGGTCGTCGTGGCCACGGATGCGCCGGAAGTCGCGGCGGTCGTGGAGCGCGTCGGGGGACGCGTGGTGATGACCTCGTCTCTTCACGAATCGGGAACAGATCGGGTCGCCGAAGTGGCTCGGAGCGCCGGATTCACGGGCTTCGACGTGATCGTGAACGTGCAGGGCGACGAGCCGTTTCTCCCGGAGGAAGCGATCCGGGGGGCGATCGATCGGGTGGTCGGCGGCGACGACGTCGGCACGGCGGCCGTCCCGCTCGATCCCGGTCTCGCCGGGGAGCCGTCGCGCGTCAAGGTGGTCACGGATCGCCGCGGGCGGGCGCTGTACTTCTCCCGGGCGCCGATCCCTCACCGGCGGGATCCTGCCGAGACGGGCGAGGGGCTGTACTGGCAGCACCTGGGCGTCTACGCCTACTCCCGGCCCGCGCTGGGCGAGTGGGTGGCGGCACCCCCGACGGTCCTGGAACGGGCGGAGCGGCTCGAACAGCTCCGGGCGCTCGAACTGGGACTTTCGATCGGGGTCGCCCACCTGGCCCGGCCGGCCCCGCCGGGGATCGACACCGCAGAGGATCTGGAACGCGCCGAACGACTGTGGACCGCAACCGCTCTCGAGGACAGCCGCTGATGACCGCAATGTCTGGCAACACCAAGTTCATCTTCGTCACCGGCGGCGTGGTTTCCTCGCTCGGGAAGGGGATCGCGGCGGCCTCGCTCGGGCGGTTGCTCGTCCAGCGGGGCCTGAGCGTCACGCTCCAGAAGTTCGACCCGTACATCAACGTCGATCCCGGCACCATGTCGCCGTTCCAGCACGGCGAGGTGTACGTCACCGATGACGGCGCCGAGACCGATCTCGACCTCGGCCACTACGAGCGGTTCATCGACCGGTCGCTCTCCCAGCAGAACAACATCACCACCGGGCGGATCTACCAGACGGTCATCACCAAGGAGCGCCGGGGCGAATACCTTGGCTCCACCGTCCAGGTCATTCCCCACATCACCGACGAGATCAAGGCGGCGATCCGGCGGAGCGGTCCGGGCCACGACGTGGTGATCACGGAGATCGGCGGCACCGTCGGCGACATCGAATCGCTCCCGTTTCTCGAAGCCATCCGCCAGTTCCGCCAGGAGGTCGGGCGGGAAAACGCACTGTTCATTCACCTGACGCTGGTCCCGTGGATCGCCGCGGCGGGCGAGCTCAAGACCAAGCCGACCCAGCACTCGGTCCGGGACCTGATGCAGATCGGGATTCAGCCGGACATGCTGATCTGCCGGAGCGATCATCCCCTCGGCGCCGACATCAAGCGGAAGATCGCGCTCTTCTGCAACGTTGACTTCGGCTGCGTGGTCGAGAGCCCCGATGTCACGTCGATCTACCAGATCCCGCTCAAGTTCCACGAGCAGGGTCTCGACCGCGAAGTCTGCGAGCGGCTCCGGCTCGACACCAAGGAACCGGATCTCTCCGAATGGCGGGCAATGGTGGGCAAGATCCTCGAGCCACCGGCGCGGGTGAAGATCGCGGTGGTCGGGAAGTACACCGATCTGCACGATGCCTACAAGTCGGTTCAGGAGGCGCTCCTGCACGGGGGGATCCCGAACGACGTCGGCGTGGACATCCACTGGATGTCGAGCGACCGCTTCACCGACCAGAAGTCGGCGGCGCAGGCCCTCGCCGGGATGCATGGGCTCCTGGTGCCCGGAGGCTTCGGGGTCCGGGGGGTGGAGGGCATGGTCGAGGCGGTTCGGTGGGCCCGGGAGCACGGACTGCCGTTCTTCGGGATTTGCCTCGGACTCCAGGTGGCCATCATCGAGTTCGCCCGCAACGTCTGTCATCTCGCCGCCAACAGCACCGAGTTCGAGCCGGATTGCGAAGTGCCGGTCATCGCGCTCATGGCGTCGCAGCGGAACGTCAGCGATCTGGGCGGCACCATGCGGCTCGGGGCCTATCCGGCGCGGCTGCGGCCCGGCAGCGTGGCGGCGGAGGCCTACGGGGCCACCGAAATCAGCGAACGGCACCGGCACCGCTGGGAAGTCAGCAACGCCTACCGGGACGTGCTGGCCGAGTTCGGGCTTCGGCTCTCGGGGCAGTCGCCGGACGGCGGGCTGGTCGAGATCATCGAACTGCCGGACCATCCCTGGTATCTCGGCTGCCAGTTCCATCCGGAGCTCAAGTCCCGCCCGACCCGGCCGCATCCGCTCTTCGCGGCGTTCATCGGGGCGGCCCGGCGCCACGCGTTCGGCGAAAAAGGGGCGCCGATGAGCGTTAGGCAGCACCTGGCCACCACCACGCCGTGACCACGTGGCGGTTCCGTCCCGGACCGGGGCCGTGCCTGATCGCCGGCCCGTGCGTCGTCGAAGCCGACGACGTGCTGTTCGCCGTGGCCGACCGGCTCGC
Organism: Gemmatimonadales bacterium; assembly: GCA_050183815.1. Taxonomy (GTDB): domain Bacteria; phylum Gemmatimonadota; class Gemmatimonadetes; order Gemmatimonadales; family GWC2-71-9; genus SHZU01. The sequence goes on along the minus strand of JBFXAY010000094.1, from coordinate 5,265 downwards.
GGAGATCGGCGGCCGGTTCGGGATGCCGGTGTGCTTCAAGGCGAGCTTCGACAAGGCGAACCGGTCCCGGGCCGGCGCCGGCCGCGGCCCCGGCCTGGACGCCGGCCTCGAGGCGCTCCGGCGGGTGAAGGTCCGATCCGGCCTCCCGGTGCTGACCGACGTCCACGACCCGGCCCAGGCGGCGGTGGCGGCCGAGGTCGTGGACGTGCTCCAGGTCCCCGCCTTCCTGTGTCGCCAGACCGACCTGCTGGTGGCCTGCGGCGCCACCGGAAAGCCAGTGAACGTCAAGAAGGGGCAATGGATGGATCCCGCCGCGATGGCGGGAGCCGTCGAGAAGGTCCAGGTCGGCGGCTCTCCGGAGGTGGCGGTCACCGAGCGGGGGACCTTCTTCGGGTACGGCGATCTCGTGGTGGACATGCGGTCGTTCGACCGGGTCCGGGCCGCGGCCGGGGTGCCGGTGCTCTTCGACGCCACCCACTCCGTCCAGCGGCCGGGCCGCGGCGGAGGCGGGGCGAGCGGCGGCGACCGGGCGGCCATTCCCGGGCTCCTGGCGGCCGCGGCGGCCGCGGGCGCCGACGGGTTCTTCGTCGAAACCCATCCGGAACCGGCTCGGGCCGTGAGCGACGCCGAAACCCAGTGGCCGCTGGCCGATCTGGAATCCCTGATTGCCAGAGCCGTATCGGTCTGGCAGGCGGCCCAGGCGGCTTGAATGATCGACCCGGCGCTCGCTCGCAGGATCCGGCTGCTGGCGCTGGACGTCGACGGCGTCCTGACCGACAACGGCCTCTTCCTCGGTCCGGTGGACGGCCAGCGGGTCGAGTTGAAGCGGTTCGACATCCAGGACGGGCTCGGGATGGCGCTGCTGCGTCACTCCCCGATCGAGGTCGCCTGGGTGAGCGGCCGGGTCTCGGTCGCCACGACCTTGCGGGCCGAGGAGCTGAAGATCCGCACCGTGATTCAGGATGGCGGGGCCCGCAAGCTTCCGGCGATGACCGGTCTCCTCGAGGAGAAGGGGCTCGACTGGGCGGAGGTCGCCTTCGTGGGCGACGATCTGGCCGATCTCCCGGTCATGGCGCGGGCGGGTTTGCCGATCGCCGTGGCGAACGCCGTGCCGGAGATCAAGGCCGTGGCCCGATGGACCACGAGCCGGAGTGGCGGTCACGGCGCGGTGCGCGAGGTCATCGAGGCGCTGCTGGCCGCCCGGGGCGAGTGGGACGCCGCCGTGGCGCGATACCGGGCCGAGCGGGGCGACCGGTGACGGGGCCGCTGGAGGCGGGGCGCCGGGTCCTGGCCCTCGAGGCGGCGGCGGTGGCTCGCGCGGCGGACCGTCTCGACGATCGGTTCGCTGCGGCCGTGGACCTCCTGGGGGCCGCCGGCGGCCGCCTCATTGTCGCGGGCGTCGGGAAGTCGGGTCTCGTGGCCCGGAAGATCGCGGCCACGCTGACCTCCACCGGCACCGCGGCAAGTTTCCTCCATCCGGTCGACAGCCTCCACGGCGATCTCGGGATCGTGGGTGCCGGGGACGTCGCCGTGCTCCTCTCGAAGAGCGGGGAAACCGAGGAGCTGCTGCCGCTCATCGAGATTCTCCGCCGCAAGGCGGTGCCGATCGTGGCCATCACCGGCGGCGCGGAATCGACGCTCGCCCGGGCCGCCACGGTCGTGCTGGACGGCTCGGTCACCGAAGAGGCCTGTCCCCACGACCTCGCGCCGACGGCGAGCACCACGGTCGCCCTCGCGCTGGGCGATGCGCTTGCCGTGGCCCTGCTCGAGCGAAACGGCTTTACCCGCGAGGCGTTCGCGTCGTTCCATCCGGGCGGCCGGCTGGGCCGGCGGCTTCTCCTCCGGGTCGGGGATGTGATGGTACCGGTGGGACGCACGTTAGGCACGGAGGACCGGATGGCCCGGGCCGTCGAACTGCTGGCGCATCAGCGGGGCATCGCGATCGTGGCCGAGGCCGGGGTCCTCCGTGGGGTCGTCACGGCCGGCGATCTCTCCCGGCTGGCCGAACGGGAGGCCGCCTATCTCGACCTGCCGGTCGCCCGGGTGATGACGACGGCGCCGAAGACCGCAGCCGCCGAGGAACTGGCCGCCACCGCAGTGGGCGTCATGGAGCGGCACGGCATCATGGTGTTGCCGGTGGTCGGCAGCGATGGGCGGCTGGTCGGCGTTGTCCATCTCCACGACCTCCTCCGGGCGGGCGCGGTATGACGGTCCCGCGACCCGGACGGCTTGCCGCGGTGGGCTGGGTCGGTGTCATTGCCGGCCTGGTGGCGTGCAGCGAACAGGGAATCCGGCCGACGCAGAACACCTCGGTGGCCGACAGCGCCGACCAGATCATGTTCGACATGACCACGAACATGCTCGACGACGGGATCCGGACGGGCTACGTGACCGCCGAGACGACCTATGTCTACCAGGCCTCGCAGAAGATGGACCTCCGCCGGTTCAAGGTGACGTTCTTCGAGAACGGAAAGCAGTCGTCCGTCATCACGGCCGAACAGGGCTACTACACGGTCACCACCGGCGGCCTCGATGCCCGGGGCAACGTCAGGGTCGAGTCGACCGACGGCCGGGTCCTCACCACGCCTCACCTGATCTACGACAAGTCCGGCTACCAGATCCGGAGCGACACCGCCTTCGTCTACAATTCCCGCGACGAACGGATGACGGGTACCTCGTTCACCTCGGACCTCGAGTTCCGGAACGTCCGGATCTCCCAGCCTCGGGGCTTCCAGCGCCGCGGCGGGATCGAGCTGGGAGGCAGCGAACGATGACGGCCCGGATCGGTCTCCTCCTGCTGCTGCTGGCCGGCGTCGGGCCGACGGCCGCGTCGGCCCAGGCGCGGCGGACCCAGCGAAGCGACCGCTGTCTGCTCGAACTGGTGCACGTGGATCGCGACGGGGTCCGGACGACGCCGATCCAGGGGAGCGAGAATTTCTTCGCCGGCGGCAACGTGCATTTCCAGTGCCGCGGCCGCAACATCCACATCTATTCGGACAGCGTCGCGTCGTACAAGTCGGCCGGGAGCAACCTGGTGCAGTTCATCTCCCAGGGCAGCCGGGTCCGGTATCGGGATTCCACCACCGAACTCGATGCGGACTTCGGGCAGTACTACAGCGACGGGGAGCGCTTCGAGGCCCAAGGCAACGTGGTCCACCGCGACCTCCAGTCGGGCTCGAAGATCGAAGGGTCCCGGATCGACTATCTCCGGCCGGTTCGCGGGCTCCGGACCGATCTCGAGGTCGTGGCTTTCAACCGGCCGACGGTGAGCTACGCCGTCACCGACTCCACCGGGCGGCCGCAGGCGCCCTATCAGGTCATCGGCAACAAGGTGACCATGATCGGCAGCGACCGGCTCTACGCCGGCGGGGCGGTCACGATCGATCGCGACGACCTGAAGGGAGCGGCCGACTCGCTCTGGCTCGACAGCGGCAAGGGGCAGGGCGGGCAACTGGTCGGGCACGCGACCCTCCGGGGAGAGCAGGAGAACGGCTTCGTCCTCACCGGGCGGAACATCGATATTTCGATGACCGACCGGGAGCTGTCCGGCCTCAAGGCGCACGATTCCGCCCGGCTGGTCAGCAAGGACGTGACCCTCGATGCCGACTCGATCGGCATCGGCCTCATGGCGCGCCAGGTCGACGTGACCCGTGCCTGGGGCGACAGCGTCCGCCCGCGGGCGGTGTCGGCGGATTACCGCGTCGAAGGGGATTCGCTGGTGATCGAGACGCCGAACCAGCAGCTCCGGAAGGTGAAAGCCTTCGGCCGGGGCTGGGCCGGGTTCGCCGGCGACACCACCCGGACCGAACGGCGGGACTGGATCGCGGGCGAAGCGGTGGAGGTATCCTTCGTACCGATCGACTCCGCCGGCAAACGCAAGAACACCGTCAACCAGCTCGAAGCCAGGCAGACGGCCCGGGCCTGGTACCAGTTGCAGCCGGAGGCCGGCCAGCCGGTCGGCTCGGTCAATTACACCCTGGCGGATCGGATTCTCGTGACCATGCGGGTGACCCCCGATTCGACGACGGTCGACCGGGTCGACGCCTTCGGCTCGGTGCACGGCGTCCACCTCCAGCCGTCGCTCCGGCGGCCGGCCGATACCACTGCCCGGCCGGATACCACGCTCCGGGCGATCGTTCCCCAGCGGAGGCGCCGATGACCAGCGTGTTGGCCGGAGTCGGCCTCAACAAGTCCTTCCGGCGCCGGCGGGTGGTCAAGGAAGTCTCGGTGGAGGTGCGCCAGGGCGAGATCGTCGGGCTCCTCGGGCCCAACGGGGCGGGGAAGACGACCACGTTCTACCTGATCACCGGCCTGATCCGCCCGGACAAAGGCGAGATCGTGCTCGACCAGAAGGAGATCACCGAGCAGCCGATGTATCGCCGGGCTCGCAACGGCATCGGCTACCTGGCCCAGGAGCCGTCGGTGTTCCGGCGGATGAGCGTCGAGGACAACGTCCGGGCCATTCTCGAGACGCTGCCGATCTCCCGCGGGGAGCGGAACCAACGGCTCGAGGCCCTCCTCGACGAACTCGGGCTCAAGCATCTCCGGAAGAGCAAGGCCTACACCTTGAGCGGCGGCGAGCGGCGCCGCCTCGAGATTACCCGCGCGCTCGTGACCCAGCCGAAATTCATGCTGCTCGACGAGCCCTTCGCCGGCGTCGATCCGATCGCCGTGCACGATATCCAGACCATCGTCGCCAATCTCAAGTTTCGCGGGATCGGCGTGCTGATCACCGATCACAGTGTCGAGCAGATGTTCGAAATCGTCGATCGTGCCTACATCATGTACGAAGGCGAAGTGCGCGCGGCCGGAACGGTGCGCGAACTCGTCTTCAACGACCAGGTAGCCGAACTCTATCTCGGGCCCACGATGACCGCACGGTTGCGGGAGCGGCTCGGGCGGATGGAGAACGAGTCGTGAAAACCGGACTTTCACAGCATACGGGGCTCCGTCAGGAGCTCAGGATCAATCCGCGGCTGTACCAGGCCATGGACATGCTGTACATGCCGATGATGGATCTCCAGCAGCACCTGAAGCAGGAGCTCCTCGTCAATCCGTTCCTCGAACTCCTCGAACCCGAGGAGGAGGAGCAGTCCCAGCCGGAACCGACGGCCGAGCAGGAAAAGGAAAAGCAGGAGAAGGAGGAGGAGATCGACTGGGAGGAGATCCTCCTCAACGGCTTCGACGTCGGCGGCGTCAAGCCGCAGATCGAGGACCAGGAGTACCTCGAACCGGTCTGCATCGAGCAGCCGAATCTGATCGACC
>JBFXAY010000093.1:0-18814 GCA_050183815.1 Gemmatimonadales bacterium | reverse complement strand
CCGGTAGGGTTGACGGAAATCCTGCTTGACCTCGTGCGCCGGATCCGGTTGGGCGGGTTGGGACGGGCCGTCGCTGCCGGCGGGTCCAGCCAGCTAGCACCACAACGCGAACGCCCGCGGGCGAACGGCTCCATGGAGGCGCATGCGACTTCCGGGACTCGGGTCAAGAAGGAGGGAGGGATGAAATTGAGGCCAGTGACCGATTCCCGAAAGGGGGGGCGGCGAGGATACCTTCCGGCGCGGACGCCACGCAGTCACCAACGGGGGTCGCGATGAAGCTCACCGGCAAGACCGCCATCGTCACCGGCGCTGGACGCGGGATCGGCCGCGCCGTGGCGCTCAAGCTCGGGTCCGAGGGCGCCCGAGTCGTGGTCAACGACCTCGATCCGGCCCCGGCGGAGGAAACGGTGGCGGCCATCGTCGCGGCGGCCGGCGAGGCCGTGGCTTGTCCCGGCAGCGTCGCGGCGGCCGATTTTCCCGATCGGTTCGTCGATCTGGCCATCAGTCGCTTCGGCGGCCTTGACCTCATCGTGAACAATGCCGGCTTCACCTGGGACAACGTGATCCAGAAGATGTCCGATGAGCAGTGGGACGCCATTCTCGACGTCCATCTCAAGGCTCCGTTCCGGATTCTCCGGGCTGCGTCGGAGTTCATCCGGACGGCCGCCAAGCGGGAACTCGCGGCGGGGCGGCCGGTCCACCGGAAGGTCGTCAACATCTCTTCGGTGTCGGGCCTGTCAGGGAACGCCGGGCAGGCGAATTACTCGGCAGCGAAGGCTGGGGTCGTCGGGCTGACGCGAGCGCTCGCCAAGGAGTGGGGCCGCTACCGCGTCAACGTGAACGCGGTGGCGTTCGGCCTGATCGAAACGAGGCTGTCCACCGCGGCCGCCGGCAGCGGGACGACGATCGATGTCGGGGGGCGACAGCTTCCCGTCGGGGTGAACCCGGCCATCCTCAGCGCCATGACTCAGCTCATTCCGCTCGGCCGTCCCGGGACCCCGGAAGAAGCCGCGGGTGCCGTCTATCTGTTCTGCCTTCCCGAATCCGACTACGTGAGCGGCGAGGTCCTTGTCTGCGGCGGTGGTTACCGCATGTAGGACAGCGTCGCACCCGCTCGCCGCGTCAGCGTCGCACCCGCTCGCCGCGTCAGCGTCGGTATTCCGGCGCCTCCCGATCGAGGAGCCGCTTGAGCGCCTCCAGATGTTTGCGAGGCTGGTCGACCGCGTCGGGGTTCGCGTTCATCGTTGCCACCGTGCGGGCGACGACCGCGTCCGGAATCCGCCGGAGCGGGCGGCCGGTCGACATCGCCAGGACCTGCACCATCGCCGCCCGCTCGAGGAAATAGAGGTCGTTCCAGGCGGCGTGAATCGTCGGGGCCGTCACGATCACGCCGTGATGCCCGAGGAACAGCACCGACTTCTCGCCCATGGCCGCTGCCATCCGGTCTCCCTCCGACTCGTCCAGGGCCAGGCCCTCATATTCGTCGAGGTAGGCAATCCGTCCGGCGAACTGCACGGCGTTCTGGGAGATCATTTCCAGCCGCCCCTGCTCGATGACGGTGAGCGCGGTGGCGTAGGGCATGTGGGTGTGGAGCACGGCCCGGGCGGCGGGGTGGCGCTGATGGAGCCGGGAATGGATGAAGAACGCCGTGTCTTCAACTGGCCCCGAGCCCTCGATGATCCGCCGGCCGGCGTCGGCCAGAATCAGGTCGCTCGCCCGGAGTTCCCGCCAGTGGAGCCCGATCGGGTTGACCAGGAAGCGGTCGCCCCGGTCGTCGACCGCGTAGCTGAAGTGATTGTCGATGCCCTCGTTGAGACCCAGGCGCTCGGCGGCCCGGAACGCGGCGGCCAGATCGATTCGGGCCTCCCGGTGCGAAAGGGCCGGCGCGGTGGCGACAGGTGCAGTCATTTGGGTTTCTCCGCCATCAGTGCCGCCGGGTTGCCCTCGGTGTCGTGGAAGAACGCCATCCAGAGGTCGTAGGTCTCGGCACGATGGACGATGTGGGGGGTATCGACGAAGACCGCGCCGCGCGACGTGAGGGTTGCGAAGGCGGCTTCGACGTCGGGGACCCGGTAGTAGAGGAGCGACCCGGGGTGGTCGAACTCGGGCTTCTCGGCGCCGGAGAGCATGAAGCGGGTCTGGCCGCACTGGAAGAAGGCGAGGCCCGGGAACTCGAAGAGCAGGGGGAGCCCGAGCACGTCCCGATAGAACGCGGTGGCCCGGCCGAGATCCTTGACGATGATGGCGATCTGGCCGAGGGAGGCCTGCTGGAGGTCGGCGGTCATGGGGGCTCCTGACTTTGCGGATCCGGGGTGAGAAGGTATCGTATCAGGCGAAAACTGATATTTACTTAGCAAAGCTAACTAATATTGGCCAATCGGCAAGACGGTCCCAGCGAAGCGGCGGAGGCGGGGAATCTGGCCGTCCGGCTCCACTCGGCCGCGATCCACCTGCTCCGGCGCCTCCGGGTCGAGGACCAGGCCGCCGGGCTCAGCGGGCCGGCGTTGTCGGCCATGTCGGTCGTGGTGTTCGGCGGTCCGGTCACGATGGGCGACCTGGCCCGCGCGGAACAGGTGAAGCCGCCGACGATGTCGCGCCTCGTGGCGGGGCTCGCCGCTGACGGGCTGGTTGAGGTTGCCCGGGATCCGGCGGATCGGCGGGTGCAGCGAATCAGCGCGACGGCCCGAGGACGGAACCTGCTCGAGGCGGGCCGGCTGCGGCGGGTGCGGCGCCTGGCCCGCGACCTCGAGCGCCTCACGCCACGGGAATTGGCCGTCCTCGCCGAGGCGCTGGCCACGATCGAGACGGTGGTCCGCTCTCCGGTCGAGGGGTGACTCCGCCTGCGCGGCCGATGCCGCGCGCGGCGGGACGATTTAGAATGAAGGACTGCATCGGCAGGACCGGATACCGGGGCCGACCCCCGGGCAGCAGGAGAAACGTTCGATGAATCGTCGGGTATTCGCAGCGGCTGGTCTCGGGCTGACGTTGGCGCTCGGGGCGTGTCTCACCTCTAACAACCCCGATCCGAGCCTTCGGACGTCCACGGCGGTTACCGGCCAGGTCACCCGGCAGGATGGAAGTCCGGTCGGCGGTCCGCTGGTGGCGGTTCGGATCCTCGGCGAGGTGAAGAACGGTACCGCGACCGTTCTCGGGGAGAGTACCGTGATCGCCGACGCCAACGGGCGCGTCCTCTTTCTGTTCCTCATCAGTGGCGAACAACCCCAGAACGGCACCGCCCTGGTCGAGGTGACGCCCCCGATTGCCTCCGCGTTGCTGCCGGTCGACACCGCCGGGATCCCGATCAAGGTCTCCCAGGGCGACGTGCCGTCCGACACGGCGTACGTCCAGCTCGTGCTTCCGCCGCGGTAGGCCGGGCCCGCGAACGCACGGGACTCGGGATCAGGGTGGCCAAGACCCATCTGGTGGTCAGGCAGGCCGGCGCGACCGGCGCCTGGAAAGCTGCCCGGCTCACCGCCGGGTTGGGGTTCGTGGCCGTCCTCGGCCTGCTGGTCTGGTGGCCGTCGCTGGGATTGGCCGTCGTCTGGGGGGCGGCGATCCCGCTGGTTGCGGCGTCGCTCTTCCTCTCGCCGGTCCTCTGGCGCGGCGTCTGTCCGCTCGCCTCGCTCAATGAGTTCGGCAACCGGTTCGGCTCGCCGGCGGAACCGACGCCGGCCACGCGCCGGGCGCTCGGGCTCGCCGGACTCGTGTTGTTCCATGTCCTGGTGCCCGCCCGGCTCGTTCTCTTCAACCATGATGCTGCGGCCGTGACCGCGGCCGCACTTGGCCTCGGGGCACTCGCCGCGTTGCTGGGCGCCCGATTTCGCGTGCGGTCGGCATTCTGCAACGCGCTCTGCCCGATTCTGCCGGTCGAACGGTTGTACGGCCAGGCGCCGGTCCTCGAACTCGACCGGGGACGCTGCGGCGCCTGCACCCTGTGCACGCCGAGCGGCTGTCTGGACCTGTCCGGGCCGAAGAACGTGGCGCAGATACTCGGGCCCCCTCGGCGGTCGGGCGGTTGGCTGGTCGAGCCGTTCGGGCTCTTTGCGGCGGCGCTGCCCGGCTTCATCGTCGGCTATTTCCTCGCGCCCTCCGGGCCGGGGTCGGCGTTCGATGTCTATCTCCACACCGTCGCCGGCGCCGGACTGAGCGCGGTGATCGTCGGCGCCGCGGTGCTCGTGGCCGACCTCCGATCCGCGGTCGTGCTCCCGGTGCTCGCGGGCGCGTCGGGCGCGCTCTACTTCTACTTCACCGGTCCCGCGATGGCAGCGCTGTGGGGCTGGCCACCGATCCTCGGCCGCACCCTCGGGACCCTGGTGGCGCTGTTGGTCGCGGTCTGGACCATTCGGGCCCTCCGTCTCGGTCGGCCGGTGCCGGCCGGCCTCCCCGGCTGACCCCTTCGTTGCACCTCGGCTAGCCGGTCGTCGATCCAAACGGGACCGGAGTGCTCCGCGTTCCGCAATGCGAAAGTCGGCAGCCCGCCGGGCCGATGACGCCTTTCCGTCGAAAGCCGACCGGTTTTCGGCGCTGGTTCTTGCACTTGTGTGTTCCCGCCGACGCGATGGCGTCCCCCCGAAGCTGGTTCCGGACGGTGATGCTCATCGGCACGTAACCTGCCCTCACCAGTACTCATGTCCTGAAACGGGAGAGCGCGTTTCTGCAGCGGGTTGCAGGGCGGCTCGAGGAGAGAGTCATGTCGTTACGGGTGGCAGGTCTCGTCATCGCGCTCGGCGCGATCGCGTCAGCGGCCGCAGCGCAGTCCGCGCAGTCCGCCACGCCGAAACCGGTAGCGCGGTCCGCGGCGATTCCGGCCGACGCGCCGGTGTACTCCCGGCAGGGCACCTGGTTCGGCGCCGGTGTGGGGGCCGGGTCGGGTTCGCTCCACTGCTCGATCTGCGACAGCGAAGTCGGCTCGCGGGGTACCGGCGGCTATCTCCGCGCGGGGACCACGGTGAGTCCGCGGTTGCTGGTCGGCGCGGAACTCAACGGCTGGATGCGCTCGGACGAGGCGGGACACCAGCGGGTGGTGGCGCTCACCGGCAACGGCTACTGGTATCCGAATCCGCGCCACGGCTACTACTTCAAGGCCGGATTCGGCGTGTCGCAGTATCGCCAGTGGAATCAGGACGGCAACAACGACGAGGTCACCGTCGGCCTGAACGGCGGCGGTTTTACCGGCCAGGTGGGCGTCGGCTACGAGGTGCGGGTCAATCCCAAGACGTCCTTCGTTCCCTATTTCAACATCGTCGGTAGTGCCAAGGGCCGCCTCGCGACCACGCGGGACGACGGCACGTCCTTCGAGCGCAACAAGCTCCCCAACGGCGCCAACGTGCTGCTCCTGCAGCTCGGCCTTGGCGTCACCTGGCACTAGCGACTCTTCGAACCCGAGGTACGTATGACGCGGACCACCCTTGCAACCGTCGTATTGGCCGGCGCCGGGCTGTTGATCCTGGCAGCGTGTGGCGAGATCTCGGGGCCGGGCGCCAACGGTGCGCTCGATGCGCCGGCGAGCGTGGCGTTCAAGGCCTGGACACCGGGCGCCAACGACACCTGCCCCATCGCGGTGCACCAGAAGTATTCCACCATCGGACCGGACGGGAAGGCCTATCCCACCTGGCATCCGCCAGTGGATCCGGAAACCGGCTGCACCTTCGGCCACGAGCACGGGCGCGATCCCCATGGTTCGAACCTGTTCAAGTCGGTGGGTGACCTGCCCCTCGGCTACGCCAACGAGCAGCTCGACACCTTCAAGCCGGACGGCAAGCGGCACGAGGACCACTTCGGCCACAAGTACGAGTGGGAGAACGACATCACGATGCGGGTCGCCAACTCCGGCGGCGGCGTGATCTCGGTGAAATGCGACATCCTCTACAAGCTCCACCAGGGGACCCACTCGAAGGACGCGTTCACGAACAACCTCCACGAGGTCGTGTACCACGCCAAGTGCAACGACGGCACGGAGGTTCACATGACGATCATGGCGGCGATCGGCCGGGCGGGGGAATTCACCAGAACCTGCGACGGCGCCCGGGTCCAGGCGGGCACCCCGACCCCGGCGAACTCGCCGAACGGGGGCGGGCAGCGCGTCATCCCCGACATCACCTGCGTCCAGCGGCACCTGCTGGTGCCGGACGGCTCGAACTCCGACGACCGCGCGGCACTCCACGAGAGCTGGCAGCAGTCCCTGACCCTTCGGACCTCGGAAGGCAGGACCATCGCGCACATGAACCCGTACTTCCAGGTGTTCTCGCCCAGCCGGTTCTACGATCCGTCGAAGGCCGACGTGACCGGCCGCCCGATCGAGATGTGCTACGTCTCGGAGGCGAATGGCGACCGGGCCCACGGCGGGCAGTGCGGCGCGGCGACGAATAACGGCAACGTGACCGGCATCGTCTTCGACGACCCCCGGTCGCCCTTCAACGGGGTCCGCCGGGTGTTCGACATCAACTCGCTCGACGTGGACAACTCCGACGGGCCGACCGTCTGGTACACCGATCCGTTCGGGAACAACGGCAAGACCTCGCCGTTCCCGGGGTCGATCCGCCAGTACGTCTCCCGGATCGACAACACCGGCCTGGGGCTCTCCGGGCCGGGGATCGGGTCGAACCGCAACTACGGCGGGACCGGCGTCCACGCGCCGAACTGAGCGGCACGGGGCGTGGGCCCCGGCCGCGGCTGGCAACCCGAGGGGGGCGAGTGGGGGACTCGCTCCCCTCGGGCGTTTCCGGGCGAGGACCTTCGGGCCGCGGTAGATTCGCAGCGTCTCCCTTCCGAGCGTTGCCATGCCGTTCAACCGCCGTTGCGGCCCCTGCGGCCGGGCCGGTGCCCGTCGCCACCGTTCCACCGTTCCCCGCCCGCGGGCGGGGCAGTTCGCCCGGCTCCGGCCGAGCGGTTCGGCCGCAGCGGGCCTGCTGGTGCTGCTGGCGGCCGCGCCGGCTGCGGCCCAGAACCCCCGGGTGGACCGGTTTCGCTGGCTCGACTCGACGACCACTGTCACCGACGATCCGCGCCGGCTGCCGGTGCCCGCCGGGTTCAACGCGCCCGCCGGCACCATTGTGCTCCGGGGCGGCCTGCTCTGGGACGGCACCGGGGCGCCCGCCCGGGCGGCCACGGTCGTGGTCACCGGCAGCCGGGTGGCGTCGGTACTGCCGCCTAACGCGACCGGCTGGCCGCGGGACGCGGAGGTGATCGACATCGCCGGCAAGCTGGTGATGCCGGGGCTGATCGACCTCCACACCCACCTCGACTACCGGATGACCGAAACCTCCGACGACCGGGCCTGGAGCCCGGCGGACGGGGCGCTGCGGGGTCTCGAACGGCTCCGCTATTTCATCGAGAGCGGGATCACCACGGTTCGGGATGTCGCCTCCGCCGGCGACACGCCCTTCCTGCTCAAGCGATGGCTCGCCGAGGGACGGATCGTGGGGCCACGGGTGCTGGCGGCCGGCAGCCTGATTACCGGGCGGGGCGGCCATGGCGCGGAGGTGGACGTCGAACGCGGCCGGCCGCTCCCGTCGGTCGTGGAGGCCTCGGGCCCGGACGAATGGCGTCAGGCGGTTCGGGAACAGTTCCGGAAGGGTGCCGACCTGATCAAGGTGGCGAGCCACTTCAGCGAGGCCGAAATCCGCGCCGCGGTCGAGGAGGCCCACGAACTCGGCCTCAAGGTCACGGCGGACGCCGAGACGTTCTACATCGAACGGGCCGTCCATGCCGGCGTCGACATGATCGAACATCCGCTCCCCCGGACCGACGAAACCATCCGGCTGATGAAGGATCGCGGGACCGCGGCCGATCCGACCCTGATTCCGTATCACATCATCTTTTCGCTGAGCGGCGGCTACTTCGGGACCACCAGCCGGCGGTTCACGTTCTCGGACTCCGCCAACCGCGCGGTGGTTCGGCGGATGAAGGAGGCCGGGATTCCGCTCGGGATCGGGACGGACCTGGTGGTGGACTGGTACCGCTATCTGCCGTGGCCCTACCTCGAGGAACTCCGCCAGGTCGCCGCGCTGGGATTCACGACCCAGGAGGTGCTGACGATGGCGACCCGCGGCAACGCCGAGCTGCTGGACATGGGTGAGCGGCTGGGGACCATCGTCCCGGGGAAGCTGGCCGATCTCCTCGTGGTGGCGGGGCGACCCGACCAGCGCCTCGACGACCTGACCCGGGTGGACCTGGTGATTCGCGACGGCCGGGTCCAGGTCCGGGACGGCCGGATCTACCAGGCGCGGCACGTCCCGGCGCCACCCCCGGCGGCCACGAACCGGCCCGGGAGCGAGTGGAACCGTCCCTGAGCGCCGGGAGCGCCGGCTGACCGCCTCGCCGGGCGTCGGCCAGGGGTCCGACGGCGGCGCCCGCCGGCAACCGGCCCTTGCCGACCCGGGGGCGGCGCCGAATATTGTATACAATTCCTGAGCCCGTTCCCCTTACGGAATCGCCGCCATGACCACCCGACGCGAGTTTCTCATCGCCGGATCCGCTGCCGCGTTGCCATTCATCAACCGAGGTCGGTTCCGGTTGTTCCCGGGCGGCGCCGAGTACTCGGCTCGTTGCGTGGCCCTGGTGGAGCGGGCGGTCGTCATCGACATGCTGAGCCCGCTCACGCTCAACTTCGAACTCCAGAACCGGTGGAACGCCGACCCCGAGCTGTTCGGCGAGACCGAGTTCCAGCGGTTCCGGTCGTCGGGGATCAACGTCTTTCATACCGCGGTCGGTTTCGGCGGTCCGGGCGCATATCAGACGGCCCTCAAGTACTTCCTGGCGGGGAACGCCCTGATCGCGGGCCGGGGCGAGTACTTCATGCGGATCGACTCGGCCGCCGACCTCGGCCGGATCAAGGCGTCGGGCCGGATCGGCGTGCTGCTCGGGGCACAGAATTCGGATCACTTCACCTCGCCCGAGGCGGTGGCCGAGTTCCACGCCGCGGGGCAGCGGATTTCGCAGCTGACCTACAACAGCCGCAACTGGATCGGCAACGGCTCGACCGAGCGCCGGGACGAGGGGATCAGCGACTACGGTGCCGAGATCGTGGCGCGAATGAACGTGGTCGGGATGGCGGTGGACGTCTCCCACTGCGGCGACCGGACCTCGCTCGACGCCTTCGAGTTGTCGAAGAAGCCGGTGCTCGTGACCCACTCGAACGCCCGGGCGCTCAATCCCGGCCACCCGCGCTGCAAGCCGGACGAGGTGATCCGCGCGGTTGGGCGGGCCGGGAGCGTGATGGGGATCACCGGCGTCCGGAACTTCGTCACGACCAAGGAGCCCACCACGGTCGAGCACCTGCTCGACCACTACGACTACGTGGCCCGGATGATCGGCGTCGAGCACCTCGGCATCGGCAGCGACATCGACCTCGACGGGTACGACGACATGCCTCCCGCAGCCTACCAGAGCCTCAAGGCCGGCTACAAGGGCAGCTACGCGTTCCGCGACAAGATCGACATCGACGAGGTGGCCCATCCCAAGCGAGTGTACGATCTGACCGAAGGGCTGATCCGGCGCAAGTATTCGGACGCGGACATCCTGGGCATGCTGGGAGGCAATTTCCAGCGGGTGCTCGGCGAGATCTGGGGACGCTGATGCGGCCCTTCGAATGGGTGCTCGTGCTGGCCGTCAGCGCGGCGATCGTCGGCTGGCTCCTCGGAAAACGTCCGCCGAAGCCGGCCGGCCTTCTGCTCCTGGCGGTCCTGGTCGTTCATGTCGCCACCGAGCGCCCCCGGATGCCGATGTGGCCGACCTACCTGCTCACGGCGCTCGTCGTCATTGCCGCGGCTCGCGCGCGCGCCCCGGCGGCGGGACCCCGGTCCCCGCTCGGACGGGCGCTCCGGGTCGGGGTCGCGATGGCCGGACTCCTGCTCCTCACGCTGCCCTGGCTCTGGCCCGTGATGCGGCTGCCGGCGCCCACCGGGCCGCATCCGGTGGGAAGCACCTGGCTCATGGTGGTCGATTCGGCCCGGACCGAGCGCTTCAGGGGGCATGGGCACCCGCGGGAGTTTCCGGTGAAGGTCTGGTATCCGGCTGCCGCCGATACCGGGCGGATGACACCCTATCTCAACGATGCGCGGGAGATCGGGCTGGGCATCCTGCCGCCGTTTCTGTTCGAGCAGCAGTTCCTGGTGCGAACGCATTCGACGATCGGCGCGCCGTTTGCGACGGGCGAGCGGTGGCCCGTGCTGGTGTTCTCCCACGGCTACGGCGGGTTCGCCGGGCAGAACACCGTCCAGATGGAGGATCTGGCCAGCCACGGATACGTCGTGTTCAGCATCGTGCACCCGGGCGAGGCCGGGTGGACGCCGTTCCCGGCCGGGGCCGGGATGCCGATGGACAGCGCCCAGCAGGCAGAGCTCCGCCAGATGATGGCCGACACGACGCTCCTCCCGCGGTTCCAGGCCGCCATGAAGGCGATCGAGGCCGCGACCACTACCGCCGAGCGGCACGAGCGTCTCAAGGCCTTTCTGGATCTGTCGCCCGAACCGCTCCGGAGCCGGAGCGTGGCGGAGTGGTCGGCGGATACCAAAGGTCTCGTCGACCTGCTCGAGGTCCTCGGGAAAGGGGCCGTTGCCTCGCCGTTCGCGGGCCGGCTCGACCTGGAGCGGATCGGCATTTTCGGCATGTCGTACGGCGGTGCGACCGCGGGCGAGTTCTGCCGGCTCGATTCGCGGTGCCGGGCCGGCGCCAACATGGATGGGGGCCAGTTCGGCGGTCTGGCGGACGATTCGCTCACCGTGCCCTTCCTGATCATGGCGAGCGAGGAAAACGCCGGCGCCCATGGGCCGGTGCTCGACCTGATCCGCCAGGCGCCGGGCTATCTCGTCACGGTGCCGCAGACGACGCACCTCGGCCTGACCGACCTCACGCTGATGGGTCCGCTCCTCCGCTTCACCGGGGTCACGGGTCGCCTGGCGCCGGACCGCCGGGAGACGATCATGTCGCGGTACCTGCTGGCCTTTTTCGATACCCATCTCCGCGGCCAGCCGTCGACGCTCCTCGACGGCCGCTCCGAGGAATTCCCCGAAGTCTCGATCGTAAGGAACACGCCATGACCAAGCGCGCGACGTTTCTGGCCCTCGGCATTGCGGCGCTCGCCGGTCCGGCCGCCGCCCAGCGCCGAGCCGACCCGCTGGCGGGACTCGACGCCTGGATCGACCAGGTCCGCACCGAGTTCCACATCGTGGGCATGGCGGTCGGCATCGTCTATCACGACTCCCTCGTCTACGCCCGCGGGTTCGGGCTCCGGGAGGCCGGCAAGCCGGCGCCGGTCACGCCGAACACCGTGTTCGCGATCGGCTCCAACACCAAGTCGTTTACGACCACCGCGGCGGCGATGCTGGCGGACGACGGCAAGATCCGGTGGAACGACAAGGTCACCCGATGGCTGCCGGACTTCGAGCTGTTCGATCCCTACGTCACCCGCGAGATCACGCTCCGCGACGTGATGTCCCATCGCTCCGGCCTCGGACGCCGGGGCGATGCCCTCTGGTACGGCACGAAGTACTCCCGCGGCGAGATTCTCCGCCGGATCCGGTTTCTCGAGCCCAACGCCGGGTTCCGAACGGAGATGGGATACCAGAACATCATGTTCCTCGCCGCCGGCGAGGCGATCGGGGCCGCGGCCGGCACCGGCTATGACGAACTGATCCGCACCAGGATCTTCGGCCCCCTCGGCATGACGTCGAGTTCGATGAGTATCGCCGACCTGGGTCGGCAGTCCGACGTGTCGCAGCCGCACAACCTCGCCGACGGCGCGGCGAGTGTGATTCCCTGGCGGAACATCGACAACATCGGCCCGGCGGGCTCGATCAATTCGAACCTCATCGACATGGCTGCCTATCTCCGCTTCCACCTCGGCAACGGGACCTACCGTGGAACGAAGCTCGTGTCGGCGGCGAATCTCGGCGTGACGAAAACCCCGCACATCAACATCGGCGGCGTGGGCGACAGCCTGACCCACTTCCAGGCCTACGGACTGGGTTGGGTGCTGCAGGACTACCGGGGACGAAGGATTGCCTGGCACAACGGCGGGATCGACGGGATGCTTTCGGAGATGTGGACTGTGCCGGAAGAGGGCCTCGGCATCGTGGTGCTCACCAACACCGCCCCACACTCGGCCGGGCCGATCGTCGTTCGGAACATCGTCGATCGGTACCTGATCGGGAAGCCGGCCAAGGACTATCTGGCGGAGGGACTTGCCGCGGCCCGGCGGATGGAGACGGCCCAGGCGGCGCAGGTCGCGCAGCGCGAGGCCGCCCGGCTCAAGGATACCAAGCCGTCAGTGGAGTTCGCGAAATACGCCGCGACGTACGTGGATTCACTCTACGGCGAAATCACGATCCGCGCCGCCGGCGAAGGGCTCGAAATCGGCTGGCAGGGGAACTGGGCGCCGTTGCATCACTGGCACCTCGACCAGTTCCGGGGGGAAATCCTGCCCGGGCAGGACGTCATGGTGTCGTTCCGAATCGACCCGAGCGGCAAGGTCACCGAGGCGGAGCTCGAAAGCCTCGGCACGTTCCGGCGGCGTTAGGGCGCCAATGGGGCGGCTGAATCCATTTCCTGGATCATCCGGGGCCGCACCGTGACCGATCCGCGGGCGATGGCGTCGGGCACGATCCGGAGGACGTTCTCGGCGGGGATGACGACCGGACGCCAGTCCTCGGTTCGGAAAAGGAACACGTAGCGGGACGTCGTGCCGATGAGCATCACGGGCCGCGTGGGGGTGCCGGCCTCCGTCACCCCGCCGGTCGTCTCGACCACCACGCGCGGCCCCCGGCCGATCATGATCTGGTCGGCCGCCCACCGCTGATAGAACGCCGAAAACGGAAAGACCCACACCACCGCCGCCAGCACCCGGAGTCGGGCCGCCCGGCGCCGCATCCGCGGCAGGTTCTCCTCCTTCGTTTCCCACCAGGCCACCGGCTTTCCGGCCGCCCGGCGCCGAACCCGGAGGCGCTCGCCCCACCGCTCGCCGACGCGGCTGTAGTAGTAGGCGGCGGCGGCCGGCAGGACCGTCGCGAAGACGACGACGGGGTCCCGGAACGGGGCGAGGAGAAAGTCCGCCGGATCGGCGAAATCGAGGATGTTGAGCCGGAACCGGAAATAGCGGAGGAACAGGTGGAGCATTCCGATGGCCGCGAGGACCAGGTAGCCCACCGTCACTCCGGTGCCGAGGTGTTCGGCGAAGCGCCAGGGCGAATCGTGTTCGGCGGCCGTTTGGGTCGGCTCAGCGGGCATAGAGAAACCGGTCGTACAGGGCCCGCGCCGTCTGGGCGATGGCCGCTTCGAGGTCGGGGCCTTCCACCTTGGCGGATTGCTTGACGTAGATCGCGACCGCCAGGTGGGTGCCGTCCGGCAGGTCGATGATGCCGATGTCGTTGGCGGTTCCGGGATAGGTGCCGGTCTTGTGGGCGACGCGGGTTCCGGGCGGCAGCATTCCCTTGATCCGGCCCGCCCCGGTTTCGCACCGGTACATGATGTCGAAGAGGTACTCGGCCGATTTCCGGCTCAGCGCGCCGCCTTCCCACACCTTTCGCAGCAGCGCCAGCATCCCGCGGGGGCTCCCTTGGTCCCGCGGATCGCGAACATAGTACCAGGCTGCGGAATCCTGCCGGGCCGATGGGACGGCGGCGATCTGGCGTTCCCACTTGGTGCGGGAGAATCGCCCGCCGGTCCAGATGTCGGTGATTCCGTACGGGTTCGCGATGATGTCCGCCGTCGGCCGGTCGACCCGGACGTCGGCGATTCCGAGGTCGCGGAGCCGCCGGGTGACCGCCGTACCGCCGCCCGCCAGGCCCAGCATCAGGTCGGTGGCGTTGTTCTCGCTCAGGATCAGCATCGTCTCCATGAGGTTCCGCACCGACATGGCGAACCCCGGTTTCCGGAAGAGGAGGTGCGCCTCGCTGCCGATGTGGAGGTCGGTGGTGTCCCAGGTGATCATCCGGTCGAGATCGAGGGTTCCCTGATCGACGAGCGAAAACGCCTGGACGGCGATCGGGACCTTGTAGGTGCTCGCGAGCGGATAGGGTTCGTCGGCCTGGAAGAAGTACTCCGTGCCGGATTCGAGATGGACCGCCGCGACGCCCAGCCGGCCGCCGGACAGAGGCTCGATCCGGCGAAGTTCGGCGGTCAGGCGGTCCTGGGCGGGCGCCGGCCGCGGGACGGCGGTGACCAAGCCGGCAACCAGGCCGAAGACGAGTCTCATGGGATCCTTCTCAGGGAGCGGGCAGGTATTGTATCCAGTCCGGAGGAGCCCGGCCAGCGGCTCCGGCGCCGGGCGGTCGACGGTTAGATTTCGCCCCGCTTCGGGCCGAGCAAGAGGGCTCGGGCCCGACCCTATTCAGGTAACGGTGTCATGCTGATCAACGAGCTCGAAACGCCGGTCCCGGTGGTGGACCTCGATGTGCTGGAACGGAACCTCGACCGGATGGCCGCCTACACGGCCGAGCAGGGGATCGGGCTTCGGCCGCACATCAAGACCCACAAGTCGCCCCGGGTGGCCCGGGAGCAGCTCCGGCGCGGGGCGGTCGGGCTCACCTGCGCCACGCCCCACGAAGCGGAGGTCATGGCGGATCTGACCGACGACCTCCTGCTGGCCTATCCGCCCGTCGGGGCGGCCCGGCTCCGCCGGCTGATGGGGTTGCCGCGGCACGTCCGGCTGATGGTAGCGCTTGACTCGGCCGAGTCGATCGAGGGGCTGGCCGCGGCGGCCCGGGAGGCGGATCGGCCGGTCCGGGTCCTCGTCGAGTGCGACCTCGGGATGCACCGCGTGGGGGTCGCCGCGCCCGACGAGGCCATCCGGCTGGCCCGGCTGATCCGGGATCGGCCGCCGCTCGAGTACGCCGGCGTCAATTTCTATCCCGGGCACATCCGGACGGCGCTCGAGGAGCAGGCGGCCCCCCTGGGCCAACTGAAGCACGACGTGGCCGGCTGGCTCGAGGCGCTGGCGGCCGCCGGCGTGGCCCCCGCGATCGTGAGCGGCGGCTCCACCCCGACCGCGTTCCGGACCCACGACGTGGGCCGGATGACCGAGATCCGGCCCGGCACCTACGTCTACAACGACCGGGAAATCGTCTCGATCGGCGCGGCCCGGCGGGACGACTGCGCCTTCACCGTGCTGGCCACGGTGGTCAGTACCGCCGTTCCGGGGCAGGCCGTCGTCGACGCCGGCACCAAGGCGTTAGGCAGGGAGCCGCTCCGGGTCGGCCCGGGGTCCGGCTTCGGCGAGCTGCTCGATCACCCCGACGTCGTGGTCAAGTCGATGAGCGAAGAGCACGGGATTCTCGATCTCTCCGCCACCGATTGGCGGCCCCGGGTGGGCGACCTGGTCCGGATCATCCCGAACCACGTCTGCATCGTGACTCATCTCAACGACTTCATCCACGGCATCCGGGGTGACCGGGTGGAAACGGTCTGGCCGGTCGCGGCCCGGGGGCGGGCCTAGCTCGTGACCCTGCTCGGCCTGTCCGGCATCGGGATCCGGTTCGCCGACACCACGATTCTCGCCGACGTCACCGCGCTCATCGGGCGGGGCGAACGGTGGGGACTGGTCGGCCGCAACGGAGCGGGGAAGACGTCGCTCTTCGAGGCGATTACCGGCGGCCTGACACCCGCCGCCGGTCTGGTGACCCGCGCCACGGGCCTGCGGGTGGCCGTGCTCGACCAGCACCGGACCTTCAGCGAAACGGACACGGTGTGGGATGCGGCGGCCGGCGGCTACCGGGAACTGCGTCAGCTCGAGCGCACCCTGGCGGAGCAGACGGAGGCGATGAGCCTGCCGGATGCCGACCTCGACGGTCTGATGGCCGACTACGCCCGCAATCTCGAACGGTTCGAGCACGGCGGCGGCTATGCGATCACCGCCCGAGTCGACGCCATTCTCGATGGTCTGGGCTTCGATCCCGAGACCGCGCGGCGGCGGCTCGTGACCACGCTGTCGGGTGGCGAGCGCGGCCGGGTGGCGCTCGCCGCCCAGCTGGCGGCCGATGCCGACCTGCTGCTGCTCGACGAGCCCACCAACCATCTCGACATCGGCGGGATCCGGTGGCTCGAACGCCATCTGCAGGAAGGCGATCGCTCCGCGGTGATCATCAGCCACGACCGGATTTTTCTCGACAACGTGGTCGACCACGTGCTCCATCTCGAGGGCGGCACGGCCGTGGCGTACACGGGCAACTACCAATCGTTCGGCGAGCAGCGCGCCTTCCGGCGGCTCTCGGCCGAGCGGGCGTTCGAGAAGCAGGCGAAGTCGATCGCCCGCGAGGAGGACTTCATCCGGCGGAATCTGGCCGGCCAGAACTCGACCCAGGCGGTCGGCCGCCGGCGCCGGCTGCTCCGCCTCCCGCGGCTCAGCCCGCCGCCGGGGGAGGCCGGGGCGATGGCGGTCCGTTTCGACGCCCGCGAGCGGGGCGGCGATCAGGTCCTGACCGCCGAAGGCCTCGGCATCGACCTGGGGACCCGGACCCTGCTGGACGGCTTCTCCGCCACCATCCGGCGGGGCGACGTCGTCGGCCTCGTCGGTCCCAACGGGGCCGGCAAGACCACGCTGCTTTCGGTGCTCCTCGGCGAACACGACCCGACCCGGGGGTCGTGCCGCCTCGGGGACTCGATCGACGTGGCCTACTACCGTCAGGATCTCGGCGACGTGCCGGCCGACCGGACGCTGTTCGATCTGGTGCATGATCTCAAGCCCCACTGGTCGCGCGGCCAGGTGCACGATCACCTTGGCCGGATCGGTTTCACCGGCGACCAGGCCCGGCGCCGAGCCGGGAGCCTGTCGGGTGGGGAAGTCGCCCGCGTGGCCATCGGCAAGCTGATGCTCTCCGGCGCCAACTTCCTGGTTTTCGACGAGCCGACCAACCATCTCGACGTCGAAACGATCGAGGTGCTGGAGGACGCGATCGACGCCTACCCCGGCACGGTGCTGCTGGTGAGCCACGACCGGGCGCTGCTCCGCAGCCTCACCACGAGGACCTGGGCGCTGGCGGCCGGCCGGATCGAGGATTTCCCGGGCGGCTACGAGGAATGGGAGGACAAGGAGGCCCGCCGCGTGGTGCGGGACCGGCAGGCCGAAGCGGCGGCCCGGGCCGCCACGAAGGACCGGGACCGGGAGCGGCGGAGCGAACCGGCCAGCGGCCCGCGCCCCCTCACCCGGGCGCGGCGGGCGCTCAGTGACGCGGAAACGCGGGTCCATGAGCTGGAGGCCCGGGTCGGCGATCTCACCGCAGCGCTCGAGGCCGGCAACTGGTACGGCAGCGACGGTGCCGCCCGGGAGGCCGCGGACCTGGCCCGCCAGCTCGAGACGGCCCGGTCGGACCTCGACGCCGCGATGACCGAATGGGAAAGCGCCCAGCACGAGGTGGACCGACTCGAGGCTTCGGCCTGAGTCGGGTCCGCATTATTCTCCTTCTCCCCTCGCTTCGGGTCGTTTCCATGGCTCGCGTTCGCGTTCTGTCGGTGTCCGCTCTCCTGCTGTCGGCCGCTGCCGCCTCCGCCCAGCAGGCTCCTCCGGTGGCGGAGCAGGTTGCTGCGGCGGTGCTGCCGCTGCCGCCGAAGATGCGGGACGGCGCCCGGGTGCTCGGGTACGCCAACGGGAAGTCGCTCTCGGTGATCCGGGAAGGATCGGGCATGGTGTGCCTGGCGAACGATCCGGCCGGCGAGCGTTTCCACGTGGCGTGCTATCACGAGTCGATGGAGCCCTTCATGCTCCGGGGCCGGGAACTGCGGGCGGCGGGAACGACCGGGGTCCAGGTGGATTCGGTCCGGTTTCGCGAGGTCCGAAGCGGGAAGATCAAGATGCCCGATCATCCGGCGGCCCTCTACTCGCTGACCGGCGGTGCCTTCGACCCGAAGACCGGGACGGCACCAGGGGCCCAGCATCTCTACGTGGTCTACATTCCGTTTGCCACCACGGCGACAACCGGCCTGCCGGATCGTCCCGTCGGGAACCAGCCGTGGCTGATGCTGCCTGGCACCCCGAAGGCCCACATCATGTTCACCCCCAGCATGTGAACGGCCGGCCGGGCCCCTCGCGGCCAGGCCGGCGTCCTACCGCGTTCTCCGACGGGAATGGCTCGGCCGGCCGTTCCCGTCGTGGGCCGTCACGACCAGTTGGGTCGAGTCCACGTCGACGGTGACGAATCCGGGGCCGAGTGCGACGAAGTCGGTCGCCGCGTCGCCCGGGAGGGACTCGGCGTCCTGGTTCTCGCCGCCGCCGTTGGTGCTGACGTGGAGCGGCTCGCCCGGGCGGTCCATGATGGAGAGGAAGTGATCCTGGGAGCTGAAGAAGGCGTCGACGTCCCAGCCGACCATTCGGGGCAGGAAGTTGATCATCACCCGGCTGCGGGATGCCTCGGCGAGCGTCAGGCTGCGGAGCGGGAAATGGCCGACCGCGGCCCGCCAGATCGGATCGCCGGGTGCGGTGAAGGCGCTGTCGGCGAACGCGAGCTGGTCCGCCGGCACCCGTCGAAGTTCAATCGAATCGAAGAACACGATGCGGAGCAGCACCCGGCCGCCGACCCGGCCGAAATCCCGGGCGTAATACCGGCCGGGCATCTGCCACCGGCCCGAGCCGCGGCCTGCCGCCGTGTACTGCAGGAGCGCCTCGACGTTGCCCGCCCGGTCGTGGTTGCCGAGCACCGGGTAAAACGGGACGCCACGCAGCGACGGTCCGGCGTACAGGTTCTCGAACTTCGTTTCCCACTGGCGGTCCGTAACCGACTCGACGCCTACCGGATAGAAGTTGTCCCCCGTGTACAGCACGGCGTGGGTCGGCGTGTTGGCGGCGATGGAATCCATCGCCGCGGCGATCCGCCGGCTGGCCTCGTTG
>JBFXAY010000092.1:0-18893 GCA_050183815.1 Gemmatimonadales bacterium | reverse complement strand
TTGACCGCATCGCCGTCGTTAGGCAGTCC
The DNA here is from genome assembly GCA_050183815.1 of Gemmatimonadales bacterium. Taxonomy (GTDB): domain Bacteria; phylum Gemmatimonadota; class Gemmatimonadetes; order Gemmatimonadales; family GWC2-71-9; genus SHZU01. Next base: position 18,864 of record JBFXAY010000092.1, on the reverse strand, counting down.
CTCGATCCGCCGGAGCGCCCCGCCGGCGTCGAGGCCGAGCCGTCCGGCCACCCGGCCGAGGGCGCCGTCCGGCGCCAGCAGCGCGAGCAGCGGGTGGCGTGACTGGATGTAGCCGAGTCCGGCGCGGGCGGCGAGACGCCGGGCTTCTTCCAGCGCGGCGCCGAGATCCATCGAGAGGCGGCTGTAGTCCATGACCGGTCCCCGTCCTCAGCTCTTGTCCGGACGCTTGAGCGTGATCTTGGGTTTGGTCGGCGCCGCCGGCGGCGGCTCCGGAATCGGCAGCGGCACCGGGCCCTTGTTCAGTCCCACCATCGGCGCCGGGGCCGGGATGGCCATGCCGCCGGCGCCCGGACTCGCGAGGCCGTGGCGGCGGCGGAACAGCACCGCGCCCCGGATCCCGGTTCCCGGCTGCACCGTGACGGTCAGACCGGCGATCGAGGCGACGTCCTGCGGGGTATCGAAATTCACCGCGAAGTTGCGCTGCCCCTCGACCTCGCACATGACCCCGCGGGTCATCGGCGACCGCGGCCCGCCCGAGGCGTTGACCCGGATCGACACCGAGAGTTCCTGCCCCACCGCCCAGTGGGCGCTCGAACTCTTGTCCCCGGTGAGTACCACCCGGTACTCGTGCCGGCCGGACAGTTCGAGTTGCGAGAAGACGAACGTCAGGAGGTCGCCGTCCCGCTGCGGATGCGAGGGCGAGGTGACCGCTTCGTAGAAGTGCTCGCCGTCCCGGTCGAGCAGGAACCGGATCGACTCGACGCTCCGGTTCAGGCGGTAGTCCACGTACTTGCCCGCCAGTGCCTCGACCAGCCGGCGGAGCCGGGCCAGGGTGTCGCCGGCCCGGGTGACCAGGGGGCGCAGTTCCTCGCGCCGGTCGAGATCCCGCTGGGTGGCGAGCATCCCCTGCTCGGCGTCGAGCAGCTCGGTGTACCCGGCGTCCACCTGCCCCAGGTCCTTGAAGAACTGGCGGCTCGAGGCGGAGAGCGAAAGGGCGAGGGCCGCAATCCGGCTGGCCCGTTCGATCTGCTGGAAGAACCGGTGCGGCGCGACCGTGAGATCGGCCGTTTCGTAGGCGGCCGTCTCGAGGGCCAGCACGACCCGTTCGACGAAGGCCCGGATGTCGACGTCGCTCCGGACGTCGACGCCACGGGCCGCGATCCGGTCGGCGTAGTGGCCGGCCTTCTCGTGCACCAGCTGGAATTCGTTGACCAGGAAGCGGATCTCGGCCTGGAGCCGGGTGGCCGCCTGATGCAGGGCGCTGTGGGCGATCAGCGAGGCGCAGGGCGGGATGTAATGGCCGTCGAGTTCGAACCCGAGCGACTCCTGGGCCCGGCGGAGGCGGGCTACGGCGATGGCGCTCGAGGCCAGATCCGCCGTGATCCCGAGCCTGACTTCGTATCGGATCCGGCTGAGTGCCGCCTGATTCGGATTGGCCGGATCGGCACCGACGGAGTCCGGGTCGGGTTCCTTGTCGGGCCGGCGGACCACGTAGACCAGCAGGTCGCTCACACCGGACAGGTCGCCGCGGGCCACGTCGGTCCGGACCGGCCGGGACTCGTCCACCTCGACGTATTCGCCGAGCGGGGTCACGCCGCGCGCCCGGAGAACCGTCACGCCGATCCGGTCGCCGTCGTTCGCGAGTTCCACCTTCGGATCGAACTTGGCGAGCCCCTGCTCCACCGAGTCGAGGCGGATCCCGCCGCCCACGAGCCCGGTCATGGGGAGACAGTAGCGAAGGAGCCAGGCAACCTGCTCCTCCGTGTACCGATCCTGCCGGAGGAAGTGCTCCGGCGTGAGCAGCATCCCCGTCGTCCAGTTGACCGAACGGAAGGATTGATCTTGCATCTGGCTCGACTCCCTGGTGCTACCCAAGGTAGCTGTTGACCCCTAACGCCGCCTCGCGGCCGGCATCGCCCAAGGCGGCCGGCACCGAGCGATCGCCGACGATCCAGCGCTCCCGCACCTCATGCCGAAGATGCGCTGGGAGGACCAGCCGGTACAGGGCCTGGCGCTGGGCCCGTTCGGTGGCCCGCTGCATCCGGCGCCAGGTGGCCAGATCCACCGGCCCGATCTCGATCTCGACCGCCGTGTGCGCGGTAATGCCGTCGCCCACGAGGGCATCCACGCCGAGACGGCCGTTGAGGCGGCCCAGCCGGGTCCGCCGCTCGCCGGGCACCGGCACGATGCCCGACACCAGGCGAACCGGCGAGGCCGGCAGCCGGAACACCGCCCGCAACGCCACGGCCGGCCCCTGCGGAGTCCCGGCGATCCGGTGCAATGCAGGCAACAGCCGGGCCAGGTCGTACCATCGCTCGCGGGGAAAGGGCTCGGTCGGCAGCCGGAAGAGCTCGACGATCCACCGGGCCGCCCCTTCGGGATCGTCGGGATGCAGATCGAGCAGCCCGCCGGCGGCCCGGAGATGGTGCGACAGCCGGAGAAAGTGATTGTCGAAGAGCGAGAAGAGCGAATCGATCCGGAACTCGCCTTCGGCGGTGTCCCGCATCGGAAAGGGCAGGCTCTCCACCGCGCCGGAGCCGGCCACCCAGAGCGTGACCCTGGTCTCCGGCGTAACCGGCGCCCCGGGCGGCGGCTGCTGGGTGACGACGGTGCCCCGCACCCACCCGGGTCCCGCGCTCTCGAGGATGATCCGTTCCATCTCCACGCCGAGGCGGAGCAGCGACGGAATCGCCGCATCGACGGTCTGCCGGACGCCGCGGCGCGGCGAGCAGAGGTCCGGCATCACCGCAGTCATTGCCCGGCACGCTCCCGGGCGATCGACGCGGCGATCCGCTGGCCGATCATGCAGCGCTCGCCGAGATACTGCTCGAGCTCGGTCCGGAGCCGGGCGAGCTCGCCTTCGGGGTCGGCGAAATCGTCCGGGTCGACCACGGCCGTGACCCGGGTCACGAGCCCGAGGCCGGCGCCGGTGATTTCCGACGCGCTTTCGACGTCGACCCGGCGCACCCGCGGCTCGGTGGCGCGCACGGCGATCTCGATGTCGGCCGACGTGACGACCCGTTCCCGGGTGCGCAGCAATTCGGCGAAGCGATCGCGGGCGTCGAGGTAGTCCGGCGGCGGCGCCCCGCCTTTCGTCGGCGTCAGGCTCGCGACCCGGGCGATCGGGTTCTTGGCCAGCTCGCTCCGGATGTGCTTGATCTCGCCGGGTGCGATGCCGTTGCCGCCTTCGCCGTCGCAGTACAGGAGCCGGAGCATGCAGTACGTGTCGAACCGGCCGCTGGCCTGCTTGGCCGGGACGAACTCGAACCGGGCCTCGCCGCGATAGCGATACCGACCGCTGCCCGGGGCGGTTTCGAGGTCCGAAACCTCGAGATAGGGCATCCCGGTTTCGCCGCTCACGCTGAGGACACCCATGACGTGGCGTTCGGTCGATCCCATCGGCCGGTGGCTGACGACCGAGCCCATCCGGTCGAAGTCGATCTGCTCGCTCCAGACCTCGACGTTGGACGCCGTGACGCAGTTGGGCGCGATCCGGGTGATCTGGTTGACGACGCCGCGGGTGCCCGCCGGCAACGGGATCTGGACCCAGGCCAGCTGCCGCTCGAGGGCCTTCTCCTGACCGGCCGGCAGCACTCGCCCCACGGCCGATGCGAGCGCCGGCGGCGGATGCGACCTCCACCGGCGGTCGGCCGGAATGTCGGGGAAGATCCAGAGCGATCCGCCGTAGACGCCGCCGGTGAGCGGCAGGATCCGGGTCACCCCGCCCTCGTCCGCGACCGGCTGCTGATCGGTGAAGAACCGGAGCCGCTGCATGCCGCCGCGGGTGGCCGCCGACCGAAGCACCCCGCGCTCGGTGACCCGGCCGCCGCCGTCGAGGAGCTGCCACGGGCTCCGGCTCAGGGTCTCGGCGATCGAGCTGCCCGGACCGGCGGGCTCGACGTAGAGGCCGACCCGGCCGAGGTGGCCGGGATCGACGTCGAACGCAAGGAACAGGGTCGGGGCCGCGCCCGGCAACTCGATCGGCGTCGAGGCACCCGGAAGGACCGGCAGATTGGCCCAGGGCAGCCGGGCCCCGCTCAGGGTGGTGAGCCGCCCGCCCTCGGCGACGGCCGCGAAGACCAGCTCGACAGGGGCGATATCCACCGGCGCATCGGGCGCGAAGATGATCTGCTCGCCGCTGGGCCGGTACCCGACCAGCTCGACCTCCGGCGACAGGCTCTCGCGCCCCTGGAGCTGGGTGAACTGGACGACCGCCTGGGCCGGCCGGGCGAGCCGGGGCGGCATCCCGAGACCGCGGATGAGGTCGTCGAGCGCGGCCGCGAAGAAGACCTGATCGGCCTCCTGGTACACCCGGTCGATCTGGACGGCGAGCGAGTGGAACATGGCCCCGAGGACCGGATCGGGCTGGGCCTGGGTCCCGGTCACCTCGTAGAGCCGCCGGGTGAACCGCTCGCGCAACTCCCGCGCGATGTCGGTGGCGCTGCGTTCCGGCGGCCGAAGGCCCTTGTGCTCGCTCATGCCCGATCAGCTCCGCGGGGTGGCCGGGTCGGTGGTCTGCTTCCTGGCACCCTTGGTCGGCGATTTGCGCTGGCCGACCTCGAGCTTCTTCGCGGTCGCCTTCTTCGCGTTGATCTGCTTGGGCATGTGGCCCGGGGGCTGGAGGTGGACCATGGCACCCTTGACCGTGTTGATGGCGCCGGCCACGCTCTCGACGTTCATCTGGCCCTTCACCGCCACGTTCATCCCGGCAAGGCCGAGGTCCATGCTCGCCACGATCGTCGCCTTCCCCTTGGCCTCGACCGAGTCGTCGCCGCCGACGCTGCGGACCGCATCGGCGTCGACGATCTGGACGAGTTCCTTGCAGTGCATCCGGATCTGCTCTTTGGCCTGGAGCGCGATATCCCCATCCGACGAGAGCGTCACCACCGGGTGACCGCCCTTGTTGGTGAGCTGGATGAGGCACTTGCCCTCGGGCGTGTGGATCTCGATCGTCTCTTCGCCCTGGTCGTCCAGGAACTGGATCGTGTTGCCGCTCCGGGTCACGATCCGCTTGGCGGTGTTGTCCTTGGTCGACTCGGGCGGCCGGTCCACGCCGTTCCAGAGCGCGCCGATGACGATCGGGCTCTCCACGTCCCCGTGTTCGAAGATGACCAGCACCTCGTCGTCGACCTCGGGCAGGAACATGATCCCGCGGCCATTGCCGGCGTGCGGTACCGCAACCCGGGCCCATCCCGTCGGCTGGTCGTGCAGCCACGGGAATTTCACCCGGACCCGACCGAGCCCATCCGGATCGTTGCCGACCTCGACGACGTGGGCCACGACCGGTCCGGGCATCCGCGGTACCGGCGGCCGCTCGAGGGCGGTGAACTGCTTCCACGGGGTGGCCACGAACCGGTTGGCGTAGTGCTGCTCGTGGAAGCTGTGGACGACCTTGATCAGCCCGAGCTTGCCGGTGGTGGGAAGGGTGAAATTCTTCCCGGGGACGAGGTCCACCACGTTGCCCGCGAGAAGGGCGCAGTTCGTGCTCATGCCCTCTACCAGTACGGCGGAGCCCAGGGCGCGTTCGCTTTCCCGGCGGAGCATCGCCTTGTAGTCGGCGTGGGTGGCGGAGCGGCCGTCGGGTTCCTCGAGCCCCGGGTCGCCGCCCGAGGCCATGGTCCGGGCCAGGTCGTTGACCGCGCCGACGAGGCGGCTGGCACCGCCCACGCCGGGCGGCGTCTGGCGGATGCCCGCGTGGACGTGGGTGTGCTTGTCGGCCACCTGGTAGCTGGCCCCGCTGAAGCCGTGATTGACCGGCCGGGCGCGGGCGCTCACCTCGAGCAGGTCAAGCCCCCACATCACCGCCGTACCGGTGTCCTTGAACTCGGTCCGGATCTCCGGCTCGGCGCCGACCGTATGCAGGAAACCGCCGTGTTCGTCGGCCAGCCGGCGGAGGAAGTCGAATTCCGATTCGTTCCACTGCACGTAGTCGGCTTTCTGCGGCTCCCGCCGGAGCTGGCCGACGATCTTGACGCCGAACTTCCCGGCGATCGTATTCACCGTGCTGTCGCGGAAGTACACCGTGTCCCGATATTCGAGGCGGGCGGACGGCGAGATCGCCTCGAGCCGGAACTTCGAGCCGAGGTTGAGCAGGTGCGTCTGCGACCCGTCGACGATCGTGCCCTGGAAGATCTCGACCGCATCGTCGTCGTCGCCCTGGACCGTGATCCGAAGCGGCTTGCCGAGGAGCTGGTCGATCTGGACATCGAGGGCCGCGTCCCGGACGAAAGTCAGGGCGGCGCGGGTATGCTGGCCGAGTTCCTGGGTGACTTCCAGGTCTTCGACTTCGCTGTTGCGCAGGGTCAGGTCGCCGACCGTGACCCGGAGTACGGCTTTCATCGGATCCTCCCTCGGGGCCCGGTCAGCCGGTGGTCACCTGGCCGAACCGGGCGTCGCCGCGCTGGTCGACCAGGGTGAGCTGGAACGGGCGGCGGCCTCCGTCCATCGAGCCGGTGGTCACCGATTGCACCCGGATGTCGGCAACTCCGAGTTCCCGGAGCGCCAGATTGATTGCGTCGCGAAGGTTCTCGTGGTCCTGGCGCTCCCGCCGGGAGGCCTCGCCGAACGCCTCGAGCAGACCGAACCAGGGCGCATGCGGCCAGGTGGTCGGCGTGGTCCCCGCCATGACGGCGATGATCCTGAGCACGGCGTCGAAGGCATCCTCCTGGAGGAGCTTGCCGTCGGGGCCGATCCGGACCGGGAGGGCGGTGGCGAGCATCGGGCGAGAGTCGCGGGGGCCGTGGGCCATTCGACCCCGGGAGTCGGCGGTTTACCGTCCCCCGGGGTCTCGTGACGAAGCCCGGTTCGCTACTTCGTGAACTTGTGCTTGGTGACGTTGGACTCGTCCACCACCACCGCGAACTCGATCCACATCAGGTTCTTGAACTGGACCCGGCTCACGTCGCCGGTCACGTCGGCCTGGGGGTTCTTGACCTCGAGCCCGCAGATCCAGCCCATGAACTCGACGGCGTGGAGCACCTTGTCCGCCTCGTCGAGGTACCAGGTCACCTCGACCTTGTGGAGCGGGTCCTTCGACTCGGTGGCAATCTTCCAGAGTTCGATCTGGGTGGACTGCGGCAGGTTGTCGAGGACGCTGGCGTCCATCCAGACCTGGAGCCGGCCGATCAGGGAGTCACCGACCCGGCGACCGACCGGGTTGGCGTTCCGGGAGAGCGTATAGCGGGCTTCCACCGGCCGAAACTCGACCGAACCGACCTTCACTTTGACGCGGTTGTACGTGGCCATGGTATCCTCCGTTATCGGGCCGGGTTACACCCCAAAGAAATTCCTGAGCTTGTCCATCACCGAAGTACCGTTCTTGTCATCCATAGCGACGTTCGGGGCTTCGGCTCCCTCACCGGTCCCGGCGGCCGCCGCGGGAGGCTCGGCGGCCGGCTCGGCCGGCGGGTCCGCCGGGCGGGTCGGCTCGGGCGGCGGACGAAAGGCAAACTCCGGATCCCGTTCCGTCCGGGCGGGGTGCCGGGACGAGAAATTGAGGATCGACATGTTGGTCCGGTCACCCCGGGCGAGGTGGCCGGACCCATCGAGCTGGCGGTTGATCTGAACGCTGCGGTCCTGAACGCCCGAGTAACGGAGATCCCGTTTCGGCTTGCCGTCCGGACCCAGCTCTTCCTCCGCCTCGTCGGGACGATCGGGCATCGGACCCCTCAGCCTTCCTTGTTGCCCTTACCGAAATCGGGCGTGTCGATCTTGAGTTCGAAGGTCTCGGCCGGGCCGACCGGGAGCACCTCGAGCTTGATGTCGAGAACACCCTGGGCGAATTTGTCCTCGTCCATGTCGATGTCCATGTTGTACTTGTAGATCGTGCCCTTCTTGAGCTCGTCCTCGAGGAACTCCTCGATCGGGTTCCGGACCTGTTCCTTGACCAGATCCCGGGTCAGCCGCTGCTCGGCCACCCGCCGGAGGTACACGGCGATGCGGCGTTCGAGGTAGCGGAGGACCCGGTACGACGTGAAGAACTTGAGGACGCCCTTCGGGTCCTCGGCCTGGGTCCGGCTTCCCACGAAGCAGAGCTGATTGTCCTCGTTCCGGATGATGCTGACCACCTGCCGTTCCATCGACAGGTGCTCCATCTGGGAGATCCGGGGTTCGATCCGGGCCTTCTCCGGCCCGCGGATCTGGCCGAAGATCATCCCGACCGGGCCCTGGGCGATGCCGCCGCCCGTGGTCCGGTCGGTCCGGGCGAGACAGCCGGCGAAGATCATCGAGGCGGGCCCGTAGAGATCGCCGCCTTCCTCCGCTTCGTCGCCCTCGAACCAGTGCTTGTCGCGGAGCTTGAGGTAGCCCGCGATGACGACGTCCGCCGCGGCCCGGTCTTCGGGGCGCTTGAGGAACTCGTAGGCGCCGCCGTCGGTCCGGAACTGATCGGAGAGCTGTTTGAAGCTCTTCTCGTCCTTGAGGTCGCCGATCAAGAGCATGCCCCACTGGTTGCACATGTCCTCGAGCCGCTTCCGGACGTTGTCCGGGACGTACCCCGGGATGACCAGGTTGCAGATGAACTGGCGGAAGTTGAAGCTGTCGTTCCGGCTCTGGACGAATTCGTCGAGCGCCTGGATCGTCGAGCTTTCGGTGTCGCTGGTGATCGCCTTGGAGTCGGCGTTGAAGATGTAGAACTCGACCGGGGGCCGCTGCTGGCTGTCGCGAACCTCGGCGTTCTCGAAGAAGAGATGGAGTTCGCGGTAGCTCCGCTCGATCGGCCGGACCTTGTCGTAGATCTGGCCCAGGACTTCGTCGCGAAGCGACTCGAGCTTCTTGATCTGGGCGTCGAGTTTCTTGAGCGCCTCGGCGTGGCTGTCCTTGGTCGAGAGGAGGCCGGAGAAATCGGCCACCCGCTTCATGAACTGGCCGGCCGACTCCGCGGTGAAGATCTCCTTGAGCGCCTGCTTGGCCGGCGCCGGATGGATGACGTTGAAGATCTCCTCGATCGCCTTCCCCGCGGACTTCTTGGTGGCGATGATGTCCTGCGCGGTCTTGACCTCGCTCATGACTCACCTCCCGAAATCCGCTTCAGCGCTTCCTGGAACTCGGCCACCGCGTCGATGATTTCCTTGCGCTGGTCCTCGCTGTCCCAGGCGCGCTTGACCGCGAGCACCGAGAAGCGCTCCCGCATCCGATGGAGCAGGTCGATCTGGCTCTGGAGATCGGCCAGGTCGTTGCGCTTGCCGCCTTCGCGGCTCATCAGCTTCTTGGGATCGAAGTCCTTGAGGCTCTTGAAATCGAGCTCGGCGGCGAATTCGGTGCCCTCGTCGCCCACCGACGTCTTGAAGTCGAGCGAGGGTTTGAACTTCTCGAATGCCTCCGCGAGGCTCGACACCTTGGTCGGCTGTTCGTCCTCGGGCGCCTCCTCGCCGACGCGGTCCACCGTCATCGGCATCACGGTAGCCGTGGTTTCGGTGGGAACCTGGCGAGGAGCCTGCTTGACGCCTGCGCGGGTGACCTTTACGACTGGCATGTGACTGGCTCTCCGGGATGCGCGCGTGACTGGTCGGCTGCCGGGTTGCCGGGCGGCGTCCGGTTCCGAAGCGGCTTGGCCCTCAGGTGCGAAACGCTCTCAATTAGATAGTCGTGAAAACTAACGCTGGCAAGGCGTTAGGGGCCTCGGGCCCGGGGTCGGGGACCTCGGGAGAGCGCCGGCCGCCGATCGAAACTCAGGCAAGAACCGAACCGCCCGGGCGCCCCGGCAGGCCGGTGAGGGAATCCGCCGGGAAACGTCGCTACCGCAGTGGGCCCCGGCCCCGGCAGCGGCCGGGCGATTCCCGTAGAAACCCTATGGGGACGAAAGTACATTGCCCGGGCTGACTTCCAGCCCCAGACCGCCTTCTCCGGACGAGGCTCGAGTGAACCTGTCGCGTTGCCTGGTGCTCTTGACCGTGCCATTGCTGGCCGCCGCCGACCTCACGGCCCAGTCGCGCTATCCGTGGTCCCTCCAGGGCTCCGGCGCGATCGTCAAACCGTTCAGCGACAAGAACCTCAACGGGTCGACCGGGGGCTCCTATCCCTTTTCCGTCGGGATCGAGGGGCAGGTCCGCTACTCGTCGAAAGGCCCGTTGTCGGTGGGCTTCGGGTTCCAGATCTCGGACCTCGGCGACGCCGATGGTTCCCAGCTGGCCGTCATCTTCGTCGAGCCCCGCCTCCGGATCAACGTGCCGGCCGGCCGAATCGGCCCCTATCTCACGGTCCGGGCAGGATACGGCCTGGTTCGCTACTTCGACCCGGCCGACAACACCCCGCCCTACGACAACATCAACGAGAGCGGTGCCTCGATCGGCGGCGGGGCGGGCTTCCTCTATCGGTTTTCCCGCCGGGTCGGGATCGACCTCGGGTTCCTGGTCAACAGCGCCCCTGAGCCGGTCGGGCCCTACGCCCTGCTCCGGGCCGGCCTCAGCATCGGCCTCGGACAGCCCCACCGGCTCTAGCCCATGCGACGATTCGCGGTGCCCGGGCTCGCGGCCGGCTTCGGATCGGCCCTGATCGCAACGGCCTGCAGCCGGAGCCCCGTCCGGCCGGCGGAGTGCATCGTCAACTCCGTGTCCGTGACCGCCCAGCCCAACTCGATCGGCGTGGGCGAACAGGCGACGGCCACGGCCACACTCGCGACAACCGACTGCAGCCCGGCACCGACCCCGACTTGGAGCGTCAACCCGGCATCCGGGATCGTTTCCATGACGAGTTCGGGTAACCAGGCATCGCTGACCGGGGCCGGCGAGGGATCGGTCACCGTGACCGCATCGGCCGGCGGCAAGAGCGGCAACGCCACAGTCACCGTCGTCAACCCGCCGCGGATCCAACTCGGCCAGAACACCTTCAACTTCGCGGCGGTCCAGAACGGCCCGCTGCCGAGCCTTCAGACCCTCGCCATCAGCAACGCGGGCGGCGGGAACCTCGGCACCTTGAGCGGCGCCTTCACCTATGGGGCGACGGCCTCGAACTGGATGACGAGCAGTTTCGCCGGCACCGCCGCGCCGACCACGGTCCAGCTCCGGCCGGGGACCACCGCCCTGCCGGTGGGCACCCACACGGCGACGTTCGCGGTGACCGCCCCGAACGCCGCCAATGCACCCCAGACGGCGAGCGTCACGTTCCAGGTCGCGGCCAATCCGGCCGTGCTCGCCGTCGACGAAACACCGGTGGCGCTGTTTTCGAACCCGTCGGTGTCGCGCCTCGCGGCCAACGTGGCGATCACCAACAGCGGGACCGGTTCACTGGGCGGTCTGGCACTCGGAACGATCACCTACCAGCAAGGCGAGCCGACCGGTTGGGTGGCGGCGAACCTCAACTCGGCGACCGCGCCCGCCACCGTGGCGATCACGGCCAACATCGCGGGTCTCAGCGGCGGCACCTACCACGCCACGATCCCGATCCAGGGCTACGCGGCCAATGCCCCGCTCAACCTGCCGGTCACGCTGCAAGTCACGCCGGCGAACCCCCTGATCGGAACCACTCCGGGCTCGCTGACCTACAACACGCCGCAGGGGTTCGCGCTGCCCCCGGATACCGTCACGATCACCAATGTCGGAACCGGAACCCTGACGGGCCTCTGTGTCTGCGACATCGAATACGGCCCCGGCGCCGCCGATTGGCTGACGTGGGGCGTCCCCGGACCGGGCACGGCTCCGGCCATTTTCTGGGTGTCCGTGGACGCAGGCCAGCTGCCGCCGGGAACCTATACGGCCAACCTCCGGATCTTCGGCCAGGCGAACAACTCGCCGCAGCTATTCCCGGTCACGGTCACGGTGACCCCCGGGGCGGCGCAGATCGTCCCGACGGTCCCGATCCTGCACGCCTTGGCGATCGCCGGGGGCACGTCACGCCAGCTCCCCTCGATCCCCATCACCAGTTCGGCCGGGCCGATTTCCGGCCTGAGGCCCCAGTTCTGGTCGTTCAATCCCGGGGACAATTGGCTCGGCTTCACCCTCGGCGGTACCACCACGCCGGTCAACCTGTCGATGGTCCTCGACCCCTCGCAGCTGTCGGCGGGGCCGCACACGTTCCGGCTCGCGCTCGCGGCCGACAACGCCGGCGGCGCGCTATTCACGCTGAACGTCGACGTCACCGCGATCCCCCCGGGCCTCGTCGTCTTCGAACGAGGCGATACCCCGTTCACGACCGAACTCTGGCGGATGAGTCCGAACGGCGCCCTCTCCTCCCAGCTCCAGCTCACCAACAACGCCGCGTTCGACGGCGAGCCGGCGCTCTCCCCGGACCGCACCATGATCGCGTTCCGGTCCGACCGCTCCGGCACTGACGAGATCTGGACCATGGCCGCCGACGGCTCGAACCCCGTCCAGCAGACGACCACGCCGGGCGAGCCGGACGGCACCCCGGCGTGGGTCGGCAATTCGTTCCTGATCTACTCCAGTCAGACCGGCCCCGGCGTGCGGATCCTCCGGACGAAACAGATCGGTGCGGCCACCTGCAACCCGTCCTCGCCCTGTCCAACGGGCACCGTGTCCCTCGGCTTCACGCAGATGCAGCCAAGCGCCTCGCCAACCAGTCCCGTGGTGGCGTTCGCTTCGAACCACGGGACCGGCGGCGGCAACTACGAAATCTGGACCTGGAACTACCAAAACAACGTCTTCACGAATCTCAGCAACAGCGCCACGGACGACGCCCGTGATCCGGTCTTCTCACCGGACGGGACCAAGATCCTCTTCACCCGGGTGGTCCTCGGCAACCGCCAGATGGCCATCATGAACGCCGACGGGACGGGCGTGACGGCCGGCGCCACCGGCGAGTTCGCGACCCCCGCCTGGGCGCCGGACGGAACCAGGATCATCGTCTCGATCGGGCTGAGCCAGAACGAGCTGTTGATTCTCCAGCCGGACGGACTCACCAACTTCATCAACCTGACCAATTCGGCCGGGATCAAGGAAGGGCGGCTGTCGTGGCGTTAGGCGTCGGTGGTCGGAGCGCCGGCCCCGCGGAGGTCAGGGAAAGGCCCGACTGAGGCGGATCGATCGCAATTGCCACGAAGACCCGCTCCGTTCGAAGGTGGCCGAGAACTCGGCCACCTTCGACGTTTTCCCGCCGAAATCACCGAGCCAGTCGAGGGGAATGGAAACCGGGGCCGTGGCGCGGGTCCCGGCAAGTGACGGCGTCCCGATGGTGATGTCGCCGCCGCGCACCGGGCTGTACCTGTCCTTGACGAAGCCGAGAAACTTGTCGCGGTAGCGGTCGGTGGCGTCGTAGAGAGCGGTGATCCGGCCAAGATCGTTGGCGCGGAGCAGGGCCACGAGCTGGTCGGCCGCCGGGCGGAGGTCGCCGGCCGACACGGTGGCGGCCGCGGGAGGAGGCGGCGGCGGGATCGGTTGGGGCGCGGGCGGCGGGGCAACCGCCACGACCGGCGCCGGAACCCGGATCGCCGCCGTCGCCCGGACACCATCGGCCTCGCCGGTGATCACGACGCGGCCCGGACCGACCGCGGTGACGGTGCCGTCCGCCGTGACGCTCGCGACCGCGGGATCGCTCGAACTCCAGCGCACCGCTTCGGTGGCCGGCATCACCGACCCGGCCGCCGAGCGGGCCTCGAAACCGAGCCGCGCGGCCCGGGTCGGCACGAGCGAATCGGGGGCCCCGACGATCTGCGCCGAGGCGGGCCGCGGCGCGGCGACGACGACGACGGCCTGCCCGCGGCGGCCGTTGATCTCGACGCGAATCGTGGCGCGTCCCGGCGCCCGGGCCGTCACGGTACCCGTCCGCTGATCGACCACGGCCACGGCCGGATCCGTCGATGACCAGGCGGGCCGCAACGCCGCGTCGGTGAACGGGCGGCCGCCGTCGTCGATCAACTGATAGCGCACCGAACCGGTCCCGCCGGGCGCCAACGCGAGCTCCGGGGAGGTCACCCGAACCGAGGCAAGCACCGGCCCGGACGCCGAAGGCCCCGAGGCCGCCGCGGGTTCCGGAGCGGGCGGCGGGGGGAGTGGCGGCGGGGTGACCTCGCCCCCGGCGACGAGTGCTCCCTCTGCGGGAGGCGGCCGTCCCGAGTCTGGTGCCGCACCGGCAACCGGCGCACCACCCGCTCCGGGATCGACCACGAGGACCTTGCTGCCGGGATCGGCCCCGGGCTCGCGCTGCAACACGCCCCAGACGATCCCCGCCAGGGCAACGGCGGCCACCGCCCCGCCGATCGTGCGCCGGCCGCCTGGCGTCCGGACCCACGGAACCGACACCACGAGCCGCGCCGATGCTTCCAGGTCCTCGTACGCCGCGCGCACGGTCGCGGTCCCGACACCCGTACCCCGCACGGTTCCGTGCTCGTCGACGGCCGCCACCCCGGGCTTATCGCTCGACCACCGCGCCGTCACCGGAATGCTCCGGCCGGTCGCCGTGGTCCCTCGAGCCTCGAACCGAACCCGGCGATCGACGCCGACTCGCTCCGGACCGGCAATCGTGAGTCCGACGATCCGGGCCGGCGTGACCAAGACCTCGATCCGGGCAGTGGCCTCCTCCGCCCGGACCGTGACCACCGCGGTGCCGGCCGCCCGCGCCTCCAGGCGCCCGGTGCGCGGATGGACCCCGGCCACCTCCGGCGGTTCCGCCGACCACTCGAACGCGATGCCGTCGAGGCTCGCCCCGTCGGCGTCGACCGCGGTGGCGGTGAGCGGACAGTCCTCGCCGGCTTCGAGATCGATCTGGGCGGGATCCACCAGTACCGCCGCCACCGGCGGGCGCGGCTCCTCGACCGTGATCGACACGGTGGCCGCCACGCCCTGACACTCCGCTTCGATGACCGCGCGGCCGGCCCGGTGCAGCAGCACCATGCCGGCCGGACTCACGGCCGCCACCTCCGGCGTGAGCGACCGCCAGGTCACCGGCAGCGGAACGGCCGCGCGCGCCTGGTCGCGCACCTCGGCGGTCAGCTGCACCCGCTGGCCGGGCTCCGCCTCCGGCGGGGTCCCGCCGATGAGGACGGCGGCGGCCGTCGGCACCGCGGCCGGTGGCGGCGGCACCGGAATCGGCTCGGCCGGGGTTCGCGGGGTGGCGAAGCGGATCGTGCCCACCTTGGGTGAGCCGATCGGGGCCGCATCCACGAGCGCGAAATCGCCCCCCGCCATCCGGGCAATCGTTTCCCGCAACGGGTCATGCTCGGCGAGCGGCACCCCGCCGATGGCCGTCAGCATTTCCGCGAGAGACGGAAAGCGATCCTCGGCGCGCTTGGCCAGCATCCGGTGCACCGCCGCGGCGAGTTCCGGCGGGCAGTCCGGCCGGAGCGACCGGATCGACGGCGGCTCCTGGGAGGTGTGTGCCACCATCACCTCGAACTGGCTGCCCAGAAACGGCGGCTGGCCGGTGAGCATCTCGAAGGCCACCACGCCTAACGAGTACTGATCCGACTGGGTCCCGACCGCCTTCGCGTAGCACTGTTCGGGACTCATGTACGGCACGGTGCCAAGGGTGGCCCCGGTCTGGGTCGAGGTCTGGGTCTCGGTGACCTTGGCGATCCCGAAGTCGGTGACGATCGCGTTGCCTTCGGTACTGATCAGAATGTTGCCGGGCTTGATGTCGCGATGGACGACCGAGCGCCGGTGGGCGTAGGCGAGGGCGCTGCCCACCTGGTAGACGATGGCCGACACGATCGGGTGCGGCAGCCGCGGCCGGCGGGCGAGAATCGCATCGAGCGCCAGCCCGTCGACAAACCGCATGACCAGCAGATTGAGACCACCCATCATCCGGACGGCGTGCACCGTGATGATGTTCGGATGGGTCATCCGCGCTTCGGTCTCGCCCTCGCGGCGGAACCGCTCGTACATCCCGGGCGTCGCCATCAGGTCCGGCGACATCACCTTGATCGCGACGCGGCGGTTGAGGGCCGTCTCGTGGGCGAGGTAGACGGCCGCGAATCCGCCCCGGCCGATCTCGCGGATGATTTCGTACTCGCCCGCGACGGTTTCGCGGAGGCGCTCGACGATGTGGTCCCACGGCGAATACGCCGCCTGGACGGGCGGGGCCGCGCCACCGAGAGAGTCCGCCGTGGCCCGGCCGCAGTGACCGCAGAAGGCGTCGGACTCGAGGATCAGCCAGTCACAATGACGGCAGCGGTGCAGCGGGGCGCCGCACTGGTCGCACGCTTCGGAACCGGGGGTCAGCGGCGCGGCGCAGCTGGGGCAATTGCTCCCTTCGCTCACTGCGCCCTAGGCCTTCCTCGCCCGCGCCGCGGTGACTTCGGACGGACGCCGGGGCGGCGCCTCCCGGACATCCGATCGCAGGCTGCCGGGCGGCGGCGCCTTGGCCGGCTTCGGTGCCGCGGGAGCGGGTGCGGCCCCGCCGGCCGGAACCGCCGCCGGCAGGGCCGGCCAGAGGAGCCGCGGCACCACCACCCACAGCATCACCAGCAGCACCAGCAGCATCAGCGCCAGGAGAAGCCGGCCGTCGAACACCGACCGGAGATCGGCACCGGCCGGCGCGAGATCCGCCGACGCCACGCCGCCGAACGCCGGCAGGGCCATGACCGGCGGGGCCCAGACCGCCGCCGGCGCGTCGAACGCGCCGCGGCCGACCTGCGCCGCGAGACCGAGGCTGGCGAGCCCGCGACCAAGTTCCTCGCGCGCGGCCCCGATCGGGACGACGACTTCCCAGCCGGACCAGAGCAGGTCGCGAATCTCGCCCAGCGCCCTGCTCATCTCGTACTGGTCTTCGTCGACTACGGTCTTCCGGCCGCGGCGCCCGGCCAGGGCGGTGAGGGCCGTCTGATTGAGGTTGCCGATGCCGACGATACTCACGACCACCGGACTCTGGTCCACGGTGCGCGCGGCCTGGGCCAGGCCCTCCGCGCCGGTCAGCAGATCGCGGTCGTCGCCGGGCCGGACATCGTTGTCGCCGTCGGTGATGACGACCAGCGCGCCCAGCCCGCCGGCCTCCGCGGCGCGGAGTTCGCTCACCAGCCGGGTGGTCCCGGTTTCGATGGCGGAAAAGAGCCCGGTGTTCTCGCGATCCGGATTCCGCAGCGCCTCGACCTGGAAGACGGCCGAGTCCGGCGTGGTGAACGCGGCATTCCGGATCCCGGCCACCACCCCGACGCTGCCGAACGCCGCCACCGCCACCCGGACGCTGCCGCGCGGGAGCGAGTCCAGGGTCGCGAGGAAGTCGCGCACCACCCACCGGGTGGTGGCGAACCGGGAGCTTCGCATGCTGCCGCTGACATCGACCAGGATCAGCACCCGGCTCGACCGCTCGGGGTCGACCGAGCGGCTCCGCCGTCCCTTGCCGATGAGGCCGGTGTCACCGAGGAACCGGCCCCGCCAGCCGAGACCCCGCACGCCCGCCGCGCCGGCCTGCCGGATCTGATCCGGCGCCAGCGTGGCCGAGGTAGCGAGGCAGGCGGCGGCACTACCCGGGGCGCAGCGAAGCAGCACCGCTTCGGATCCCTGGGCCGCCGCCCGTCCCGCCAGGCCGGCCGCGAGCGCGGCCACCGCGACCAGCCGCCTCACAGGCGCCGCTCCGGGAACCGGCGGTACCGGTAGCGGCGCTCGCCGACGGTGAGGACGTCCTGGTTCAGCAGATCGGTGGCCCCGGTGACCGGCCGGCCGCCGAGCTGGGCCCCCGACGCGCCTAACGGCTGCAACCGGCAGCGGCCGCCCTGGACCACGACCTCGAAGAGCCCGCCGATCCGGTTGACGCCCCGGTGGCCGATCTCCCAGCCGCGATGGCGGAGCAGCCCGATGGCCGAGCGCCCCTCGGACTCGAGTTCGAGCACGCCCAGGGCACGTTGCAGCGCCGGGAGGCTGAGCCCGGCACCGAGACCGAGACCCACGACGAGAAAGGCCAGCAGCTGCCAGAGATCGGTCCGGCCCGGCAGGGACATCAACAGGCCGCCGAACAGGCCCGCGCCGAGGCCGAAGAGCAGGCCGTCCAGCATCCGGCGGGCATCCCGCTTCACGTCCCCGAGGCCGAGTGCCGCACCGGTGAAGCTCGCGGCAAGCACCCAGAAGATGAGGCGCGCGAGCACGAAGCTCTGGCGCGATCCGGTGAATCCGATCGCTCCGGCCGCGAGTCCGCCGAGGAAGGCACCGAGCAGCCCGCCCAACGCCCCGAGCAGTGCCCCCAGCAGCAACCCGATGCCGGGCGACTCCGCCCGGCGGAGCGCCTGTACCCCCAGCACCAGAGCGCCGATCAGCGCACCGAGCAGACCGGCGACGAAGACGTCGAGCGCGCCGTACCCGGCCAGGAAGCCGGGCAGATCCGCGAGCGTGAGCGCGGCAATGGCCCACGCGAGCGCCGCCCCGGTGACGCCCGCCACCGCGCCCTGATATCCCGCCTTGGGCAGGAACGGCGTCGCCGGCGGTTCCGTGCGGGCCGCCGCGGCCGCGGCGCGCCGCCGCATCCGCAGTTCGATGGGGTAATGAGGCGTGAGGCCGAGGGCCGTGAGGGTCCGCGACTGGTCGATCTCGCGCCCGTTCCACAGGACCGACAACTCGTCCTCCGGCCCGCCGCGCAGCACGACGCCGCGCTGCCGAAGCTCCTCGAGAATGTGACCGAGCTGAGACCCGATGGGGCGGTCGTCGTCGAACGTGAAGGGAACGCGTTGCAGCCCGCGTTCGGTCACCAGGTCGACGTGGAAAGTCGGCATCAGAAGATCAGCTGCAGCAGCTGGAGCAGGATCAGGAGGAGCACCAGTCCGCCCAGCACCTTGATCGCGGTCGCGGCGTCCACCTCGAAGCCGCCGACGGTGACTTTGGGCGACGGCGGCTCCCGCCGGCGCTCCGGCTGGCCCGCCGGCGGACGGAGCGGCGGTGCCGACGCCGACGCGGAGGCCGGAGCCGGCGTATTGAGCACCCGCGCGATGCTGGGATCCGATTCCCCGGTGACGTACGACGCCGCCAGCCGCTGCGAGAGCGGGAGGAG
>JBFXAY010000091.1:0-18935 GCA_050183815.1 Gemmatimonadales bacterium | reverse complement strand
GAGTTCGACCAGTTGAAGCCGCCGATCCGGAGCGGGGTGTTCATCGTGAAGCGGCTCAGGCGGCTCGCCCCGGTCACCTGCAGCGTGTCGATCTCCCCCGCGCCGCGCGGGACCAGCACCGCGGGCAGCGGCTGCTTCTGGGCGAGGTCGTTGGTGAAGCTCAGGTCCGGCGACCAGGTCACGTTGGGCCCGAAATCGAACGGCTTGGGCGACACCGTGAGCGACGGGGCCGTCATCCGGGCACTCCCGTCGGTCACGTTCTGCGACCGGGTGCCACCCAGCGCAATATTGCCCCAGGCGAACTGCTTGGTGAGGTTGGCCGAACTCCGGATCTGCTGGGTGGTGAGCCGCGGATCGATCGAGTTGCGCTTGATCAGCGACGAATTGGTGGAGTAGTCCACGTCCCAGTTGAGGCGGGTCGTGTTGTTGAACTGCTGCCGGTGCCGCCAGGCGAGCCGCATCCCGCTGTTGCCGGACACCTCGTGGCTCCGGGAGAAACTGAGGGCGCCGGAGAGGAACCGGTCCACGAACTTGTACTGACCCTCGACCCCGAACTCGACGTACCGGTTCGAAAACCAGTCGAACCGGGCCAGCATGTCCACATAGTCGTTGGGGGCCCAGTAGTACCCGAGGTTCCGGATCGTCCGGTTGTAGCTGCGGCTCGGCCGGACGATATCGTTGAAGCCGAACTCGGGAATAAGAATCCCGGACCGGCGCCCCCGTTTGGTGTCCTGGAACAGGAACGGCAGCCAGGCGATGGGCACATCGCGGATGTAGAGCACCATCGGACGCGCGACCATCGTCGACTGCGAGACCCACTTGAGTTCCTTGGCCGCGAAGTGATAGTGCGACTCGGGGAGGTCGCAGCTGGTCACCTCGCGGGCGCTCGCGTAGATCCGGCTGGTCGAGGAGTCCATCGCGATGTTGCCGCTGATGATCCAGTTGGCACCCTGCTGCGGAAAGGTCGTCCGGCCGTCCTGAACGATCCCGCGCTCGAGACAGGTGTCGAACTTCACCTCGCGCCCCACCACCACGGTGCCGTTCTGGAACAGATGCGGTTCGCCTTCGGCTTCGAACCGGCAATCGCCTTCGCGGTAATAGATCTTCCGGGCCTCGAGGGTGCCCCCGGCCCGTTCGCTCATGGCGTTTCCGTCGAGGGTCACCTGGCGGTTGGCCGCCTCGACCCGCGCGGTGTCGCTCCGGTAGCGCGTGATCTCGAAGCCTTCGCGCTCGAGCAGCTCCTGCATGATGGAATCGGCGGCGGGAAAGCTCAGTTTCGGCGCAGTGGGAATGCCGAGGCGCCGGGCCGCGGCGGAGTCGATCGGCTTCGGTGGGAGCGAGTCGGCCCGCGGCTGCCCCCGGGTCGGATCCTGGGTCACCGGCCGCTGGGCATCGGCCGTCGACACGGCCAGCAGCAGCAGCCCCGCCGCGATCTCCGCCGTCCGCCGGAGCCGGCGCCGGTGGACCACCACCGCCCCGAGGAAGCCGACTTCGTACAATACGATCAGCGGCACCGTCATCATCAGCATTGAGAAGACGTCGGTGCCGGGCGAGAGAATCGCCCCGCCGGCAAACGCCAACACGACGGCGAACCGTCGGAACCGGTTGAGCATCGCGGGCGTGACGACGCCCAGGACCGCCAGGATGATGATCAGAAGCGGCAACTCGGCCGAGAGCCCCATCGCCAGGACCACCTGGAGCACGAAGCCGAAATACTCCTTGAACGTGATCAAGAACTCGAACTCGCCCGGCCTGATGCCAAGGAGCACCCGGAGAGCCTGGGGCACGATGAAAATGAAGCTGGAAACCGCCCCGGCGATAAACAGCGCCAGCCCGACGAACAGGGCCGGGATGATCGCCTTCTTTTCCTGGGCGTAGAGCGCGGGCGAGAGGAAGGCCCAGATCTGCCAGACGAGCACCGGCGAGGCAAGCACCAGCCCGGCGATGAAGCCGAGCTTGAGCAGGATCATGACCGGTTCGGTGGGACTCTGGACCACCAGGTGGCGGCCCTCGAGGAGCGGGATGATCGGCGCCTGGAGGACGTCGACCAGGTGGAACTGGCCCACGAGCCAGATCCCCAGCCCAACGCCGATCACCAGGCCGATGAGGGCCTTGACCAGTCGGGATCTCAGCTCCTCGAGATGCTCGAGGAACGGCATCTCGCCGCTTGACCGCGCCATCAACTGCCCCGACTGGCTATGGTTTCAGGCCATCCAACCGTGCTTTGGCCAACTCGGCGTCCTCCGAACGAGGAAACTCGTTCAGGAGGCGCTGATACGCCGCCCGGGCCTTCGGCACGTCCTTCACCACGTTCTCGTACACGTAGCCGATCTTGTACAACGAGGTCGGCGCCCAACGGGATTGCGGGTACTTGGTCCGCAACTCCCCATACCGCGCAATCGCGCTGTCCGGCTCGGTTCGTTCGAACGACTCGGCGATCCAGTAGGAGGCGTCCGGGGCGTTCGGGTGCGTCGGATACTGCTGGAGGAACTCGAGGAAGGTCCGCCGCGCCACCACCGTGCTGCCGCGCTGGTACTGCTGCAGCGCTCCGGTATACATCTGGTCGGCCGAGGGCGCCGGTTGCGCCCCGCCGATTGGTGCGGCACCGGCGGAGTCGCCGACCGGAGGAGGGGCCGTCGCCGCCAGCGCCTCCGCCCGGTTGTCCATCTGGGTTCGAATCTCGGCGAGACGCCGCTGGCTCTGGCCCGTGAGTTCCTGGATCGCGAGTAGCTGGCGCTGCAGGTCGGTGACGTCGGCCGCGTTCCGGGCATCGAGGACCCGGATGGCCTGCCGGGTGTTGGTCAACGAGTCGAGCACCGCCTGCTGGAGACGGATGATCCGGGCCAGCTCCGCCGCCCGAACCGAGTCCTGGCGCGCCGTTTCCGCCCGGAGCACCAGGACCTGGGTCTCGACCCGCCGGACCGCCCCCTTCGTGGCGCACCCGGCCCCGAGCAGGACGAGGCCTGCCATCACCGCCCGGCGAATCACTGCGGTCTCACCAGCCGGTCAGCGCCCGACGTGACTTCGAACTCGTCGCGCCGGTTCTTGGCCCAGGCGCCTTCGTTCGAGCCCGGATCGGCCGGCCGTTCTTCCCCGAAGGAGACGATCTCGACCCGCGACCCGTCGATGCCCCGGGCCTCGAAGAACCGCTTGGCCGCCGTGGCGCGCCGGGTGCCGAGAACCAGGTTGTATTCGTCGGAGCCGCGTTCGTCGGCGTGACCCGCGACCCGGACCCGGACCGACGGGTTGGCCAACAGGATGGCGGCCTTCCGTTCCAGCGACGCCTGCGCATCGGACCGGAGGGCGTCCTGGTCGAGCTCGAAATAGATCGGCTCCATCAGGACCCGCATCAACTCGGCCCGCACCATCTCGGCCGAGTTGTCGTTCGTCGGCGGCGGGGGCGGGGGCGGTGGCGTCCGGGTGTCCGTGGGCGGGGGCGGCGCCGGAGGCAGCGGGTTGGGCTGCTCCGGAGTCTTCTTCCCGCAGGAGGCCGCCAGGAAGGCGAGCGCGAGGGCGAGCGATCGGATGCGCATGCGGCAGTCCCTAGTAGAAAAACAGGTTGGCAGTTCCTTCGGCGAACGTTACCGGCCGCGCCCCAAGGTTCGCGACCATGACGGCAACCGGGCCACGCCCGGTGTCATCAACTGTCTCACTCGTCCGGTTTCGAGGTCGATCACGTGCAACTGACCCCGCCCGGTCCGGCCCGAGACGAACACCACGTGGGTCCCGTCCGGCCCGAAACTCGGGTCCTCGTTCTTGCTCCCGGAAGTGCGCTGCTGGGCGACCCGGCGCCCCAGATCATAGGTGACGATCTGCGGGGTCCCCTCATACTCCCGGTGGAACACGATCATCGAGCCGTCCGGCGACCAGTCCGGGGCATAGGCCGCCCCGCCGCCGTATTCGAACGGAACCAGCAGCTCCTGCGCGGTTCCATCCGCCCCCATCGAATAGATCTGCGGCGCTCCGGCCCGGTTCGAGACGAACGCAACACGCCGCCCGTCGGGAGAATAGACAGGTGACAGGTTTTCCGCAAACCTTGCAGCCGTAAGGCGTTCCAGACAGCAGAGATCGGCCACGTTGACCGCGTACAGGTTGGCCGACTGCTCCGTCATCCGCGAGAAGATCAGTTTCTGGCCATCCGGCGAGAACGCCGGCGTGATGTTCTGACCCTGCGTGGTGGTCGGGACAACCACCCTGGTACCGGTCGAGACCGACTGCAGAATGAGGACGCCGGGCCCTTCGCCGCCCAGCTGAGTGTAGGCAATTCGGCCACCGTCAGGGGACCAGGTCGGCGAGACGGCCAGGGCGTTCGCCGGGCTGATCGGGACGACGCCGTAGCCGTCGCTGTCCACCCGGTAGATCCGCCCGTCACCCCGGTTCCGGAACGCGATCCGGGTCGCGGCGATCCCCGGCCGGCCGACGGCCCACATCACCAGGCTGTCCGATACCCGGTGGATGGCCATGCGGGCCTCCCCCTGACCCGAGGGATCGAGCGGTGCGGCGATCGTGTGCCGGAGTGTTTCGAGCAGCAGGTCATGCAGCCGGATGGTCACGGCGCCGGGCGTTCCGGTGATCTCGACGCCGATTCTCGCGTTGAGCGCCCGGTAGAGCGCGTAATTGATGGTCGCTGGCGTCGGGTCGGCCACCGGGCCGGCGGCCGGCAGCGTGATCACCTTGAGGCGATCGCTGTAGTCGAGATCGCGCGCCATGATTTCGCGGATCGAATCGAGCGCCGCCGCGGTCGGGAAGAAGACCACCGCAGGCTGATCGGCCGGGTTGTACCTGCCGATGACGGTGACCGTATCCTGGCCCGCCGCGGTCCGCCCGCCAAGGAGCATCATCACTACCACGGCTCCCAACCACCTTCTCATCGACCCGTCCTCGGCGTGAAGAGAAATGCGACCTGCAGAATGTCCGAGTTCCAGCCCTGGGGCAATGGCCCGAACGCCTTGTCCGCCCCGGCCTGCTCCACCGCACCCTGGGCGTCGAGGTTGAACTGATAACTCCGCGACCCGCGCGTCACGCGAATGTCCCGCACCGAGCCATCGCGGTTGATGGTGAACGCCACCTCGGCCTCATAGGCCGCCGTCCCCGCCGGGCGCTGGAACCGGCGGAGAATTTCGTTGGTGAGGCGCCGGAGATACTCAGGGAATGGAAAGTCGACGCCGCTGGTCACCGAGACGTTGTCGACGTCCCGGCCGGTACTCGGCGTGGCATCCGGATTCGGCGTCTCGACCGCCTTGCGCGGCGGCGCCGGTTCGGTCTTCGGATCGACGGTCTTGGGCGGCTTGGGAACCGGGGCGGTCTTCTTCGTCGGGGCCGGATCGACCTTGGGAGGCGCCGGCGGCGCCGGGGTTTCGACCGGCGGCCGGCGGCTCGTCGTAGGCCGGGGCGCCGCTACCAGCTGGACGTTGTAGACCACCGGCTTGGGGCCCTGATCCCGCGAGGCAAGGAGCAGCAGAGCCAGGAACGCTCCGTGCACCGCCACGGTGCCGGCCGCGCCGGCCATGAAGGCCGTCCTGGGAATCCCGCCGTCCCGCCGGAACCTCATCGGGCGATGTCTTCCTCTTGGGTCACCAACCCGGCCGACGTGATCCCCGCCGCATGGAGAGCCGCGATCACCCGGACGACGTTGCCGTAGGCGGTGGACCGGTCGCCCCGGACGTAAACGCTGGTGGCCTGCCGCTGGTCCATGAGGCGGCGGACCGTGGCCTGGAGCTCCGCCTGGGTGACCCTGATGTTGTCGACGTAGATCTGACCGGTCCGGTCGACGCTGACGGTAATCCCGTCCTTCGATGCGATCGGCGTGGCCTTGGCCTGCGGCAGTTCGACGTCGATCCCGCCCTGCATGATCGGCGCGGTGATCATGAAAATGATCAGGAGCACCAACGCCACGTCCACCAGCGGCGTGATGTTGACCGTGGCGTTCGTCTCCAGCCCGCGCCGGTTGGTGAACCCCTGCCGGCCGCCGCCCGCCATCAGACCCAGCCCTCGCGCGCCATCCAGCCGATCAATCCGTTGGCGAACCCGTCCAGGTCGCCCTCGAACCGGGTGGCCTTGGCCACGAAGTAGTTGTACGCCATCAACGCTGGAATCGCGGCCGCGATGCCCGCCACCGTGGTGATGAGCGCCTCGGCAATACCCGGCGCGACCGCCGCGATGTTGCCGCTCCCCTTCTGGCCCATCCCGAGAAAGGCGTGCATCACCCCGAGCACGGTGCCGAGCAGGCCGAGGAGCGGACTCACCGCCCCGATGGTGCCGAGGGTCGGGACCAGGCGGATCGACACGTCACGTTCGGCGCCGACTTCCTTCCCGAGCACCAGTTTGAGGGCCTCGAGCTGGGTGGGCGTCATGCTCCGCCCCGGCTCCGGCCCTTCCCGGTTGGCCCCGGGGAAGATCTCCTCGTAGAAGTGCATTGCCTCGCGGAACAGCTTGGTGAACGGCGAGGCGGGCAGCTTGAGCGCCACCCGGTAGGCGTCGGGCAGCCGGGGGGCGCCTTCGAGGGCCTGGAAGAACCGGTTGGCCTGGCGCCGGAGCCGGCGAAACTGCCAGTACTTGAGCCCCATGACGAACCAGGAGTAGAGCGACAGCACCGCGGTGACCCCGAGCACGATCTTGGTGGTCAGGTTGGCGGTCACGAGCAACTGCCAGGCGGAATCGGGTACCGCGGTCAGGGCCTGGAACGCGAAGAGCATCCACACTCCTTCGGGTGGGACGGGCCCGCGCACGGGCGGGCTCACGGCGGCCGGTTGGCGATCCGTCCGGCGTCGGGAGACGCTCGAACGACCGTTTTCGTGACAGGAAGATAAAACGACGCGGGGCCGTTAGGGACGGCCCCGCGTCTGCCAGCCTGTTAGGCGGGGGTCAGTTGGGCAGCTTGGCGACCTGGACGACCTTGGTCCCCGGCGCGATGTCCGGCGAGACCACGTTGAGAATCTTGACCGTGGCCGAGTGTTCCCGGACGTGGATGACCTGGAGCACCGCCATCAGTTCGTTGGTCGTGGCGGCGGCCTCTTCGCGCTGCGACGGCGTCCGGCGCACCTCGAAGATGTCCCCGCGGGCCACGCCGTCGGTCCGGCCCTTGTCGATGAAGAGGTAGTCCTGGGGGTGCTTGAGCTCCCGGACTTCCCGCTGGCCGAGGACCATGCCCTCGATCCCCTGCGCCACCGGCTGGGCGCGGCTGGTACCGCCGTCGACGAACTTGTCGGCCGGGATGGTGAGCTGGCCGTTCCGGATCGGGCCGTAGACGGCCACGACCGTGGCAAGGCTCTGCTCGCCGTTCTGGCCGGTGACGCGGATCATCCCGGTGGGCAGCACGATATCGCCGTAGCCCTCGGGGCCGGGGAAGGTCTGGACCACGAGGAGCGAATCGCCCGGCTGGTACCGACCGCCGGCCGGCGCCATCACGGCGACCTCGGTGTAGAGCGTGGCCGTGGCCCGCTCACTGAGGTTCCGGATCTGCTGGGGCGTAACGCTGCCGAGGAGCTGGCCGAAGGGAAGCGCATCTTCTTCCGTCAGGTACCCGGCGGCGAAGAACTCGCCCCGCCGAAGCGGGCGGTACGGCTGCTCGCGGTAGGTCCGCAGCGCCGTGCGGGCATCGAGCCCCCGGCGGCGGGCGAACAGCGAGTCGGTCTGCTGGGGCTCCTGGGCCGCCGGTTCCACCACGACCGGCCGCGCGAGCGGCTGCGGGGTGGGAAGCGTCATTTCCTGACGCTCTTCGCGGGTCGGCGCCTTCGGCTGCTCGGCCGGCTTGGCGACCGGCGCCGCTGGCTGCGGCTCGGGCTTCTCGGCCCGCGGCGCCGGCGCGGCGCCGTCGAGCTTGAGCACCTGGCCGGGCCTGAGATCGTTCGGGCTCGACAGGATGTCGGCGTTGAGCTTGTAGATCTCCTGCCAGCGGCTCTCATCGCCGAGGAGCTGACGGGCGATCGAGAAGAGCGTGTCGCCGCGCTTGACCGTGTAGGTCGACGGCGGCTTGGGTGAGGCCTGGGAAACGGCCGCGGAGAAAGGAACCGCGGCCGCCCCAAGCATCAGGAACGCCAGCGTGACCTTAGAACGGAAGATCGTCATCCTCAGCATCAAGGGCCTCCGGAAAGTCATCGAAGGACTGGGACTTCTGCGGCGAAGCAGCCGCAGCACTCGCCTTCGAGGACGAGAAGGACTCGCCGTCGGAACCACCGCGGCCGGACAGCATGATCAATTCGCGGGCGTTGATCTCGGTCATGTACCGAGTCTGCCCCTCCTTGTCCTGCCAGGTCCGGTACTCGATGCTCCCTTCGACGTAGACCTTATCGCCCTTCTTGCAATACCGTTCCGCAACATCAGCAAGATTTGAGCCCTTGTTGTTCCACAGCACAACCCTATGCCACTCCGTCTTTTCCTGCATGTCACCGCTCTGGCCTTTCCAACGCCGACTGGTGGCCACCGAGAGGGTGGCCACCCGCCCCCCGTTCGAGGTGCTGCGGACCTCGGGGTCCGTTCCGAGATTGCCGATCAGGATGACTTTGTTGAGACTGCGGCTCATGGCGACTCTCCTCGAAGTGACGGCGGAACGTGGTCGGGAACCCGCCCACGATACCAGCCTCTAACTCTTTCAACAATACAAAGTTACCGAGATTGTATCAATTCAAGCCCGACCCGAGATCCCGCCTCAGGACTACCGCGTGCTCGCGAGGCTTCTGATAGTAGTCCGCCCGGATCCCCACCGGCCGGAACCCGAAGTCCTCGTAGAGCCGCCGGGCGGCCTCGTTCGACTCCCTGACCTCCAGGAAAACCGCCCGCACCCCCCGGGCTTCCAGTCCCCCCAGCGTTTCCTCGAGCAACCGGGCCCCAATCCCCCTGCGTCGGGCCTCCGGAAGAACGGCCACGGAGAGAATCTCCGCCTCCCCGGCGATCACCCGTGCAAAGAGGTATCCTGCAAGGCGCAAATCTGGTCGGTCGGCCTCCGCCACCAGGGAGAGAACTGTATCGATTTCAAACAGTTCCCGGATCCCCCGCTCCGACCACGGATCCGAAAAGCAAATAGCTTCGGCGCGGGCGATGGCCGCCGCGTCAGCCGCCGAGCCCGGCCGAATCCGGTAGGGCTCGTCCATGCTCCCGCTCCCATTTGACCTGCGCCTCCGCGAGCCGGCCGTACTCGGGCTCCCAGGTCGACGGGTCGGTCACCAGTTCCGCGCCGCCCGGCACCCCGATCAGCCGGATCAGGTCCGCCGCTTCCGGCAGGCCCGCCCCACCGCCAACCCACGCCGCCGCACCCGACCAGCGTGCCACCGCCTCGGCGAAGTCATCGCCGATCACGGCGCGAGGCGGCGGCCCCTCCCAGGGTTCCGCCGCCCGGGCCACCCGCGGCGGCACCACCGTCTCGACCGAATCGTCGGCGCCGAATCGATAGGCGCCCACGAACCACTCACCGCGCATGGCACTCCCGGCACCGAGCACCAGGCCGGCACCTGGACCCGCCCGGCGGGCGCGCACCAGCAACGACGAGGCGACGTAGAGCGGGAGGCCGGATTCGGCAATGAAGCCCTTGGCCCACGCCGCCGCCACCCGAAGTCCCGTGAAGCTACCCGGTCCATCGCTCACCGCCACGGCCCCGACGTCCGCGAGGCCGAGGCCGAGTTCCGCGAGCGCCTCGCCGACGAAGCTGACGAGCAGCCCGGCATGGCGCCGCGCGCCCGCGGCGGTCCGTTCGACGATCGGCCCCGCCGCCGATCCGGCCGCCACGGACAGCCGATCCGTTGCCGCATCCACCGCCACGACGATCATGCGGTCACCTCGAACCAGCGAAGGTCCGGATCGTCGGCATGCTCGAGGCGGACCCGCCGGGTGGGTGGTACGGCCCAGGGACCGGCCCGCTCCGGCCATTCGACGAGCAGCGCGTCGCCCAGCACCAGGCCCTCCCAATCGAGGTCGCGGGCTTCGTCGGGCCGGCGGAGGCGGTAGCAGTCCACATGAAAGACCGGACCCCGGCGGCCCTCGTAGCGATGGACCAGACCGTACGTGGGGCTCGTGGCCGCGGCCCCGACGCCCAGCCCCTTCACGACCGCCTTGACCAGGGTCGTTTTCCCGGCCCCCATCTCGCCCACGAGCCAGACCACCTCCCCCGGGGCGAGCGAACCGCCTAACGCCTCGCCCTCGGCCCGGAGCTCGGCTTCCGACACCAGGCGGCGCACGTCAGGTCCGGGCCCGCCGGCCGCCGCGCCGCCCCGGCCGGCCGCCGGTGCCGCCGCCGCTCGGCCGGCTCACGTTTCCGGCATCGAGGGCCCGGAGTTCGTTGAGCTGGTCCCGGAGCATGGCGGCCATCTCGAACTCGAGGTTGGCCGCGGCCTCGCGCATCTGCCGCTCGAGCGCCTGCATCGCCTTGGCCCGCTCGGCCGGGTTCCGGAGGTCCGGGGCGGCGGCCGGTGCCTTCTTGTCGCGCGGACCGGGCCGCTCGCTGCGGGCATCCGCCACGTGGGTCGAGAGCTTGACCTGCTCCATCGACTTGACGATCGACCGCGGGACCACGCCGTGCGCCTCGTTGTAGGCGACCTGCTTCTGGCGGCGGCGGTCCATCTCGTCGAGCGCCCGGCGCATCGAGCCGGTGATCGTATCGGCGTACAGGATGCCGAGGCCGTTGATGTTCCGCGCGGCGCGGCCGACCGTCTGGATCAGGGAGCGATCGCTCCGGAGGAAGCCCTCGTTGTCCGCGTCGAGCACGGCCACCAGCGACACCTCGGGAAGATCGAGCCCTTCCCGGAGCAGGTTGATCCCGACGAGGACGTCGAAGTCGCCGAGCCGGAGGCCCCGGAGGATCTCCATTCGCTCGATCGCGTCGATGTCGGAGTGAAGGTAGCGAACCCGAACGCCCACCTGCTGGAGATAGTCGCTCAGATCCTCCGCCATCCGTTTGGTGAGCGTGGTCACGAGCACCCGCTCGTTGGCGCGGACCCGGGCGCGGATCTCGCCGAGGAGGTCGTCCACCTGGCCCTTGACCGGGCGGACCTCGACCACGGGGTCGATCAGGAAGGTCGGCCGGATGATCTGCTCGACCACCCGCCCCTCGGAGAGCCGGAGTTCGAGCTCGCCGGGCGTGGCGGACACCGTGACCATCTGCGGCACGAGCGACCTGAACTCCTCGAACTGGAGCGGCCGGTTGTCGAGCGCGGACGGGAGCCGGAAGCCGTAGTCGACCAGCGTCTGTTTCCGGGCCCGGTCGCCGTTGTACATCCCGCCGATCTGCGGGAGCGAGACGTGCGACTCGTCCACCACCACCAGGTAGTCCGCGGGGAAATAGTCCAGGAGACAGGCCGGCCGTTCGCCCTCCCGGCGGCCCGACAGCGGCCGCGAGTAGTTCTCGATTCCGGGGCAGGTCCCGATCTCGAGGAGCATGTCGATGTCGAAGTTGGTCCGGGACTCGAGGCGCTGGGCCTCGAGGAGCCGGCCGCCGGTGCGGAATTCGTGGAGGCGCCCCTCCAGCTCCGCCCGGATCAGCTTCACCGCCCGCTCGATCGTGGGCCGCTCGGTGACGAAGTGTTTGGCCGGATAGATGGCGCACCGGTCCAGCTGGGCGATCGCCTTGCCCGTGACGGGGTGGATCTTGGTGATGCGCTCGATCTCGTCCCCGAAAAGTTCGACCCGGACCGCCTGTTCCTCGTAGGCCGGGAAGATCTCGACGGTGTCGCCCCGAACCCGGAAGGTGCCGGGATCGAACGAGACGTCGTTGCGGTGGTACTGGATCGCCACCAGATCCTGCAGGATCGCATCCCGCCCCTTCAGCTCGCCCCGTTCGAGGGCGAACATGAGACTCCGGTAGGTCACCGGATCGCCAAGGCCGTAGATGGCGCTCACCGTGGCGACGATGACGACGTCGTCCCGCTCCATCAGGCTCGAGGTGGCCCGGAGCCGGAGCGATTCGATGTCCTCGTTGATCGAGGCGTCCTTCTCGATGTAGAGATCGGTCGAGGGGACGTACGCTTCCGGCTGGTAGTAGTCGTAGTACGAGACGAAGTATTCGACGGCGTTGTTCGGCAGGAACTGCTTCAGCTCGCCGTAGAGCTGGGCCGCGAGGGTCTTGTTGTGGCTCAGCACCAGCGTCGGCTTGCCGTGGTTCGCGATGACGTGAGCGAGGCTGAGCGTCTTGCCGGACCCGGTGACGCCGAGAAGGGTCTGGTACCGGGAGCCTTGTTCGAGGCCCTCGGACAGCGCGGCGATGGCGGCCGGCTGATCGCCGGCGGGTTCGAACGGCGCGATGACTTCGAAGCGGGCACTCGCCATGGGGGAACCAATATAGCAAGGTGCTGCCGGTTTTTCTTCGCCCCCCCCCCCCTCCCCCGGATCAGTGCCGCAGGCCGCTCAGAAACCGCTCGACCTCCGGCCACACCAGTTCCGGACGCTCGGCGTAGGCGAAGTGGGCGGCGCGAGGCACCTTCACGAGACGGGCGCTGCGAAGTGACGCGACCCATTCCTCCACGAGATCCATCGGAATGGCCTCTTCCTCTCCGTGGAGGATCAGGACCGGCACGTCCAGGGTCTGGAGTTGCTCCCGCAGATCCCAGTCGCCATAGGAACCCATGACCAGGCGATTGGTGACCGTCAGCCCGAAACGAATGCCGGCCGGATCGGACGCACAGAGGTCCGACCGGAGCAGCGGCCGGGTCCGCTCCGGCTCGGCCAGCCGCGGCTTGAGCGCTGCCTCCCAGTAGTCGCGGCAGGCCTGGCGATGATTCCCGTCCGGCGCATTGAGCTGGACCATCGCCCGGCGGAGGCGTTCCTGATCCTCGGGGCTGGTCCGCGGGCCGACGGCCGCGGCGAACCGCTGCCAGAAATTGCCCCGCCGCGGCGGCACCGGTCCGAAGAACACCATCCCGGACACCGCCGCCGGATGGGCGAGCGCATAGGTGGCGGCCAGGAGCGGGCCGTACGAATGGGCCACGAGGGCGACGCGTTCGAGCCCGAAGTGCCGGCGCACGTCGTCGAGGTCGGCCACCTGCCGTTTCGCGTTGAGCGTCGTGGTGTCCTTCGGCAACTCGGACCGGCCGGCCCCGCGCTGATCGTAGAAGATCACCGTGTGGGCCCGGGTCAGCGGTTCGAAGTCGCCGGCGATACTCTCGAGGTCGACCCCGGGGCCGCCATGAATCGCGATGACCGTATCCGGCCCCTGCCCCACGACCCGGTAGAACAACCGTGCGCCATCGGAGGCCGTGAGATAGCCCTCGGCGCGCTGGCCCACCGCCGGGCTCACCGGGGCGGCGGGGGGCGCCGCGCCGGAGCCACCGCCAAGCGTGGGGAACGCGAACAGCGCCGCGCCGGAGCCACCACCAAGCATGGGGAACGCGAACAGCGCCGCCCCGGTCGATCCCAGTTGTACCACGGTCCGCCCGCGCACCCGCTCAGTCCTTCCAGCCAAGGATGATCTTCCATCGCTCGGCGGTCACCGGCATCACCGACAGCCGGGCCTGCCGCACCAGTTCCCAGTCGGCGAACCGCTTGTCGGCCTTGATTTCGGCCAGCGTCACCGGCCGGGTTACCGCCCGCACGGGCACCAGGTCCACGACGACGAGTTTCGGATCATTCGCCTTCGGATCCGGGTACGCGGCCTTGGCCACCTTCGCGATCCCCACGATCCGCTTCTCTTTTCCCGTGTGGTAGATGAAGCACTCGTCGCCGGCGGCCATCCCGCGGAGGTTCCGCAGCGCCACGGGGTTCGCCACCCCGTCCCAGACGCCGCGTTTTTCCCTGACGAGATGGTCGTACGAATAGGTCTCGGGTTCCGTCTTGAGGAGCCAGTAGTTGGGCACGGTTCGAACTCGGGAAGGGTTGGGGAGGCGACGACGATCAGGTGGACGGCAGTTCGCGACGATCGACCGAAACGACGCCCTTCACCCGGCGGACGGCCCGGAGGACCTTGGCGAGATGCGTCAGGTTGTCCACTTCGACGAAGATGGTACCGAAAGCGGCGCCATCCTTGGTGTGGAGATCCGCCCGGCGAATGTTGGTACCGGTCCCGCTCACGGCCTGGAGAATGTCGGCGTAGAGGCCCCGCCGGTCCTCGGCGTTGAGGACGAGCCGGACGGCGAAGGACTCGCCCTCCTGCTCCTGCCAGTCGATCTCGACCCGCCGGTCCGCCTCCTGGAGGGTGAGGAGGTTGGGGCAATCGATCCGGTGAATCGAGATCCCGCGGCCCTGCGTGACGTATCCCACCACCGTATCCCCCGGCACCGGCTGGCAGCACTGGGCGTACCGGACGAGGAGGCCGTCCACGCCCTGGATCTTGATCCCGCGGCCGAGGCGGATCCGGTTGAGCATCCGCCCGAAGACCGTCGGCTTCGGTTCCCGGAGGTCTTCCTCGGTCAGGGTCGGGTACATGGCCCGCATGACCTGGCCGATCGCCACGTCACCCCGGCCGATGGCCGCTTCGAGTCCCTCCGCGTCGTGCAGCCCGAGGGTCTTCGCGGCGTCGGCCAGGGCATCCGCCTCCGGCGTTTCGAGGCGCCGCCGTTTGACCTCGCGGGCCAGGATATCGCGCCCGAGGCCGATGCTCAGGGTTTCCTCCTCCTGGCGGACCCACTGCTTGATCCGCTGCCGGGCCCGCCCGGTCCGGACGTGGCTCATCCAGTCCCGGCTCGGCCGCGCCGACGGCGAGGTGAGGATTTCGACCGTATCGCCGTTCTTGAGTTCCCGGTGGAGCGGCGCGATCCGGCCGTTGATCTTGGCCCCCTGGCACCGCAGTCCGACCTCCGTGTGCACGTGGAAGGCGAAATCGATGGCCGTGGCCCCCTTGGGCAACTGCTTCACGTCTCCCTGCGGGGTGAAGACGAAAATCTCGTCCTGATAGAGATCGAGCTTCAGGAACTCGAGGAACTCCTCCTGGTTGTGGGCATCCTGCTGAAGCTCGAGCAGCTGCCGGAACCACTCGAAATGCTGGTCGAGTTCGTCCCGCCGGGCCTTGTCGGTCTTGTAGAGCCAGTGGGCCGCGATACCGAACTCGGCCGTGCGGTGCATTTCCGGGGTGCGGATCTGGACTTCGTAAAGCTGTCCGTTGGGTCCGAAAATGGTGGTGTGGAGCGACTGATACCCGTTCGACTTGGGGCTGGCGATGTAGTCCTTGATCCGCTCCTGCACCGGCGTCCAGGTGTGGTGGAGCACGCCGAGGACGTGATAACAGGTCGGGACCGACGGCACGATGATCCGGAGGGCCATCATGTCGTAGACCTGCTCGAACGGCGTGTTCCGCCGCTTCATCTTCTGATAGATCGACCACAGGTGTTTCGGGCGGCCGGTGACCTCCGCATCGTGGATGCCGGTCCGGGTCAGTTCCTCTTCCAGCGGGCGGCGGAAGGCCTCGATCCGGGCCTCCCGCTCGGCCCGCTTCTCGGCGACCTGCCGTACCAGGCCCGCATAGTCCTCGGGCTCCAGGAACTTGAATGCCAGGTCCTCGAGTTCGGCCTTGACCCCCGCCATGCCGAACCGGTGCGCGAGCGGCGCGTAGATCTCCCGGGTTTCGGTGGCGATCCGGGCCCGCCGATCCCCCGGCAGGTGCTCGAGGGTCCGCATGTTGTGGAGCCGGTCGGCGAGCTTGATGATGATGACGCGGGCGTCGCGGGCAATCGACAGCAGCAGCTTCCGGTAGTTCTCCACCTGCTCTTCCGCCCGGGAGCGGAAGGTGAGGTGGGAGATCTTGGTGAGCCCGTCCACCAGCCCCGCCACTTCCGGCCCGAACTCGGTGGCGATGTCGTCCACCGTGACTTCGGAGTCCTCGACCACGTCGTGGAGCAGGGCCGCGGCGATCGAGGTCGAGTCGAGCAGCTGGGCCACCAGGATCGTGGCAACCGCGATGCTGTGGGAGACGAACTCCTCGCCGGACATCCGCTTCTGGCCCCGGTGCGCCTGGGAACTGAACTTGAGCGCCCGGTCGATCAGCCCGAGATCGAGCCGGTCGGCATGGCGCTCCAACGCGGCCTGGAATTCGGCCGCCGAGTTCAAGGCGATTCCGGTCACAACCCTTCCTGTCCGCTCACGACGTTCCTCACAGCAAGCCCTGGCTTGCGAAACTGATCCACCGATCGCCGGCCACGATGACGTGGTCGAGAACCGGTATCCCGAGCAGGGCCCCCGCGCCGGTCAACTGGCCGGTCACCGCCCGGTCCTCCGGCGAGGGCGTCGGGTCGCCGCTCGGGTGGTTGTGGACTACGATGATGCCGGCCGCCGCTTCCGCGATGGCCGGCCGAAACACCTCACGGGGATGCACCAACGCTCCGGTCAGGACCCCGCGCGACACCAGCACCTCGCGAATCACCTCGCGCTGGGCCGAGAGCGCGATGACGTGGAACTCCTCCACCTCCAGATCGGCAAGCCGGTCGCCCAGGAGACGGACCACGTCCTCCGGCGACCGGATCCGGGCCCGGGCGGGCCGTTCCTCCCGGGCCAGGCGGCGCCCCAGCTCGAGCGCCGCCACGATCTGTACCGCTTTGACCCGGCCGACCCCGGCCAGGCGGCGCAATTCCCCGATCGGGAGCCGGGCCAGCCGCCGGAGCGACCCGGCCGCCGCGCCGTCGACGGCATCCGCCACTTCGAGAACGCCCCGGCCGCGCCGACCGGTACCTAACACAATCGCCAGCAACTCAACGGTCGTCAATGCGGCCGGGCCGTGACGGAGCAACCGTTCGCGGGGCCGTTCGGCCGGGGAGGCGGGATGGGGGAGAGCCGGCATCGGCGGATGATACCGGCGGAGGGGCGGCCCGGGGGAACCGAATGGACGCAAAAGGGGCCGGATCTCTCCGGCCCCGTCCGCGGCACCCGGTCAGACCGGCCGCCCGGTCAGGCGTTTGCCCCGTGGCACTTCTTGTACTTCTTCCCCGACCCGCAGGGACACGGGTCGTTTCGGCCGACCGTCGGGACGTTCTCCGCCGGGGCCAGGGCGCCGAGGTTGCTCCGGACGACCGGGGCGGGCCCGGGCACCGGCCGGGCCGCCTGGGCCACCGGAGCGGCCGGCGCTTCGGCCGGCACGGCAAACAGGTCGTCCGTCCCGGAGGTCGGCGGCGGGGGGGGCGGCGGCGGCCGGCGGGCGCCCTGGTCCGGCGGAGGCGCCTGGCCTCCGGGCGGGCCGGCGCTCACCTGGACCTTGAGGTACCGGTCGGCGAAGGTGGCCTGAAGGTCGCGCATGAGGTCTTCGAACATCTCGAAGGCCTCTTTCTTGTATTCGACCAGCGGATCCTTCTGACCGTACGCCCGGTACTGGATCGCGTTCCGGAGCTGATCGAGATCGTAGAGGTGGTCCTTCCACTTCTCGTCGATCACGCCGAGCATGACCTGGGCGAGCACCTGCTGGTCCACGTCCCCGACGCCGATCGACAGGCCGAACTGATGGAGGTACTCGACCTTCCGCTGGAACGCCGCCTCCGCCTCGGCCTTGACCGCCTCCAGCATTTTCGGCACGGTGTTGACGCTGCGATCGGCCGCGGCGTCCACGGTCAGCAGGAACTGCATCGCGAGCTGCGACTTGAGGCCGTTCCGGTCCCAGGTATCGGGGTCCCCGGCGTCCTCGAGGAACTTCTCGACGAAGTGGGTGACCGCCGCCTCGATCATCCGGCGGGCTTCCGCCTTGAGCTCCTCACCCTTTTCCAGCGCGAAGAGCCGCAGCGAGTAGATCACTTCCCGCTGCTGGTTCATCACGTCGTCGTATTCGAGGAGCCGTTTTCGCTGCTGGAAATTCTGGAGCTCGACCCGCTTCTGGGCCGACTCGATGGCCCGGGTGATCAGCTTCCCGGTGATGACCTCGCCCTCTTCGGCGCCCGCCTTGTCCATGTACCGGGCAATCCGGTCCATGCCGGCGAAGAGCCGCATCAGGTCGTCTTCGAGCGACAGGAAGAAGAGCGACCGGCCCGGATCGCCCTGCCGGCCGGACCGGCCGCGGAGCTGGCGGTCGATCCGCCGCGACTCGTGCCGCTCGGTCCCGACGATCTGGAGACCGGCCTCGTCCTTGGAGAGGTCGAGCGCCTTGCCCAGTTTGATGTCGGTGCCGCGGCCCGCCATGTTCGTGGCGATCGTGATCGCCGAAGGCTGGCCGGCGCCGGCGACGATCTCGGCCTCGCGCTGGTGGTACTTGGCGTTCAGCACCTCGTGCCGGAGGCCCCGCCGCTTGAGCATCTTGCTCAGCGTTTCGGAGACTTCGACCGACGTGGTGCCGATCAGCACCGGCAGCTCCTGCTGGTGGAGCCGCTCGACCTCGTCCACCACCGCGTTGTACTTCTCCCGCCGGGTCTTGTAGATCCGGTCGGGCATGTCCTTCCGGGCGATGGGCCGGTTGGTCGGCACGACCAGCACCTCGAGACCGTAGATCGAGTAGAACTCCCCCTCCTCGGTCTCGGCCGTGCCGGTCATGCCGGACAGCTTGTCGTACATCCGGAAGTAGTTCTGGACCGTGACCGTGGCGAGCGTCTGGGTCTCGCCCTTGATCTGGACCCCTTCCTTGGCCTCCACCGCCTGGTGGAGCCCGTCCGACCAGCGCCGGCCGGCCAGCACGCGGCCGGTGTACTCGTCGACGATCAGGACCTGGTTGTCCTGGACGATGTAGTCGACGTCCTTCTCGTAGAGCGAGTGTGCCTGCAGCAGCTTGTGAATGATGTGGAGCTTTTCGCTCTTGGCGGCGTACTCCATCTCCACCCGCGCCCGCTCGTCCCGCTTTTCGGCTACCGACAGGTCCGGGTCCTTCTCGATCCGGTGGACGATCTCCGAGATGTCCGGCACCACGAACAGCACCGGATCGTCCGGCGACAGCGCACTGGTGCCTTCGTCGGTGAGGTGGACCGAGTGACCCTTTTCGTCGAGGACGAAGTAGAGGACCTCCTCGATGTCCCGCATCTCCTGCTGGCGGACCGGCAACTTCCGGTCGGCCAGGTGCTTGAGCTCGGCCTGCTGCACCGCCTGCTTGACGCCCGTCTCGTTGAGGAGCTTGAGCA
>JBFXAY010000090.1:18202-20387 GCA_050183815.1 Gemmatimonadales bacterium | reverse complement strand
GTCCGGAACCCGACCCACCTGTGGCCCGAGGACATGACGGCCTGGTCGATGGGGGCCGCGATGAAGAAGCTGTTCGACGCCGGAACCTCCATCCAGCTCGGCGCCCACGGTCAGATGCTGGGACTCGACGC
The DNA here is from genome assembly GCA_050183815.1 of Gemmatimonadales bacterium. Lineage (GTDB taxonomy): Bacteria > Gemmatimonadota > Gemmatimonadetes > Gemmatimonadales > GWC2-71-9 > SHZU01. Next base: position 20,256 of record JBFXAY010000090.1, on the reverse strand, counting down.
CCACTGGGAGCTGGGTCTCCTGGTAAAGGGTGGGTTTACGCCGGCGGAGGCCCTCGAGATCGCCACCATTCGCGGAGCCCGGCATCACGGGCTCGACGGCCAGATCGGGTCGCTCGAGGTCGGCAAGCTGGCCGATCTCGTCGTCCTCGAGGGCGACCCTCTCGCGGACATCGAGAACGCCGGCCGGATCCGCTACGTGGTTCGGAACGGCATCGTCTTTTCCGGGGCCGATGCCTCCCGAGTGTGGCCGGATCCGCGGCCGATCGGGAAACCGTATTTCGATCGGCCTCGCTGACCCCGACGCCCATCCGGGGCAGGCGGTCCAAGGGCGGAGACCGGGCAACAAACGCCCGGAAACGAAACGGGCGGCGAAGGTCTCGCCGCCCATTCGTTCGTCCGCACGCCAAGGGCTACGGTCTGGGCCGGCTGATCCGCGGGCTGCCAGCGGACACCGCGCCGAATTCGAAGGCGCCGATGTCGCACGTCCCCACCCGGGCAAAGCCCCGCTGGTCGGTGGCGGTGCAGGAACCGGCCAGACCGGCGTCGATCGCGGCACTTCCCGTCTGGAGGGCGTGGGTCGGTGTCGGGCCGCCGTTGGCGGCGAGCGTGGCGCTGACCCCGGCGGCCGTGTTGTTCTTGTCGCTCGGTTGAGTGAGCGCCGTGCAGGACGCGTCGTCGCTCAGATTGTGGCCGTTGCTGGTGAAGACGCCGGTGCCGTTGATGCCGCAATTGGCCGGGGCCGCGCCGAGGAGATTGCCCGAGAGCAGCACGTTCACCAGGTTCTGCGACCCGGCGTTCACGATTGCGATCCCGCCCGCCGTCAGCGTGCCCACGTTGCCCACCACGGTCACGTTCCGGAGCGTGGCCGGACCGGTCGCCGCGATGCCGCCGGCCTCCGTGCCGTGATTCCCCGAGAACGTCGAGTTGACGATCGTCGTGTTGGCGAGGGAGCCGGAGAAGATGCCGCCCCCGAACCCGCCGGCGGTGTTGTTGGCGACGGTGGAGTTGGTGATCGTGACCGTCGTCCCGCTCACGATGCCGCCGCCGCCGCTGGTGGTCGTCGTGTTGTTCGTGACGAGGGCGTTGTTGACGGTGACGGTGCCCGTCGTGCCGAACCACAGTCCGCCGCCCTGATCCGTGGCGGAGTTGCCGGTGACCTCGATGCCATCGATCGTGAGCCCCCCGCCGCCGCTCTTGAGCAAGCCGCCTCCGAGGGACCCGGACACGTTGTCGCGGAGGATCGTGTTCGTCATGCTGCCCGCCGCGGTGGCGCTGATGGCGAGCCCGCCCCCCTGGCCGCCGGCGTTGTTGCCCGAGAACGTCGTGCCCGTGATGGTGAAGGCCGTCGATCCGAAGATGCCGGCGCCCCCGCCGTGGGCGGTGGTCGGATTGGTGTTGCGCGCCGCCACGTTCCCGGTGATGACCGCGTCAGTGATGTTGAGGGTGCTTGCCTGGATGATCTGGAGCCCGCCGCCCTGCACGAACGCCTGGTTCTGCTCGATCGTCGTTCCCTCGATCGTCAGGTCGGTCCCCTGGCCGAAGATCCCGCCGCCGGCGCCGTCGAAGGTGCGGTTGTTCCGGATCGCTCCGCCCGTGATGGTGGCCTGGGTGCCGTCAAACAGCGTGATGCCCCCGCCGAACGCCACGGTCTGAGCCTGGTTCCCGCTCACCGTGCTGTTGGTCATCGTGAGTTTGGCGGTGTTCTGGGCGTAGATCCCGGCGCCCCCGCCGAAACCGGCGGCGCCGCCGGCCACGTTGTTCGCCACCGTGGTGTTGCTCAGCCTGGCGTCGGCATCGCTCCAGAGAAACAGGCCGCCCGCCCGACTGGCCGAGTGGTTCCCGCTCACCGTGGAGTTCTCGATCGTGGCGGAGGCGTTCTGGCCGACCACGATGCCGCCACCCGTCTGCGCGGTGTTGTCGTCGATCGTCGATCCCGTGATCAGGAGGTCGCTCGTGCCCAACTGGCGGATCCCGCCGCCTTCCCCCGTGGCCGAGTTGCCGGTCAGGATCACGTTGGTGAGGGTCACGTCGGCGTTTTGATCCACGAGGATCCC
>JBFXAY010000090.1:10329-18102 GCA_050183815.1 Gemmatimonadales bacterium | reverse complement strand
GGAGTCGTGATGGCCGGCAGAGCCGAGGTCAACAGGATCGTGCCGGTCAGTTCCGGTGCCGCAGCCCCGGCCGCTGGAGCGGCCCCGCCGCCGACGCCGAGCCGGATGGTGTCGAGCGCCGGCGTGGCCTGTGCGGCCGCCAGGGCCTCCCGGAGGGTGCAGTTGGCGTAGGTGCAGTTGCCGTCATCCGTGTCGGCGGTCGAGGTCACGAGCCAGTCCGCTCGGACCGTTACGGTGGCGTTCGCCGTGGCCGCGGGATCGACGGTGCTTGCCGCCGTTACGGTGCAGGTGCCCGGATTGGACGGGGCCGTGTAGTCGATGCCCGAGGCCGACGCCGCGCTCGTGCCGCAACTCACCGTCCAGGTCACCGTGTTCTGGCCATTGCCGGTTCCGGTGACCGCGGCGGAAAATGCCGCCGGTTCCCCCCGGAACAGGGTGGCGGCGGTCGGCGTGATCGTCACCGAAACCGGGGTGACGGTCAACGCGGCCGACGCACTCTTCGTCGCATCGGCCGCACTGGTCGCGGTCACCGTGTAGGTGCCGCCGTTCGGCGGTGCTGTCCAGGTGACGGTCGCGCCCGTTCCCGAGACCGATCCGCCGGTAGCCGACCAGGTTACCGCCGTGTTCGTGGCATTCGTCACCGCGGCGGTCAGGTCGACCGTGCCGGCCGCACCGACCGTGGCAGACGCCGGCGTCACGGTGATCCCGACCGGGGGCGGGGGCGGCGGCGGCGGGGACACCGGATCGGAGCCGCCGCAGGCGGCGAGAGCGACGAGCGAAAGCGGCAGGGCCGCCCAGGGAAGGGTACGCACGAATGGCCTCCTGAATTGGGGGCGGCGTCGTCGCGCCGCGCCCGACCGTCGATTGGCGGAATGGGACCGGCATGGCGGGCCCTACCTGAAGAGCGCGAATCGCCGGCAAACCGGCTCATCGGTATGTTTGCACGCTGCCGCGGCGCATGGGCGCGCCCGGCCTCCCCGCCTCCCGGAGGTTTCGGCATGACCTCGTCGTCCCGCAGCGCGCCGCGGCTCCGGCTGCCGTCCCGGCGCCGGTTCGCCCTTCACCTGGTTCGTAACGGTGCCGGCGCAGTGGTGTTCGTGGGTGGGTCGTTGTTCCTGGGGGCCTGCGGCTACCACTGGTTCGGCCTGCTCGGCTGGCTGGATGCGTTCGTCAACGCCTCCATGATCCTGACCGGGATGGGGCCGCTCGCGCCGATGGACAGCGTGCCCGCCAAGCTGTTCGTGATCGGCTACACCCTCTATAGCGCGCTGACGTTCCTGACGGTCGCGGCCCTGCTCTTCGGACCGATGGCGGCCCGGCTGATGCATCGGCTGCATCTCGACCTGTACGGGCCGCCGTCCGAGCCCGGCTGAGCCGCCTGCCGGACGGCGGGCCGCACCGCCGGGCCTCGCCCGCGGCCCGTGCGGTCAGCCGCAATGTCGGGTCGGGATCGGTCAGGTCGTCCGGCGGCGCAGCGCCTCGAACCGGGCCTCGCCGGCCAGCGGTTTGAAGTCGGCCTTGGCAAGGTTGCGGTAGCCGCGGCTCACCAGCAGCTCGAGCGTGGCCAAGGCGGCATCGCGCCGGCCCATGGCCAACTCGATGATGGCCCTGGCTTCGTAGGAGTCCTGGGTCTGGAGATTCGTGGGACCGAGTGAGGCCTCTGCGGTGCGGGCGGCGCGGTCGATGAGGCCCAAGGCGCCGGGGAGATCGCCGGCGTTGGCCGTGGCCATGCCGTAGCTGTAGAGCGCGTATGCTACCTGCGGATGGACCGGCCCGACGATCCGTTCCCGCAGAGCGAGACACTCCCGGAACATCGGCAGGGCCTCGTCGAAACGGCCGGTGCGGGCCAGGTCGCGCGCCAGGTTGAAAAGACTGAAGCTCACGTCCATGTGATCGGGGCCGAAGACCTTGCGGCGGGCCGCGAGGAGGCTCCGGTGTACCGCGATGGCCGAGTCGGCCTGACCGACCGCTTGAAGGCCGTGGGCGAAGGACTCCCGGTAGTTGAAGAGCTGGGGGTCGTCTCCGTCGGCCACGCTGCCCCGGGCGGTCTCGAGCGCTTCGCGGTAGAAACGCAGCGCGTCCGCCGCCTCGCCCCGATCGTCGGCGATGGTGCCGAGGGTGCGGAGTACGTCCGCCACCTCGAGACCCTCCGCCTCGGCGGGATGGGCTCGGAAAATTGCGAGCGCCCGCTCGAGGTGGCGGCGACCGGTGCCGGCGCTGTCGAGCGGATCGAGCGCCCGCGCCGTGCGGGCGATGAGCGAGTGCGAGACGCCCAGTGCGAGCGCATCCGGGCCGAGAACGCCTTCCCGGAGGCTCACCGCCTCGGCGAACATCCGGAGGGCCTCGGCCAGATCACCGTTGGTGCCCCGGATCCGGCCCTGGCGTTCGATGAACTCGGCCAGCACCAGCGGATCCTGGGGCGTGATCGAGCGCCGGAGGTTCACCGCGTCGGAGATCACCGAGTCCGACGTTCGATACTGTCCGAGATACCCGTATGCCCGCCCGATGGCGAGCGACAGGTCGGCGCGGACCGCCGGGTCGTCCTGCAGGTCGTCCGCGATCCGGCCGGCCGCCTGGTCGAGGAGTTCGCGCGCCGTCACCGTCCGGCCCCGGGTCTCCCCCGGATTCGAGGCCCGGAAGATGTCGAGCAGGAACCCGGTCATCCGGCTGGCCCTGTCCCGCTCGGCTCGCGCCGTCTCGAGCGCGGCGGCCCGCCGGCTCGATTGCCACGCCGAAAACCCGGCGGCGCCGGCGAGGCTCGCAAAGACCAGTCCCGCGGCGAGTACCCCGGTCCGGTTCCGGCTCACGAACCGGCGGATCCGGTAGCGCGCGGTGTCCGGCTGGGCGATGACCGGCCAGCCGCCCAGGAAGCGGGTGACGTCTTCCGCCAACTGGCCGGCCGAGGCGTAGCGGCGTTCCGGTTCCTTTCGCAGTGCCATCATCACGACCTGATCGAGATCGGACGGGACGGGGCGCACCCGGCTCGGTGGCGCGGGGTCCCGGGTACAGACCGCCTGCGCCAGCTCCGCCGCCGGGACGCTCTGGAACGGTCGGGTGCCCGTGAGCAGTTCGTAGAGGAGGACCCCGAGGGCGTAGACGTCGGTCGCCGTCGTGACGGCGTTGCCGAGGAACTGTTCCGGGGCGGCATGCTCGGGGGTGAGCAGGAGCAGGTCGCCGGTGGTCGAGGTGTCGGCCAGGGGATCGAGCAGCTTGGCGATCCCGAAGTCGAGGAGCCGCGGCGCGCCCTCGTCGGTCACCAGAATGTTCGAGGGCTTGAGGTCCCGGTGGACGACGAGGCGGGTATGGGCGTACTGGACCGCCTCGCACACGGTCACGAAGAGGCGCAGGGCTGCCTCGAGCGGCAGGTGCCGATCCCGGGCGTACCGGGTGATCGGCGTTCCCTCGACGAACTGCATCACCAGGTACGGCTGCCCGCCGCCGCTCACGCCGCCGTCGAGCAGGGTCGCGATGTTCGGGTGGGCCAGCGACGCCATGATCTGGCGTTCCTGGAGGAACCGCGCCACGAGTTCGTGGCTCGCCCGCTCGGCTCGGACGATCTTGACCGCCACCTGATGCCGGTACTGCTCGTCCGCCCGGGTGGCCCGATAGACCTCTCCCATGCCGCCCCGACCCACCAGCTCGTCGAGCCGGTAGGGACCGAGCCGGGATCCGACCCCGATCGGTTCGGCGGTCGCCCGGTCGGCGGACGGGAGCAGTTGATGGGGTGAGCCGGTCTGGTGCGCGGCCAGCATTGCCTCCACCTCCGCTCGCAGCCGCGCATCCTCGCCGCAAACCCGGGCGAGGTACTCGGCTCGGTCGGCCGGGGGCAGGTCGATGGCCGCGAGGAAGAGCGTTTCCAGGCGCGCCCAGGTTTCGGCGTTCATTGCGATCTCCCATGGTGCCGCTGGGCGAGGCCGGCGGTGCCGGTCACGACCGGCCCGGCGTCGCCGAATGTACCGCCGGCCTCGGCGCCCCGCCGCGCCTCGGCGGCCGACCGGGCTTGCCGCCGCGACCGGCGCGGGATAACCTCAGGCCGGAGCTCCCTCCTTGTCATCCGACTCCTCCGTGACCGCCTGCCTCGTCCGGCTCCGTGCCGGGGAATCCGACGCGTTGGACCGGCTCCTGCCGCTGGTCTACGACGAACTCCGCGCCCTGGCCGGCGGCCAGCTCCGCCGCGAGTCGACCGGTCATACCCTGAGCGCCACGGCCCTGGTGCACGAGGCCTACGTTCGCCTTGCCGACCGGGACCGACTCGACGCCCGGGACCGCGGCGAGTTTCTGGCCATCGCCGCGCAGTCGATGCGCCGGGTGCTCGTGGACCACGCGAGGACCCGGAAGCGGCAGAAGCGCGGCGCCGGCCAGGTGCCCGTGTCCCTCGACGCGGTCGAGCACCTCGTCGGCGACCAGGGCGCCGAGGAGCTGATCGCGCTCGATGAGGCCCTGGACCGGCTGGCGGCCGCCAATCCCCGTGCCGCGCAGGTCGTCGAGCGCCGGTTCTTCGCGGGCCTCACCCTCGAGGAAACCGCGGCCAGCCTCGACACCTCCCTCAAGACCGTCCAGCGCGACTGGACCGCCGCGCGGGCCTGGCTCCGCAAGGAGATTGCGGCCGACCTCTCGATCGATCTTCCCGCCTGAGGGCCGGGCGCCGGCGCCGAGACCGTTCGCCGCCTGACCCAGTCAGCGACAAAACCGGCTCCGGCTGGACGCCGAGCGGGATGTCCAGGTTTTCCGCCGTCCATCGCTGAACGGTCGCCCCAGGGTTCGGCACCGTGCCGGGACCGGGATTCGATCGGAGGCGGCGATGCGGCGGGTTCTGACTTCGACGGCGGTCACCTTATCCCTGGCGCTGGCCACCGGTTGCGGAGACGGTAACGCGCCGACCGCCCCGCCTCCGCCCCCTCCCCCGCCGCCCGCAACGGTGGCCACCGTCGCGGTGACGCTCAGCGCCGGGACCGTCCCGGTCGGCCAGACGACCACGGCCACCGCCACCGCGAGGACCGCGGCCGGGGTCACCGTGACGGGAAGAACCGTGGCCTGGAGCACGGGCGCGGAGCCGGTCGCCACGGTGTCGGTGGCCGGCCTGGTCACGGCGGTGGCGCCGGGGCTGGCCCCGATCACGGCCACGATCGACGGCCAGACCGGCAGCGCCGAGGTCACGGTCGTTCCGCTCGAGGCGGCCCGCTGCCGGGATTGTCTCGAAGTGGTCCCCGCTACGGCCCTGGTGGTGCCGGGGGCGAGTCTGGCCGCTTCGGCCGATGTCGGGCGCCAGCTCACGGTGTATCGCGTCGATGCGGCGGGAGTCCGGTCGGTCGTTCCGGCCACGTTCGTGAGTTCCGATCCGGCGGTCGTGGTCTCGCCGACGGGCAAAGTGTCGGCGGCGGCGGTCGGCTCGGGCAAGGTCGTGGCCCAGGCCGGCGGCCTCACCTCGGATCCAGTGGTCGTTCTCGCGGCCGAGCCGGCGGGCGGCGCGCTGTTGGTGGCGGACGAACAGCTGGTCGGGGCACCGGTGCCCGTCGACTCGAGTGCGGCCTACGGCCCCGGGTACCGGTACCGGGTCAGGCTGCGGCAGGCCGTGCCGGTGGTCGGCCAGCTGGTCATTGGCACCGGGCACGCGCCGCTGGGCGGCCGGACGGTGTCCGCGACGGCCGCCGGCCCCGAACTGACCGACGTCGTGCTCGAGATCGTGCCGCTTCGCGAGATGTTCGCCCAGTTGTCGCTCGACCAGCAGCTGACGCTGGACTCGGCCTCCGTGGCGGCGCCGGCCGGCACGCCGGGTGGTCCGGCCGCCGTGGTTCGCGCCGGCCAGCGATACGGAATATCCAATTTCCGGCCGGCTGGGGCCCCGAACGAATTCGAGATGTCGCTCGGGCCGTTCGAGTGCAAGGCGAGCGTGCAGGGTGCCCTGACGTTCCCGCTGTCGGTCGACGGCCTCGATGTCGACATCAACCCGTTGTTGCACCTCGACATCCGGATCGCCGGCGGCGGGGTGGAACGGCTGATGGTGACGGGCTCGCTTGCGCCGACGTTTTCCTCGGAGCTCCGCTTCTCCGGCGGGGTTCAGGGAACCCTCGATTGCCAGTGGACCATCCGCACCGTGATCCTCCCGATCGGCGGCCCGATCGCGCTGATCGTCGGCGGGCAGATTCCGGTCGGCGTCGGGTTCGGCGTGGGGGCGAAGGCTGAGCTGGGCGGCTTCGGCTACGACGCGTTTCTACGGTCGGACGTGGACGTGGCCGTCGGGCTCGACTGTGCCGGCGGTTGCCACGCGGTGGCGGATGTCGAGACCTCGAGCGACGGTTTCTTCAAGCCGAGGCTTCCGTCCTCGCTGGATACCCTCAAGCTCGAGGTCACCGGGAACGCCTACCTCTTCGCCAAGCTCCAGATCGGCAACCCGTTTCTCCGGGCGCTCCAGTTCGAGACCGTCTCGGTGAAGGCGGGCCTCGAGCAGAAGGCCGAGTTGGCGGCCGAACGAACCCAGGTGCGCGATCCCGCCTACGCCTCGGGGATCAAGCTGGTCGGATTCTTCGAAGCCGGCACCGGGTCGGCGGTGGCCGCCGCGGGCCGTCTCCTCAACATTTCGCTGGCCTCGTTCAAGGTCAGGCCCGAGGTGCCGCTCGGCCTCTCACCGCGAGGCACCTTCTCGATCTCGCCCGGCACGGTCCGCGCCGGCGACGCCTCGGCGCTGGGTGACCAGGCCACCTTCACCGTGGACCTGGATCCGGTGACGTACTTCGGTGCGTATGCGGTCGACGGCGTCGAGATCCGGCGGATTCGCCCGGACGGGCAGGGAGGGATTCAGCTCGAGCCCGGCCGGCCCGGCTGCACCTTCATTCCGGCGACGCCGGGCCAGACGAGTTTCAGTTGCCAGACGGACTTCGTGGCCGCCGACACCGGCTCGCACAGCTTCGCGGCCTTCGTGCACGCCAGGATCTTTGGGGTTCCGGTGCCGATCCTGTTCGAGGTCGGCCCGGCCGGCCAGGCAGGGGTCCAGGTGCAGCCGCCCGGTCCCGGCGATCCGCCACCCCCGCCCCTGAGCTGTCCCGACGTCGAGATCGACATCTTCACTCCGGAAGACCTCGCCGCGGCCAGGTCCCTCGCGTGCATCGAGTTCCTGTGGATCGATCCCGACGAGGACTCGATGGATATCGATCTCGGGTCGCTCCGGGTCGCCGAGGACATCGTGGTGCAAGGAACGGTCCGGTCGTTGTCGTTGACCGGCCTCCAATGGGCCGACAAGATCAGCGTGCGGGGCACCGAACTCGTCAAGTTGCAGCTGGCCGCGCCGTTCGTCGAAACGCTCGAAGTCGAGGGGAACGAGCGTCTCGAACAGGTCCGGCTCGCCGGGCTGAAATGGACTGGGCAGATTCTCCTTTACGACAACCCGATGCTCCGCGAGCTCACGGTCCCCTGTTCGGTCCAGTTCGTCAGCGATCCGTTCCTGTACGTCGGCTTCAGCCCGGCTCTGTCAGCCGCGACGATGGAGACCCTTGCCCGCTGTCTTGGTCTGGCCCCGGAGCAGTACCTCTTCGAGGGCTTGGGGTCCCTGCGCTCCGGGGCCACAGCTGGCCTCGGCCCGAGTACGGCGGCCATTCGCCGGCTCAATCCGCCCGTAGCACCTCGGTCGGGTCGAGGCGCCCCGCCCGCCAGGCCGGAAGCCAGGCGGCGAGCGCCCCGATCCCGAGCATCAGCAGCGGTGCCGCGATGAAGGTGACCGGATCGAGCGGGGCCACGCCGTAGAGGAGCGTCCGCAGCAACCGGACGCCCGCCACGGCC
>JBFXAY010000090.1:0-10229 GCA_050183815.1 Gemmatimonadales bacterium | reverse complement strand
GGCCGGAAGCCAGGCGGCGAGCGCCCCGATCCCGAGCATCAGCAGCGGTGCCGCGATGAAGGTGACCGGATCGAGCGGGGCCACGCCGTAGAGGAGCGTCCGCAGCAACCGGACGCCCGCCACGGCCGCGACCCCGCCGATCGCGACCCCCGCCGCGGCCAGCCGGAGCCCGTGCCCGATCACCATGCGCTGGACGAGGCCGCGGCCGGCGCCGAGTGCCAGGCGGATCCCGATCTCCCGTTGGCGGCGCCGGGTGACCTGGGCCACGAGCCCGTAGATGCCGACCAGGCCGAGACAGAGGCCGACCAGGGCAAGGGCTCCGAGCAGGGCGGTGAGGAACCGCTCCCGGCCCAGGGCATCGGCGCGAACATCGTCCATGGTCGTGATCGACGTGACCGCGAGTTCGGGATCGAGGCGCCGGACCGCCTCCCGGACGGACGCCTCGAGCGGCTCGAGGGATCCGGTTGCACGGGCCAGGAAGAACATCTGGCGCCGTGGCTCCTGCGTCACGGGCGAGTACGCTTCGGGCCGGGACGCGGCTGCGAGCCCGTTCTGCCGTTCGTCACCCACGACGCCCACGATGGTGCGCCAGTACGCCGTCGAGTCGGGAACCCGATCGAAGGTGATGGCGCGACCGATCGGGTCCTCCCCGGGGAAGAACGCCCGGACGAACGCCTGGTTCACGACGATGACACCGGGATCGTCCGGCCCGTCGGTGGCGTCGATCATCCGCCCGGCCACCAGCGGCACCCGCAGGACGCCGAGGTAGTTGCCCCGAACCTCGCGGTGGATGATCTCGGTGCCGGGCGGTAGCTCCGGCGCCCCGGCGATCGCGAACTCGCTGGTCCAGGAGGGCGGGCCGAGCGGCACCTTCGAGACCGAGGCGACCGCCGTCACCCCCGGCAACGCGCCGACCTCCGCGCCGAGCCGGTCGAAGAAGGCGACCATCTTGTCCGAGTTGTCGTAGCGGGTGCCGGGCAAGGTGAGATTGGTGACCAGCACCCCGCGCCCGTCGAACCCGGGATCGACCCGGACGAGCAGGAGGTAGCTCCGCACCAGGAGGCCGGCCCCGAGGGTCAGTGCCAGGACCAGCGCCACCTGGCCGACGAGGAGCCACTCGCCGGTGCGGCGTGACACCCGGGTCTCGCTCGCGGCCCGGCTCTCGGTGCGGAGCGCGTCCCCCGGCGACCGAGACTGCTGCCAGAGAATCGGCAGCGTGCCGAACGCCACCGCGGCCACGAGTGCCGCGGCCGCCGCATAGGCCACCACCGGCCAGCTGATCCGGAAATCGTTGGTCGGGAGGAAACCGGGTTCCAGGGCCCGCAGGACCTGGATACCCGCGGCGCCGAGCCCGAGCCCGACGATTCCCGCGGCGCCGCCGAGGAGCAGGCTCTCGGTGAGCGACTGCCGGAACAACCGGCTCCGGCCGGCGCCTAACGCCAGCCGCACGGCCGTTTCCCGCTGGCGCCCTGCCGCACGGATCAACAGCAGATTGGCGACGTTGGCGCAGGCAATGAGGAGAAACACCCCGACCGCCCCGAGCAGGACCAGCAGCGGCAGCCGGGTCCCGCCCACCAGGAACTCCTTGAGCGGCGTCATGCCGGCGCCCATGTGGGTGTTGGTCTCGGGATAGTCGCGCTGCAGCCGCTGCACCACGACCTGGAATTGGGCGTCGGCCTCGGCGAGCGATACCCCGGGCTTGAGCCGCGCGATCACCCGGACGAAGTGGGCGCGCCGGAAACTCACCTGGGTCCGGTTCGCGGGCTGGATCGCAACCGGCCGCCACAGGTCCGGATCGAGTCCCGGCAGCACGAAACTCCGGGGGAGCACCCCCACGATCCGGACCGGCACGCCGTCGAGGGTGATGCTCCGGCCCACGATGGCCGGGTCGGCCCCGAAGCGCTCCCGCCAGCCGCGGTCGGTCAGGAGCCCGAGGCCGCGGCCCGCGGGCGCCCAGGTCTCCTCGTCCCGGAACACCCGGCCCAACGCGGCCCGGACGCCGAGAAGATCAAAGAGGTTGCCGGTGGTGGCGCGGAATGAGAGCAGGACCGGACCGGCGGGGCTCTGCCACGTGGCCGACTGGGGGAAGCTCGGATAGGCCGCCACGTCCGCGAAGGCGGCCGTCTGCTCCTTCCAGTCGAGCATATTGGCGGGGGCGGCGTCCTGCTGGTACCAGCCGAAGTCGGGATTCTCCTCCCAGAGTGCCACGAGCCGACCGGCGTCCGTCACGGGTAGCGGGTCGAGCAGGACGGCGTTCACCGCGGAGAACACGCTGGTGTTGGCCCCGATGGCGAGCGCCAGGGTGACCACTGCGGCGGCGGAGGTGACGGGTGTCCGGACCAGGCTGCGCGCGGCCTGGCGGACGTCCGCCCTGAGGTCGTGGAGCCGATCGTGCCAGCGGCGGCGCCGCTCGCGCCGGGCCGAGCCGCCGCGCACGGCGGCGACGGCCTGGGCCGGCGCCGGACCCAATCGGGCGAGGGCGGCCTGGCGCGCCGCCTCGGCGGACAGGCCCCGGCTCTGGAGATGGCGCACCTCCTCGTCGATCATCGACTCGAGTTCGCGGTTGGCTTCGTCCGCCGGATCCGCCGGCACGTCGAGGCGGAACAACCGCCGTACCCCGCGGCGAATCTCGTCGCTCATCGCCGCCCCCCACCGCTCGGCGCGGGAAACCCGAGCAGTCCGGCCAGCGCCGCCACCGACGTGGCCAGCGCCGCCGTTTCCTGGCGCAGCTGGATCCGCCCGGCGGCAGTGATGGTGTAGTAGCGCGCCCGGCGATTGTTCTCGGTGGTCCCCCAGTCGGCGGTGACGTGGCCGCGTTCCTCGAGGCGCTGGAGGGACTGGAGCAGGGCGGCCGACTCGATTCGGATCTCCCCGGCGGAGCCGTCTTCGATCCAGCGGATGATTTCGAAGCCGTGCCGGGGACCGGCGGTGAGGGCTTTCAGTACCAGCGCGTCGAGCGTGCCTTTGAGCAGGGCCATCTCAGTATCTTGGGTAAGAATCTTACCCAAGATACTATCTCGGCGGCCGGCGGCAAGTTTGAGCCGCGTCAGGTGCCGGGGTACACCGCCGTCGTGCGGCCGTCGGCATCGAGAAACCGGAGACTCGCCTGGCCGAGGGAATCCACCTGCAGGAGGATCCGGGGCCGGCCTTCGCCGTCGGACAGGCGGAGCAAGGCGGTCTTCTCGAGATTGCGGCCGACGTACACCCGCTCGGCCATGAGCGGCGCGCCGCCGTAGCGGGTGGCCTGGAGCGCCCGGGCGGCGGAGTCCCGGGCGGGGCCCTCGGGCATGGCCCGAACGGAGTCGAACCGGGCCACGAGGTCGGTAATCGGCACGTCGGCGCGGTCCGCCACCGTGAAGCCCATGCGCCGTTGCCCGTTGGCGTCGCTGTAGGTGAGGTAGAGCACCTGATCCTGATTGTACTGGTCGAACGACAGGTGTCCGCCCGCCTCGAACTTCCCGTCCACGGTGCGGCCGCTGAACGTCAGGCCCCCGTTCTCCGTCCCCTCGTCGTTGAAGAAGATCAGACCGGGGCGGGTCCCGCCCGGATACCCGAACGGCTTCATGTAGGCGATCGGTCCGATCGAGCGTTCCTTGTTCGAGATCACCAGCCGGTACTTGCCGTCCGGTTCGACCACGTTGATGCGCTGGACGTCGATCTCGTCGAAGCTCGCCTTGCCCCGGCTTGTCACCGCGCCCCAGGTGAAGACGGCGAGGAGCGCGGTCGCGGCCAGGGCGTAGCCGCGAAGGATCAGGACTTCGGTTCGGTTGCCGGACATGCGGGTTCCCGGGGTAGGGGTCGGCGCCACGCAGTCCCGACCGAAGCCGGAGTCCGCTGCGGCGATCAGCGAATCACGAATTCGTTCGAGGGAGGCGCGTCCACCCGATCGGCGGATTCATCGGTCAGCACCACCGTAATCCGGTAGGTTCCCGGTTCAATGAGGTAGAAGCTGCCCGGGAGTCCGACGGCGTCGGCAAGGCCGACCTGGTGCTCGGCCTGGGCTCCGTCGCACCGGAGGTCCGGCAGCGCCGTCCAGACGCCGGCGTTCTGGCGCTCAACCCGCAGCGCGGGCCGGTTCGGACACTGCCAGAGGGCGATGTCGATCCGGGTCAGATTGGTGACGCGGAAATCCACTCGCGTGGCGGCCACCCCGGTGACGAGGCCGGTGGCGAACTGCGTCGTGGCGGTCTCGACGATGCCATCAGGACCGGTGGCGCGGTGGAGCCCGTAACAGGCCGAGGCCAGGCCGGCCCCCAGCAGGGTGAGGCCGGACAGAACGGTTTTCGTCACGGTAGACCTCCGGGTGCTGCGCCTCCGACCCTCGATAGTAGCCCGCCGCGGTTTTGGGCGGCAAGGGGGGGCTTGAATCCTTGCAGCCGCCATCTGGCTCTTTCCATCGTGAGCAGGCAATCTTCCCTGACCAGCGAGGCAACCATGGCGGCCAATCTCCTTCCCCGAAACGAACATCCGATCGAGCGCGGTCTACGGGTCCTGGTTGGCCTCGGACTGCTGGCCATGGTATTCGTCGGCCCGAAGACCCCCTGGGGATGGCTCGGCATCGTCCCGCTGGCCACCGGCCTGATCGGCTCCTGCCCCCTGTACACGTTGCTGGGCATCAACACCTGCCCGCTCGATCGGCGGTAGCTCTGGACGACGCCGAGCTTCTCGCCAGGACCGCGGCCGGCGATCGGGACGCCTTCGGCTCCTTCGTCGGCCGCCATCAGGCCGCGGTCTACCGCTACCTGACGACCCTGACGCCGAACCCGGCGGACGCCGAGGACGCCATGCAGGAAGCCTTTCTCGCCACCTGGCGCCATGCCGGCACCTACGCCGGCTCCGGCTCGGCCCGTGCCTGGCTGTTCACCGTGGCGCGCCATTCCGCCGCGCGGCTGTTTCGCCGCCGGGTCGGCGAGCCGTCGGAGCTGGCCTCGATCGAAGACCTCGGGGTCGATGCGGGGTGGGGCCAGGTTCCCGAGCCCGACCTCCTGCTCGACCGGCTGTCCAACCGCGAGATCCTGGAGCGTGCCCTGGCGACGTTGCCGGCGGCCGAGCGGGAGACGCTGGTGCTGCGGGATCTGGAATCGTTGTCCGGGGAGCAGGTGGCCGAGCTCACGGGCGTTTCGCTGGCCGCGATGAAGAGCCGGCTGCACCGAGCCCGGCTCCGGTTCGCCGCGGCGGTTCGGGAGCTGAACGATGGCTGACCTCGAACGGACGGTGGCCGGCCTGAGTTGCCGGGAGGTGCTGGCCGACCTGTCGAACTACCTCGACGGCGAACTGCCGGCCGAGCGGGTCGCCCGGATCGAGGCCCACGTGGCGGGATGCGACTGGTGCGAGCGGTTCGGCGGGCGATTCGGGGCGGTGGTTGGCCAAGTGCGCCGAACCATGGCCGACGCGAAGCCGCTACCGGCCGCAGCGGCGAAGCGGCTGGCGGACCGGCTCGGTCGGGACCTCGGTGAATCCGGCCGGTCGCAAGCCTAACGGCCGGCCGCCGGCTTGACGAACATGGCCCGGGCTCCCGGATAGTCGATCGTGACCGACAGCTCCCGGAACGCCGATCCGCCCAGGGCGCCGTCCAGCTTGCGGTCCATCCACTGGGACATGAAATCGTGGAACGCCCGGTCCGGCCGGACCGTGAACCACACCGGCCCCACCGTGACGCCGCCGATCACCACCTCGGGTACCTCGATCATCGCGGCCCCGGTTCCCGTCTCCGCCCTCGGCAGGTAGCGCCAGTCCGGGTGTTTCGTCCGCCACCGCTCGACGACGCTCGCCGTGATGAAGCTCGTGCCGCGCCGGCCCGGCCCGCCGGGAAGGAGGGCCAGCGCCGAGTCGGTCAGGGTCGTCATCGCGCCGGTGTCGAACAGGAATTGGAGGGTCTCGCCGTCGACGGAGGCCTCGACACGGGGGAAATGCGTCGTCCGCCGTCCGGCGGAATCCGTCTGAAAGCCGAGCGGGACCCAGCACCGGTCCGGGCCGCCACCGGACAGTGACGCGTGATAATGGAGGGCTCGAGCCGGGTAGTCGAAGGTCCAGGCCCGATCGGCGAACCAGGTGCGGCCCAGAAAGCCGTCCATGGGGCCATCGGTTTCCTGCTCGAATTGCGGGTTCGGCGGCGGCACCAACAGGCGGACCGGGCCGTCGGGGTGCGCCTCGAACGGCGGGAACGCGCCGGGAACGGGGACCGCCTCCGCGGGCACCTGGCCGGCGCCCGGTGGCCCGCCGGCGACGCTGTCCGGGGTAATCCCGAGGCGGGCCGTTCCGGTGCGATACAGCATGTTGGTCCCGCCGCCGGTATCGAGGTAGAAGCGGATCGGCTTGCCATCGGGACCGGGCACCCGGGCAACCCAGCGGTCGGCGAGGTAGTCGGTCGGAATGCGAACGCCGCCTGACGGGGCGGGACAGGGCGCTTGCAGCAGCGCGAGCAGGGCCGGGATCATCCTAGGGCCTACGGCGGTCCGGCTTCGTTTGTTCCCGGCTCGAGACGAAGCTCCCGCCATTCGACCCGGCGGGAACGCACCGCCTCACGCACCTGCTGCTCCCGCCGGCTCAGCCGCGACCTCCCCGTCTTGATTTCGAGGAACACCACCCGGGTCACTTCGCCCGCGGCCAGGCCGTCGAACACCACGAAGTCCACGGGGGAGCCGAGGAACCGGGCGTCCCGCGGGTTGAACTCGAAGCCCGGCAGGTGAGGCACCAGTTGTTCGTGCACTTGCCCGGCGAGCACGGCCTGCGACCGGCGGATCGCGTCCTGCCGGATCCGCCGCACCGCGGTGGCCCGCCAGGCCAGGAACGCCAGGAACGCCAGGGCGAGTCCAATCCCGAAGCCGGCGACTCCGCCGGCAAGCAGGTCCAGCGACGATCGTTCCATTGCGCGGTGCCGGGAAGATCGGCCCGGTCCGCCGGCCGGTGCCGGCGGGCCTCAGCCGAGGTTTTCCTGAATGAACTCGGAATTGAGGTGGACGGCCACCTGCACCAGGGGCTCGTCGCCGATGCACGTGAACTCGTGGACCTCGCCCGCCTTGAGGACCAGGATGTCGCCGGCGCCGGCTTCGAACTCGCGGCCGTCCACCACGTACCGGCCGCGCCCCGAGCGGAGGAACTGGACTTCGTCATACGGATGGCGATGAGGACCGGGACCCCGGCCCGGCGCCGCGTTTACCAGGAACACGGAAATGTTCACGTCGCCCTGGTGGGCGCCGACGAACTGATGCGAACTCCCGACGAAAGGGAGCTCGTCCTGCCGAACCCGGTGCATCGTCCCGCCTTTGCCGAGGTGATCGACCACCACAGTCGGCTCGTGGTCATCGTCCGGGCAAGATAGGGCGTCGGGCCTCGGCCGGAAGCGCCATTGTCGGCGCGAACGGCGGACCGATCTCCGGGATAGTCTGCCGCCGGACCCGCCCGGCGGGCGCGGCGCGCTACGAGACGCCGCCGTAGCGCCGGCGGAACGATGCCAGCAGCGGCTCCGGCGTGGGTGCCCGCCCCGTGACGTGAGCTACCAGATCGGCCGAACGGTACCGGGCCCCCTGGCGGTAGATCCGGTCGCGAAGCCAGCCGAGAAGACCGGCGAACTCGCCCCGGCCGAACGCGGCGTCCAGCGGACCGAGATCGGCCTCCGCCTGATCGAACAGCTGGGCCGCGTAGACGTTGCCGAGTACGTAGGTCGGGAAGTACCCGATCATGCCTTCGCCCCAATGGCCGTCCTGGAGGCAGCCTTCCGTGTCGTTGCGCGGTACGACGCCGAGATAACGCCAATAGGCCTCGGCCCACGCACCGGGCAACTCGGCCACCGGCAGGTCGCCGTCGAGCATCGCCTGCTCGAGTTCGGTCCGGATGATGATGTGGAGGTTGTAGCTCAACTCGTCAGCCCGGCTCCGGAGCGGGCCGGGGGCCACTCGGTTGACGACCTGGAGGAACGTGTCGAGCGGAATGTCGTGCAGCGCCTCGTGGAAGATGTTCCTGAGGCGCGGGTAGAAATGGCGCCAGAAGCCGGGACTCCGCCCGACCTGGTTCTCCCAGAGGCGCGACTGCGATTCGTGGAAGCCGAGGGACGGCGCCTCGCCCATCGGGGTGCCGTAGTGATCCTCGTCGACGCCTTGATCGTAGAGCCCGTGGCCGACCTCGTGAAGCAGGATGAAGAATCCGGACGCGAAGTTCCTCGGGTGATAGCGAACCGCGAGCCGGACGTCGCCCGGACCCAGCGACGTGCAGAAGGGGTGCTCGGCCTCGTCGATCCGGCCGGCTTCGAGATCGAACCCGAGCCCGGACGCCACGGCCGCGGCAAACAGGCGCTGGCGGTCGACGGGGAACTCGCGGCGGAGGACGTGCAGCGGTACCGAGGGCGGCTCGGACCACTCGGCCACCAGCGGCAGGAGCTCCTCCTTGAGGCCGGCGAACAAGCTGTCGATCCGGGCGCTTGTCATTCCCGGCTCGTAATCCTCGAGCATCGCGTCGTAGCGGGTTTCCGGGTAGCCCACGGCATCCGCCTCGAGGCGCCCGATGGCGAACAGCTGCTCGAGCCACGGCGCGAAGATCCGGAAGTCGCCCGCTTCGCGGGCCTCGCCCCACGCCTGGGACGCGAGCGAGCCGATCCGGGCGCTCTCCTCCACGAGTTCGAGCGGCAGCTTGAGTTCGCGCTCGTACTCGCGGCGGAGTTCCCGGACGTTGACGGCCGCCGGTGAGAGCGGATCGGCCACCAGGTCGGAGCTCTCCACGATGGCGAGCAGTTCGCCGTAGCGGGGCGAAGTGGCCCGCTCGTGAATCAGGCCGGCGAGGACTTCCATCTGCTCGGCGCGGTTGTCGCCCCCACCCCGAGGCATGAAGGTCTCTTCATCCCACTCGAGGAGGTCGGTGCACGAGGCGAGGACCGTTTCCTCACGTGCGAGCCGCAGCAATTCGGCGTAAGCTTCCCGGGGTTTCATGATCGCGAACCGGATCGGTCGTCCAGAACATTATCCCGATCCGGGCCGCCCGCCATCATCCGGAGTGCCGCCGTGCTGACACCCGCCGAAGAAGTGGGCCTCGCTGGCCATCGTCTCGCCCGGCGGGTGGACCAGGCGCTCCGGTCGCTCTCGGATGCCGAGATGCGGGAACTCCTCGCCGCCGTGCACGACCTGGCCACCGAACGGCACCTGTCCTATCAGCGGGGCGGGGCCACGGAGACCATCCGATTGTTCCCGTCGCCGATCACGCTCCGCCAGGATCAGCTGGCGTACATCCACTATGTCTCGCAGACGGTGCTCAACTGCGTCAAGCGGCTTCCGGAGTTCTACTTCGCCGATCCCCTCGTGCGGGACGTGCTGCGGGTGAGCGATGAGGAGGAGCACTGGCTGCTCGACTGCTGGACCGCCGGCCATCGCGACGCCAATCCGATCTTCTCCCGGCTCGACGCGGTGGTCGACTTCACCAGTGCGATGTGGAAGGATACGCTTCGCTTCCTCGAGCCGAACCTCACCGGGATCGGCGGCGTGCACCTGGCGCCGACGTCCGACCGGGTTCTCGCGGACGTGGTGATTCCGACGCTGCGCGACCGCGACCGTGGCATCCGCCTCCAGCTTGGCGCCGACATTCGCGAACTGCTCCTCCAGGACCTGCTGGAGCACCTCGAGGCGATCGGTCGTCCCGAGGGCCGGATCGTCCTGCTCGATCCCAAATACGAGCTCGACGGCCCCGACGAGCCCGAGGCCCTCGCCCGCTACTACCGGGACCGCCACGGCATCGAAGTGCTTCACGCCGATCCGGCCGAGCTCCGGCTGGTAGGTGACGAGGTGTACTTCGGCGACGCGCGGGTGGATATCGGATATCGCGACTACGGCGTGCTCGACCTGCTCGATCTCGAGGAGGAAGGCGTCGACGTCGAGCCGATGCGCCGGCTCTTCAAGGGCAACCGCATGGTATCATCGATCGCCGCCGAGCTCGATCAGAAGAGCTGCTGGGAGATCTTCACCGATCCCGACCTGGCGGCCCGGTACTTCAGCACCGAGGAACGCCAGATCCTCCGGCGCCACATCCCCTGGACCCGAATCGTGGCGGATCGCCGGACGACCGACCCGGCGGGTACCCGGATCGAGTTGCTCGACTACCTGCTCACGGAACGGGAAACCCTGGTGCTCAAGCCGAACCGCTCCTACGGCGGCGAAGGGGTAACGATCGGGCCCGCGGTCTCCGAAACCGACTGGGATGCCGCGATCAAGGCCGCCCTCGAAGATGAGGACGATCGGTGGGTGGTC
>JBFXAY010000089.1:0-20976 GCA_050183815.1 Gemmatimonadales bacterium | reverse complement strand
AATTGCGCCGACGGCCGTCCCAACGGCTTGATCCCGCGCCGAGCGCGAGGGTCAGGCCTTCAGTCTCGCCAGATTTCCCGGAAACAGGCTGGCAGATCGATCTGCAAGCCGGGCACCGCCGGAACCGGCTGCCAGGTCAGCAGAGCGTCCACGATGTGCGGTGCCTCGCTGCCGGGCGCCCATTCCTCCACGAGCCGGGCATCCAGGTCCACAATCCAATAGGTCGGCACGCCTGAGCGTTGGTACCTCCGCCGCTTGGTGACCCGGTCGAAGCGCGCGGTCGACGGCGACAGCACCTCGATGACCAATCGCGGAATGCCTGCCTCGGTCCAATCATCGAACCCGCTACCCGGCGCAATGTCGAGGACGAACAGGTCCGGCTGCAGCAGCTGTTCCGACTTGAGATCGAGATCCGCGGGCGGGAACAGCACCGTGCCGAGCTGGTTGGCGCGGACATAGGGCGCGATTCGATCGTAGAACGCCACGACGGCAAACTGGTGACGCGGCCGGGGACTCGGGCTCACCAGCAATTCCCCGTCCACCAGTTCGTACCGCTTGCCGTCGTCCGGCAGCGCCAGCACGGCGGCGCGGGTCCAGCTCCTGGCTCCCTCAGGCATGCCCATAGGCTACTCTCGGCGGTTTGGCTTTGGCAACTCGGCATGATTCGCGAATCTGCCAGGTGGCGAGTTGCGGCCGGTAACCACGCCGCTGCAACGTCGGATCGATTCGCCGCTGGACGTTGGGCCAAACCGGCGTCGGCCGCCCCCCCCTTGCGGAGGGCTCTGCGATGCGATATACTGAACCATATGGTTCAGTATCAACAAATCCCCCTGGATACCTCCTTCGCCGCGCTGTCGGACGCCACCCGGCGTGGCATCCTGGAGCGGCTGGGGCAAGCTGACGCCTCCATCACGGACCTCGCCGAGAGGTTCCGGATGACCCTCACCGGCATGAAGAAGCACGTCGGTGTCCTGGAGAAGGCCGGGCTCGTCATCACGGAAAAGGTCGGGCGGGTGCGGACCTGCCGGCTCGGCGTGCGCCGGCTGGAGGAAGAAGCAGCCTGGATCGAACGGTACCGGCGGCGCTGGGAAACCCGCTTCGACGAGCTGGACGTGATCGTCGAGGAATTGAAACGGAACAAACGAGACACCGAACGCGAAAAAGGAAAGTGAGCCCGAGTCCCATGAAGAACCCCACGACGGTAGATCGAGAATCCGAGCGCGCGCTCGTCGTCCGCCGCACCTTCAACGGCCCCGCGCAGGTCGTGTTCGAGGCCTGGACCAAGCCGGAGTTGTTCCAACGGTGGTGGACGCCGGCATCGTTTGGAATCACCTTCGTGTCCTGCGAGGCTGACGTTCGCACCGGGGGCAGCTACCGTTTCGTCTTCAGCCACCCCGACTTCGACCAGCCCATGGCGTTCTTCGGCAAGTATCTCGAAGTGACGCCCCACTCGCGGATCGTCTGGACGAACGAGGAGGGGACCGACGGTCCGGTCAGCACGGTGACCCTCGAGGAAAAGGACGGCAAGACATTCCTGGTCATTGAAGAGCTTTATCCGTCCAAGCAAGCCCTCGACGACGCCCTTGCCTCCGGCAACACGGGTACCGCCGGGGCCAGCGAGCAGTTCGAACAGCTGGATGACCTGCTCGTCACGCTGGTAGGATCGTGAGGCGGGGTCGTCACCGATTGTCGGTCGTCGCCGCCGCGGCCTTTGCCCTGTCCGCGGCGACGACGGCGGGAGGACAAGCCATGCGCACGCCGGAGTCGACGGGTGTCGTCAGCGTCAACGGCGCTGAGGTCTACTACGAGATCCACGGTGACGGCCCGCCGTTGATCATGCTGCACGGCGGGGTCACTCCGTCCGAGATGTTCGGGGCGCCGCTCGGGGAAATGGCCAAGGCGCACCGGGTGATCGCGATTCACACCCGGGGCCACGGCTTGAGCAAGGACGGCAGCGGGCCGTGGTCGTTCGAGGTCTTCGCTGACGACGTCGCCGCGGTAATGGGGCATCTCGGCATCGGGAAAGCCGACGTGATGGGCTACTCGAGCGGCGCGCTCGTGGCACTGCAGACCGCGATCCGGCATCCCGACTTCGTGGACAAGCTGATCGTGATCTCGACCGCGTTTCGGACGGACGGCTACTACCCGGAGGTCCTTAAGGCCTTCGCGGAGATGCCCGCGGCCGCGCCGGTGATCGCGGCCGAGGTCAGCAAGTCACCTCTCGCCGCCCTGTATCCCGCCGTGAACTGGGAGACCATGTTCAGGAAGACGGGCGAGCTCGGCAGCCGTAGCTACGACTGGTCGGCCTCCGTGGCCGGGATCAAGGCGCCGACCCTGCTCATCTTCGCGGATGCCGACGCGTTCCGTCCGGAACACATCGCGGAGTTCTACAAACTGCTGGGCGGGGGACAACGAGACGCCGGCCTCGACGGATCGCTGCGATCGCCGAGCCGCCTCGCAGTCATCCCGAACACGACGCACATGACCCTCCTCGGCTCCGCCGCCGTCATGCAGTTTGCGTCGGAGTTTCTGAAGCCCCGGTAACGGCGCTTCGGCGCAGCTAGGCCCTCGATGAGTCGCGTGAATGGGCGCGACCGCTCCGACGCAACGGTTTCGTCCTGGTTCGTGTCCCACCAAGGACGTCAACCGGGTCCATCATGCTCGCCTCCCTCCGCCAGTCGGCCCGAAGCCTCCGCCTCCAGCCGGGCTTCACCGCCGTCGCCCTCCTGACCCTGGCCCTCGGCATCGGGGCCACCGTCACCGTGTTCAGTGTCCTCAACGCCGTGCTGCTCCGCCCGCTGCCGTACCGGGATCCGGGCCGCCTCGCCGTGTTGCTCGAACGAGGCACCGATCCGGTGTCGCCCGGCGCGGTCACCGCCTGGCGGGAAGCAACCACAGCCTTCGATGGCATCGAGGCGGCGGAGCTCTGGTCGACCACCCTCACGGGCGTAGAACGCCCCGAACGGCTGGCGGCGGTTCGGGTGACGCCGGGCCTTTTCCCTCTCCTGGGCGTCGCCCCGGCCCACGGCCGCCTCTTTCGCGCCGACGAGGAAAGCTCAGGCGCCCGAGTCGTCCTGCTGTCCGACCGGCTCTGGCGCCGCAGCTTCGGAGCCGATTCCGGAGTCGTCGGACGCACCATCCGCCTCTCGGGCGAATCCTGGGAAGTGGTCGGTATCATGCGCCGGGAGTTCGAGTTTCCCCCCTTCTGGGCCACCGGCGCGGAACTCTGGGCGCCGCTTCCCCTGGTCGAACGCGCGCGGGACCAGACAGGCGAGAGTCTCCGGGCGTTCGCCCGACTCGCGGCCGGCGTCAGCACGACCCAGGCCCGCGCCGAACTCGCCACGGTCACCGCCAGGCTTCGGACGGCCTTCCCCGGCACCAACAGGGACATCCGGCTCGTGTCGCTCGAGGATCGGGTCACCGGCAACGTCCGCGGCGCCCTCGGCGTGGTCTTCGCCGCGGTGGCACTCGTGCTGCTGATCGCCTGCGCGAACGTGGCTCACCTGCTCCTGGCCCGGGGCCAGGCCCGCGGCCGCGAACTGGCCGTTCGCGCCGCACTCGGCGCGTCGCGCGGGGCACTGGCGCGGCAGCTCCTCGGCGAGAGCGCCCTTCTCGGACTCGGCGGCGGAGCCCTCGGACTCCTTGCCGCGAAGGGCGGTACTGCTCTCGTGCGCGCGTTCGGCCCGGCCGAGGTTCCGCGGCTCGCGGGGGTCACGCTCGACGGCCGGGTACTGGTCTTCGCGCTGCTGCTCTCGCTGGTGACGGCGGCGGCCTTCGGCCTCCTCCCCGCCCTGACCGCCTCCGCCACCGACCCCGCGGACACGTTAGGCGCCGCCACTCGAGGCGGCACCGGTAACCGCCGGCAGAGCCGGGCCCGGGATCTCCTCGTGGCGAGCGAGTTCGCCCTTGCCGTGATCCTGCTGGCCGGTGCCGGACTCGCAATCCGGACGGTGGCCCGCCGGGCCGCCATCGATCCGGGCTTCGATGCGTCGGGCGTGGTTACCATGGTCGTGTCGGTTTCGGGCTCCGCCTCCGAAGCCCCGGCCCGGCGCGCCGGGTTCTACCGGGCCCTCCTCGAGGAAACCGGCCGGCTTCCCGACGTGGCCGCCGTGTCCGCCATCAACCACCTCCCGCTGGCCGGCGACCTGTGGCGCTGGGGCTATCTCCCCGAGGGCGAACCCCGACCCGCCGAGGGCGAGGAACCCCGCGGCGCGTTCCGGGCGGTGCTGCCCGGATACTTCCGCACCATGGGCCTGCCTCTGACGGCGGGCCGCGACTTCGGAACCGACGACGCGATGGGGCGGCCGCCGGTCGTGATCGTCAACCGCGCGCTGGCCGAGCGACATTGGCCCGGCCAGGATCCGATCGGCCGGCGGATTGACCTGGGAAGCGCGGCGTCGCCCTGGGTCGTCACCATCGTGGGTGTGAGCGAGAACGCCGTGCTGGATGACTGGACGGCCCCGGCGGCGCCGGAGTTCTACGCCCCGGTGCTCCAGTCGCCGTTTTATCTGGAACGGTCCGGCGCCCCGTTCTCCTATCTCACGCTGGTGATCCGCGCCCGCCGCGGCGACCCGGCCGCGCTCGTCGAACCGATCCGCCGCGTGGTCTCGCGGCTCGATCCCGACGTGCCCCTGGCCGACGTGGCGACGCTCCGACAGGTAGTGGCCCGGGCCAATGCGGCACCCCGGTTCTACCTGGGGCTCCTCGGCGACTTCGCGCTGGTGGCCATGCTGCTCGCCGCCGTAGGGATTTACGGGGTGACGAGCTACGCCGTGAGCCGGCGGACGCGGGAAATCGGCATTCGCCTGGCGCTCGGTGCCGGGCGGAGTTCAGTACTGGCGCAGGTGGCGGGCCGGGCGCTGCGGCTGGCGCTGGCGGGCACGCTGGTCGGACTGCTCGCGGCGGCCTATCTCACCCGGTTCATGGCGGGGATGCTCTTCGAGACGGCACCGCTCGATCCGGTGACCTTCGGGCTGGTGGCACCGCTGCTGATGCTGATCGGTGCGGCAGGGGCCACGGTGCCGGCGCTTCGGGCCGCCCGGACCGATCCAGCAAGCGCCTTCCGGTCCGACACCGCCTGAAGCGCAATCCGCCACTGCGGAGGAGGGGTTGACCTGGACCGCCTCCTCTTGTCAGGTGTTGGCGACCGCGGCGGCTGACTCCTCGCAGCCCTGCCTCCTGCCGCCTTCATCGGTCTCTCACCCGATGGACGACAGGTTTCACCGGATCCCGGGAGCGGCGAGCCGCCGCCTCGGCGAATCCGGAGGATCCATGGCTATCCCCGAATCGGCCGGAGCCTTCCGGCGGGTCGCTACCGGCCTGTGCTTCGTCGTCGCCCCGCTCCCGTTCGTCTTCGCCTTCGCGGTCCATCCCGGACTGTTGCACCCGCACTTCCTCTCGCCAGCGGAGCTCATCCTCCGCGCCCGAGGCGCGCCACTCCTGCAGCTCGGCCATGGCTTGGTGACGCTGGATACCGCTCTCCTGCTGGTAATCGCCCTCCACTTCATCGGAGTGCTCGATCGGGCCGGAAGCCCGCGGACCGGACTGATCGGCGGCGTCGCAGCGGGACTCGGGGCGCTGGCGCTGGTGGCCGACAAGGCCGCCCTCTGCCTTTCCATGAGCGCGTTCGAGCGGCTTTCCGACGCTGAGTTCGCCGGGATGCAGCCGGGCCTCCTCGCGCTGTTCGAAAAGCAGGGGTGGTTGGTACTCCTCTGGGGCATCGTCCTGCTGCCGGCCGGTTTCGCGATCCAGGCGGTGGGCCTCCTCCGGAGCGGCGTCCTTCCGCGCTGGCAGGGACTGCTCTTCCTCGCAGCCGCCGTCCTGATCGCCACCCCCGACGGTGCGGAAGTCGTCAATCTCTCGGCGTCGATCCTCCTGGCCCTGGCGTTTTTCCCCTACGGCATCCGGCTGATGCGGCCCCCCGTCGCCCAGCGGCTGGTCGCCGGCATCCAGTTGTAGCCGGGCCGGGCGGACCGGCGCCGGTCGACGTCGTCATTCCACGAACGAGCCGGTGCCGGTCCCCGTCGACGCTCGCTACGGCCGCGTCACCAGAAACGTCGCATTGCCATACTGCATCGCGTACAGGTCCTGCCGGAACTTCTCGGCCGCCAGCGATGCGCAGCCACCGTCCATCGGGACCCCGTAGTAGGTGCCCGCATCGAAGATATCCATGAACGAGCCGGTGCTCGTCGGTCCGGTGATCGTCCGGTGATAGCCGGGACCCTGGAAGGCCGAGCCGCCGACGATGCCGGTGACGTCCAGCTGGTAGGAGGTCACACCCTCTACTTTCGCGACGTTGGCGACCGCGGCCACGCACGACCCGCCGGGCGACGGCGTGGTCCGAACGGTGAACGAGGCGACATCGGTTTTCGGGGCCACTTCGACGAACGCGTTGGCGGTTCCGCCTTTCTTGTCCCACCGGGGCTCATAGCCGTCGATGATCACCTGGCCCGGAATGGTGACGAAAAGAAGCGGGATGGTGTAGCTCGGTTCGGTGTGACTGATCGGATGCGAGTACCCGGGATAGAAGTCAACCGTGATCTCGTCGATCCGGGGCGATTTCGGCGGTGCCAGCGCTGCGACCGAAGCCGTGTACGTCCCACGGGTCACTTCCGTCTGGTGGCCCGGATTGGCGATGTCGAGCTCGCCGGTGAAGCTGGTCGACGTCCAGACGAGCCGGGTCGCCAGGCCACCCGGCGGCGTATAGATGCCACCAACGGCGTCGCGGATCTGGGCGTCGAGGGTGCGGGTGCCGCCGAAGGGAACCTGGGAGTCGTCCGGATTCAGCTCGTAAGTGAACTGCAGCGACTGGTCGACCGAGGCCGTGGCGCTGGACAGGAGGATCTCGCCTGCCGCCGGATCGACGGTACCGTACACCTTGACCGTGACGACATCGAGCAGACCGGGAGCCGCGTGGAAATTGGTCCAGGTGTACTGGCCCTCGTTCTGGAACAGGCCACCGACCCCGCCATTTCTGTCGGTGCTGGTCCACTCGTACCGAAGTCCGGCCGTGCCGGTATGGCCCGGGATCACCGCGGCGAATCGGGCGGAGATCTCGTGGCGGTTCACGGCACCGCTGGCGGGCTCGAGCGTCACCGGTGCCAGTCCGGCCGCAACCAGGAACGGGCTGAAGCTCGTGGTAGTGGCCGAGATCGTGTGGGTCGCCGAATCGATCGCCTGGCCGGGCAGCCGCTCCCACGCAGTACCGTTGTGGTGGATCAACACCATGTCGCCCGGTTTGACCCAGGCCGGCATCCGGGTGGGATCGTACTTGACCCGAACCGTAACCGGCGCCGCGAAAGTGGTGCCCTCGGGACCGAACGTGTAGCTGGTACCCTTGACCCCGAAGAGCGTAGCCGGCGTGGCGGTCAGGTCCGGAAGCGCCGGCGGGCTCGGATTTTCGGTGACGGTAATCGTGACCGCGGCATTCACCGCACCGGCCGGAACGACGATCTGGACCGCGCCGCCCGCGGCGGTCACCGTGCCGCCGGCCGAGGTGACCTGGCCGCCGTCCGCCACGGTGATGGCCGAGGTGCCGGTCTGACCTTCGCTCGTGGCCGTGATGGTCGCCGAGCCGGCGGTGACGGCGGTCACCAGACCGGCGCTGCTCACCGAGGCCACGGCGCCGGCGCTGCTGGTCCAGGTGACGGCCCGCCCGGCCAGGGTATTCCCGGCAGCGTCCCTGGCGGTGGCGGTCAGGGCCTGAGTCTGGGTCGGGACCAGGGTGGCCGTGGCCGGAGCCACGACGACGGAGGCGACCGGCGCAGGCGGAGGCGGCGGGGGAGGCGGCGGCGGGGGCGAGGTCGTCGTCCCCCCGCCGCCACACGCGGCCAGGGTCAGGAGTACGGCGGCGGACAGGCGGGTCGCTACTCGGGGGTGCATCGGAGCTGCCTTGAAGGGGCTTCCCCAACGGGCGCAGAAACGGACCCAAGTGGCTCATCGCGCCCAGGGCGGGCAGCGAGCTACAGCGGTTGGCCCTTTATTCCCCCCAGATTTCGCGAAAGCAGGCCGGCAGGTCGATCAGCAGGGGCGGGATGCCCTCGTCCGCCTGCCAGGCGAGCGTTCCATCCACCACGAGCGGCGACTCGCTCTCCGGCCGCCATGCCTCCACCAGCCGGGCGTCCGGGTCCACGATCCAGTAGGCCGGGACGCCCGACCGCTGATAGCGGCGCCGTTTCGTGATCCGGTCGAACCGGGCGGTGGATGGCGAGAGAACCTCGACGACCAGGCGAGGAATCCCGGCGTCGGCCCATTCGCGAAACGGCCGGCCCGGTTCGGCATCCAGCACGAACAAATCCGGCTGCAACAGCTGCTCCGACCGGAGATCGAGATCGGCGGGCGAGAACAGGACCGTGCCCAGCTGACTGGCACGAACGTAGGGTTTGATCCGATCGTAGAAGGCCCCAACGGCCAGCTGGTGGAGCGGCCGGGGGCTCGGGCTCACCAGCAGCTCCCCGTCCACGAGCTCGTATCGATTGCCGTCGTCGGGCAGCGCCAGCACGTCGGCGCGGGTCCAGATCCTGGCGGTTTCCGGCATACCCATACGCTACTCTCGGCCGTTCGGGCTTGGCAACTCGACATGATCCGAGGCTCGGACCGCGTCGACAGTCGTTTGACAACAGTGGGGGCCGTTTCGTCGCCAACGTGTCGCCGAAAAGCAGGAACCGGTGGTGGCCCGGGCTTCCGGAGGACCACCGCCTCGGCGGAACCGCGGCGATACTTGACCGGATCCGACACGGGCGGTTACGCCGCTTCCGCTGTTGTTCAAACCCAGTAGCTTAGGTATCCGGCGTGAAAGTCAGGCACCTGCAACGCCTGCATCACGATTGAGATGGTGCGCCGTTCGCCGCGGTGCATACCTAGCCGCGAGAACAACGACGACCCGATGGCCGCCGTCACGGCCGCGCCGGCGGCTGCGAGCACCGGTTGGCCGGCAATCGCGGCCATCATGGCAGGAGGCAGTTGAATTGCGGCACCCCGCGAGTCAAGTAACTGCACCGCGGACACAAGGACCACGGACCAATCGCGCCTTCGGAGCGCCACACCGTTGGCGACCTTAGCAGAGTTTCCCTCGGAGGACGGCGAACGCCTCGCCCAACCACCTCTTCTCGGCCCTTCGCGGCCGAGCCCGCGGGATGGAACATGAGAAGTGCGCAGGTGACGACGGCGGCGGCTTTGCTCCTCGCAGCGTGCAGCAGCGGTGGAACCGGCCCGGCCGACAATGTGCACAGCGGCCTGGTCACGTCCGACCAGACTTGGGGCAGCGATGGAACACCTCAGATCGTGCGAGGCAGAGTCCGGATTGAGGGAGCGAAACTGACCATCGCCCCCGGTGCCACCCTCGAGTTCGACGCCGGCGCAGTGCTGCTCGTGTCGCTCAACGGCCGGCTCGAAGGACTCGGCACGGCAGCGGCCCCGATCACGATGCGGGGCTCTCAACAGGGCCGGGGGCGGTGGATCGGCCTCCGGTTTCGCGCCAGTACCGCCAACGTTCTTCGCTATGCGAACTTGAGCGGCTGCGGCGCCGAGGATCCCGAAACCGCGGACAGCATCCCGGCTGGCTGCGTCGTTCTCGGCAACCAGTTCAAGTCCGACGAGGCCCCAGCGATCACCCTCGACCACGTGACGGTGGACGAGGCCGCGGGCGGCGGCGTCGGCCTCTACGGCCAGTCCCGATTCGAGGGAACGTCCAGCGTTCTCACGGTTCGAAACAGCGGATACGTCGCGAGGATCCCCGCTCGCGAGGCCGGGCGGTTCCCGCTTGGGGGCGCCTTCGCATCCAACGACACGAACGACGTGCGGCTGACCGGCGGCACCGTCCCGGACAATACGACCCTCTCGCTCCAAGTACCCTGGAGCACCGAGGGAGACATCCTGGTCGAGGGACCCAGCGCCCCGACCCTGGTGATCCCGGCCGGCACCGTCATGCGGCTTGACGGGGCCCTCATCGCCGGCCGGAACGCGGCGGGCGGCATCCAGATCGGGAGCGACGGAGGGGCCGGGGTAACGTTGCTCCCCGCCCGCGAGCGATGGGGCGGCGTCACGTTCGGTCCATTCGCTGTCGGGGGTGGCGTCAGCAACGCCGTACTCGAGTCCTGCGGCATAGTAGCTACGGCGATCTGCCTGACTATCCAGGGAAGCTCCGTCGAGGGCCCGGCCCCGATGCCCATTCTCAAGAATCTCACGATCCGCAAGGCCATGGGGGTAGGTCTCGCATTCCTCAACGGCGCCCGGCCCGGCCCCGGTTCGGCCAACGTGACGATCACCGAGACGATCCAGCGTCCGGGACTGTTCGGAGGGGAAGGAGGGTGGCCGATCGGCATCGATCACAGCCCGGTGAGTGCGATACCGGTGGGTCACTACACTGGGAACTACGATGACTATATCTGGATCAATCAGGTGGAGGTTCGCGAGACCGAAACCTGGGTCAAGCACGATGTGCCCTATTACGTGTTCAACTGGGTCGAGGTGGGCGACGGATCAAGCCCGGTCTTGACTCTGGATCCCGGCGTCACCGTCATCGGCGCCGGGGGGGTCTGGCTCTACGTGGGGAAGACCGAGCCGGGTGCAATCCGCGCGGTGGGCACGGCTGCCGCCCCGGTCGTTTTTCGGGGTCTGAGGGACCTTGCCGGGGACTGGGGCGGCATCTCGATCGGCCCGGCGGCCACCTCCTCGACGCTCTTCGATCACGCGATCGTCGAAAACGGCGGCGGCGCGTTCCCGCTGTTCGGCAACCTCCTCTTCTATGTCGACCTTGGCCCAGTCATTCGCAACACCGTCGTTCGGGGGTCGGCCGGATGCGGCGTAATCATCACCGGAAGCCCACCTTGGGCGACCGATTTCACGGCACCGGCGCTTGGTAACACTTTTGCCGGCAACGCCGGCGGCAACATCTGCGGTCCGTAGGCTGGGAAATCCGACAGACCCTTTCGGGGCGCAGGTGGGCGGCGCGGCGGAATGCGGGTAGTCGTCGACAGCCTCGACGACCACCCGCATGGTTCGTTTCTGGAGTTACTTGACCGGATCGGGTACCGCGGGATAGAGCCCGGCAGCCGCCACCTCTTGGAAGAACACCTTCAGCTTGCCAAGCACCGCGTTGGCGTCGTTGATGACCCCGGGCAGGTCGCTCCGCGCCGCGGCGAGTACCTGTCGGTTGCTCTCACTCAGACCAGTGTGGGCCCCGTCGATATCGCCGAAGGTCATTGACAGCCTGATCGGCAGCGCCCGGCGGAGCTCCGCGAAGTCGATGCTGAAGAGGTCCTCACCCGGCGTCCGGATGCCCAGCTTCCGCTTCACCCCGTCGAGCTCCTTCTTGAGCGAGTCCCCTTCGGCGCGGAGCGCGGCCGGCGCCTTGGTCGTATCGCCGAGGGCCTTGCGGACGTTGCCGAGCTGGGTGTCCGCCTCGCGAACCGCCTCGGTCGCGGCGCCGACCCGGCGGCTCATGCCCTGAAGCTCCTTGAGCGCGTCGAAGCGCTCCTTGAGGTCCGCGGCCGTCACGGTCACCTCCGGGTCGGTCCGGACTTCGATGCTGGCCGAGGCGGCGTCGGCGCCGTTCACGTTGAGAGTGAGTTGATAGGTGCCGGGCATCACCACCGGCCCCTGCCGGCCGGTGCCGAAGAAGGCGCCGATCCCGCCGGGTGCCGCGGCCTGCCTCGGCGGCGGGTTCGGCTCGACCCTGAGATCCCAGTCAACCGCGTTCACACCGGCGGCCAGCTTGCCCTTGAAGTCGTCGCCCTTGAGTTCCCGAATCACCGCGCCCGAGCCGTCTTTGATGACCAGGCGGGCGCTGTCAGCCTTGGCACTGAGGTAGTAGCTGATCCGGGAGCCCACCGGCGGGTTTTCGCCGAGGAACCGCATGTCGCCCTCGAACTCCCGCATCCGGTTTTCGCCGGGGACCCGGTCGTACGCGGGCGGCGGCGGGAAGATGTGCGCCGCCGTGGCGGCGGCGGCCGCGGCATGCTGGATCGGAGTCAGGTCGTCGAGAATCCAGAGCGCCCGGCCATGGGTGGCCAGGATCATCGCGTTGTCGCGCGGATGGATGGTGATCTCGTAGACCGGCACGGTGGGCAGATTCGCCTTGATCCGAGTCCAGGACTTGCCCCGGTCGGTCGTGACGAAGAGCCCGGTCTCGGCACCGGCGTAGATCACGTCGGCATTCCTGGTATCCTCGGTGATGGAACGGATCACCACCCCGGCCGGCAGATTGGCGCTGATCGACTTGAACGACGCGCCGTAGTCGGTGCTGGCATAGACATAGGTGCCGTAATCACCCATCCGGTGCCCGTCGAACGTCACGTACACCGTTCCCTCGGCGAATTTCGAGGGTTCGACCTTCGAGACGTAGGCCCACTTCGGCGCCCCGGGAATCTTCGAGGTGACGTTGCTCCAGGTCGTACCGCCGTCGCGGGACACGTTCACCTGTCCGTCGTCAGACCCGGCGTACAGCAACCCCTTCTTCATCCTCGACTCGGCGACGGAAAACAGCGTTCCGTACGCGGACACACCGTCGTGGCGCGCGATCCGGATGTCCTTGCCCTTGAGGCCCATGATCTCGGCGGTATCGCGGTCAAGGCCGAGGGTCAGATCCGGGCTGATCGCCTGCCACGAGCGGCCCTGGTCGGTGGTCCGGTAGAGCCGGTTGGCGCCGAGATAGAGCGTGTGCGGGTCGTGCGGCGAGATAATGAACGGCGTATCCCAGTTCCACCGGAGCGCCTTCTCGCCGGGCGCCACGTCCGGGCGGATGCTCTTCCGCTCGTTGGTGACCTTGTCGGTCCGAACCACGTTCCCGTCCTGCGATTCCGCGTAGATGACCCGGGAATTGGTCGGATCGATGAGGCCGACGAACCCGTCGCCCCCCTGGGCTACGAACCAGTCGTCGTTGCCGCTTCCGTCCTTCGACCGCACCGCACTTGGCCCGCACCAGGTGTTGTTGTCCTGGAGCCCGCCGCAGACGTTGAACGGCGTTTCCATGTCGTACCCGACATGGTAGAACTGGCCGACCGGCAGATGCGGGAGCCACATCCAGTGGTCGCCCTTGTCGCGGCTGATGCCGATGCCGCCGTCGCCGCCGATCATCAGAAAGTCGGGGTCGGCCGGATTGATCCACATCGCGTGGTAGTCGACGTGAATTTTCTCTTCCATGTTGCGGAACGTCTTGCCGCCATCGTCCGACACGAGGACGTTGAGGCCGATGACGTAGACCCGGAGATCGTTGGACGGATCGACCCGGATGATGCCGAAGTACATCGGCCGCGGGTTGGTGGTGCCCATTTTCCGCCAGGTGGCGCCCGCATCGTCCGACCGGTAGACCCCGCCTTCCTTCTCGTGTTCGATCCGGGCGTAGACGACGCTCGGGTCCTTCTGCCAGAGCGCGAGCCCGATCCGGCCCATGGAACCTTCCGGCAGGCCGCTGGCGAGCCGGGTCCAGGTGCGCCCGGCGTCCGAACTCTTCCAGATCCCGCTGGCGGGTCCGCCGCCGTTCATGCCCCAGACGGCCCGCCGCCGCTGGTAGCTCGCCGCGTAGAGCACCTTGTTGTTGGTCGGATCCATCACCAGCTCGGTGGCGCCGGCATCGAGCCCGGTGTCGAGCACCCGGTTCCAGGTCAACCCGCCGTCGGTGGTCTTGTAGACCCCGCGCTCGCCGCCGGCCTTCCAGAGGTCGCCCAGGGCGGCGACGTAGACGACGTCGGGATCGACCGGGTCGACGACGATCTTGGCGATCTGGCGGGACTCGGTGAGCCCCATCCGCTTCCAGCTCTTGCCGCCGTCGGTTGACTTGTAGACGCCGTCGCCCCAGGAGGAGGTCTGCCGGTTGTTGTTCTCGCCGGTCCCGGCCCAGACGAGATTGGCATCCTTCGGCGAGATGGCCACCGCACCGACCGAGCCCGACCCCTCGTTGTCGAACACCGGATTGATCGTGATGCCACCATTGGTGGTCTTCCAGATGCCGCCCGTGGCCGCGGCGACGTAGAAGACCCGCGGATCGCGGGCCAGCACCGCAAAGTCGTCGATCCGGCCGCTGGGACTCGCCGGGCCGATGGAACGAAAGTGGAGGCCGTCGAAGGGCCCCTGCGCCGCGGCGGTCGTGGCAAGCAGGCAGGTGGCACTGAGGGCAACGCTCAGGCGATCGAACCTCATGGCAATCTCCGATTGCTCAGCGGATCAGGTGTGCTTCGCCGGCGCGGGGTACCGAGCCGGGGAGGCCTCTCAATCGCGGCTACGGCCGCTGGTCCGGGAACGACGCGACCGGCAGCCGCTCGATCCCGCGTTCCTTCTTCTGCTTCTCCACCATCGCGGCCACGTCGGCCAGGAGCTTCCGGGCGTCGTAGACGATCCCGTCTTTGATGGTCCACCGCACCCCGCCGACCCGCTCGACCTTGCCGGTCTGGTCGTTGAGCCGCTGGAACCCGGAGCCGTAGAGCGTCTTGAGATTGGCGATCGGATTCTCCGGCGCGATCACGAGATCGGCCAGCATCCCCCGCTTCACCTGCCCCAGCTCGACCGGCTTGCCGTTCAGCTTGTTGAGCTCGTACGCCGCGTGCGAGGTAGCGGCCCGGATCACCTCGAGGGGG
Source organism: Gemmatimonadales bacterium (assembly GCA_050183815.1). Classification (GTDB taxonomy): domain Bacteria; phylum Gemmatimonadota; class Gemmatimonadetes; order Gemmatimonadales; family GWC2-71-9; genus SHZU01. The sequence continues at coordinate 6,406 of JBFXAY010000089.1, read as the reverse complement.
TGGAACCCGGCCTCCTGGAAATTCTCCAGCTCCTCGATGTACGAGAAGCCGTAGGTGTTGTAGATGAAGCCGGCATCGGTGGACGGCGTGACCCGCCCGCCCATGTTCTTGTAGTCGTTGATGAACTCCATCCAGACCTGATAGAACTTCTTCCAGGCCACCTCGTCCCAGGTGGTCCAATTGTAGAAGTAGGCGCCGTGGTTTTCCCGGTTCGGGGTGTAGAAATCCCAGAGACTCGGCAGCGTGTACTTCTCGTGCCACTCGGCGTTCCGCCGGCGCATCAGGTCTCGCCCCGACATGTAGGTCGTCATGGTCGGGTCGAGGGTGACGTTGTGCTCGAGCAGCAGCTTGAGGAACGCGTTCCACTTCTCGCCGTGCGGTCTGACGAGAGACCACTGCCGGGCCACCTGGCCGAACCGCCACTGCTCGTCCGAGTAGTTGTAGGTGTCGGGATACGGCTGGATGCTGTTGTTCTCGTACATCGCCTCGAAGATGCCGTAGTAGTGCGTCACGGCGCCGAGGCCCAGCTTGGCGGCATCGGCCGCGTTCATGTTGCCGACGCCGGTCTGCTGGAGGTGGGCCGTGGAATTGAGGCCGAGCTTCTTCGCTTCGTCGAGCACGGCGGCCATGATGTCGGGCTCGTGGGCGCCGAGCTTCAAGCCGTCGATACCCTGCTCCTTGGCCCAGCGGACCCACCCTCGCGCGTCCTCCGGCGTCACGATCGGCTTGCCGCCCCAGCCCTTGCCAGTGCCGATCCGCTGGTAGTTGATCAACCGCGGCGCGGTGATCTCGTTCGCGGCGGACCGTTTGGCCTCGCTGAGCGACCACTCGAACCCGCCGAGCGGCACCCCGCGAACGGTGGTGACGCCGTGGGCCAGCCACAGCTTGTAGCAGTACTCGGCCTCCGGCGCCTTGGGTGTGCCGCAGGTGTGCACGTGCAGGTCGATGAACCCGGGCATGACGTACATGCCGTCGGCCTGAATCTCGCGGGCGGGTCCCTTGGGTCGTTTGGACGAATCTGGCGGGAGGCCGGGGAAACCGATATCCACGACGTCCATGATCCGGTTCTTCTCGATCACGATGTCGACCGGCCCGCGGGGCGGCGCGCCGTTACCGTCCACGAGCGTGACCCCACGAATAATGAGCCGGTCGAAGGGCCCTTCGCCCTCGGCGCGGCGGGGCGCGGGGCTGGCGTCCTGCGCGGAGGCCGGCGCGGCCCAGCCCGCGACGGCGAACAGGGCGAGCAGCCGGACGACGTGACGAGTCGGCGTCATGGGATTCTCTCGGAATTTGTGAAGGCGATTCGCGGCGCGGGGGACGGCCGCATCGGGTTCAACGTACCGCCCGGTACCCCGCGAGGCAATCGAGGACGCCAGTCCAGCCGGGACCGTGGCGCTGGGCTCCGAACTCACACCGCCAAGGGCGGTTCCTGACGTCCCAGGGCGCGGGCAAGCCAGACTCCGTGGATCGCGCCAACAGCCAGGCCGGCCGTCAGGGAGCCTAGGACCGCGGTCACGGCGATCCGAACCGCCGAGGGGTCCGGCGGCAGCGTTCCCATCGCGGCGAAGATGAGGGGCATGCCGACGGCCCAGGCCGCCATGTTCGCGCCGATCCACCGGTAGGGATGGGCGAGCCGCGACCGGAGGACCCGCGCCTGCGGCCACCCGAGGAATGGCCCGAGCACCAGCCCCAGACCGGCGGCCAGAAGCCAAATGAGAGCAGCCGGTGGTTCGACCGAGGGTTGGACGGAGAGCGCCGCGTCCCCGCTGGTGACGAGAGAAATGACAGTGCTCGGCACCATACCAAGCGTCCAGGCCAGCCCGGCCCCGATCGTCGTGGCGCCGATCCAGCGCCCCACCGGAAACCCGGCGAGTGCGCCGCGCAGCACCCGGGCCTGGAAGAAGCCGATCACGGTGCCCTCGAGGAACGCCCCGAACAGAATGGCGACGGCCGCACCGACCAGAATCGTCGGCGCGGCCGTCTGCGGACCGAGCGCGTCGGCGGCGACACCCGCCAGCATCAGGGTGCCGCCCAGGCCGAGGGCCTCCGCTACGCCGTTACCAAGGATCCAACGCCAATAGAAGCCGCGCACCGTGCCCCTCCCGCCCGGAAGCCCCGGGCTCTACTGCACCATCACGGCAGCAGCGAGTGCACGACCTCGCCGCCGATGACCGTCATCACGGTCCGGGTCTTGAGGATGTCCGCCTCGGGAATGGTCAGGATGTCCTGATCCAGAATCGTGAGGTCGGCCCACTTGCCCGGCGTGATGGAACCCCGCTTGCCCTCCTCGAACGCAGCGAAGGCCGCGTAGGTCGTGAACATCTTGAGCGCCTCTTCCCGGCTCACCTTCTGCTCCGGGTGCCAGAGCGAATCCGGCCCCGCGTTCCCGCGAATGTCGCGGCGGGCCACGGCGGCGTAGTACTCGATCATCGGCTCGCCCCGTTCGACCGGCGCATCGGAGCCGCCCGGGACCGGGAGACCCAGGTCGATGAACGTCTTCCACGCATAGGCTCCCTTGAGCCGCGAGCTGCCCAGCCGGCTCGGTGCGAAGTAGAGATCGCCGATGGCGTGCGACGGCTGCATCGAGGGAATGACGCCGAGCTCCTTGAAACGCGGGATGTCGGCCGGATCGACGATCTGGGCGTGCTCGATCCGGAACCGCGGCTCCGCCACCGCCCGCCCGGCGGCCGGCACGGCCGCGAACGCCTGCTCGTACAGGTCGAGCACGAGCCGGTTGCCGCCGTCGCCGATCGCGTGGGTCTCGACCTGGATACCCTTGGCGAGCGAGCGGGCCAGCATGTCGCGGTAGGCGGCCGTGTCGGTCGTGAGGAGTCCGTGGTTGGCCGGGTCGTCCGAATAGGGCTGGAGCAGGAGCGCCCCGCGGGAGCCCAACGCCCCGTCGATGGCCACCTTGATGGTGCGAACGGTGTACCGGCCACCGAACTCGCCGACACTGGCGCCGTGAGCGATCAGCGAGTCGGTGCTGGGGCTCGGGCCGCGAATCGACTCGTAGACGCGAAGCTTGAGGCGGCCGTCGGCGTAGAGCCGGCGCATCCGGGCCAACTCGCTCCACGCGGTGCCCATGTTCTGGATCTGGGTCCAGCCGAGTTCCACACTGCGGCGGGCCCCGATCACGATGGCCGAGTCGGCTTCTTCGTCGGTTTCGGAGGGGACGACGCGGGCCACGAGACCCTGGGCCCGGTCGATCAGCATGCCGGTCAGATTGCCGGAGGCATCCTTGTTGAGCGCGCCACCATCCGGGGCCGGGGTATCGCGAGTGATGCCGGCCGCTTCGAGCGCCTTGGTATTGACGACCGAGGCATGGCCGTCCGCCCGGGTGAGGATGACGGGATTGTTGGGGGCAATGCGGTCGAGATCCTGGCGAGTCGGAAAGACCGGCGGCGTCCAGAAGGTCTCGATCCAGCCCCGGCCGGTGACCCATTCGCCGGGCCTGGCGCGGTCGACCCGCTCCTTCACCCTGGCGAGGAAGGCGTCCTTGGTGCTGGTGCCTTCGAGGTTGAGCGTCATTTCCCGTTCGCCGACGCCGGCGAGGTGGTAGTGCGCGTCCGCGAGGCCCGGCACGACCGTGGCGCCGCCCAGGTCGACCACGCGGGTATTCGATCCCTCGTATGCCGCCACCTCCGAGTCGCTGCCGACGAACAAAATCGAGTCGCCCTTGATGGCGATGGCCTGGGCGGTCGGTGTCTTCGCGTCCAGCGTGTGGACGTTGCCGTTCTTCAGGACGAGATCGGCCGCGGGCCGGGAACAGGCCGAGGCGAGGAGGAGGAGACCGAGGGCGCGTGCGTTCATGAAGCCGAGGGGTGAGGGGAGAACTGCAATTGTCGCCGCCGCTCACCCGCGAGGCAAGGCCCGCGAGTCGTCGCGGGCCGGATTCGAGCCGGGGCGCCTCCCGCGGCCGCGTGGGTGCTCGGTTCAGCGAATCAGGTACCAGGTCTCCTGACGCGGCTGGAAGAACCGCCAGCCGGTCTCGGAAAGCCAGGCGTCGTCCTCCATCATGACATAGACCGGCTGGCCGCCCCATTCCGCCACCGGGGTCGCGGTATTGAGCTCGATCGAGATGTACGACCCGAGTCGGAGTGGTTTCCCCGGGCGCCCGGGAGCACCGCCGGAGTTGATCCCGGCGCCGAGTCCGTGACCCTGAACGCCGATCGGGTGCGAGTAGATCTGCGCGGCGATGCCCCGCTCCTTCATCTCGGCCATGGCGCAGTCGGCTACCTCCGTATTGATGCGGCCGGGACGGGAGCAACGCAGCATCACCGCGTCCTGCAGAGCGTTGGTGTTGGCCATCGCACGTTTGAAGCCCTCGGGAACGTCCGTTTCGCCGGGGCGGAGGACATAGGCCATCTTCTGCCAGTCGGTGTGGAAACCCAGGGCCGAGATGCCCATGTCCACGTGGATCACGTCGCCCGGCTCGATGACCGTTGCCTCGAGGGCGGGGCCCGGAGCGCCGGGGGTGGCGGCGTGCTTGCCCACTTCGAGACCCGTGGCGCCCCGGCGCTGGACGCGGATGTCCGGCTGGAACCAGGTCGAGGCACCGCGCCGGGCGTACTCGTCGTAGAGGAAGCGGCGCAGATCGCCCACGGTAGTGCGGCCCGGGGTGATCACGGCATTCGAAAAGGCCAGGCGGGCGATCTGGTCGGTAATGGCGACGAGGTCAGTGTACGCCGGGCGCTCGTCGGGGATCCGGGTATCGAAGTACTCCTCGATCAGATCCGCGGCGCTCGTGAACCGGCCCGCGGCCTCCGGGCCGAGCCACCCGGCCAGCGCCTGGTAGGTGGCATGGGTGACACCCCGGGTGACGCCCCGGCTTCCCTCGATGGCGAGGCCGATCGTTTTCGGCTGATGCCGGACGTACAGCTCGGCGAGCATCTTGCCGGGGTTCCGCCCTTCCGGCATCGGCTGGAAGAAACGGCCGAGCGCCTCCTCGGGATAGCCGGTGATCGAGTACCGCTTGAGGCCGTCAGCGCCGGCGTCGACGAACACGAAGAAGTCGCGGTTCCCGGCGTACGGCCGCGGCGGCGCAATGGTCTCGGTGACCGGATCGTTGTGGAATTCCTCGTTCACCACGATCCACATCCCGATGCCGTGGCGGCGCATCATCGGGAGAATCAGCTCGTGCCGCTTGACCAGCCACCCTTCCCGAAGGGCCAGCTGCCGGGACCACTCCGGCACCCGGGTCACCTGATCCCGTCCTTGCGCAACGACGGATCCGGCCGGGATCGCCGCGGCGAGGAGCAACGCGCCGCACCACCGCGCGGCCCTCATCGGCCGCTCCCGCCGACGGTGCGGCTCACGATGGTGACCGGCGTGGGATAGCTCATCGGGCCGATCGGGGTCTCGATCGTCGGGACGCCCTTGAGCGAGATCTTCGTGGGATCGGCACTGGCACCCGCCAGCGAGGCCGCGAGATTGACCAGGTCGCGGGCCGAGCCGTCGAAGAACTGGAAGAGATTGAGCCGGAGGCGCATGGGAATCGTGGCCGGCTGGCCCGGCGGGATGACCACCGCGGTGTCGATGACGCCGTTGATCGTTTCCCGGTCGTTGAGGAAGAGAGACCAACCGAGGCGCACCATGCGGGCCGTGACCTTGTTCTCGGCCGGATTGTCGGCGCGGAGGTCCAGCACGAATTCGAGGGGCAGATCCTTGCGGGCCACCGCGACCGCCACCCGCCCGACGTCGACCGCACTCAAGCGGGAATAGTCGGCCACCTGGCTCAGATTCACGCCGGCGAGGCTCCCGCCGCGCACCGGCCCGAGGTCGAAGCGGACGTTCCGGAGTGCCGCCAGCTGCTGCAGGCTGGCGCAACCCGCGACACCAACGAGAACGGCGGCCGCCAGCGCCGTGCGGATTCGAATCATGCAAGTCGCTCGAAGGGGATGACGAGCCAAGCTAGCAGTCGAGCACGGGCCCGGGCAATCGCTCCCGCCGCCTTGACTCGATCGTTCCCGAGGGAACAACTTTGAGCCACTCGCCGCTCCGCCCGGAGCCGGTCCCTCCCTCGCACTTCCCAGCCGGCAGCGCCATGCGCATCGATTTTCCAACCGATCAGACGTTCATTGCCGGCCGGTGGGAATCCGCGGCCGACACGATTCCGGTGGAGGATCCGTCCACCGGCCGGGAGATTGCCCGGATTGCCCGGGGGCAGCAGGAGGACATCGACCGCGCGGTGGCGGCGGCCAACGACGCCCGGCGGGGCGCCTACGGGCGGCTCACGGCCGCCGAGCGGGGGCGGATTCTGCTCCGGATGAGCGCCCTGGTCGCCGAGCGGGCGGATCAGCTCGCGTGGCTCGAGGCCACGGATGTCGGGAAGCCGCTCAAGCAGGCGCGGAACGACGTCACGGCCCTGGCCCGGTATCTCGAGTTCTACGGCGGCGCCGCCGACAAG
>JBFXAY010000088.1:0-21096 GCA_050183815.1 Gemmatimonadales bacterium | reverse complement strand
CCGCGAGGCCGAAGAGCCACCACCGCTCCCGCAGTGGGGACCGGAGCGGCAGGGCCGAGACGACCGGCTCTCGGCCCTCGAGCACCACCGGGCGCGGCAGCAGTTCGTCGGAGTAGTCTTCGACGCCGAGGCGCCCGGCGCCGCCGCCCTCGAGGCGGTAGTCCCAGGCCCCGGGAGCCAACGGCAGCACCGCCCGCCCGCCGCCGTCGAACCGCAGCGTGTCGGTCGTCGTGGTGCCGGCGTGCCGGAGTTCGATGCCGAGGGACGCGACGTCGGGCCGCAGTCGCTCGAAGACCACGGGCCGGCCTTGTTGGACGACCGGCCACACCGGGCGGGCTCGTCCGGTGCTCGAGTCGGACGCCCCCAGCAGCCAGCTGGTCGACGCCGCAACCCAGGCCCGATAGGCCTGCTCGCTCGGCCCGCCCCGAAACGCCCAGCGCCAGAGACCGGCCGCTCCCACCAGGATTTCCCGGCGGCCCGCCGAGTCCCGTCCGATCACCGCCGGTCGGTCGAGGCCGCGCCGGTTGAGCCGGCCCGAGAGTCCGACCCAGTCGCGCGAGCCGGCCGTGAGGGCCACCAGGCCGACCGCCGGCGGGAAGCTGTCCACCGCCTCTCCGATGAAGGCGCCTGCCACCGGCGATACCGGACCGGCCGACAGGTACCAGTCGCCCTGCGCGGCCGCGGCCGCGCTGGTGGTCGCGACCCACTCCCAGCGGGCCCGGGCCCGCGACCGGCGGAAGCGGTCCGGGATGTCGCCGAATCGCACCAGCAAGTCCGCATTGGCCACCGCGGCCTCGACCTCCGCCGGGGCGGCCGGCGTGAGGTCGCCGAACCGGCTCCACCGCGTATCGTCGAGACGGAAATAGCCCTTGACCGGCAGCTGGGCCACGTCGGCCAGCGTGCGGAAGAAGAACCGGCTTTCCCAGCCGGCGCCGGCCGCGAGCACCACGATGCCAGGTGTCGGCAGCACGACGAGCGGATGGAGCCGATGGTCGGTCCGGGGCTCGGCGTCTTCCGCCGCCCGGATCGTGACATCGAGGAGGTGGCTGCCCGCCGCCACCCCCGCCGGGACCACGCCGGAAATCGTGCCGGCGCCGGATCCGCCGGGCCCGAGGCGGATCGTGCCGCTCCACCACCGGCTCGAGCCCAGGCCGACATCCACAGTCACCTGGTCGCGACCGGTCACGCCGTAGCCGCTCACCTCGAGGTCGAGCCGCAGCGTGTCCCCGAGCGCGATCCTCGGTGGCCCAGAGACCCGGGTGAGCGCCAGATCCGGACGGCGTTCCCTCGAGAACAGGGTCACGCCCGCCCGGCCGAGAAGGTCGGCCGGGATGTCGGCTCGGTCGTCGATCTCGCCGTCGGTGACCAGCCAGACCGGCCGGCCGGCGGCCGCTGCCGCCGTGAGCGCCGGGGCCAGACTCGACCGCCCGCCAAGCGGGGCGGAGTCGGGCCCCAGGGCTCCGACCGGGCGGACCTCGCCGAGGGCCGCAGCCGCGGGCAGCGCCTCGCGCCACCGACCGCCGGCGCCCGCCATGCTGAGCGAGGCATCGAGCAGGACGAGCGGCCGCAGCGTTTCGGGCGGGCGGGCACAGGAGAGATCGAGGAGCAGCACCCCGAGCGCGCTCCAGGCGACGAACCGGAGCGCGGCGGGGATCAGGCCGGGCTTGCCGAGGCGTTCGATGCCGAGATAGGCCCCGGCGGCAAGCAGGCCGGCAACCAGCAGGACGACGACGACGGCCACTGGATTGGATCGCTACCGGGAGTCGACGGCGACGGCGCCGCCCACGGCCAGGGGTGCCGGGGCAAGCAGTGAGTCGAGGCGGTCGCGTTCGAGTTCGAACGCGGAGAGCTCGGCGGCCGGCACCGGATCGCCACTGCCGAGGTCCACGCGATTGGGATCGCGAGCCTGGCCGTTCTGGCGGAACTCGTAATGGAGATGCGCCGCGGTGGCGAGTCCGGAGGAGCCGACGTATCCGATCACGTCGCCCTGATTGACCCGGGTGCCCGGGCGGATTCCCGGCGCGAATCCGCGGAGATGCGCATACCGCGTCGTAATGCCGTTCCGATGCCGCAGTTCGATCAGACGCCCGTAGCTTCCGGCCCAGCCGGCGCGGAGCACGCTGCCGTCGGCCGAGGCGAGCACCGGGGTCCCGCTGCCGGCCGAGTAGTCGATGCCTTCGTGCTTCCGCCAGATCCCGAGAATCGGATGTTTGCGCGAACGGGTGAAACCCGAGGCGATCCGGCGGAACTCGACCGGGGCGCGGAGGAAGGCCCGCCGAAGGGACGTACCTTCGGCATCGTAGAAGCTCGTCTTGCCGCCCGGGCTCTCGAACCGGAAGGCCGAGAGTTCGCGGCCGGCAACCTCGAACCGGCTGGCGAGAATCCGGCCGATCCGGCTTTCACCGAACTCGGACACCTGGCGCTCGAACAGCACGACGAACTGGTCGTCCGGCTGGATGTCCCGGGTGAAATCGACGGACCATGCGAAGACGTCGGCCAGGTCCCACGCGAGGCGGACCTTGTCGCCCTCCGGCACGGCCTCCGAGAATTCGCCCTGGGTCATGGCGTCGTAGAGCGACGTCTCGATCCGTCCCGAGAACCGCACCTGATGGGTGTCCCAGCGGATCGCCCGCTTCTCGGCCACCCAGCCGGAGTCCGAGCGGGCCACCCGGACTTCCTCGTCCGAGCGGGTCCGCACCGTCACGTCGATCGGGCTGGAGAGCGAATCCGCGTGGCTGAACTGGAACACCTGTCCGGCGGGGACGCGTCGGGCGTCGAGGCCGAGCAACTCGACGACGGCGCCGAGATCGAGGCCGCCGATCCCGTGCCGGGCGAAAAGCGCGCCGACCGCCTCGCCGGGCTTGAGGGTGTCGGCCATCACGGCGAGCTGGGGGGCGGGAGCGACCGGTTCGGGAACGACCTCGAGGCGGCGCCAGGGCCAGGAGCCGTTCGCGGCGAAGATCCCGGCGAGCAACAGCACGCCCAGCGCCCCGATGGTCGTAAGGATCCGCCGCATCAGATCCGGCTCCCGCCCGTCACGTCAGGCTCTCCTCAATCCATCTGGCGCCGGATGAAGGTCGGAATCTCCATGTCCGGCAGATCGGGGTTGGCCGGCCGCGGCAGCGGCACGGTACGCGGCGGCGGCGCGGCCGGCTGCGCCACCGGCGTCACGGGGGCGGCCACCGGTGCCGCGGGCGCGGCGATGGGCCGCTTGGGCGCCGGGAACGGCAGCACGCCCGGCGGCGGTGCGGCGGGGCGACCGGTCTGGACCTCGCCGGTCACCGCCCGGTCGAAGCCGGTGGCAATGACGGTCATCCGGACCTCGCCGCGGAGGTCCGGATCGATGGTGGTGCCGAAGATGATCAGCGAATCGTCGCCGACCGCCTCGTGCACGATCTCGGCCATGTGGGTCACTTCGTCCATGGTCAGGTCGCCGCCGACGATGTGGATCAGCGTACCGGACGCGCCGGCGATCGAGATGTTGTCGAGCAGCGGGCTGGTGATCGCCTGCTGGGCCGCTTCGAGGGCCCGGTTCTCGCCCTTGCCGACCCCGGTACCCATCAGGGCCGAGCCGCCGTTCTGCATGACGGTGCTGACGTCGGCGAAATCGACGTTGATCATGCCGGTGGCGGTCACCAGTCCGGCGATGCCGTGGGTGGCCTGGAGGAGGACCTCGTCGGCCTTCTTGAGCGCGTCCTGGAAGAGAATCCCCTTCCCGACCACGGCCAGGAGCCGCTCGTTCGGCACCACGATCATGGTGTCGACGTGCTGCCGCATCTCCATGATCCCGGTCTCGGCCTGCTTCATCCGCTTCTTGCCTTCGAAGAGGAAGGGCTTGGTGACGATGCCGACGGTGAGGGCCCCGATGTCGCGCGCCATCTGGGCGATCACGGGGGCCGCCCCGGTGCCGGTGCCGCCACCCATGCCGCAGGTAACGAACACGAGGTCGCTCCCCTGAATGGCCTGGAGCACCTCGTCGCGGTTCTCCTCGATGGCCTGGCGCCCGATCTCCGGCCGCGCCCCCGCCCCGAGCCCGCGGGTGAGCCGCTTCCCGATCTGGACCTTGATGTCCGCCTTGTTGGCGGTGAGCGCCTGGGCGTCCGTGTTCACCGTGACGAAGCCGACGCCGATCATCTTCTCGTCGATCATCCGGTTGACGGCGTTGCCGCCGCCTCCGCCGACACCGACGACGGTCATCTTCGCCTTCTGGTTCGACGGCTCTTCGATCCGGAACGTCATGACTTTCGTCCTCTCGCGCTCAGAAGAAATCCTGCAGCCAGCGCTTGACTGGCCCGATCATCTTTTCGACCGCGGGCGACCGGCGCGCCGAGGCGCCGAACCCGCCGCTCTGCAATACCTGCTTGGCCCCGTAGAGCAGCAATCCCGCGGGCACCGTCATTCGCGGGTTGTTCATCCGGTCCGCAAGCCCGCTGAGCCCCGGCCCCGGTTCCGCCACCCGCACAGGCAGCGCGAAGATTTCGCGGGTGAGTTCCACGATCCCGGGCGCCTGAGCGCCGCCGCCGGAGAGCACCACGCCCGAAGCGAGCCGCTGCCGGAAGCCGGTCCGGTTGAGTTCGTCCTGCGCCAGCTCGAGGATTTCCTGGAGCCGCATGTGCATGATGTGCGCGAGCACCCGGCGATGCGCGTTCCGGGGCGCCTGCCCCGCGCCCGCCGGAAGCTGGATCACTTCGTCGTCGGACACCAGGGGCTCGAAGGCCGCGCCGTGACGCTCCTTGAGGCGCTCCGCGTCCTGCTGCGGCACCTGCAGTCCCTGGACGATGTCATTCGAGACGTGGCTCCCGGCGAACATCAGCGAGGCGGTGTGGCAGATCTTGCCCTGCTGGAACACCGAGACGTTGGTGGAGCCACCGCCCAGTTCGATGAGCGCGCAACCGAGCTCGCGTTCGTCCGGCGTCAGCACCGCCAGCGAGGCCGCGAGCGGCTCGAGCACGAACTCGCCGACCCGGAACCCGGCCTTCTCGATGGCTTTCTGGAGATTGACGACCGCGCTGGAGAGCACGGTCACCAGGTAGACCTGCGCCTCGAGCCGGGATCCGATCATGCCGATCGGATCCGAGATCCCCGACTGCTGGTCGACCAGGTAGTCCTGCGGCACGGCATGGAGCAGTTCGTGATCGCGGCTGAAGGCGACGTTGGCCGCCACTTCATTGACCCGGGCCACATCGGCCGTCCGGATCTCGTTGCCGGTGACCGACACGACCCCGTGGGACAGCCGCCCGGCCACGTGTTCGCCCGCGATGCCGACATAGACGGTCCCGACCTCGACCCCGGCCATGAGCTGGGCATCCTTGAGCGCGCGCCCGATGGCCCGGGTGGTTTCCTCGATATCGCGGACGACGCCGCGCCGGATGCCGGTGGTCTTTTCCGACCCGACCCCGAGGACCCGGACCCCGGGATTCCGGGGATCGCCGGTGACTTCGCCGATCGCGGCCGCGACCCGGCTGGTGCCGAGGTCGAGGGCCGCGACAAGCCGCTGGGCCGGGGCGCTCACGGCCGCCCCCGGACGATCACCCGTCCGCGGAACCGGGCGTCCACTTCCGTGACCTTCATCCGGTTCTTTGCCAACTCCGCCAGCACCGCGCCGGCCCCGAGGATGTCTTTCGTGGTAGCCCCCACCCGGAACAGAATCCGGTGTTTCCCCGTTTCGAGCACGACGGTTCCCTGCCGCCGGCCCGCCCACTGAATCGCCGCGAACAACTCCGGATCGGCGTCTTCGACCCGGTCGATCAGTCCGGTCACGGCGGAATCCGCCTCCGCGATCGGAAGATCGGCCGCGCCGCGGGTCGGATCGAACGGGAGTACCCGGCCTCTCCGGTCCAGCAACGCCAATTTCCCGTTGACCTGCGTCTGCGCCACCGGAGCGAACTCGGTGATGTCGAATATCACCGCGCCGGGAATCCGCCGCCGCACCGCGACCCGGGCAACGCCGCGCACCTGGAGCACCTTGCGGCGCCACGGCTCGCGGTCATCGAAGATATTCGCCTCCGGCGGGATTTGGGCGATCCGCGCCACCTCCCTGGGCGTGAGGTACGTCGACCCGACGACCTCGACGCGCCGCACCCGGAAGAGACTCAGGTGCCGCGCCACCGCCGGCCCCCCGAACCAGCCGAGGACCAACCCGGCCGCACCGGCTGCCCACCACCAGCGCCGGGACATTCTAAAGCCGCTCGAGCAACTCGCGGCCCACCCGCGTCACGTCGCCGGCCCCGAGGGTCAGCACCACGTCTCCGCTGCCGATCGAATCCAGCACGGTGCCGCCCAGGTCGGCCCGAACCGGTTGGTACCGGACCGCCGCGCCGTGCCGCCGCGCCGCATCCGCTACCAACTGGCCGTCCACGCCGGGCACCGGCGCTTCCCGGGCGCCGTAGACGTCCGCGACGATGGCCAGGTCCGCCGCGGCCAGGGCCGCCCCCATCGCCTCCGCGTACATGGCGGTCCGGCTGTAGAGGTGCGGCTGAAACACGGCCACCAGCCGCCGCCCCGGAAACGCCTGGCGGGCCGCCGCCAGCGTGGCCACCAGTTCGGTCGGGTGGTGGGCATAGTCATCGACCAACTCGATCCCTCGAACCGCGCCGAGCCGCTCGAACCGCCGGCCCACCCCGCGGAACTCCGCCAGCGCCCGGGCCGCCCCGGCGAGATCGCCGCCCAGGGCCCTCACGGCGCCCAGCGCGGCAACCGCGTTCCGGACGTTGTGAATCCCCGGCACGGCCAGCCGGAGTTCGATCGCCCCGCCGTCCGGAAACCGGACCTGGGCGGTGGTGCCTTCAGGCGAGACGCCGGGCTCCTCGAATCCGAGCGGCGCCGGCGCCGGGCCGAACCGCCAGACCCTGCCCCGGTCGAGCCCGGCCGCCACCCGATCCGGGCCGCCGCCCTCGGTGCCGATCAGCACCCGTTCCGCCCGGGAGGCGAACCGGACGTAGGCCGCCTCCATGGCCTCCACCGAGCCGTAGCACTCGAGGTGGTCCGGTTCGACGTTGTTCACCACCGCGATCGTCGGCGTCAGCGTCAGGAACGCCTGGTCGTACTCGTCCGCTTCGACGACGAACAGGTCCGTCCCCCCCATCCGGGCGTTGCCGCCCCAGGTGGCCACCCGCCCACCGGCAAGGCCGGTCGGGTCGAAGCCGGCCCCGACCAGCGCCTCGGTCGTCATCACGGTGGTGGTCGTCTTCCCGTGGGTGCCGGCAATCGCCACCGACCGAGCCGTGCCGATGAGGCCGGCGAGCGCCTCCTTCCGCGGCACGATCGGAAGACCGCGCTCCCGGGCCCGCACCAGATCGGGGTGCTCCCGGGGAATCGCGGCGCTCGCCACGACGACCCGGGCCCGGTCCACCAGTTCCGGCGCGGCCCCCTGGACCAGACGGGCGCCGCCCGCCCCCAGTTCCGCGACTCCCGAGATGTCGGCGTCGGACCCGCTCACCTCGAGGCCACGCCGAAGGGCGACCAGCGCGAGCGCGCTGACCCCGGCACCGCCGACGCCGACGAAGTGAACTGGCCCCGAATCGGACTGGAGAAACAGGTTCATCCCTGACGGGCTAATCTAAAATGCCGCCTAGGCTTGGGAAAGACCGATCAGGGGCGAACGAGTCCCTCGAGCCGGGTACAGATCTCGGCCACCGCGCCGGGCCGCCCCCGGGCCGTCGCCTGCCGCCGAAGTTCGGCCAGCCGGACCGGGTCGCCGAGGAGGTCGCCGATCACCTCGCCCAGGCGACGTCCGGTGAGACTGGCCTGCGCGAACGCGACCGCCGCACCGGCCGCCTCGAGCGCCGCGGCGTTCTTGGCCTGATGATTCGCCGCCGCCGTCGGGAGCGGAATCAGAATACTCGGCAACCCCCACGCACAGATTTCGGCAATCGTGGTCATCCCCGCCCGGCTCACCACCAGCTCGGCCACCGCGTAGCCGTCCGCCATCGGGTCGAGAAACGCCGTCACCCGAACGTTAGGCAGCTTCCCGTAGCGGGCAAACCGTTCGTGACTCGTGGCGCCGGTGGCCCAGATGACCACGAGGCCCGGCGGCAGGCCGCCGTCGATCCACTCCGCGACCCGCTCGTTGATCGCCAGCGCGCCCTGGCTGCCCCCGGTGACGAGGACGACCCGGTCGGCGTCGTCGAGCCCGAAGCGTACCCGGGCCCCGGCGCGCCGGTCGGGCGTCGGCGGGAGAATCGGACTCCCGGTGACGGTGACGGCGGTCTTCGGCCCGGCGCGGAGATGGCGCGCGGCCTCGGGCACGGAGAGAAAGATCTCGTTCACCCGCCCGGCCACCCGGCGGGTCACGATGCCCGGAAAGGCATCCTGTTCGAGAATCGCCGTCGGGATGCCGCGCCGCGCGGCCCGCCACACGACCGGCCCCGCCGCGTAGCCGCCGGTGCCAAGGACCAACGCCGGCCGTTCCCGGTCGAGGAGCCGGTCGGTGGCCCGGATCAGCGTGATCGCGAGCACCGGCCAGCGCCAGTTCCGCCACCATTGGCGCCGGTAGATCGGTTCGAACGGGAGGAGTTCGAACGGGAAATCCCGCTGCGGGAGCAGCGTGGCTTCGACCCCGCGCCGGGCGCCCACCATGACGAAGCGCCAGTCGGGATGCCGGGTCCGGAGCGCACCCGCAATCGCGAGCGCCGGCATCAGGTGGCCGCCGCTCCCGCCGCCCGCAACCAGGATCGTCGGCGGGGTCATCGCCCCGCCGGCCGGCCGCGCAGCCGGCCGACGCTGACGATCACCCCGATCGCCAGCAGGCTCATGATCAGATTGGACCGGCCCGCGGAAATGAACGGCATGATCAGACCGGTCGTCGGCATCAGACCGAGATTGACGGCCACGTGCATCAGCACCGTGATGCCGATCGACGCGGTCAGGCCGGTCGCGAGGTACTGCCCGAAACTGTCGGCCGCCGTCCGGGCGATTCGGAAGCCGAGCCAGCAGAGCACGCCGAAGAGCGCGAGCAGCAGGAGCACGCCAAGGAAGCCCCACTCCTCGCCCACGGTCGAGAAAATGAAATCGGACCGGGCCATCGGCAGATAGCCGAGTTTGAGCTGGCCCTCGCCGAAGCCGGTGCCGATCAGCCGCCCGGCGGCGAAGCCGTCGGTGGCCTGGTTGAGCTGCCAGAGGGTGGATTGGTCGCAGTCGGTCATGATGCCGAAGAAGCAGCCGAACCGCCGAAACCGGTACGGCGCCGCCACCACCGCCGCGACGGCGAGGAACACGCCGCTGACGCCGAGGAGCATGAACTGACCGATCCGGGCGCCCGCCGCGAACAGCACCACGGCGCCGCAGAGGGCGATGATCGTGGCCATCGACAGGTTCGGCTCCAGCAGGACGAGGAGCGACGTCACGCCGGTGATCACGAGGACCGGCAGCATGCCGCGCTTGAACTGCCGGATCAGCTCGCCCTTCTTCTCCGCCATCATCGCGGCCCACACCACGATGCTGAACCGGGCAATCTCCGACGGCTGCACCGACATCCCGGGGACCGCCAGCCAGCGCCGGGCCCCATTGATCCGCGGCGCGAGGCGCTCGGTGCCGGGCAGCAGCAGAATCAGCAGCAGGGCCAGCGTCACGCCCAGCACCGGCCAGGCCCAGTCCCGCCACCGCTGGTAATCGATCCGGGAGGCGACGATCAGCGCCACCGCACCGATCGCCGCTCCGACCAGCTGCTTGAAGACCTCGCCCAGCGCCTCGGGAGCGAACGACGAGGCCGAATACACGCTGGCGATCCCGAAGACCGTGAGCGTCGCGGTGATGACGACGAGCAGGCGCGTCTCCCAGCGGAGTTCGCCCGGATGGTCGACCCCCGGACGGGCTTTCATCCAGCCTCCTCCACGATCGCCCGGAACCGGTTGCCCCGCTCCTCGTAGTTCGCGAACTCGTCGTAGCTCGAGCAGGCCGGCGAGAGCAGCACCGCGTCGCCCGGGCGGGCGAACGTGGCGGCCGTCGCCATCGCCTCCGCGAAACCGGCGACCCCGACGACATTGGCCTCGGTCCCGAGATCCTTCACGATCAGCGGGCGCGCCTCGCCGTAGGCGACCACGGCCCGGCAGCGGCGGAGGTGATCGGCCAGCCGGCTGTACGGCTCCCCCTTGTGGCGCCCGCCGAGGAGCAGCACGAACGGCCGGTCCATGGCCGCGACCGCCACTTCGGTGGACGACAGGTTGGTCGCCTTGGAGTCGTTGATCCAGAGCACGCCGGCCACCTCGGCCACCGGCTCCATCCGGTGGCGGAGCGGAACCGCGGTCCGCAGGCCCTGGCCGATCACATCGGTCGGCACGCCGAGCGAATGCACCGCCAGGGCCGCGGCCAGGGCGTTGGCCACGTTATGATCCCCCAGCAGCGGGAACTGACTCCGATCGACGACCCCGACCGCACCGATCCGAAGCTGGTTCGCATCCCGGTCGAACCAGCCCTCCGCCTCGCCCACGACGGAGAACCGGCGGCGGCGCCCCCGCATCTGAATCTCCTCGGACGCCGCGTTGTCCGCATTGGTCACCCAGTACGACGCCGACGTCGCGTGCGCGAACATCTTCAGCTTGTCGCGGTAGTAGTCCTGCAGCGACGGATACCGGTCCAGGTGATCAGGCGCGAGATTGGTGAGCACCCCGACGGTCGGGGCGATCGACGGCAGGTCGTGGAGCTGAAAACTCGAGAGCTCGAGGGCCAGGACTTCCGGCAGGGGCCCGCCCAGCGCCACCTCGCAGACCGGCGTGCCGATGTTGCCCGCCGCCCGGACCCGGCGCTTGGCGGTCGCCAGGAGATGCGCCACCAGGTTGGTCGTGGTGGTCTTCCCGTTGGTTCCGGTCACCGCGATGTACGGCACCCGCCCCGCCAGCGCCCGAAGTCCGAGTTCCACTTCGGCCCAGACCGGAATCCCGGCCTCCCGGGCGGCCACCACCGGTGGGGCGGTCGGCGGCACGCCGGGCGAGAGGATCACCAGCGCCGCGCGCCGGATCCGGTCGAGGTCGTGCCCGCCGATGTCCACCTCGACCGCCAGCGCCCGCAGAGCGGCGGCCGTGGCTTCCACCCCCGGTCTCGTGGCGCTGTCCGACGCGTAAACGGCGAGGCCGAAGGCGCGCAGCAGCCGCGAGGCGGCCGAGCCGCTCTTCCCGAGGCCGATGACGGCGACCTCGCGAGCTCCGACCAGTTGGGCGACCGATTCCATCATCGGATCTTGAGCGTGGCGAACGCCAGCAAGGCGAAGAGAATGCCCACGATCCAGAAACGGGTCACCACCTGGGTCTCGGCCCAGCCCTTCTTCTCGAAGTGGTGATGGATCGGTGCCATCCGGAACACCCGATGCGCATCGGCGTATTCCCGCCCCCGGGTTCGTTTGAACCACTTGTACACGCCGATCTGGAGAATCACCGACACCTGCTCGGCCACGAACACGCCGCCGATGATCACCAGAAGGAACTCCGAGCGCAGCAGAATCGCCACCGTGCCGAACGCGCCGCCGATGGCCAGGCTGCCGGTATCCCCCATGAAGACCTGGGCCGGGTGGGCGTTGAACCAGAGGAAGCCCAGGGCGGCGCCCATGAGCGCCCCGCAGAAGACCGTCAGTTCGCCGGCGCCGGGCAGATAGTAGAAGTTGAGGTAGGTCGTGGTGTCGACGCGGCCGAGGATGTAGGCAAAGAAGGCCAGCGCCGCCGCCGCGATCGCGGTGAGCCCGGCTGCCAGCCCGTCGAGCCCATCGGTCATGTTCACGGCGTTGCTGCTGCCGGTCACCACGAACGTCACGAAGCCGACGTACAGCAGCGGCGCGAAGAGGATCACCGTGTACTTGAGGAACGGCAGCACGGTCGCGGTGGCCGGCAGCGTCGTCTCGGGCACCACGGGGAAGAGCCAGAGGTAGACGCCGAGGGCCACCCCGAACGAGACCTGCCCGACGAGCTTCCAGCGCGCGACCAGGCCGCGGGACTTGCCCTGCACCACCTTGAGATAGTCATCCAGGAATCCGATCGCGCCGGTCCAGAGCACGGCGATGATCGCCACGATGACGAACCGGTTGGTGAGCGGCGCCCAGAGGAGCGTCGGCACGACCGTGGCCAGGAGCATGATCAGGCCGCCCATCGTGGGCGTGCCCCGCTTCACCTCGTGATTCGCGAGGAAGCCGCTCCGGACCACCTGCCCCACCTTGAGCGCCTGCAGCCGCGCGATGATCGCCGGACCCGCCACGAAGGCGATCAGCAGCGCCGTGACCACCGCTCCGGCGGCCCGGAAGCTGATGTAGTTGAAGAGATTGAAGATGATGTGCTCTCGACCCAACGGGGCCAGGAGATGGTAGAGCATTCGGTTCTCTAGTCGGCGGTTCGTCCCACCAGGTCCGGAATCAGGCGTTCCAGGGCGACTCCCCGGGAGCCCTTGAGCACCACCAGTTCGTCTCCCCGAAGCCGCGGGGCCAGGAGCGGGCCCAGTGCCGGCGCATCCGCCGCGGTGACGAGGCGCTCGGGCAGCGAGCCCCGGCGGGCCTCCAGCGCGGGGACGAACTCGCCGATGCCGGCCAGCACGTCCGGCGCGAGCGCCACCAGCCGCTCGGCGATCTCTTCGTGGTACCGGGCCGCGTCCGGCCCGAGTTCCCGCATCGTGCCCGCAACGAACACCAGCCGCCGGCCGGCCCGCATCGCGGCGACCAGATCGATCAGCGCCCGAAACGACGCCGGGTTGGCGTTGTAGCTGTCGTTGAGAATGGTGAGGGCGCCGTACTGGGCGACCTCGCCCCGGCCGCCCGGAATGGTAATGTGGCTGAGCGCATCCGCCACCGCCGCCGGGTCCAGACCCAGCTCCCGGGCGGCTGCCCAGACCAACGCGGCGTTGGCCGCCTGGTGGCGGCCGCGGAGCCCCAGGGTGAAACGCCGCCCCTCGAACGCCAGCCGGGCCCGCCCGTCCGGCTCGATGGTCACCGCGTCCGGGCGGACCGCCCCATGGTCGAGTCCGGCCGTGACGACCCGGCGGGCCCGCTCGCGCGCCATCGCCTCGAGCCGCTCGTCCCCGGCGCCGACGATGGCCACCGGTACGTCGCGAACGAGCTCGAGCTTCTCCCGGCGAACCCCGTCGAGCGATCCGAATCCCTCCAGGTGGCCCTCGGCGACGTTGGTGACCACCGCGAGATCCGGTTCGATGATCTCCCGGTACCGGGCGATTTCGCCGGGCAGATTGGCGCCGGCCTCGACCACGAGGGCGTCGGTCCCTTCAGGGGCCTCGAGAATCGTCTGCGGAACGCCGACCAGGTTGTTGAGATTGGCCCGGGTGGCGTGGACCCGGTACCGGGTCCGCAGGACCGCCGCCAGCATCTCCTTGGTGGAAGTCTTCCCGTTCGTGCCGGTGATCGCGACCACCGGCCCGCCGATCGTGCGCCGGCGGTGCCGGGCCAGGCGCCCGTACGCCCGGAGCGGGTCGTCGACCGCAATCAGGTGAAGACCGGATACCGGCGCCGTGCCCCGGCGGACGACCGCCGCGAGCGCTCCGGCGTTCCGGGCGGTCTCGAGGTAGTCGTGGCCGTCGAACCGGTCGCCCGACAAGGCGACGAACAGATCGCCGGGACCGATGGTCCGGGTGTCGGTCGAGATCCGGCGATACGCCTCCGCTCCTTCGCCGGCCGGCGCCTCGAGGGCCTCCGCTACCGCGGCCGCGGTCCACTGCATCAGCGGCCGCTCACCACATCGGCGACGATCTCGCGTTCATCGAACGGCAGGTACTCCGTGCCGATGACCTGATAGGTCTCGTGGCCCTTGCCCGCGAGCAACAGGGTGTCGCCGGGACGGGCCTCGCCGATCGCCCAGCGGATTGCCGCGCGGCGGTCGGTGATCCGCCGGTGCTCGAGCCCCTCGGGAATCCCGGCGACGATCTCGTCGATGATGCGCTCGGGATCCTCGGTCCGCGGATTGTCGGAGGTCACCACGGTCAGGTCCGCCAGCTCCGCCGCGATCCGTCCCATCACGGCGCGCTTGCCGCGGTCCCGGTCGCCGCCGCACCCGAAGAGGGCGATCACCCGCCCCGGCGTGATCGGCCGCAGGGTGTGGAGGACCCGCTCGAGCGCATCCGGTTTGTGGGCGTAGTCGCGGAGAATCACGCAGGGCGTTTCGGTCAGGCGCTCCATCCGCCCGGGAACCTGCGGTGCCACGGCCAGCCGTTCGACGACCGTGGCAAACGGAACCCCGAGCCCGAGCGCCACGGCGGCCGCCGCGAGCGCATTGGCGACGTTGAACTCGCCCGGCAGCGGCAGCGTGACCTCGGCCGACCCGAACCGGCCGGCCAGAACGAACCGGCTTTCCGTCGGCAGGAACACGGGGCCCTCCGCCCGCAGCTCCGCGCTCGGCCCCATGCCGAACCGGATCGTGTCCGCCCGCCCGGCCAGGTCGGCCCAGGCGGGGTCGTCGGCGTTGACCGCCACGACGCCGCCCGGCACGACCAGATCGAGCAGCTTGAGCTTGGCCAGCCGGTAGTCCTCCATCGTGCGATGGTAGTCCAGGTGCTCGCGGCTCAGGTTGGTAAAGACCCCGGCGTCGAAGCGAAGGCCGTCGAGCCGCCCCTGATCGAGGCTGTGCGACGACGTCTCCATCGCCACGCGGGTCACGCCGGCCGCCACGAGGGCCGCGAGCGTGGCCTGCAGGTCGACCGGCCCGGGCGTCGTGAGCGAACCGGCCGTTGACGGCACCGAGCCGCCCTCGCCGTCGAAGGCGCCGAGGGTCCCGATGCTGCCCGCGTCATGGCGCTCGTTGAGGAGGTGACGCACCAGCAGCGTAGTAGTGGTCTTGCCGCTGGTGCCGGTCACGCCGACGAGGCGGAGTTGCCGGCCCGGATCGCCGTACCACGCCCGCGCCAGCGAGATTGCCGCCAGGCGGCCGTCCCGCACGACGAGCGCGGGCTGGCCGTCGAGCCCCTCGACCGACTCCACGACGAGCCCGGCGGCGCCGCGCTCCAATGCGGCGGCGAGATAGCGGTGGCCATCCTGCTGCGAGCCTCGGACCGCGATGAACCAGGCGCCCGGCTGGACCGCGCGGCTGTCCGTCGTGATCCCCGTCGGGGTCGGCAACTCGCCGACCGTGTCGACCAGGAGGTCATCCCGCACCAGCGCCGCGCGAAGCCGCGCGGCCCGTTCCGGTCCGGTCACCGTCCGCCCCCGCTGGCGACGATCGAGACCGTCTTCCCGATCGCGAGCGAATCGCCGGCCGCCGGACTCGACCGCCGCACGACGCCGGTCCCCTCGAGGTTCACCCGGAATCCCCGCTGATGGAGCGTGGCCGCGGCCGCCCGGGGCGTCTGTCCGACAACGTTGGGCACCACCGAGATGACCGTGGCGGGTTTGCTCTCCGGCGCCAACGGGAACGTGACCGAGCGCCGGAGCGGCTCCCGCCGTTCCTCGGCCTCCGCGTTGGACCGTGGCGCGGGCCGGTCGATCCGGTCCTCGGCCAGCTGGGTCCGGTCGAGTGCGGTGGTCTGGGCCGCGAGGGCCTGGACCAGCATCCGGCGGACGATCGGCGCCGCCACGGCGCCGCCGTAGTAGGCGCCGGCCGGCTGTTCGATCCGAACGACCACCACGAGCTGGGGATCGCGGGCAGGATAGATCGCGGCAAACGAGGCCGCGTGCTCATCGGTGTAGCGACCGTCCCGGTTGACCAGCGCCGTGCCCGTCTTGCCAAGCACGATGCCCTTCACCTGGGAGCGGCTTCCGGTCCCCGCGTCCCCGCTGGCATCGAGCAGATACTCCCGGATCCGGGCGGCCGTGGCGGACGACACGACCCGGCGAACCGGGGTCGGCTCGTGCCGGTAGATCACCTTCCCGTCCGGGGCCCGCACCTCCCGGATGATCGACGGCGCCATCAGGATGCCGTCGTTCGCGAGGGCGCCGTACGCGGCGGCGAGCTGCACCGGGGTAACCCGCATGGCGTAGCCGATCGCGAGGCTGACGCCGTCATTCGGCGGGGACCATCCCTTGAGGCCCGGCAGCCGGCCGCCGTCTTCTCCCGGAAATTCGACGCCGGTCGGGCTCGCCAGGCCGAACGCCCGGAGAAAGTCGTAGTGCTCCTCCGGCTTGAGCTTGAGGGCGAACTGCCCCATCGCCACGTTGCTCGACTGCTCGATGGCGAGCCGGAGCGTGATCGGCTCCCTGATCACATGGACGTCGGTGACCGGCCGGGGCCGACCGTCGACATGCCACTGGCCGTTGTGGCCCGAGACCGTGTCCTTCTCGTCGACGCGGCCAAGCTCAAGAAGCGCCGCTGCGGTGAGCGGCTTGGCGGTCGAGCCCGGTTCGAACGACTGGGTAAAGTACGACGCCGAGGCCAGCTGCGCCCCGCGGTCCTCGCCGGTCGGGTCGGCCTCGCGGGACGCGGCGGCGAGAATCTCGCCGTTGCGCGGGTCGAGGAAGAGCACGTCGCCCTTGGTCGGGTGGAGCGAATCGAAGACCGCGGCGAGTTCGGCTTCGGCAATGGCCTGGAGCCCGCGGTCGATCGTCAGGACGATGTGATGGCCGCTGACCGGTTCGCGCACCAACCGGCCGGGTGATTCGTAGGTGCGGCCGCGGCTATCGCGAATGTAGATCGCCTGTCCGGGCAGCCCGGCAAGCAGCGAATCCAGCGACCGCTCGAGGCCGGAGAGCCCGCCGGAATCCCCGAACCGGCCCACCAGCGGTCGGGCCAACTGGCCGGACGGGTATTCGCGACGGTACACCGGCACCAGATACACGCCGCGGAGGCCGCGAAGATTCTGTACCTGGCCCTCCGAATACGGGCCGTGGGCGTAGAAATCGGTCTTCGCCCGGAGATCGGCGTCGAGTTCCCGCACTTTGTCGCCGACGTCGCGGCGGTAGATGGCCAGCAATTCCCTGGGCTTGAGGACTTGTTCGCCGGCGATGTTGATCCGGTACTTGTGGAGCGACGTGGCGAGGAGCTCGCCGTCGCGGTCGTAGATCCGGCCTCGCGGCGCTTCGAGCACCCGGGCGCTGGTGCGGCGGGCGGCGGCCCGCTTGGCGTACTCCTGCCCTTTGACGAGCTGGAGGTACCCCGCCCGCCCGACCACGATCAGCGCCCCGACCAGGAGGCCGACCTCGAGCACCCGGATCCGGGCGGCCACCCTGGCCATCAGCGCCGCCCCCGGGTGCTGTCACCCAGATAGAGAATGGTATTGGCCGAATCGGGGGCTACGGCCAGGCCCATCCGGGCCACCTTGGCGCCGAGCACCGGCTGGGACGACGCCTCCTCGATCTTGGCCTGGAGTTCGGCCCGCCGGGCCTCCAGCTCGCCCCGCCGCTGGCGTTGCTTGGCGAGCCGCCCGGCGATCCCGAGACCGCTCTGCTGCCGCGCCACGATCGCCATTGCCACGATCAGGAACAGGGCCAGCCAGAAGCCGACCCAATAGCGGCCGGCCCGCTCAGGGCGCCGGCTCATCGGGCACCCGGAAGACCCGGAGCCGCGCGCTGCGGGCTCGGGGATTCGCCGCGACCTCGGCCTCGGTCGCGGTGACCGGCCGACGGGTCAGCACCTCGCCCAGCGGGCGGCCCCGGCAGGTGCAGATCGGCTGATGCGGGGGACAAACGCAGGCGGCACTCCATTCACGAAACGCGTGCTTGACGATCCGATCCTCGCCCGAATGATAACTGATCGCCGCAAGGGCTCCGCCGGGTGCGAGGGCGTCCCGGAGCCGGGGCAGCGCCTCCGCGAGTCCGTCGAGTTCGTCATTGACCGCAATTCGGACCGCCTGGAAGATCCGGGCGAAGTCGGCGGGCCCGCTCCGGGGGCCTAACGCCGAGCGGACGGCGTTGACCAGGTCGTCGGCGGTCTCGAACCGGGCGCTCTGGCGGCGCCGGACGATCTCGGCCGCCAGCCGGCGGGCTCGGGGCTCGTCGCCGAAGTCCCGGAACCACCGGGCCAACTCGTCCGGCCCGGCGGCGTTGAGGAGTTCCCGGGCCGAAGGCCCCGCCCCGGCGGCCATTCGCATGTCGAGCGGCACTCCGGGGCGGAAGCTGAAGCCGAGGCGGTCGTCGTCGAGCTGCCGGGAGGAAACGCCGAGGTCGAGGAGGACCAGGTCGGGCCGCCATTCGGCGATCCGGTCCAGGACCGCCGGGTCGTAGGCGCTCCCCTGGAGGTAGGTGATCCGGTCCTCCCCGAGCCGGGCCCGGGCCCGGGCGATGGCTTCCGGGTCTCGGTCGATCCCGAGGACCGCGGTCCCCTTGGCGAGGTAGAGCGCGGAATGTCCCCCGTCCCCGAGGGTGCAATCCGCCAGGCGGGCGGGCCGCGGCACCAGGCCGAGGAGTTCGGGGCCCAGGACGGGGGCGTGGAAGGTCGGGGCGTCGGTCATCGGGGGGAAAGAAAATCACCCCGCCCGGGTTCCGGGCGGGGTGACACTGGGACGGGGCTGACGGGGCTCGAACCCGCGACCTCCGCAGTGACAGTGCGGCACTCTAACCAAGCTGAGCTACAGCCCCAGTGATGCGAGCCCGGCAATATAGAAGCCTGCCGGGCCCCCTTCAAGCTGGCTGAGCGCCTACTTGCACCAGGCCTTCTTCATCTGGGCGATTCGGGGCGGGTAGGCCGCCGTAAGCGCCTGGATCCGCTGGGCCACGTCCGCCTTGGCCGATTCCGACACATCCTGCCCGATGGTCAGCGCCTGAATGATCTCGTTGTAATGGGCCTCCAGCGCGTTGACCCCGTCACAACTCTTGGCTTCGACCGCCGCAGCGTCCTTCGGCGTCAACCCGATGAGCAGGCCAAAGCCAAGGACATAGTTTGCCAGGACGTTGCCGCGGCTGCCGGCCGGCAGAATCTGCGCGGCCTTTCGGCCGAGAAGGACCGCGGCGTCGGCGTCCGCCGGCTGGGCCTGCAGCGCCGGGAGGCCGCCCTCATTCGCGAGCACGAGGCCAAGATTGGTCTTGTCGCCGTCCTGGCCGCTCTGTTCGATCAACTGGCCCAGGTCGATGGCATCCTGATAGCGCTTGTCCTTGACCAGCGCGCGAACCGCGCGAATCACGGGCGACATGTCGCTCTTGTCGATGGCGACCAGGCGCCTGGTAACCGAGACGGCGCTGTCGACCGGCCCGAGAGTCTCGTACATCTTGACGACTTCGCCAAGGATGTCAGCCCGTTCCGGAAACTTGTTGCCGGCGAACATCGCCCACTTACGATAGGCCTCGGCGTCCGTGCTGTCCTGCGAGGCAACGTAGATCATCTTCTGGAGATTGAAGGTGTCCGCCTTCGCGGTGTCGATGGTAAACACCTGCTCCAGGGCGCCAATCGCGCACTTCCACTTCGACTGCACCAGGCACGCCGTGGCCCGAAGGTCGTAGACGTCCGGGTTGGACGGATCGCGCTGGATCGCGTCCGAGGCAATCTGCTCGCCGAGTTCCGGCTTGCCGGCGGAGATGAAGAAGCGAACCGCCTCCTCCACGACCTTCTGGTTACCCGGCGCGATCTGGATCAGCTGCTGGTAGACGGCCACGATGTTGGTCGTGTCGTGCTTGGCCTGGTACTGGCCGAGGAGGCCGCCCCACGCCTCGAGGCTCTGCGGATCGCCGTCGGTGGCGGCCTTGAAGTGCTGGATCACTTCATCGACCGGGGCCTTCTCGTTGACCGCGATCAACGCGAGGCAGAACTCGGCCGGGCCGTGATTCGGCTGGGCCTTGAGCGCCTTGGCCGCCGCGTCCTTGGCCTTGGCCAGGTTGGGCGGACTGGCGTTCGAGAAGGTCTCGCAGTTCTTGGCTTCGGGAAGGGCGTTGAACGCGCCCCTGAGGGACTCGCCGATCTTCCCGCCGAGGTCCTCGGGGCTCTGCCCGTCCGCCTGGGTCATCCGAACCAGCTGGCCGGTCTGATCGTTGCCGGACAGCAGCCGGACCTCGACGGTCAGCTTGCCGTTGTCCCGCGTCAGCGATCCGAGAACGAAGGCGCGGGCCTGCAGCTGGCTCCCCAGCGTGCGGGCGACGAACGGCGGCAGGACGGCGTCGATCGGATAGCCGTACTGCTGCAGCGCGTCGTTCATCTGGTTGCGCTGGATGGTGGTGTACCACTTGTCCGCGATGCCCTCGATCTTCTCGCGCATTCCGGAACCCACCCGCACCGCCGCGGCCGAATCGGCGGTCGCGAAGGTGTGCGGGTTCGCGACGAGCAGCCGGGGAAGATTCCTCGCCTGCGGCGGCGGCCGGCTGGCCCTCAACTGGGCGTTCGCAGGCGCGACCGCCGCGATCGAGAGACCGAGTACCACCGGAGCAACACGAAATCGCATTCTCAGCAACCTCCCAGCGAGACTCGCCCGATTCCGGGCGGCGAATGGGACGCCGAAACGGCGTCAGGGGATGGGCGAAGAGGGATTCGAACCCCCGACATCCTGCGTGTAAGGCAGGCGCTCTGAACCGCTGAGCTATTCGCCCCTACTACCACACCCCCGGCCGGATGTCGGGCCGCCATTTCGGGAGACGCATTTTCGCGCCAGCCCTGCACGGCGAACGCGACGACCCGAGAGGTTCCGCCTACAGCGCGATGGCCAAGGGGAAAAGAATGCAGTATCCGAGGACGAGCAGCACCGACGCGAGGCTCGCCTTACCCGCCGACAATGTCATGTATCCCGCAACCAGACACAGTACTGCCAACGCCAACACGAGCAGATTCCTGGAACCCAACAGGCCCCGGCGGGGAGTTGGCGACGCATCCGTTTGCGGCATAAGGCTTTGAGGATATGCCGAGGCGGGCCTCCGGTCAAGCCGTCGGCGGGGCCTCGGGCCCTTCTTCGTCACTGGTTGGAACATCCCAGCCGACGTTCAGCCCTTCCCGGCGCGGCTGGTCCCGCCGCCGCCTCAGGAAGTGGGCGAGAACGACCAGTCCGCCGAGCACCAGCCACATGCCCCCCGAGGCAAACCACAGCCCCCAGCCGTAACGGCGCTTGGCCGCCCGGAGCCACGCCTCCTCGAACCGTCCGGGGTTGAGCCCGGTGGTGAGTGTCACGGCCGAGTCGAACGGGACCCCGGTTTCCAGGCGGGAGATCAGCGGCACCAGATCGCGCGTGGCGGTGCGGCCCGCGAGGTACGACACGGCCGCCCCGGCCAGGGCATAGCTGGCTTCCGCGGTCGACCGGTCCCCCCGGAGGCCGTTGCTGAGCCCGTCCAGATCG
>JBFXAY010000087.1:0-21496 GCA_050183815.1 Gemmatimonadales bacterium | reverse complement strand
GCCAGCGCGGTTCCTTCCCGCCGGAATCGTTCCTGGCCGGTCTCGGTCATGAGGGCCAGGTTCATGAGTTTGACGGCGGCGTGGCCCTCGTAGCGTCCGTCGGTGCGCCGGGCCAGCCACACCGAACCCATCCCGCCCTGTCCCAGCGGCCGGATCAGCGTGTACTGGCCGACCTCGAGTCCCGCGAGGCTGGCGAGGGGCCTGACCGCCTGCGGTTCCACCAGGAAGCCGCGCCGGTCGGCAACCGACTCGGCGGCCAGGAGGGACCGGAGCGCAGCGGCCAGTTCGGGGGAGGTGGTGGTGAGGTCGCCCAGCCAGCTCTCGCGATCCTCGGCCGAGAGGTCCAGGGCCCGGTCGAGGAGCGGCCCGAGTTCGGGCCAGAGGGCGCGATCGAATCCCGCCATGCTTGAACCCGTTTCCCGAGGATCGCGAAGAATCTACCGCGTGGTCTGCGGACGGACAGGTCGGATGCCTCGCCACTGAGGAGAGCGGAAAATCGGGGGAGAACCCGACACCATGGCCGGACGTCCGGCAGTCCAATCCGGGTGGCGGCCCTCAGCCGGGGTCGCCGAGCGCGTGCTGGAGGAGCAGGCGGGCCTTGCGCCAGTCGCGCTGCACCGTCCGGTCCGAGCTGCCCCGCATCGCGGCGATCTCCGTGAAGGCGTAGCCGCAGAAGAAGTGGAGGTCGACCAGTTCGGCCAGTTGCGGCTCGAGGGTGGCCAACTCGTCGAGCGACTCGGACAGCCGCTCCAGGTCGCCGGCCTCCGCCGCTCCGGCCGCCGGCGAAGCCAGCGAATCGGTCAGTGTGAGCTCGAACGCGCCGCCACCTCGTTTGTGGGCCAGGCCCTTCCGGGCATAGTCGATCACGATGCTCCGCATGGCGCGGGCGGCATAGCCGAGAAAGCGGGCCCGGTCGGGAAACCGCACCGCGTCGCGTTTGGCCAGGTTCAGATAGGCTTCGTGGAGCAGCGTGGTGGTGCCGATCGAGAGATCGGTACCGAGCCGCCGAAGCTGCCGGTCCGCGAGGCGGTGCAGTTCGTCGTACAGCGCCGCGAAATACGGATCGGACTCGGTGCCGGACACGGCCAGGCCGTCGAGGAAGGTGGAGAAGACTAGCGCGGCGCGACGGGTGACTCAATGGGCGTGATCTGGCCCGAGGCCATCTGCCAGTATCGGCGAATGGTGGCGTCCTTGAGAACGATGGCCGGAAAGGCCGAACCGTTCGCGGTGAGTTCCTGCAGCCGCTCGGACTTGGTCCACACGGCCCCGCTCATACCGACGAGTTGGTAGTCGTCCGAAAGCATCTGGGCGAGGGCGAAGCGCCGGTCGCGACTGGCCGCCGGTCGGTCGCCCAGGCAGGCCTAGCGGGCGGCGCCCGGCGAACCGCGTGTGGCGAGCGACCGGCCGATGCCCGCGAACAGGATCAGGAGCCCTCCAGTGAGCCAGGCGCCGCTGGCGAAGCTCGGCGCCCCGTACATGCCGAGCAGGACGCCGCTGCCGATCAAGAGCCCGGCCAGTACGCCGAACATCCGCATGCCGTACAGGAAGACGAACGGCACGTAATGCGCTCCGAGGAGCACCATCATGGCCGGAAAGAACAGCGTGAGACGGAACGAGGCAATGGGTGCAAGCAGGGGCATCGACAAGGGGAGCACGAAGGCGACCTGCATTCCGAGCTGGGGAAGGGTATTGGCGCCGCTGAGCTGTCCGGGTGTGCCGGACAGCCGGATCAGCGATTCGGTGAGGGGAAAGATGAAGAAGCCGCCGACGACCAGGAGGGTAATCGCCGTCCGGGGGGTGCTCCATGTGGCCGCGGCCGCCGCGGCGAGCCAGAGCACCCCGGACACCAGCTGCCCATAGAAGCCGCCGAGGAACCGGGTGCGAATTTCGCGCTGCGCGTCAGCGATGTTCATGCCGTTCCGATGAGGTGTCAGCCCGCCGGGTGGACCCGCTCGGGGTGGGCATACACGGTGAGACGCCCCCGCCGGGCGAATCCCACGAGCGTCAGCCCCGCCTCTTCCGCCAACCGGACCGCGAGCCCCGTCGGCCCCGAGATCGCCGCCAGAAGCGGAGCGCCGAGGACGGTGGCCTTCTGGACCATCTCGAAGCTGGCCCGGCTGGTCACCACGACGAAGGCGTCCTCGGTCCGGTGCCCGGCCCTGACGACCGCCCCGACCAGCTTGTCGAGCGCGTTGTGCCGGCCCACGTCCTCTCGCGATTCCACGATCGTTCCATCAAGCGCTGCCCACCCGGCCGCATGCACCGCCCCCGCAGCCCGGTTGAGTTCCTGTCGCCCGACCAGGTTGTCGAGCGCCCGTTCGATCGCCGCAGGCGCCACCGGCTGTCCCGCCGGAACGCGGTGGACCGTCTTGAGTACGGCCTCGATGCTGTCGGACCCGCAGATGCCGCAGCCGGTCCGCCCGGACAAGCGGCGGGCGCGCCCGGCGATCACCGCGTCACACTCGGGGGCCACGGCCGCCTGGATCTCGATCCCCTGGCTGTACCGCTCGACCGTGACCGCGAGCAGGTCGGCGGGGCTCCGGATCAGCTCCTCGGTCAGGCTGAAGCCGAGGACGAAATCCTCGAGGTCGGTCGGGGTGGCCATCATCACAACGTGGGGCACGCGATTGTAGACGACCACGACCGGCGTTTCTTCGACCACCTGCTCCTGCCGTGACTCGGCGGCTCCGCCCTCCCACCGGCGGGTCTCGACGTCGAGCAGCGGCCCGGCGTAGCCGAGCCGCCGCAGGGTGGGCGACGAGTCGCTAGCGGACGACATCCCGAACGTTGTCCTTGGGATCCCGGTCGATGAGCTTGTTGTACGGATCGATGCCCGCCTTGCGGGGCTCCCGGTCGACGACCACGGTGATGGTGGTGTCCTTGCTCCGGATCCAATGCTTCTCGAGATAGAGCGGCGTTCCCAGCCGGTTGCCGGGGGTCCGCTCGCCGAAGACGCCGATGTCCACCAGGTCCGTCATCGGAATCTCGGTCTGGTTGCCGGAGCTGTCCGCCCGGAACTTGAGGGTGCGGATCCTGAGCGCCACGTCGAACCGGCCGTCGGAACGCGGCGAGACCGTGGCCTCCTGGAGCTGATCGTCCCAGATCGTGATCGTCCGGAACAGGTCGTCGAGCACGTACTTGAGCGAGTCGGGCGTCTCGGCATCGAGGTACGTCATGAACTCCCGGCTGGTGGTGTACGGCGGCTCCTGGAAGGCCTTGTCGGCCAGGAACCGGCTCAGGGCGCGGTTCATGGCCTCTTCGCCCACGTAGTCGCGGAAGGCGTACAGGGCGAGCGACCCCTTGTTGTAGTGGATGTAGGGCTGGTTCTCGACCAGGAGCAGGGGCCGCTCCTTCTTCGATTCCGTCGACCGGCCGGCCAGGTACCGATCCAGCTCGTTCGCGAGGAACTTCTGGAGATTTTCCCGTCCGTACTTCTTCTCCATCGCGGTCAGTGCCGAGTAGTTGGCGAGCCCTTCGGAGAAGAACGTCGAACCCTGGAGGTTGCCGCCAATGACCTGGTGGGCCCACCACTGATGCCCCGTTTCGTGGGCCGTCACGTAGTAGGGCATGTCGAGGTCGTCGTCGCCCGAGCCGGTCCGGAGGATGAATCCGATGCTCTCGGAGTACGGCACGGTGTTGGGGAACGCCTGGGCGAACCCGGCGTAGCGCGGGAACTCGAGAATCCGGAGCTGGTGGAACTGGTAGGGGCTGAAGTGCGTCGAGTAGTACTCGAGCGACGCCTTGAGGGACGCCATCATCCGGTCGAGGTTGTACTCGTGGCCGGGGTGGTAATAGATCTCGAGCTTGATCCCGTTCCACTCGTCCCGGACCACCTGGTATCGGGCCGACAGGAACGAGAAGAAGGCCAGCATCGGCCGGTCCATCTCGTAGCGGAACACCCGGCGGCCGTTCTCCTCGTACTCCCTGACCAGATACCCCGGCGCGATGGCGATCTGGTCGGGTGCCGTGCTGACGGTGGCCCGGAAGCCGATCCAGCCGGCATGCGCGCCGAGATAGGTGTCCTGCCGGGCGGACTCGTCATCGAGCGAGGCCATTCGTTCGCGCGGCGGGAGCTTCTCCTTCCGCCGCTCATCGTCCGAGCCCACTTCCTGCGACGGCTGATACCCGAGGACCGGAAACTCCTGCGAGTTGATGAAGGTGCCGTTGCTCACGATGGCCGTGCGGGGGCCGCCGTTGGCGAACCCGCGCTGCCGGAAGCGGGCCCGGTACCGGAGGCGGACCGTGTCGCCCGGCTCGAGGACCGGCTGGAACCGGTAGATCCGGGTGCCGGAGACGGTATCGGAGACGATCAGGGTGTCGGGCCGGCTCCACGCCAGCGTGTCCACGTCGAGGCGGGTGTCGAGGAGCGTGACGATGACCGAGTCGAGCGACCGCGTCTCGTGGTTCACGTAGGTCAGCGTCCCGCTCAACTCGAACGCCTGGTGTTCCGGTTCGAGGTCCGCCCGGACGTCGGCGTCGACGAGCCGGGGCTGCGGCAGTTTCTCCAGCGTCTTGAACCGCCGCTCGTAGTCGGCCCGCTGATGGCGGATCGCCTTCGAGGTGTGATACTCGTTGAGCACGTTGGTGTTGTAGAAGATCGTCCCGCCCGCGCCCAGGGTCACGGCCGCGCCCAGCGCCGCCACCGGGCGTACCGCGCCACGCCAGCGGAGCCGGGCCGCCGCGAGCCGGGCCCGCCACCGCGTTTCGGACCCGCGGATCCAGAACAGGTATGCCACGACCCCGGCCAGAATCGACATCCCGGTCCAGTAGATGGCCGAGATGACGAGGTTCGGGACGAAGGGACCGAACCCGTTCATGTCGGAATAGGTGAACGGCGGCGTGTCCGCATAGGCGATCAGCTGGTGATCGAACCCCATGGCGCTGAGCGCCACCCGGCCGATCCAGAACACGATCATCACCACGTGACCGACGTACTTCTGATTGACCAGCACGTGGATCAGCACCGCGAGGACCGTGATCTGCACCAGGGAGGGCAGGGTCGTGCCGAAGAGGTAACGGAGGTACAGGCCCGGTTCGTAGTGATGGAACCCTTTGAACGTCTGGACCAGGACGCCGGTGACCATCAGCAACACCATCAGGAACACTTCGACGAGCACCAGCCCGCCGAGCTTCCCGAGCAGGGACACACTCGTCCGGGCCGGCAGGACGTCGGTCACCTGATCGAGCTGCAACTGCCGCTCCCGCCAGACGGCTTCGCCGGCGTAAATCGTGATCAGGATGATGAAGAAGAGGAGGAACGCCCCTTCGATCACCTCGAGCATCGAATAGGTGACCGGCCAGACCTTCTCGCCGTAGAGCGAATCGGCATAGGTGGCGGACATGATCAGGTTGATCATCCCGACCGTGACGATCGCCAGGAAGGGGATCTGCCGAACGATGCTCCAGAACGACAGCCGCACGGTGCTCCGGAACTGGAGCCACCACGCCCCGGCGCCGAATTCCGGGTGGACCACCGGCACCGGCCGCAGAGCCTCCGCCGCCGGCGCCTCGGCGGGCGCCCGGCTCCGCCGCAGGGTCGGCGGGGCGCTCCGGAACCGGAACAGGACGTAGGTCACGCCGAAGAGCACCACCGCCACGACCGACCAGACGATCCGGTTGTAGAGGAGCGGCCCGGTGAGCG
The DNA here is from genome assembly GCA_050183815.1 of Gemmatimonadales bacterium. Lineage (GTDB taxonomy): Bacteria > Gemmatimonadota > Gemmatimonadetes > Gemmatimonadales > GWC2-71-9 > SHZU01. The sequence continues at coordinate 15,855 of JBFXAY010000087.1, read as the reverse complement.
GCACCATCAGGGTGTTCTTCTCCGCCACGGTCCAGTACCGGGTGAGCAGCGAGAACGCCTCCAGGGCGAACGGCTCGAGCACGGCGGCAAAACTCCGGTTCTGGAGATCCGCCATCAGCCGGGCCGCGATGCTGTAGGCCACCAGGAGGAAGATGCCCTGGGTGTAGATCGCGAACAGGTTCCGGGTCAGGGCGCCGACCGCGAAGAACAACGCGCTCAGCAACAGGATCGACGGCAGGACCAGGAACAGGTAGGGCAGGGCGTACGCCGCGAGGTCGAAGGGCAGGACCCGGGTGGCGTCCACCCACGGCATCACGCTGCCGAGAATCATCCCGGCGGGGATCCCGAGGTGGATGATGGCCATCACGGCATAGGCACCGGCAAACCGGCCGCCGAGGTACGCCGCGCGGGTGATCGGCGTGGTGAACAGGAGTTCGTGGGTCCGGTACTGGTAATCGCGGAGGACGGTCGTGCCGACCAGGCCGGTGACGATGACCTGGCCGATGGCCACGAGCACCAGCATCAGCTGGGCGATGACCCAGGGCGCGTTGCGCATCACCTGGCCGCCCGCGCCGCCCAGGGAAATGGCGTCCGTCGAGACGAAGAAGAACGCCATCAGGAAATAGAACGCCAGGTACAGGTACGTGACCGGCCGGGTCAGATGGTACCGGACCTCGAAGCGGAAGACCGTGCCGAACATGTCAGGCCGCCTGGAGGTTCGCGAGGCGGAGCTGATGGAAATAGACGTCCTCGAGATCGGGCTCGATCGCCGAGAAGCCCTCGCCCGGGTTCGTGTCGGCAATGACGTGGACGACCGGCGTGCCGGCGAGGAGCTGGGTCGAGATTACCTCGTGTTCCCGCCCGATCGCCTCGAGATCCGCCTTCGACACCGTCTTCCGCCAGATCCGCCCGGCCAGGCCGGCCACGATCTGCCGCGGGTCCCCCGACAGCACCACGCGGCCCTTGTTGATGATCGCCATCGCGTGGCACAACTCCCGGACGTCCTCGACGATGTGGGTCGACAGGATCACCACGATGTCCTGGCCGATCTCGGCGAGGAGATTGAGGAACCGGTGTCGCTCGGTCGGGTCGAGGCCGGCGGTCGGTTCGTCGACGATCAGGAGGCGGGGCCGCCCGGCCAGCGCGATGGCGATGCCGAGGCGCTGCTTCATGCCGCCCGAGAACGTCCCGACATGCTTCTTCCGGGCCTCGAACAGGTTCGTCTGCTGCAGAAGGTTGGCGACCAGGTCGCGGCGGGCGGCCGCGTTGGTGACCCCCTTCATCGTGGCGAAGTGATCGAGCGTGTGCTCGGCCGAGAGATTGGGATAGAACCCGAACTCCTGAGGCAGGTAGCCGAGGATCTTGCGCAGGTCGTCCGGCTGCCGGAGCACGTCGATGTCGCCAAAGCGAATCGACCCCTGGTCGGGTGGCTGGAGCGTGGCGATCGTCCGCATCAGGGTGGACTTGCCGGCGCCGTTGGGGCCGAGGAGACCGAACATGCCCGTCCCGATCGAGAGGCTCACGTCCGAGAGAGCCCGCACACCGTTGGGATAGGTCTTCGACAGCTGCTCGATCGCAAGGGTCACACCGCCTCCGGGGGGGATTCAAGGTTCCTGAAGGTGCCGCCGATACTGATGATACGGAAGGCCGGCATCAGGCGAAGGAGTGGCGGTGGTCATGATCAGACCCGTTTCGGGAACCCGGCCGGTGGATGTCCTCCGGCAAAGCTCGGATCAGATCCGGCGGGCTGCCGAATTGCTGGCCGAGATCACCGACGAGACCGCCGCCGCGCCGGACGACCGGTTCGCCTCCCAGGGGCGGAGCCGCTCCCCCGAAACGACCGCGGCGGACGTGGCCCGCGACGCCACCATCCTGCAGGCGCAGCGCTCGTTCGTCGCCGGCCTCCGGCTCCGGCAGCAGCACGGCGACCACTTCCCCGACTGACCCCCTCTTCCCCCGGTCACAGCGGCGCCTTATCCTACGGCCGAAATTCGTGACAACGAGGGCGCAGTGTCGAACGAACCAGAGTATCTCCAGCGGCTCCGCCAGAGTCAGCAGGACAAGAAACAGCGCAACCAGCCAGGCACGCGCCAGGATGCGGCTTCCGGGGGCGGCTCGCCCCAGGAGCAGGAGTGCGTCCGGTGGGCCAAGCAGCTGGCCAAAGGCACCGAACTGCGGTCGGTCCGGAACCTGACCGGGGCCCGGTTTGCCGCCCTGGTCCGGATTCAGGGGGCCAGCGGGATCAAGTTCCTGTCCCTCGAGGGGTTCCCGGGCCGGGAAGCCCTGATCGAGCGGGTCAAGCCGGGCGCGTCCGTTGGTGAAGAAGTGCTTGGCGCGTATGAGGTTAAGGGAGGCAGGCCGGTCGAGATCGCGACCGACGACGCCGGCCAGGTGGTGCTCAAGATGGGCGCCCCGCGTCCCGGGGCGAACCCGGTATCGCCGGAAAAGATGATCCGGAAGGCTCAGGCGGCAGCCGCCGAGCGCGAGAAAAACCGCCCCAAGGGCGGCGACCGGGACCGCGGCGGCCGGCGCTAGTCGCAGGCAGCCGATCCATTCGGGCGGGCGCCGGACGTTCCGGCGCCCGTTTCATTTCGCGGACCCGACATCTGCCCCGGCCAGGCCGCCCGCCCCGTGTCGGGCGGCCTGCCCTCCCGCGCCGGCGGGCAATACGTTTCGCCCTTCTCCTCCCGCGAGGTCCAGCGATATGGCTCCGGAGCGCTTTCCCTCGCGCCGGGAATTCCTCGGCTCCGTCGCCGGCCTGGTGACGCTGCCGGCGATCTTCGGCGGCGACCCCTACCGGCCGTTGCTCCGGCTGCCCGCGCCCAGCGCCCCGGTCCGCGTCCGGGGCCGGGTCACCGGCGCCGGCCGGGGCCTGGCGCGCGTGGCAGTGAGCGACGGGCGCACCGTCGTGACGACCGACCGCTCCGGGTACTTCGACCTGGTGGCCGACCGGTACCGCCGCTTCGTCACGGTCAGCGTGCCGTCGGGCTATCAACTCCCGACCCATGCCACCGGGACGGCGCGCTGCTATCTGCCCATGGACGGGGCCGGAGCCGAGATGACGGCCCGCTTCGATCTGGTGCCGGTGCCGGGCGGCGACGACCGGCACGCCTTCCTCGCCCTGGCGGACATCCAGACGCTCGACCCGGACGACGTGGGCCGCTTCCGCCGCGAAACCGTGCCCGCCGTCCGGCAGACGCTGGCGGAGCTGGCCGGGACGCCGGTCTTCGCCGTCGCGGACGGCGACATCATGTGGGACCGGCTCGCGCTGTACGACGACTACGAAGCGGCCGTCTCCGAACTGGGGATTCCGTTCGTTCAGGTCGTCGGCAACCACGATCTCGACCTCGACGAACGGAGCGATGGGGCCTCGACCACGACCTTCGAGCGCCGGTTCGGCCCGCGGTACTACTCGTTCAACCGGGGCCAGGTGCATTACGTCGTGCTGGACGACGTGCTCTACTACGGCGGCGGCTATCTCGGCTACGTGGACGACGATCAGCTGGCCTGGCTCGCGGCGGACCTGGCCGTGGTCGAGCCGGGGACCCCGGTCGTGGTCTTCACCCACATTCCGCTGATGAGCAATTTCGGCGCCCGGGCCGGCGGGACCTCGACCGGCGTGGCGAACTGGGTCACCAATCGCGATGCCCTCTACCGCCTCCTCGAGCCGTTCCGGACCACCGTGCTCACCGGGCACATCCACGAAAGCGACTGGTCCGATGCCGGCGGCGTCCGGGAACGGAACCTCGGCGCCGTCTGCGGCGGCTGGTGGACGGGCGACATCTGCTACGACGGAACGCCGAACGGCTACGCCGTGGTCACGGCGGCCGGCGCGGACCTCGACTGGCGCTACCAGGCCACCGGCCGGCCGGCGGATCACCAGCTCCGCGTCTATCCCCGCGGCGCCGATCCGACCGCGCCGGGGGAAGTCGTGGCGAACGTCTGGGCCTGGGAGCCCGGCTGGCAGGTGTTCTGGTACGAGGGCGCCGACCGCCGCGGCGAGATGGCCCGGCGCACCGGGCTCGACCCCCTGGCGGTGAGCCGGCAGGCCGGGCCCGACCAGCCGGCCAAGCATCCGTGGGTCGACCCGGTTCCCACACCACACCTCTTCTACGCGCCGGTGCCGGCGGGCGCGACCGGCATCGCCGTCGAAGCGGTCGACGGGCGAGGCCGTCGTTACCGGGCCACGCTTGGCTGAGACCCCTGCCGGGCCTGCGGTGCTGGTGATCGGGGCTGGCGCCGCCGGGCTCATGGCGGCGCTGCAGGCCTCCCGGTCCGGCGCCGCCGTCACGGTGGTCGAACGAACCGCCGACGGCGGGCGCAAGATCCTGATCAGCGGCGGCGGCCGCTGCAACGTGCTCCCGGCGGTTCTCGACGAATCGCGGTTCGTTACCGACTCCTCCCGCCACAGTCTCCGCCGCCTCCTCGGCAGCTGGCCCCTTGCCGACCAGCGCCGGTTCTTCGAGGAAACGTTAGGCGCGCCGCTGGTGCTCGAGCCGGAGACCGGGAAGCTGTTTCCCGCCTCGAACCGGGCCCGGGAGGTCCGCGACCGGCTGGTGGCCGCGGCGCGCGACGCGGGCGCCCGGTTTCGCTTCGGCCAGGCGGTGACCGGGCTGGCCCCCGCCGCTGGAGGCTGGACGGTCCGATTGGGCGACGGAACGAGCCTCGCGGCGCCCCGGGTGATCGTCGCGACCGGCGGTCTGAGCGTACCCAGCACCGGGAGCGACGGCACCGGTCTCCGGCTCCTCGAGGAACTGGGCCACGCGCTTGTGCCGCCCTATCCGGCGCTCACGCCGCTGGTGGCCGATCCGCCGGTGCACGCCGGCCTTGCGGGCGTCTCGCTTCCGGTGGCGATCCGGGCCCGGTGGGGCCGGGAAGCGGCGGCATCGTGCGGCGGCTTCCTGTTCACCCATCGGGGTTACAGCGGACCGGCGGTACTCGACGTGTCGCACCTGGCCGTCCGGTCCCGGATCGGCGCCGGCGGGACACCGAAGGCGCGTGGTCGGGCCGGCGACGGCCTCGGTGAGGCGGCGGTGATTTCCGTGGCGTGGGGCGGCATCGGCGTCGCCGGGTGGGAGGAACGGCTCCAGCCGCGGGGCCGCGAATCGCTGGCCGGCGTCCTGCGGAGGGATCTTCCGAACCGGCTCGCGGACCGGCTCCTCGAGGAGGCCGGCGTGGCGTCCGACCGCCAGTTGGCCCAGTTCGGCCGCGACGAGCGACGGGCCCTGATCGGGCTCCTGGCCGAGTACCGGCTGCCCTGGACCGGCGACGAGGGCTATCGGAAAGCGGAGGTGACCGGCGGTGGGGTCCGGCTCGGCGAGGTGGATCCCGTCACGCTCGAAAGTCGCCGGGCGCCGGGCCTCTACCTCGCCGGCGAGGTGCTCGACGCGTTCGGTCCGATCGGGGGCTTCAATTTCGCCTGGGCCTGGGCGACCGGGCGAGCCGCCGGTCTCGGCGCGGCCGCCCGGTCATCGGCCGGCTAGGGCTTCGTCGCGAGCCTCAGTCCACCCGCAGCGCCGCCATCGGTTCCGTCGCCGCGGCCCGCCGCGCCGGCACGTAGCTCGCGATCGCGGCCACCCCGAGGAGCAGGGCCGCCATCCCGCCGAACGTGGCCGGGTCGAGCGGCTGCACCTCGATCAGCAGACCGGCCAGGAGCCGGGTCGCGGCCGCCGCGAGCAGGAGACCGGCCGCGACGCCGCCTAACGCGAGCCGCACCCCTTCCGCCACCACCATCCGGAGCAGATCCCGCCGCTCGGCGCCGAGGGCCACCCGGAGGCCGATCTCCCGGGTCCGCCGCCCGACGCTGTAGGCGATGACGCCGTAGAGCCCCGCCATGGCGAGCACCAGCCCGGCGGCGCCGAGGACCGCGGTCACCGTGGCCGCGATGCGCTGGGGGAGGAGCACGATGGCGTTTTCTTCCCGCAGGGTCGTGAGGAACGGCGGCGGCAGGGTGGGGTCGAATGCCAGGACGGCCGCCCGCACCGCCCCGGCGAGCGCGGTCCCCGGCGTGCTCGACCGGACCAGCAGCACCTGGTTGGGCAGCCACCGCTGTGCCACCGGGAAGTAGGCGAAGGCCGGCAGCGCCTCGGTGAGCGAGCCGTACTTCGCGTCGCGGGCCACGCCGACGACCGTGACCCGCTGGTCCCAGTGCCAGAAGGTTCTGCCTACCGCCGACCCGTCGGGCCAGTAGCGCCGCGCAAAGGCTTCGTTGATCACGGCCACCGGCGGCGAGCCGGCGCCGTCCGTCGCGTCGATCGGGCGGCCCGCCACGAGGGGCAGCCGGAGCGCCGCGAAGTACCCGGGTTCGACGAAACTCAACTGGATCGGGTCGCCCTCGCGGTCGGGGGCCGCCTCGGAGCCGGCGTCCGGCCGGGTCCAGCTGGTCGACGTGGCGAACGCGAGCGGCAGGTTGCTCGTGAAGGACACGGCGGTGACGCCCGGCGTTCCCTCGAGCCGATCCCGGATGGCCTGGTAAAACGCCCGACCGCGCGCTTCGTCGTAGCCCCACGCCTCGGTGTTGAACGCCGCCGTCACGACGCCGCCGGCCTCGAAGCCCGGATTGAGCCGGGCGCCTCGAACCAGCGCCTGCACGAAGAGCCCCGCGGTGACGAGGAGCACGAGCGAGAGCGCCAGCTGGCCGGCGATCAGCATGTCGTTGAGCAGCCGCCGCCGGGTGCCGGTGCCGGCTCCACCGTCCCGGAGCTGGGCGGCCGGATCGGTGCGGGCCGCCCGCAACGCGGGCCAGGTTCCGAACCCGAGACCGGTGGCGAGGGCCAGGAGCAGGGTGAAGGCGAATACCCGCCCGTCCGGCGAGATCTCGAGCACCATCGGGACACCGCCCGGAATCGGGATTCGTTCGAGCGCCGCGGTCGCCTGCCAGGCGAGCAGGCCACCGCCTCCGGCGCCGGCCGCGAACAGCAGGAGGATCTCGGTGAGCAGCTGGCGGAGGAGGCGCGGACGCCCCGCCCCGAGCGCGGCCCGGACCGCGAACTCCCGGCGCCGGGCCAGGCTCCGCGCGGAGAGCATCGAGGCCACGTTCACGCTCGCGATCATCAGGACCAGCACCGCGGCGCCGAGGAGGAGGCCGATGAAACCGACGGCCAGCGACTGGGCGTCCGCCGGCAGGCCGTGCATCGGAAGGAGGCGGATCGCGGTGTAGCCGGCGCGGGTCGCCGGCTCCGAGCCGGCGCCGATGTACTGCGCCGTCAGCGCCGTGAGATCGGCGCGGCCTGCGTCCGCCGAGACGCCCGGGTTGAGGCGCCCGAAGGTCCAGAGCCAGATCTGGTTCTCGAGGTCGCGGCCCGGGCGGAGCGCGGCCTGCATCGCGAGCGGGACCCACGCCTCCACCAGAATCGGCGAGAAGACCCCGTGGAACGCCGGCTCCGCCACCCCGATCAGCGTGTACGGGTGGCCGTTGACGAGAAGCGGGCGGCCGATCGCCGCCGAGTCGCCGCCGAGCTTGCCGGTCCAGAAGGCGTGCGACACCACCAGCACCGGGTGGCCGAGGGGTGTGCTGTCCTCCTCGGGTGCGAAGAACCGGCCGAGGGCGGGTCGGGCGCCGAGGACCGAGAAATAGTTGCCGCTGACCAGATTGCCGTAGACGCCGATGCCGGCCCCGCCGTTCGACACCGCGAAGGTGACTTTGCTCCACGCGGCGATCCCGTCGAACGTCGTGGTGCCCCGGCGGAGGTGATCGAAGTAGGCGTACGAGGCCTGGATGCCGTCGTCGGCGTCGGGCCGGCGGCGGTCGATCTGGACCAGCCGGTCGCCGCCCGTGGTGCCGGGGAGGGGGCGCAGCACGAGGGCGTTGAGCCCGCTGTACGCCGTGGTGACCGCCCCGGTCCCGATCGCGATCACGACGATCGCGACGCCGGTGAACACCGGCGTCCGGCCCAGGACCCGGAGCGCATAGCGCAGATCCGCCCAGACGGATTCGGCGCGGGCTTCCCAGCCGTAGCTCCGGACCTCGTCGCGGGCGGCGGCGCGGCTGCCGATCTCGAGCCGGGCGGCCCGCGCCGCATCCGCGGGTGACAGCCCTCGCCGCCGATTTTCGGCCTCCACCTCGGCCGCAAAGTGTTCGAGCTCGGCCGCGGTCTCGGCGTCCGCCGTATCGCGCCGGAGGAGGTTGCGGACACCGGTCCTGACCTGACGCCAGAGCGACATCGGTCAGCCCTCCGCGCCGAGGAGCCGGGCCACCGCGGCCGCGCGGCGGTTCCAGTCCTCGGTCTCGAGCGCCAGCTGCCGCCGGCCGGCCCGGGTCAACGAGTAGTACCGGGCCCGCCGGCCGCTGTCGGTCTGGCGCCATTCGCTGTCGAGGAGGCCCTTGCGCTCGAGCCGCTGAAAGGCGGTGAGCAGGGAACCGGGATTCACCTTGAAGACGCCGCGGGAGACCTGCTCGATCCGGCGACTGATCCCGAACCCGTGGAGCGGTTCGAGACTCAGGGTCTTGAGGATGAGCATGTCCAGGGTGCCCTGGATCACGTCGGTATTGGGAGATTCCACCCGGCCGCTCCGCCGATTCGGTCGACGAAGGGTTACCGGCCCACCTCTTGATTGTCAAGATGAGACGACCAAGAGGGGGCCATGGCGGGCCGGTCCGCCGCCCGGTTCATCGCGTCGTTCCGAGGGCCTCGCGCGCCTGGTCGATCAGCGCCGCCGCCGCCTGGAGCCGTTCGCCGACCCGGCCGATTTCCCGGTCGGCCTCGGCCCAGTACCCCTGCTCGATGGCCTCGCGGGGGCCGGGCATCGTCTTGACCCCGTACCCCGTGTAGAAGCCCGGCGCGTAGATCAGGTGCCGGAACCAGGGCCGGCGGGGCAGGCCGTCGGTGCTGGTCAGCGCCTGCTCGACCCGGAAGAGGATCCCGTTCACCGCCGGTTTCGGGGCCGACCGGTCAGCCCTGCCTAACGCCAGGTCGTAGGCCGCGGCCGCGATCCGGAGCCGGGCCAGCGCGTTGTCGAGCGGCGAGAAGTCGAGATAGGGCGGCACGTCCGCCCGGGCCGGCGCCTTCCGCGGGGACCAGGGATCGCCGGTGAGTTCGGGGATCCGCTCGTCGAGCTGGCGGTTCCGTTCCACGGCCTCGGTCCGGCGGCTCTCCAGCAGGCTCTTGAGCTCGCCGGCGTACTGGTCGTAGGTGCGGGACATCGGGGCGAACTGGTAGGGGAGCACCGGCGCCATCGCCATTCGCAGTATCGCGGTGCCCACGGTTTGCGCCAGGGCCCGGCCGTAGACGAAGCTGGTGTCGTTGAACCGGGTGAAGTGGTTGTAGTTGTCGTAGATCGAGTGGTAGATGCCGTTCCCGCCCTCGCCGCCGAAGCCGAGGTTGAGGGACGGCAGCCCGGCGTGCTGGAGGAACGGAGTGAAATCCGAGCCGCTGCCCAGGGCTTCGATCGGAAGATCGCCGCCGCTCCGGGCCCGGGCTCGCAGGTCGCCGCCCTGCGCGATCGCCGCCGCCCGGGTCCGCTCCCAGACGGTGGCGCCGGTTTCCGGGTCGGTGATGTCGCGGGCCACCTCGTTCACGAACCGCTCGAGCGAGTGCGATCCGCCGGCGCCGAAGAAGCCGCGGCCGTTGGAGTCGGTATTGAGGTAGAGGACCGTCTTCTGTTTCAGCTCGTCCCGATGGGCCTCGACCCATTCGGTGCTGCCGATGAGTCCCGGATCCTCGCCGTCCCAGGCCGCGTAGATGATGGTCCGCCGGGGGCGCCAGCCCTGCTTGAGCAGCTGGGCCAGTCCGCGAAGCTCCTCCATTTCGGCGATGAGGCCGGAGAGCGGGTCCTCCGCGCCGTTGACCCACCCGTCGCGGTGGTTGCCGCGGACGACCCACTCGTCCGGGAACTCCGCGCCCGGAATCCGGACGATCACGTTGTAGAGCGGCGCCCGGTCCCAGGTGAACTGGAGTTTGAGGTGGGCGGGCACCTGGCTCGGGCCGGTCTTGTAGGTGAGCGGCAGCCCGCCCCGCCATGACGGCGGGACCACCTCGCCTTCGAGGGCGGCCAGCAGCGGGGTGGCGTCCGCGTACGAGATCGGGAGCACCGGGATCCGGGTGAGCGTGGCGATCGAATCGAGCGGGAGCGATCGGGTGCCCGGCACCGCGCCGACGAACGGCGTGCCGGGATCGCCCGGATAGAGGGGCATGTCGGCCACGCTGCCGCGCTGCACGCCGTCGGCGGGGCGGTAGGGTCCCTTGGGATAGACATCGCCCTGGCCGTATCCGTCGTCCTTCGGGTCCGAGTAGATGAGGCAGCCGATCGCGCCGTGTTCCGCCGCGACCTTCGGCTTGATGCCTCGCCACGAGCCGCCGTACTTGGCGATCACGATGGCGCCCTTGACCGAGATGCCGCGCCGCTCGAGCTCCTCGTAGTCGGCCGGGACGCCGTAGTTGACGAAGACGAGCGGACCGGTCACGTCGCCGTCGACCGAATAGGCGTTGTAACTCGGCAGCTGCTCGGCCTTCTGCGAAGAATACTGGTCACCCGCCACCGCGGGTTCCTGGAGCCGGGCGGTGATCTTCGGCTTGCCGAGGAGCTCCAGCACCCGGACCCGCGGGGTGGGGAACAGGGTCTCGAACATCTCGATCCGCGCGTCGAGCCCCCAGCTCCGGAACGTGGCCACCAGCCACTCGGCGTTCTGTTTCCCGTACGCGGAGCCCACGTGTTGCGGGCGCGCGGCCAGGGTCCGGAGGTAGCTCCGCAGGCTGTCCGGATTCGGGGTGGCCCGGAACCGGGATTCGAGCTCCCGCTCCGCCCGCGAACCCGCGCCGTCGTAGCCGAGCAGGGGCGCGGGTTCCTGGGTCGGCGGGAGCAGGAGCAACAGGGCGGCGCACGTCAGGGCGCGGTTCATGAAGGTTCGCTCGATGTTCGGGTCGGGAGCTTGCCGGGGCACTGCGTTCGATGCAATTTGCACCGATCCGGACGAGCCGCCAACCGCGGCCGTTTTGGCTCAGAACCGAGGACCGTTATGGCGAGCAGAAGCATCACCTTTCCGGCGCGGAATGCCGAGGCGTTCGTGCGGGACGTCAAGCGGGAAGTGGACGCCTATTTCAAAGAGCGGGGTCTGTCGCCGAAGGCCACCCCCGGGATGGTCCTCAAGACGCTCATTCTGGTCTCCATCACGTTCGGCAGTTACGTCGCCATGCTCCTGCTCGATCCCCCGTTCTGGCCGTTTCTCGGTCTGATGGTGGTGGCCGGGATCGGTTTCGCGGGGATCGGGTTCGCCGTCACCCACGACGCCTTGCACGGCGCCTATTCCGAGAACCCGAAGGTCAACGCGGCCATCGGCTGGCTGTTCGATCTGCTGGGCGCCAACGGCTACATGTGGAAGATCACCCACAACGTGATCCACCATACCTATACCAACATCGAGGGCGTGGACGAGGATCTCAGCGTGAGCCCGCTGCTCCGGCTTTCGCCCGGCGCGCCGCTCCGGCCGGTGCACCGCTTCCAGCCGTACTACGCGTTCCTGGCCTACGGGTTCTCGACCCTCTTCTGGGTGTTCGTCAAGGACTTCAAGTATTTCTTCCAGCGGGACCTCGGCCCCTATCTCGACAAGAAGCATCCGACCGGTGAGTGGATCAATCTGTTCGTCACCAAGGCTATCTATTACACCTGGTCGATCGGACTGCCGTTGCTGCTCCTGACCCGGGTGGCCTGGTGGCAGTTCGCGATCGGGTACGTGGTGATGCACCTCGTGGCCGGGTTCATTCTCGGGGTCGTGTTCCAGCTGGCCCATGTCGTCGAGGGGCCCGAGTATCCGGAGCCGGACGAGCGCGGCCGGATGGAGGACCAGTGGCTCCTCCACGAAATGCTGACCACCGCGAACTTTGCCCGCGGGAACCGGCTCCTGACCTGGTATGTCGGCGGGCTCAATTATCAGGTCGAGCACCACTTGTTTCCGAAGGTCTGCTCGGCGCACTACCCGGCTCTCGGTCCGATCGTGGAGCGGGTGGCCCACCGCCACGACATTCCCTACTACGCCAATCCGACGCTCATGGCGGCGGTGCGGTCGCACTACCGGATGCTTCGCAAGCACGGCCCGGAGGCCTGGGCCAACCGATCGCTGGACCCGGCGGCAGCGGCCGCCTGAGGTGACGGGGCCGGCGCCGAGCCGGCCCCTTTCATTTTCGGGAATCCTATGACACTGCCTCCGGTCCAGCGGTTCGAGTCGAACACCGGTGTCCGGATCTACCGGATGTCCTGCCAGGCGTTCCCGGGCCTGGTGGCGCACGCCTACGTGCTGATCGGGGCCGGACCACTCACGCTGGTGGACACCGGAAGCGGGTACGGCGATTCGACGCCGCAGCTCCGCGCCGGTCTCGAGACGATCCGCACCGAATTCGGCGAAGCCGTCACCCCCGGTGCCATCGAACGGGTCCTGATCACTCACGGGCACCTCGACCACTTCGGCGGCCTCGCCCAGTTGGCCGGTCCGGTTACCGCCGAAGTCGGGATCCACGAGCTGGACCGGTGGGTGCTGGTGTCGTACGAAGAGCGGGTGCTGGTGGCCACGAAGGGCCTCGGCTTCTATCTCGAACGGGCGGGGGTCGAGCCCGAGCGGCGTGAGGAACTGCTCCAGCTCTACACCATGGGCAAGCAGCACGTCCGGAGCGTCCGGGCCGATCTGACGCTCTTCGACGGCCAGGTGCTCGACGGCATCGAGGTGATCCACACGCCCGGCCACTGTCCCGGCCAGGTCTGCCTCCGGGTCGGCGACGTGCTCCTGTCCGCCGATCACGTCCTGCCGCGGACCACGCCTCACCAGAATCCGGAGAGCATCACCGCCTGGACCGGGCTCGGGCACTATCTCGAGTCGCTTGCGAAGATCGGGCGGGTTGGCGGCATTCGCCTGGCCCTGGGCGGCCACGAAACGCCGTTCGAGAATTTCTATGACCGGGTGGAGGCCATCCGGGTCGATCACGAACGCAAGCTCGACCGGATCCATGGTCTGCTCGCCGAGCCGGGCGGTGTCACCATCGACGGAATCTGCCGGCGGATGTATCCCACGGTGACCGGCTGGAACATGATGCTGGCGCTGACCGAGGTCGGCGCCCACGTCGAATACCTCTACGAACGGGGCGCGCTCCGCGTCGTCAACCGGGAGGACCTCGAGCGGCAGGCCAATCCGCCGCTCCGCTACACGGTTCGGGACCGGGGTTAGCCGCCTCGAACCGCGCCGGGAGGTTGCATGGAAACGCTGCGTGAAATCCTGAGCGAGCCGACGGTGCGGCGGCTGCTGGCCCTCGCAGCCGGATTGGTGATCGTGGTGGTCCTCGTGCGGCTGGTGAATCGGTCCCTGGGCCGGTTGGTCCACGATGCCGAGAGCCGCTACCGAGCGCGCAAAGGAATCACCTTCCTCGGCTACCTGGCCGTCGCCCTGCTGGCGGTCTCCGTGTACGGCGCCAACCTCGCCGGGCTGGGGGTGACGCTCGGGGTTGCGGGCGCGGGCGTGGCCTTCGCGCTCCAGGAGGTGATCGCCAGCGTTGCGGGGTGGTTCGCGATCGCGATGGCGGGGTTCTTCCGCACGGGCGACCGGATCCAGCTCGGGGGCATCCGCGGCGACGTCATCGACATCGGGGTGTTACGGACCACCCTGATGGAAGTAGGTGAGTGGGTCCGCGGCGATCTCTACAGCGGCCGCACCGTCCGGATCGCCAACAGCTTCGTCTTCAAGGAACCGGTCTTCAACTACTCGGGCGAGTTTCCGTTTCTCTGGGACGAGATCGTCGTGCCGATCCGCTACGGCAGCGACTGGCGGGAGGCCCGGCGGATTCTCGAGCGGACCGCGGCGGAGGTCGTCGGCGAATACGCCCGCGGCGCGGCGGCGGCGTGGGACCGGATCAGCAAGATGTTCCTGGTCGAGAGCGCCACGGTCGATCCCGTGGTGACGATGACCCTGACGGACAACTGGGTCGAACTGACCCTCCGCTACGCGGTCGATTTCCGGAGCCGGCGCCAGACGAAGGACCTGCTGTTCACCCGGATCCTGGAAACGATCGAGGCGACCAGCGGCAAAGTCGTGGTCGCCTCGACGACGGTGGAGATGATCCCGGCCGCCGGCCGGCCTCAGGCAATGCCCTGACGCACCGCCTGGAGGATCCGGTCGGCGAAAAGGTCGACTTCGTCGGTCGTGGTGAACACGTTCGGCGTGATCCGGAGGCCGCTGAATTCGGGGTGGACGATCGCCACCGTCTGGATCCGGTGCTTGCCAAGCAGCCACGAGTGCAGCTTGCCGGGTTCGATCCCCGCGACGCTCACCAGCGCGATCGCTCCGGCGTACGGCGTGTCGAGCTGGGTCGGAATCGAGATCCGGTCGCTCTCGGCGAGGAGCCGCTTGGCCCAGCGATCCCGGAGGTAGCGGAGCCGCGCGATCTTCCGCTCCGACCCGATCGACCGGTGGAACGCGAGCGCCAGCGAAATGGCGTTGTGATTGGCCGCCGGGTGGGTGCCGATTTCCTCGTACTTCCGGATGTCCTCGTCCTGCGACTCCGCGGCCGCCATCAGCGGCCAGAGCTTCTTCTGCTTGTCCTTCCGGACGAAGAGGAACCCGGTGCCGATCGGCGCCAGCAGCCACTTGTGGAGGCTGGTGCCGTAGTAGTCGCAGCCCAGATCGTCGAGCGTGAAGGGGAAGTGGGCGTAGGCGTGGGCGCCGTCGACGAAGACCTCGATGCCGAGGGGCCGGGCCATCTCCACGATCTCACGCACCGGCATGATCTGGCCGGTGAGGTTGGTGATGTGGGTGACCTCGATTACCCGGGTCCGCGGGGTGATGGCCGCCCGGAACTGGTCCACCAGATACTTCTGTGACTTCGGCGGCACGTCGAACGAGATCTGCTTGAGGACGATCCCCTCCCGCCGTTCCCGCTGCTTCCAGGCGGTGATCATCCGGCCGTAGTTCTGATTCGTCACGATCACCTCGTCGCCGCGCTTGAGGTCGAGACCGAAGATCATGGTCTCGTTGGCCTCCGAGGCGTTCCGGGTGATCGCCATTTCCTCCGGGCTGCAGCCGAAGTCGCCCGCCAGGTCCCGGCGCACGCTCTCGATCCGGGGCTCCAGCACCGACCACATGTGGTTCACCGGGATCTCGTTCGAGAACCGGAGATCCCGGATCATGGCCTCGAGCACGTGGGTCGGCGTCGGGCAGACGCCGCCGTTGTTGAGGTTGACCATGGTCCGGTCGGTGTCGAACGCCCGCTGGATCTCGCCCCAGTAGTTCTCGTCGTCCGCGCCGCCGCCGCCCCGCTCGGTGGCCTTGAGGATCTGCCGGAAGGCGGTCGGCCGGAAGGCGGGCAGGGCGGCGGAAGCCCCGAGGACCGACGAGACGAAGTGGCGCCGAGTGGTCATGGCTGGCTGACCCGTTGTGGAGGTGTGCCCCGAAAGGTCCCCCGGTCGGGGCCCGGCCGCAAGATGGGCATACGACCTGCCCCTCCGGCGGGGTACCATGCGATACCACGCCGCGAGCGCCGACCAGGCCGCTTCCCACGCTCTTGGGACGCCACGAGTTGGACCCCGGGACGCAGGAAGTTGCAGCCTCGGGACGCAACGTTCTGCCTTGCAGGTTGCCCGGGCGGCGATGCTTGCCCTGGTGGTGATCGGGGCCGCGTGCGGCGGCAACAAGCGGGAAGGCCTCGGACCCGATCCGGAGCAGCCCGGGTCGCTCAGTCTCGGGGTCGAAGGCCTGCCCGCGGGCGCGACCGCGCACGTGGAGGTGTCCGGGCCGGGCGGCTATCGCCATAGCGTCGCGGCGACCGAAACACTGACCGGACTCGTTCCCGGGACCTACACCGTTCAGGCGACCGAGGTCGTGGCCGAGGGAGACGTCTATCAGCCGGCGCCGGTAACCCAGTCGGCCGTCGTTCGCTCGGC
>JBFXAY010000086.1:10895-22113 GCA_050183815.1 Gemmatimonadales bacterium | reverse complement strand
GGCAGTGACTATCGTAGTGCCGATGACCGAGGATGCGCTCGACGCCGAACTGTCGCGGCCGACGCCGGCGCTGGTCGAGGCGTTTCGCCGCCTCGACGGCGATCTCGTCGTGCTGGGCGCTGGTGGCAAGATGGGACCCACCCTGGTGCGGCTGGCGCAGCGGGCCTCGGCCGACGCCGGCAGCGAGCGGCGAATCACCGCGGTGGCCCGGTTCTCCGACCCGCGGGCTCGCCGCGCGATCGAAAGCGTCGGCGGCCGGGCGCTCGAGGCCGACCTGCTCGAACCCGACGTCGTGGCCGCGCTCCCGGATGCGCCTAACGTCGTCTTCATGGCCGGCCAGAAGTTCGGCACCGATCACGACGGCGGCCGGACCTGGGCCATCAATGCATTCCTGCCGGGGCTCGTGGCCCACCGGTATCGAAGCGCCCGGATCGTGGTGTTCTCGACGGGCAATGTGTATCCCCTCGTGCCGGTCGCGGGCGCCGGCGCCAGGGAGACCGACCCGCCGGGTCCGGTCGGCGAGTACGCCCAGAGCGCCCTGGCCCGCGAACGGATCTTCCAGCACGCGGCGGGACATTACGGCACCCGGGTCGCCATCCTCCGGATCAACTATGCGATCGAGCCCCGCTACGGGGTGCTGCGCGACGTGGCGGACCGGGTCCGGGCCGGCCGGCCGGTCGATCTCACGACCGGCTGGGTGAACGTGATCTGGCAGCGCGATGCCAACGCGATCGCGCTCCGGGCGCTCGAGGATGCCGCCGCGCCGCCGTTCGTGGTGAACGTGACCGGCCGGCCCGCCGTCCGGGTCCGCGATCTCGCGCTGGCGTTCGGGCACCGCTGGAACGTCGAGCCGGTCTTCTCCGGGGTCGAGGCGGACACGGCGCTGCTCGCGGACGCGGCCAAGGCGGAGGCGATCTTCGGCCCCAATCCCGTCAGTGTGACCGAAATGATCGACCGGGTGGCCACCTGGATCGAGGCGGGCGGGCGCTCGCTCGACAAGCCGACGCATTTCGAACGCCGCGACGGGCGGTTCTGATGGGCCGCCCGGTCTCGGCCGCGCTGCGGCGTGGCGGCGTCATTCCCGCGCATCCGCTGGCGCTGAGCGCGGCCGGCCGGTTCGACGAGCGGCGCCAGCGGGCCCTGACCCGTTACTACCTCGACGCCGGCGCCGCCGGCATCGCCGTCGGCGTCCACACCACCCAGTTTGCCATCCGGCGTCACGGCCTGTACCGGCCGGTGCTGGCGCTGGCCGCCGAGACGGCGCGGGACTGGGCGCCGAAGCGGCCCGTGGTCACCGTGGCGGGTGTCGTCGGACCGACGCGCCAGGCGGTGCGCGAGGCCGAGGTGGCGGCCTCGCTGGGCTACGAGGTGGCGCTGGTGTCGCTGGGCGGGTTGGGCCGCTGGACCGACGACCGGCTGGTCCGACACCTGCGCGCGGTGGGCGAGGTCCTGCCGGTGATGGGCTTCTATCTGCAGCCGGCCGTCGGGGGCCGGCTCCTCTCCTACCGCTTCTGGCGGCGGATCGCCGAGCTGCCCGCGCTCGCGGCCATCAAGATCGCACCCTTCAACCGGTACCAGACGATCGACGTGATTCGCGCCGTCGTGGACGCGGGCCGGCACCGCGAGATCGCCCTCTATACCGGCAACGACGACAACATCGTGGCCGATCTCCTCACGACCTTCCGGCTGCCGGGGCCGGACGGGCAGTCCGTCGCCGTCCGATTCGCGGGGGGCCTGCTCGGTCACTGGGCCTGCTGGACCCGCCGGGCGGTCGAGCTGGCGCGCTGGTGCCGGTCACCCGATCCCGCCACGCGCCGCCGGGCCGCCCGGCTGGCCGCCGCGGTGACGGACGCCAACGGGGCAGTGTTCGACGTCGCCAACGGATTTGCCGGTTCGATCGCGGGCATCCACGAAGTGCTCCGGCGGCAGGGACTGCTCGCCTCCCGGCGATGTCTCGACCCGCGGGAGACCCTGTCACCCGGGCAGGGGCGGGAGATTGCCAGGGTATGCCGGGCCTATCCGGCACTCGCCGACGACGAGTTCGTGGCTTCGGGCCTGAGCCGCTGGCTCCGCTGAGCGGCCGGGAGCGGGCCGCCCGACCCGGCGTTCGGGAAGAAAACGTTAGGCATGCCGCATGGCCTATGTTCGATACCGGCCGGGACGCCCGGCCGGATTCATCCGGCCGTCATGAGCATGCCCGATCTCACCGGGCGTTCAACGGGGCTTCACCGGCCGGTCGCGAGATTGGTCGTGGCGTCGGGCGAAACCGTCGCAAGGCACGGTTCCAGTTGACCGGCGTCTTTGCCCGGAGGCGCTCATGTCTGCGCTCGAATCCCTGCGGCGACCGCTCGCGGTCGCGCTCACGTCCCTGATCGCGGGCCTGGCCTGCACCCAATCAACCGAAACGCCGGAGAACCAGCCGCCCGCGGTCGCCGCGGTGGGCCTCGCGCCCCCGCTCGCCACCATCGATGCGGGAACGACCGTACAGTTCACCGCCACCCCGCGGGCCGAGGACGGCACGCCGCTCGACCGGAGCGTCACGTGGCGTTCGTCCGACGCGGCCGTCGCGACCGTCAGCGCCGCGGGCCTGGCAGCCGGCCTGCGCGCCGGCGCAACCCAGGTCACGGCCACGAGTGAAGGCGTCTCCAGCATGGCGGTGCTGACGGTGCTCGAGCCGGTCGCGGCGGTGACGGTCAATCCGGCCGTCGTCACCCTGCGGCCCGGCGAGACCGTGATCCTTGGCGCCACGCCGTTGGACGCCAGGGGCGATGCCCTCGTGCGACCGTTGACCTGGCGCGCTGCCGATCCGACGGTCGCGTCCGTCGATGGACGCGGCGTCGTCACGGCCGTGGCGCCGGGGCAGACCGCAATCACGGCGGCGATCGGTGCGATCAGCGGAAGCAGCCTGGTGACGGTCCGCCCGCCGGTCGGCTCGGTGGTCGTGTCGCCCGCCTCCGCGACCGTCGTACTCGGAGCCGACCTGGCCCTTGGCGCGACCGTGCTCGATCCCGGCGGCAAAGCGCTGACGCTCCCGGTCAGCTGGTCGAGCGACGCCCCGGTCGTCGCCACGGTCAGCGCCGCCGGCGTGGTGACGCCGCACAGCGTGGGGCTCGCGGCGATCAGGGCATCCACCGAGGGGGTCGTTGGGTTGGGTGTCATCCAGGTGATCCCGGCCGTCGATCGGGTGGTCGTGGCACCGGTAACGGCCACCATCGAGATCGCCCAGACCCTCGACTTGGCGGTTCAGGTCTTCGACGCCGACAACCAGCCGCTCGCCAACCGGATGATCGAGTGGACGAGCGCCAATCCGGCGGTCGCGACGGTTGCCGGCTCCGGCCTCGTCACCGGCGTGGGCGCCGGCGACGCCACGATCTCGGCCCGGAGCGAGAACCGCACAGGCACCGCCGCCATCACCGTTCGGGCGGCGGTGGCGGAGGTCGAGGTCCCGGCCGCCGCCTCGCTGGAGGTCGGTGAAGCGATGAGCATTCCGGCCGTCCCCACGGACGAGCATGGCACGCCGCTCGCGCGCGAGGTCACCTGGACGACGAGCGATCCGACGATCGCCACGGTCGACGGCCACGGAGTCGTGACCGCGATCCGGGCTGGAACGGCGACGATCGGCGCCCGCGCCGGCAACCATACCTCCTGGACCGTCGTGACGGTCATGCCCGCCGTCGCGCGGGTGACGATCACACCGGCAACGGGCATCCTCGTGGTTGCCAGCACGCTCCAGTTCACGGCCGACGTGCGGGACGCCCTCGGCACGGCGCTGCGCCGAGACGTCACCTGGTCGAGCAGCGACCCCGCCGTGGCCACGATCGATGCCGCCGGATTGGCGCGCGCGGCGGCACCGGGGAATGTCGTATTCACCGTCACCGCCGGCCGGACCAGCGGCACCGCGAACTTCTCGGTGCGGGTGGCCGTCGGATCGGTGTCGGTATCGCCGGAGCGCGACACGGTAATCGCCGGACAATCCGTGACGCTTGCAGCCAGGGCGTTCGACCGCATCGGCAACCGCCTGCAAACGCCGGTCAGTTGGACCAGCCGGCAACCGGCCATCGCGACCGTACAGGGTGGCCGGGTCACGGGCGTAACGGCCGGAACGGCCGAGATTCTCGCCAGCAGCTATGAGGGAATCGGGTCCGCGGTGATCACCGTCCTGCCACCGGTCGGGACCGTCACGATCAGCGATCCCGGACACGAGCCGCTCCACGTCGATTCGACCCGGCAGCTGACGGCGACGGTCACCGACGCCCTCGGCAATCCCCTCCCGGGTCTGACCATCACCTGGGCCAGCGCCGACCCCAACGTCGCGACGGTCGATCAGACCGGCCTCGTGCTCGGCGCCGGCCGCGGCACCACCCGAATCACCGCCACCGCCGGCGGGGTGTCGGGCTCGGTGGAGATCCGCGTCGTCGGCCACGCGGAGGAAGCCGGCAACAACTTGTCCTACCCGGTGGTGTTCGCCGAGGGGATCGGTCTGACCGGGCTACCGGTGGCGACCGACCCCGGGATCCGGCCGACGGCCGCGGAGGGAATCACGGTGACCGCCCTGCCCTTCTTCTTCGCCGGCAATCTGCCCGACTACGGCAGCTACTACCTCCAGCAGGGCGCCAACGTGTGGCAGGCCGAGTGGACGGACCGATCCGGAACGGGGGTGCAGGAGGCCGAGGTGGCCTGGGGCGACAACCTCACCCACCAGACCTGGAACACGCATTCCACGATCCGCGTCGAGGTCAGCCTTTCCGCGGTGAACCATCCGGCGCTGCGCGGCTTCGCGATGACGACCCTCTACGGGTCGGGTCCGGACGAGATGCAGGGCACCACGGGCGCGCTCCTGACCGCCACGCCGGCGATTTATTCCGTGGTTCCGAGGCTCCTGATCGAACGGCTCGACGATACCGACCGGACCCCGGTGGATACCGTGTTCACCGGTGCGGTGTACGAGAAGTTCGGGATCGACGGGCCGGGCGGATTCGGCGCCGAGGTGAACGTGGGCGGGAGGATCGTCTACGGCTACAACCTGATGATCAAGAACGTGGCGCTGAAGGCCGGCCTCACGAAGTACGGCTGGTACCGGATCTCCTACCTGCTGGATCCGGTCGGGACCGTCGGCAATCAGGTGATATCACGGAACACCTCGCTCAGCCGTCTGGCGCCGGAAACCGAGACCCTGGCGTATCCGCCGCAGATCGACCCGGCCCGCAACGTTAGCTGGATCGACATCTACGTGACGAGCGCGTCGGGCGGTCACGGCTGAGGTCGGCGCGGACCGATCCAGGGGCCGGCGCGGCATCGCCGCCGCGCCGGCCCCTTCGCTCATCCGGCGGCGAACGCCGCCGCGTTACCGGATTCGATCAGCGCCAGCTCCGCGGCCGGCAGGTCGAGCAACTCCAGCTTCGCCGCACTGGACTCGGGAATTCGCAGCGGCATCCCGGTTCCGAACGCGAACCGGGCCGCGCCGATCGTCGCAACCAGGTGGGCCAGGTCGTCCATCGGCGGGCCCCAGATCCAGCAGATATCCCAGAGCAGTCGTTCCGCCTCGGCGACGGTGGACCCATAATGGACCTGCTCGATGAAATCGCGATCGGCATGCGTCACAATCAACCGCAGTGCGGGATCGCGGCGGATCAGCCGCCGCACCATCCACGGCTCGAGTTCTCCGGTCCGATCGTTCGGATGCCGCTGCCGCCCGTCTTCCAGGCGCACCGCCATCAGCATCGGAACGCCCGCCTCCGCGGCGAGGTGGGCGAGCGCCTCCAGCTCCGGGTGATCGGGCGCGATGCCCTGAAGCAGCGGGTCGACCCGGATCGCGGGTGCCCGGCGGGCCACCGCTTCCGCCAGCACCGCCCGCCAGTTGGCCAGGCCCGGGTGGATCGCCGGCACCGGCCGGAAGGACTCCTGCCCTTCCGCCACGTTGAACAGAATGGCGTTGCCCTCCGAGGGGTCCTTCCAGTACAGCGATCCGAGGTTGGAGACCCAGGCGCGATCGATGCCGTGGCGCGCCATCGCCTGAACCAGGCCGCCGGGCGAGCCGCCTTCGACCCGACGGAAGGGATAGTGGCCAAGGAAGGCGTTGACGTCGGTTCGCATCAGGCCACTCCCCCGAATGCCCGGCTGGGGAAAATCGCCGCGGCGTTCCGCCACCTGACCTTCTCGGCCTCCGGCGCGGGGAGCAGCCGTTCGAGGTACCGCAGCTTGGCCCAGCCGGTACAGAGGGTGAGATCGGCGCCCCAGAGCAGCCGCCCCGCGCCGACCGCATCGACGCAGGCCTCCAGCATCCCGCCGTCCACCCCGCTGCCGGACAGATCCACGTAGATGTTCGGCACATGGCGGACGGCGTGCAGCGTGTGGAGCCAGTCGCCCCCGCCGCCGATGTGCGCGAGGATGAACGCCACCGTCGGGTGCCGGAGGGCCAGCCGCACCAGTTCCGCGCCGTCGGATGCTTCCTGGCCGGGCCACTCCCGCCTTCGATGCTGCCAGATATGATGAAGGATCGGCACCCGGTGGCGCCGGGCGGCTTCGCAGATGGGGTCGAGCAGCGGATCGTCGCACCGGCGGCTCGCGGCGAGCTTGATGCCGATCATGCCGGCCCCGAGGCAGCGCTCGATTTCCGCCTGGGCGTGGTCGGGGTAGTTCGGGTTGACGCAGACGTACCCGGCGATCCGCCCGCGCGGCCGCGTTGCGGTGTCGTCGATCAGGCCGAGCAACGCGTCGTTGGCGACGGTCTGGTCGGCCGGCGAGGGGAAGTAGGTCGGCGAGGTCCGGCCCCAGCTGCCGAGAATCGACGCGACATGCCAGTCGATCCCGATTTTCCCGCCGGCGGCCAGCCGGCTCGCATTGCGCTCCCGCCAGTCCGGCCGGCCGCTTTCCGGATGGTAGAAGTGCGCATGGACGTCGATCAGCATGGGACCGTCTCGGCGAGGACCTCGCCCAGCGAGGCGAGACAACGATCGACGTCGGCCGCGGTGTGAGCCAGGGAGACGAAGTTGTACGCCGTTCGCTTGAAGAGGATGCCGCGCGCCGCCAGGGCCACAGCCGTGCGGGCGCCGGCCTCGGCGTCGGCAAAGCGGAGGTAGGACATTTCGGGCACGCCGGCCGCCGTCACCACCCCGGGATACCGCGCTTCGAGCGACCGAAACCCAGCGAGGAGCGCGTTCCCCACTCGGCCGAGGTGCTCGGGGACCCGTGCTGCAACGGTCCGTGCCAGCGCCGCGCGGGCCGCGGCGAGCGCCACGAACTCGGTAGCGAGGGTGGACGAGATCCAGGTCCGCTCGACCCCGTCCATGAGGTCGGCGCGCCCGCCGACGGCCGCGAGGGGAAATCCGTTGGCGAGGGCTTTGCCGAGAACGACGAGGTCCGCTCGGACGCCCCATCGTTCCACGGCCCCGCCCACCGCGACGCGGAAGCCCGTTTTGATTTCGTCGAAGACCAGGACGGCACCCGACCGGTCGCACTCGGCCCGAAGGCACTCGAGCCACTCTTCATTCGGAGGCCCGTCCACGACGGGCTCGACGACCACCGCAGCCAACGCATCGCCCGCCTCCCGAATCCGCCGCCGGCTCTCGTCCGGCTCGCCGAAAGGTAGCTGCCCGAAGAGGGCCTGGACCGGCGCCGGGACACCGGGGTCGCGACTGCCAAGATCGAGCCAGCCGTGATAGCCGCAGCCGAGGACCCGGTCCCGGCCGGTGGCCGCGCGACATAGCCGCACGGCGGCCGCCACGGCCTCGGCGCCGGTCTTGAGGAACCGGATCCGCTCGAGCCACGGCATCACCGCCGCGAGCTCGGCGGCAAGTTGCTCTTCCTCGACCGGCGCCAGCGAACCCACCCCACCGCGAGCGATCGCGGCGGCGGCGGCGCTCGTGACCTCGGCATCGCCGTAGCCGAGCGATACGGCACCGAGGGCCATCACGAAATCGAGGTACTCGCGACCGCGGTCGTCCCAGAGGCGCGCCCCGGCGCTTCGGGTCATCCGGAGCGGCGCGTCTCCGGGCGCTTCGCCCCAGAGCGCCCCGGGGCGCTTGCTGCCCGTCGAACTGAACCCGGCGACGGTCATCCGAGCAGCTCGAGCCGGCCCCAGAGGCGCTCGTCACGGCGATCGCCGCGGAGGTAGACCCAGCCGCCGGCACCACCCCACGCCAGCTGCCCCGCTCGACGCACCCGGTCGGGACGCATTTCGTTGACGCAGACGTCGAACTCGATCGCGGCACTCCGCCCCAGCGCATCGAGATCCGAGCACGGCAGCGCCACGGTCAGCAGGTAGCCGCCCTCGGTCCGGCCCGCCCGCCCGGCGAGCGCCACTTCGGCGCCGGACTCGACCGACCGGGCGAACAGGCCGTCGCCGCGGGGTACGATCAGGTAGCCGCTCGCCTCGGTTGCGTCGCCTGCCCGGTAGTAGACCTGGATGCCGTCGGAGTGGATCTCGTCGGGGTCGTTGTCGAGCCGCAGCGCCGGCGCCTCGGCCGCGCGGACGACGATCTCCGGCTTCACCACGTCGACGGCGAGATAGAGATGCTCGTGGTCCCAGTTGACGTACGCCGTGGCGGAGAACTGTTCGGCGTCCTGATACGGCTCCTCGCTCCGGTAGTAGTGGCCTTCGTCGCCCATCTCGAGCGGGGCACCGCAGTCGAAGCCGTCCAGACTGCCGTCGAGTGCCGGCGGCACCTCGATCCGGAACGCCTGTCCTTCGGCCGTGATCGGGCGGTTGGCCATCAACTCGCGGCGTTCGGCCGGCACGGGCTGGCCGCCGCCGAGGGATATCCGGCCGTCCGGGCCTTCGATCTGCACGGCGTTCGCCGACAGCCGGATCGTGGTGCTCCGATCGCCGTCCTCGCGAACGACGAATTGATCGGCGGAGGCCGAGACCTCGGCGACCTGACCGGTCAGGTCGATGACGCTCACCAGGCGGGACTTCTCGCCGTCGGTCCGAACGACGAGGAACGATCGCGGCGGCTGCCCCGGGCGGCCGGGTGCCGTGGCGCGGAGCAGCGTACCGCCGGCGACGTGGAGCCGGATCGTGTCGCTGTCCCGGCGGGCCGTCACGGCCAGATCGCCCGGGGCGGCGGGCTGGAACTGCTGCACGTCCGAGATCTGCTCGCCGGCGAGTTCGCCCGGAATCCAGGTGCCCGGGGTGTCGATCGTCACGTCGCCGTCGAGGTGCCAGGGCAGTTCGAGGCGGTGGCTTGCGTCGTCGGTGACCGACACGACGTCGAGAATCCAGCGCGGTCCAGCGACCACGATCCGATCGAGATTGCGGTACCGTGCCGCGACCCAGCCCCAAGCGTCCCCGTGGTCGAACGCGAGGCAGCGGGCGTCCCCCGTGGGCTGAGACGCGCCGTCGAGGCGCGGCGCGTTGTGCGCCAGCGTCGACCGGTACCAGAACAGGTCCGGATTCACGTAGAGACCGGTGCCGGGATCCGCGAGCCAGTGAATCCCGCCCGCGTGGAGCGTCAGGTGGAGACGATCCGGATGCCCGTGGCCGCCACCCAGGGCACCGCACTCGACGGAGAGATAGCGGTCGGGCGCGCGGAGAATCGCGACCCCCTGCTCGGGCAGCAGCACGCTGCCCGGTTCGAACGGCGCGGCCGGCTCGGGGAGACCGGGCACCATCACGAGCGCCATCCACCAGGAGAGGTCGGTGCGAGCGGTGGCCGTGCGGGCCTCGCCGCCGGCATCGTGGAGATACGCGTCGTAGGTCTGCGCCGCGCTCGCCGGCCGGCGGTAGAGCGCCTCGAGCCAGGCCACCAGTCCCTCGGGCGCGTCGTCACCGAGGCGGGCCCGGCCGGCTTCCCAGCATTCGAGATAGGCCGGGTGCGCCAGGGACACGCCGAAACGGGAGTCCTTCCGCGCGGGGAAGGTGAGATCCGGCAGTGCGGTGAAGGCCGGTGCCATCAGCGCCCGGCCCAGCAGGCCGGCAATCCGTTCGTCGCCGAGGAGGTCCACGCCGACGGCCCGGGCCCAGTCGAGGCCGAGGAGCAGGCCTCGGATCGCGAACAGATGGTAGTTCTCGCCCTCGCGCCACATCCCGTCTTCGCCGAACCCGTCGGTCAGGTGACCGAGCAGCCCGGTCGGTCCGCCGATGGCGGTCTGGGCGAGTTCGTCGTCGCCGAACCAGGCGGCGATGGCCACCAGGGCGGCGCTGTTCCAGGTCTGGCGGTTGCTGAAGCCCTCGTTGAATTCGCCAATCAGGTTCGCCGCTTCATCGGCAATGGCGCCGACGGCCTCGAGGTCGGCTTCGGAGAGCGTGTTGAGCGCCCGGAGCTGATCGGCGGCCGCGAGATAGTTGAGGATCCAGATCGACTCGAGGTAGGTCGAGAAGAACAGGTGCGTCGGGCCGAGGACGTTGTCGCTGTTGGGAAGTTCGAAGTAGAGATCGAAGTAGGCGGCGAGTATCTCGCGCGCTCGCGCGGCCGCGGCGCGGTCACCCGTCAGGGTGGCGAGCGTCGCCAGATGCGCGGCTCGTTCCGCGAGCCAGAGATGCTGGGCCCGGGCCCAGTGGGCGTCGTGGCGGCTGCCTTCGTGGCTCGTGCCGCAGCCGGGGCAACGGTGCCGGGACGGGCTCCACGGATCGAACTCCAGCTGTTCGCGGCACGAGGGGCAGACGCCCCCGTCGGAGGAGAGGAGCGCCTTCACCCGCGGCACCGGCGGCATCCGCCCGAGCACCGGCGCCGCGCTCCGGCGGAGTTGGTCGACCAGCGCCGGCAGATCACCGTCGGCGAGTGCCGCTTTCCGGGTTTCGATGTCTTCGGCAGTTACCACACCCGTACTCCTTCGCTGGACCAGGACAGCGGCAGCACGGTGGCACCCGCCTCGCGAGCCGCCCTGGCCACCGCCCGGTGGTCCCGATCCGCAAGAAAGAACATCGTTCCGCCGGCACCTGCACCGGCCGCCTTGCCGCCCAGAACTCCGGCGGCCGCGACCGCCGTTTCGAGATCCGCCATGGCCGGCGTGCTCATCCCGTCATCGAGCCGCTGCTGGAGTTGCCAGTTCAGGACCAGCAACCGGCCCACCGCGGCGACATCGCCTTCCTCGAGGGCGAGGGCCATCGTGTCGGCCACGACGGTCATCTCCTCGAGCGCCGCGGTCACGGCCTCATCCCCCGACGCATAGCGGCCCATCACCCGCGAGATCGTGTTTCCGGACACCCGCGATTCTCCGGTATAGCACACCACCAGCCGTTCGGCCAACTGGTCGCCGATACCGGGCGGCAGGGTCAGGC
>JBFXAY010000086.1:7165-10795 GCA_050183815.1 Gemmatimonadales bacterium | reverse complement strand
CCGAGGCGCTCGGCGTTCCGCATCCGTTCCTCGAGCAGTGACCGCCAGCGGTCGACCTGGAAGGTCGTGACGTTCCGGGCCCGTTTCTCCGCGGCGATTCGCTCGACGACACTCATCCGTTCGGCGAGCAGGCGGAGGATCGCGGCGTCGACCGCGTCGATCCGGTCGCGATAGGCATCCATCGCCCGGCGATAGCTCTCGTCCTCCGACGTCGGCCGGCGGACGTGGAGGGCGGCGATGAGTTCCGCCAGCCGGGCCGGCGTCACCTGCTGAGCGGCATCGCTCCAGGCGGCATCGGGATTGGGATGCGCCTCGATCATCAGCCCGTCGAGTCCGAGGTCGAGCGCCCGCTGGGCGAGCGGAAACAGCAGGTCGCGCCGGCCCGCGATGTGGCTCGGATCGACGAGAATCGGCAACGCCGGCACCTGGCGCCGGAGCTCGAGGACGAGATCCCACATCGGCGCGTTGCGATACGGTTCGGAGTCCGCGACCGACACCCCGCGGAAGACCCCGGCCACCGAGCCGACACCGGCGCCGGAAATTCGCTCGAAGGCGCCAAGCCAGAGGGCCAGGTCCGGGCTCGTCGGGTTCTTCACGAACACGGGTACGGGCACGCCCCGGAGCGCATCAGCCAACTCCTGGACCGAGAACGGATTCACCGTCGTGCGGGCCCCGATCCAGAGCGCGTCGATGCCGTGCTCCAGGGCCGCCTCGACGTGCCGGGCGGTGGCCACCTCGGTCGCGGTCCGGAGGCCGGAGGCCCGCCCCGCCTCGGCCAGCCACGGCAGGGCCGGCTCGCCGATGCCTTCGAAGGTGCCGGGACGGGTGCGGGCCTTCCAGATACCGGCGCGGAAATAGTCCGGCCGGAGCGGGGCCACCCCGCGGGCGGCTTCGAGAACCTGCGCCTCGGTTTCGGCGCTGCACGGGCCGGCGATGAGAACGAGCCGGGCGGGCTCGCTGCGCTCGGAAACGCTCATTGACCTCCAACGGGGAAACCGCGTCCACGGGCCGGGTGCCCGCGGCGGACGTGCCTTGGAAATATCGTGGTGGATGTTCGCTTTGAGAACTCAGCGCGGGACGATCCGCCAGTCGCCGAGCCCGGCGAGTTCGCCGCGGAGGTCCATTCGGACGCCCTCCATCCGGCGGTTCATGCCCTGGACGCCGCGGGCATGGTAGAGAAACGTCGCCGGCACCGAGTCGCGGAGCACCGGAACGAGATCCGCACCGGCCCCCTCGGCGTTCATTCCGGACAGGCGCAGCACGGTTCGCAGGTATCCGAGCTGAAGGTCGCCCGGGATGCCCATCACGGCCGCCTCGAAATCGCGCCCCGCCTGGACCCGTTCGAGAAAGGACGCCAGTTCCAGCTGCCGGATAGTGACCTGGATCCCGACCCGGGCCAGTTGCTGCTGGATCATCTGCTCGAGTGCCGCCTCGCCGCTGCCGACGGTCAGCAACTCGAACCGGAGACTGTCCTCGAGCAGGGCCTTGGCCCGGCCCGGTGCGTACAGCGGCCGGGTGGTGTCGCCGCCGAGTTCGGGAGGCAGCGGCCCGGCCGCCGGCACGCCGAACCCAAAGAGGTACCCCGAGGAGATCGCCAGACGGTCGATGGCCAGCCCCACGGCCCGCCGGTTCTCGAGCCGGTCGAAGGGCGGGCGGCGGGTGTTGAACACGATGGCGTAGCTGAACAGCAGCGGGTAGTCGAGTACCCGGAGATCGGGATCGTGCGACACGAACCAGGCGTGCGCCGGCTGGATCCCGGCGAAGTCGAGTTCGGCGGCGGTCAGGGCCGCGAGCTTGGTCATCGGCTCGTCCACCACGGCCACGACGAGGCGTCCGATCCGCGGCCGGCCGCCCAGGGCCGGCGGAAAGCCCGGATTGGCCTCGAACACCCAGCGGCGGTTGGCCTCGTGGCGGACGAACCGAAACGGCCCGTTACCCACCGGCCGTTCGTTCCACGCGGCCCGCCGCATCTCGCTCGGCGCGGTGCCGCCGAGGAGGTGGTACGGCAGGATCGCCAGATCGGTCAGGACGTCGGGGATCCGGACCTGGGGCCGGCTGAAGCGCACCCAGGCGACGGTGTCGTCCACCATTTCCACCCGATCGACGTCGGCCAGGTCGGTCCAGCGAGGGTACCCGGTGGTCGGGTCGAGTGCCGTCCGCAGCGTGAACACGACGTCTCGCGCGGTGGTCGGCCGGCCGTCGTGCCAGCGGACGTCGTTCCGGAGCACGAAGCCAAGTGCCAGACTGTCCGGGGTCCAGACCCAGCGGCGGGCAAGATAGGGTTCGACGTGCAGGGCACTGTCGTAGCGCACCAGCGTGGTGAGCAACGCGTACCGCTGCACCTGCCGCGCGAGCGGGTGGGTGGTGACGAGCGAGTTCATGCTCTGGAGATCGGCGCCCGACGCAATGATGACGGTGTCGGGGCGCCGGGCACCGACGGAGCCGCAGCCCACAAGTGCCGCGAGGAAAAGCGACCCAACCACTCGCCAGGGCGCTGCAGAACGCTGCTGGCGGTCGCCACCGGTCGACCGGCCTTCGGGGCGGTTCACTGGCCGGGCGTCACCGCCGGATCGGCCGCGGCCGGGGCGAGGCGCGCCCGCTGCTCGACGGTCAACGCGACGCGGAAGCCGGTGTGCGGCATCCCGGTGTCCGGCGAGCCGGGACTCCGGGCGCTGACCCGGTAGCCGCGGCAGTACGAGTCGTTGCAGAGGAAGGAACCGCCGCGCACCACCCGCGACGGCACGCCCTGGCGCGGGTCGAGGCCGGCCGACGGTCCGGTCGGATTGATCACCGTGCCGAGTGCCGCATCGCGGGTGTAGGTATCGGGCCGGTACCAGTCGAGCGTCCATTGCCAGACGTTGCCGGCCATGTCGTGGAGTCCGTAGCGGTTGGCCGCATACGATCCGACCCGCACGGGTTCGGCCGCATGGGTCGGAAACCGGCCTTCGTAGATGTGCGCCTGCGGGTGGCCGGCGTCGAAGGGCTGGTCCCCCCAGGCGTGAGCGGCCCGCTCGATACCGCCGCGCGCGGCGTATTCCCACTCCGCCTCGGTCGGGAGCCGGCCGCCAGCCCAGGCGGCGTAGGCCACCGCATCGTCCCAGGCGACCTGCACCACCGGGAAATCGTCCTTGCCCTCGATCGAACTCGCCGGGCCGTTCGGATGGCGCCAGTCGGCACCGGGGGTCCACTCCCACCACTGTGACCAGTCGCGCAGATCCACCGGGCCGTCCGTCGGCCGGAAGGTCAGGGAGCCGGGTACCAGCACCGCGGGATCGGGACGCGGTGAGCCCGGCGGCAGCTGTGCCATCAACTCATCGACGTCGGGAGCCCGCTCCGCCACGGTCACATACCCGGTGGCCGCCACGAACCGCGCGAATTCGGCGTTGGTGACCGGATGCACGGCCAGGTAGAAACCGTCCACCCGGACCGGATGCACCGGCTGTTCCTCGGGCAGGGCGTACTGATCGTCGCCGCCCATCCGGAACTCGCCGCCCGGAATCCAGACCATCCCGTCGGGCGCCGGTGCCGGGGGAGCAGCGGGCGGCGCGGGCGGCGCGGCGCGGGGCGACGAGCAGGCGGCCGCGAGACCGACCGCGAGCCAGCCGCCGGACCAGAGGACCGGGGCGAGCG
>JBFXAY010000086.1:0-7065 GCA_050183815.1 Gemmatimonadales bacterium | reverse complement strand
ACCGCCCGCGATTCCGCGAGCCACCGGCTGCCCACGATGGCGCTGCCGTTCGCGGCCGCGGGATACCGCACCGCGTTCATGGGCAAGTGGCACATGGGCAACGACGACACCCGGCGCCCCGGCTGGACCCGGTGGGTGGCCATGAAGGGCCAGGGCGAGGCGGTCGATCCGAAACTCAACGTCGACGGCGAACGACTCGAGGTGAAGGGGTACGTCACCGACGTGCTCACCGACTACGCGATCGACTTCATCAACCAGCCGGGCGACCAGCCGTTTTTCCTGTTCCTGGCCCACAAGGCGCTCCACCCGAACGTGCTCCAGCGGGACGACGGCAGCACGGGCACCCTCACTGGAGCCCAGCCGACCGGCTTCGTGCCGGCACCCCGGCACCGGGGCCGCTACGCCGACCGCCAGGTCCCGCATCGGCCGAGCTACGGCCACGTGCCGATCGGCAAACCGGCGCTTCTCCGGCAGATCGACACGCTTCCGCCGCTCGGGCCCGCCACCGCCACCAGCGACGACGAGATCCGGGGCCGGCTCGAGATGCTCCTCGGCGTCGACGAGAGCCTGGGCCGGATCCGGGAGGCCCTCGAGGCCTCCGGCAAGCTCGACCGGACGATCATCGTCCTCACCAGCGATCACGGCTACTTCTACGGCGAACATGGCCTCAACGAGGAACGCCGACTCGCCTACGAGGAAACCGCCCGGATCCCCCTGATCGTGCGCTATCCCGCCGTAGTCCCCGCGGGCATCACGCCGGAACCGATGGTCCAGACGATCGATTTCGCGCCGACGATGGTGGCCCTGGCCGGCGTGACCGATACCGTCACCCGCCAGGGGCGGTCCCTGGTGCCGCTCCTCCGCGGCGAGCGCCCTGAATGGCGGTCGGCGATCCTCCTCGAGTACTACAGTGACCGGGTGTTCCCCCGGATCCGCAACATGGGCTACCAGGCGGTCCGCACCGAGCGGTACAAGTACTTCCGCTACCTCGAACTGCCCGGCATGGACGAGCTGTACGACCTGGGCACCGATCCCGATGAGGAACACAACCTGATGGGGACGGAGCAGGGGCAGGCATTGCTGCCGGGACTCCAGGCCGAACTCGCGCGGCTGCAGCGGGAATCCGGCTATCGGCCCCCGGGAGAATGACGCGGGCCGTCTCTGGCCGGATCGATCCCGCAGGGTAGATTCCCGACTCCCCCATCCGAGCCCGACATGAGCAAGGAAACCGAACTCACGGTTCGCGGTCTGATCCTCGGCGCCGTCATCGCCGCCGTCTTCACCGCCGCCAACGTGTTCCTCGGCCTTCGGGTCGGCCTCACCATCGCCTCGTCGATTCCGGCGGCGGTGATCTCGATGGGCGTCCTCCGGGCCCTCCGGACCGGGACGATCAAGGAAAACAACATCGTCCAGACGGTCGCCTCGGCGGGCGGTACCCTGTCGGCGATCATTTTCGTCCTCCCCGGCCTGGTGATGATCGGCTGGTGGCAGGGCTTTCCATTCCTGACGACGTTCCTGATCTGCGCGCTGGGCGGCATTCTCGGCGTCCTCTTCTCGATCCCGCTCCGGCGAGCGCTGGTCATCAACTCCGACCTGCCGTTTCCGGAGGGCGTCGCGGCCGCCGAGGTCCTCAAGGTCGGCGCCACCGGTGATGAGGCCTCGGCCGACGCGGTCGAGCGGAAGCGCGGCCCGATCGTCGTGTTGATGGGCGCCCTGACGGCGGCGGCGACCCAGATCGTCACCTTCACCGGCATCACCACCTCGGGCATGGCGCAGTTCTTTCGCGTCGGCCCCGGGGCCAGCGCGGTGCACATCGGCTACTCGCTGGCGCTCCTCGGGGCCGGGCACCTGGTCGGCATCTCGGTCGGCCTTGCGATGCTCGTCGGGCTCATCATCGCGTGGGGTGTCGCCACGCCGTACCTGAGTGCCGGCCTCCCCGGCGAGACCGCCACGGTGGCCATGACCGTGTGGGCCACCAAGGTCCGGTTCATCGGCGCCGGGGCGATCGGCATCGCGGCGATCTGGAGCCTGCTCAAGCTGATCCGGCCGGTGGCCGCGGGCATCATCGCCACCGCCCGGGCCGGGGCCGGCGGCGGCACCGGGGCGGACCGGGACCGCGACCTGTCCCTCGGCGTCATCGCGGTCTTGTCGGCGCTCTGCCTGGTGCTGATCGGCTGGCTCCTGTCCGACTTCATCGGCACCGGCCCGCTCGCCCCGCTCAAACTCCCGTTGGTCCTCGGTGGCGTCTTCTTCACCCTGCTCATCGGTACGTTCGTGGCCACGGTGGCCGGCTACATGGCCGGCCTGATCGGGGCTTCCAACAGTCCGGTGAGCGGCATCGGCATCCTGGCCACGGTGGCGGCCGCGCTGCTGGTCGCCCTCTTCGCCCAGCCGCAGCTCGACGACAGCGCCACCAATACCCTGGTGGCGTTCACGCTGTTCGGCGTGGCGATCGTCTTTTCGATCGCCACGATCTCCAACGACAATCTCCAGGATCTCAAGACCGGTCAGCTGGTCGGCGCGTCGCCGTGGCGGCAGCAGGTGGCCCTGATCGTCGGCGTCATCGCGGGTTCGCTGGTCATTCCGCCGGTGCTGGACCTGCTCAACCATGCCTACGGCTTCCCCGGCGATCCGAACCGTGCGGCGATCGCGGCCGAGCCGTTGCCGGCGCCGCAGGCGGCGCTGATCTCGACCCTGGCCCGCGGCGTCCTCCGGGCGGAGCTCGACTGGAACCTGATCCGGATCGGCGCCTACGTCGGTCTCGGCGCAATCGTGGTGGACGAACTGCTGGGCCGGCTCAAGCTGCTCCGGCTCTCGCCGCTCGCGATCGGCATCGGCATCTATCTCCCGATGGACGCCACCCAGCCGGTCATCGTCGGCGCCCTGATCGGCTGGCTCTACGAGCGGGCGATGAACGGCCGCCCCAACGGCGAGATGGCCAAGCGGTTCGGCGTCCTCCTCGCCTCGGGTCTGATCGTCGGCGAGAGTCTCCTCGGCGTGCTCAACGCCGGCCTGATCGTCGCAACCGGCAAGGCGTCACCGCTGGCGGTCGTGGGGCCGGACTTCGAATCGGTGGCGCGCTGGCTCGGGCTCGCGGTCTTCGCGGCCGCCGTCGCGGGTAGCTACCGCTGGGTCTCGCGGCAGTCGGAGTTCTAGCCGCCGCCGATCCGACGTACCATGTGTCGCCTCTACACGCTCCGCTCCAACCAGCGGCGCAAGGTGGGCTGCGAGCTGATCGCCGCCCAGAACTCCCTCCTCCGCCAGAGCCAGGGCGACGCCACCGGCGAAGCCCACGGTGACGGGTGGGGCCTCGGCCACTACCAGGCCGGCCAGCCCGAAGTGGTGGTGCAACCGGTGGCCGCAGCGAGCAGCGAGAGTTTTCGCTGGGAAGCCGCGCTCGTGCTCTCGACAAACATCGTGGCTCATGTCCGCAAGGCCACCGTCGGGCGCCCGGATGACGCAAACACCCATCCATTCCGCTACCAGCGCTGGCTCCTCGCCCACAACGGCACCGTGCGCAACTTCGGCTTCCTGCGGGACCGGATCCTCGCGGGCATGACGCCGGACTTCCGCAACCTGGCCCGGGGGTCGACCGACTCCGAGCACGTGTTTCACCTGATCCTTTCGCGGGCCACCGCCGACCCGGGCACCCCGTTGCTCGACGTCGTTCGCCGGACGACGCTCGATCTCGTCACCTGGTCGAACCAGGTGGACCGCAGCGCCGAACTCGCGCTCAACCTCATCGTCACCAACGGCGCGGAGACCGTGGTCCAGCGCTTCGGCCGGACGCTCTGGACGATCGAGCGGCACGCCGTCCACCCCTGCCAGATCTGCAACGGCGCCATCCACGTCGAAGGCGTCCCGCGCCCGGACTACCGGTCTGTGGTCTTCGCCTCCGAGCCGGTGACCACGGACGAGGTGTGGACCACGGTGCCCGACGGAACGCTGGCGCGGATCGGACCCGACATCGAGGTGCAGCGCGCCAGCCTCTAGCGTGCGGGTCCCGCCGTCGAGACGCGCCCCGCCAGCCTCCAGGCGGTAGATTCCCGCATGTCGCGGAGCCTTTCCTTCGGCATGATCCGCGCCCCGCTGGTGATCCTGGGCGTGGTGACGCTCACCTTCCTGTTGCTTCACCTCGCCCCCGGCGACCCGGTGCTCCACCTCCTCGGCCCGGGCGCTTCGGAACTCGAAGCGTCGATGGTCCGGCGCTCGTTCGGGCTCGACCGCCCGGTCGGCGAGCAGTTCGTCCGCTGGGTGGCCCGGGCGGCCCAGGGCGACTTCGGCCGCAGCATTGCCACCGGCCGCCCGGTGGCCACGATGCTCTGGGAGGCGTGGCCGGCGACGGCGATCCTGGTCGGGCTGTCGATCGCGCTGAGCTATCTGCTCGGGATTCTGCTTGCGGCCGTGCAGGCCACCACCCGCCGCCGCGCAGTCGATCATTCGCTCTCCGGCGTGTCGCTCGTCCTTGCCTCGCTGCCGAGCTACTGGCTGGCGTTCGTAGCCATCATGATTTTCACCTACTGGCTCCGGTGGCTCCCGGCCTTCGGCGCGGCGGGCGTGGATGCCGACTTCCTCTCACCCGGCGAACGGCTGCTCGACCGACTGGCGCACCTGACCCTCCCGCTCGCGACCCTCACCCTGATCGGGATCGGCACCACGGCCCGCTACACCCGGGGCACGCTGCTGGCCGTGGCGCGAGAACCGTATCTGGTGCTGGCCCGCGCCAAAGGCGCCGGACCGCTGCGGGTCCTCCTTCGCCATCACCTCCGCAACGGGCTCATCCCCGTCGTGGTGCTGCTCGGGTTGTCGCTCCCCGCCTTGTTCTCGGGCGCCGTCTTCGTCGAAGGGGTGTTCGCCTGGCCCGGCATCGGCAGCCTCCTGATCCGGGCGGTGCAGGCGCGGGACTACCCGGTGGTCATGGCGGCCACCACGGTGGCGGCCCTCATGGTCGTCCTCGGCAGCGTCGTGGCGGAGGTCCTGCTCCACCGGGTCGATCCGAGGACCCGGCAATGACCCGCACCGCCCGGCTCGGACTGGTTCTCCTGGGGCTCTTCGTCCTGACCGCGGCATTGGCGCCGTGGCTGGCCCCGGTCGGACCCGCCGAGGTGACGGATCCCGTGGTGACGCGGTTCCTCCCGCCGCTCACGGGAGACGACTTTGGCGTGTTCCACCTTTTCGGCACCGACCGGCTCGGCCGGGACGTGTGGAGCCGCCTCCTGTTCGGCGCGCGGATTTCGCTCGTGGTGGCTGGCTTCGCCACGGTCGTGGCGGTGACGATCGGGATTGCCGTCGGCGGCGCGGCCGCGCTCCTCGGTGGCCGGTGGGCGACCGGCCTGCTAGCCGTCACGGACTTTGCGCTGGCGCTGCCGCGGGTCGTGATCCTCCTCCTCCTGGCCGCGCTCTGGGAGCCGAGTGCCACGCTCGTGATCGCGACCTTGGGGCTCACTGGCTGGATGCCGGTGGCCCGGCTCACCTACGCCGAGACCGTGACTCACCTCGGCCGGCAATACGCGGAGGGTGCGCTGGCCCTCGGCGCGAGCCGGGCGGGGCTCTTCGTACGGCACCTCCTGCCCAACATCGCCCCGCCGCTCCTGGCGGCCGCAACCCTCGGTCTGGGCAACGCCATCACCCTCGAAGCCGGCTTGTCGTTCCTCGGCCTCGGGGTTCAGCCGCCAGCCGCCTCCTGGGGAACGCTGATCGCCTCCGGCCGCGACACCGTGGTGAATGCGCCATGGGTGGGACTGGTCCCCGGCGTGGCTCTGGTGCTGGTGGTCGTGGCGGCGACGCTCGTCGCCGATGCCTTCGAGCAAGCCGCGAGCTGACGGCGGGCCATCGGTGAGGCGGCTACCCGCGGGAAACGGCGAGGACGCCCTCGCGACGGCCGCCGCCGGTTTCGAAACGTCTCTCGACCCCCGTGCGTATCTGCGGTAAGATCTCTCCGATTCCCCGGGAGCAAAATCCGAAATGTTCGCCCTGCTGCGCCGGCTCATCGACATCAAGCCGGAAGAGGTCAAGGCTGCCCTCTGGTCGGCCGCGTACTTCTTCTTCATCCTGGCCGCCTATTACATCCTGCGCCCGATCCGGGACGCGGCCGGGGTAGCGGGCGGCATCCGCAACCTGCCCTGGCTCTTCACCGGGACGATGGTGGCGATGTTCCTGGTCAACCCGCCGTTCGCGGCGCTGGTGGCCAAGCTCCCGCGCCATCGCTTCATCCCGATCGCCTACCGGTTCTTCCTCGCCAACCTGCTGATCTTCTTCCTGCTGTTCCGGTTCCTGCCGGAGGAACAGCATGTCTGGGTGGGCCGGGTGTTCTACATCTGGACCAGCGTGTTCAACCTGTTCGTGGTCTCGGTGTTCTGGGGCTTCATGGCGGATGCCTTCAACTCCGCCCAGGGCAAACGGCTCTTCGGTTTCATCGGCGTGGGCGGCACGCTCGGCGGCATCGTGGGGCCGATCATCACCGCCAAGCTGGTCGAGCCGGTCGGTGCGGCCGGACTGCTGCTCGTGTCCGCGGCGTTCCTCGAGATGGCCGTGCTCTGCGTCCGGCGGCTGTCGGGCATCTTCGCGCTGTCGGACCGCACCCGGCCGGAGGCGGCGGCCCGCGGGGAAGAGGTCGTGGGGGGCGGCGTGTTCGACGGGATGGCGCACGTGTTCAAGTCGCCCTATCTGCTCGGGATCGGGCTCTACATGCTGCTCTACACGATCGGCTCGACGTTCCTCTATTTCCAGCAGGTTCGGATCGTGGAGGCCGCCCGCCCCGATTCGGCCACCCGCACGGTGCTCTTCGCCCAGATCGATCTCGCGGTGAACGTGTTTACCGTCGTGGTCCAGGCGTTCTTCACCGGCCGGATCATGCAGTGGCTCGGCGTGGCCGGCGCGCTGACGGTGGTCCCGGTGATCTCGATCCTCGGGTTCCTCGGCCTGGGCATGGCCCCGTCACTGGCGGTGCTGGTGGCGTTCCTGGTGCTGCGGCGGGGCGGCAACTACGCGGTGGCCCGGCCCTCCCGCGAGGTGCTCTACACCGTGGTGTCGCGGGAGGACAAGTACAAGGCCAAGAGCTTCATC
>JBFXAY010000085.1:0-22213 GCA_050183815.1 Gemmatimonadales bacterium | reverse complement strand
GCCTATCCGGTAGGTCGTCAGACCTCGTTTTCTCCAGCGTCGATCGATGCGGTTCGCGAGGCCGGGTATTCCCTGGCCTTCACCTTCTGTCGCGGGGTCAACCGGGTTCGGGGGCTCCCGACGCTGCTTGACCTTCGACGTCTCGATCCGGGAGACGCCGCCGGGCTCCCGATGTTTCGGGGACGCCTCGCCATGGCCGGTGTCTTGGGCAGGTAGTGTTGCGTGGACGCCACGGACCGATGTACTTGTACGTCGGTTTCCATAGGCAGTGTTGCGGGACCACCATGGCACCGATTCTGCACTGAGAACGGCACTTTCTTGTCTGGGACACCGGTGAACAACTTCATTCGCATCCGGGGTGGGGGCAGCGCCAAGTTGCGGTCCGGATGGGCTTTGCTCATCATGGCTGCGCTGTTCGGCGGCCGCGACGTCAGCGCGCAGAGCCTCAGCAGCGGCAGCCTCCGAGGGACGGTGGTCGATGGCGCCGGTGCAGCAGTTTCCGGCGCCTCGGTGACTCTTGAGGGGGCCTTGGGTGGGGCGGTCGCCGTGTTGGAGACCGACTCCCAGGGTCGCCTGCAGGCGGACCTGGTGCCGCCCGGCTCCTATCGCCTGCTCGTTGAGATGGCCGGCTTCCAGCCGGTGCGCTTCAGCGGCCTGATCGTCTCCGGAGGACAAACGACGCGGATTTCGGCAACGATCGAGCGGCGGCCGCCGCCCATCGTCGCGGTCGAGGAGCGCCCGGCGAAGTTCGTCCAGACCGGGGCTGACCCGGCTCATGTCGTCGGGGCTGACGAGGCCGGCCGCCACGACCGCGAGCTGGATGTCGGCGGGGCCGCTCGAGTGCTCTCCGAAATTGCCTGGCCGGTTGACGGGGCTCCCGGGTTCTCGGCCGGCGATCAGGGTTGGCCGGGTGCGACCGGGGGATTCGCCCTCGATGGATTCCGTCTCGCGACGATTCGGCATCCCGGACTCCCGGGCCTGCCGTTGACCGTCCCATCGCTTGCCCGGCCTGCCCTGGCTCAGATTCAGCTGCTGGCATCGCCGCGTGATGCCGAATGGCGGGCTGGCGGCGGGGCGATCGTCAACGCCCAGATGCGGCGCGGGACCAACCGGGCTGAGTTCCATCCCTATTTGCTGGCGTCGTCGGCCACCATCGCCGCGCGCCCGACCGACAACCCCGCCGACAGTGCCGCGATGTCGTTTTCGGCCGGTGCCTCGCTCAGCGGCGCGATCCGGCCGGACACGGCGCACTATTTCCTTCGATTCGATTTTCAGTCGCTTCGGGAGCCGACCCGGGCGCCGTGGTACGACACGACGGCGGCCTATCAGGGCGGTTCCGCCGGGGTCGCCGCCACGGTACGAACCCTGGCGGAGGGGTTCGGCTCGCCGGTGGCGGCCCAGCTCGCGCCAGCCGTCAGGCAGTGGCGCGGCTTCACCGGCGCCGGTGGCCTGGATTGGCGTGCCTCGGCCACCCAGGCCTTCTCGATTCGCGCGGCGATCGCCGCGTGGAACGAAAAGGCGGCCTTCACGGGCAGCGAGTCGATCTCACCCGCGGGGACGACGAACGACGGGAAGGACCTGACGGTCACCGCGTCGCTCGCATCCGTCTGGGAAGGTCTCGCGAACGAGGCGAGGGCGGGGGTGTCGCTCGCGAGCCGGACTTGGGACGGGCTCGACCTTCCGGCAACGATGCTGGCCGACGTCGGAGTCGGCGTGGGGGGACGCAGCTACCTCCCGGGCGATTTTCGCCGGCTCCAATTCGAATTGAGCGACGCGGTTCAGCGGGTCGTGTCGGGGCACCGGCTCAAGCTCGGCGGAGCGCTCCGGCTCGTCTCCTATAGCCAGACCTACGCGTTCGGCGCTCAGCCGGCGGTCTACTATCCCGGTCTCGACGGTTTCGAGGCTGGACGGGGCGCCGTGGTCGGGTTGGCGGCCCCGCCCGCGAAGGTGAATCTGACGGCAACGGAACCGCGGCTGTTCCTCCAGGACCTCTGGTCGGTCACGCCGGAGCTCGACCTGATCGCGAGCCTTACGTTCGATGCCCAGCGGCTCCCGGGTGACGCGGTCGCCTCGAACGCGGCATGGTCCACGGCCAGCGGCATTGCGACGGGCGTGGTCCCGAAAGACACCAAGGGCGTCGGCGGCCGCGGTGGCTTCGTCTGGAACGTGGCCGGGGCCGGCCGGACCGTCCTCCGGGGCGGCCTCGGCTGGTACCCGGACCAGCTCGACCTCGCCACGCTGGCAGAGGCGGCCCAGGGAGACGGCGAGCTGTCGGT
This sequence comes from Gemmatimonadales bacterium, assembly GCA_050183815.1. Classification (GTDB taxonomy): domain Bacteria; phylum Gemmatimonadota; class Gemmatimonadetes; order Gemmatimonadales; family GWC2-71-9; genus SHZU01. The sequence continues at coordinate 19,937 of JBFXAY010000085.1, read as the reverse complement.
CCGCCGCGTCTTCGGAGCGCTGGGCCAGTGGCCTCAGGTCGCGAGCGGCGGCCTGGTGGCAACCCGGCTGACGCTGTTCGACAGCGCCTATCGCGCACCGCGCACCTTCCGGCTCGACGGCAATCTCACCCAGACCGTGGGGAACGGCAGCCTCGCGCTCGCCGGGCTGTTCGTCCACACCGACTACCGGCTGCGCCGTGTCGACCTCAACCGGATCGTCGATCCGTTGCTCGAGTCCAGCGACGGTCGCCCCATTTTCGCCGAGTTGGGCAAGGAGGCGGGGCTGGTGGGACCCGTCCCTGGTTCGGGGCGCCGCTTCGGCGCCTTCGATCAGGTGTTCGGGCTCGCGCCGACGGGTTTCTCCGATCACTACGAGTTCTCCGCCCGGCTCGACCAGCGAGTGGGCGCGGGGCTCGGCTTCGAGGCCGCGTATACCTGGTCGCGGACCCGCGACAATCTGGTCGGGCTCTTGTCGCCTGACCCGGCCGACCAGTTGTCGCCGTTTCCGGACGGCCTCGGCGGAGCGGACTGGGACACCGGGGTCTCCGATCTCGACGTTACCCATCGGTTCTCCGGTCGGTTCGAGTACCGATCGTCGGGCTCGCTGCCGCTGACGTTCGGGGCTCGCGGTCGGTGGCGCTCCGGTTCGGTCTTCACGCCCGGCTTTCAGGCCGGCGTCGATCTGAACGGCGACGGCGCGTTCGGAAACGACCCGGCTGCCACGCCGTCCGGACTCGCCGGGTTGAGCGAGGCATTGGCGGCCGGCGGTTGCGATCCGGTCTCCGGTGCGATCGCCGCCCGCAACAGCTGTCGCGAACCCGGGATCGGCGCCCTCGATCTCCACCTCGTGCTCGGGTTGCCCATCGGCGGCGGCCGCCAGCGCCTGTCTCTCGTCGCCGATGCCTTCAACCTGCTGACCACCCGCCAGGGGCTGGTCGACCGAGCGCTGATGCGGATCGATCCCGGACCGGCGCTCGCGACGGACGGGTCCGGTCATCTGGTGTTCCCGCTGGTTGTGAATCCCCGGTTCGGAAAGCCGATCGCCGGCCGCGGCGAGCCGCGGTTGCTCCGGGTCGGCTTCCGCTTGGAGTAACCCGATGACGACCCAATCTCGACATTGCTTGACGCGCCTTCGCGGGGTCGCTCTGGCGGGACTTCTCGCCGGAACGGCCTGCGAGAACGCCGGCTCGTCGCTTGGCTTCGGCGAGGCGGCGACGGGAACGATCCGAGTCGGCATCTTTCTCGATCGTGACGGCAGCAAGACCCCTTCGGCCATCGACACCACGCCGGCGCAGATCCGGGTTCAGCTCCAGCCCGCCGCGGGCGGCGGGGTGGTCCGGTCGCAGCTGACGGATCAGGACGGTCTCGCCGTGTTCGAGGGGGTTCCGTTCGGCGAGTACCGGGTCCGACCCGACCCGACAATCCTTGGCGATTCGCTGCTCGTCGGACGGGTCGACTCGGCCACCATCTCGGTGGTGCCGACGGATACCATCGGTGATGTCGTGGTCCGCCTCGATTACCCGGAGACCTCCGTCAAGGCGGCGCGGGCGTTGCCGACGGGGCGCCGCATCTTTCTCCGGGGCATCCTCATCTCCACCCTGCAGACGTTCCGGGATACGACGGTGCACCTGGCGGACACTTCGGGTTTTCTCCGCCTGACCGGGGCCGGCTTCCTCGGGTCCACGACTGGCAACAACGCCGGTGACAGCGTCACCGTCATCGCCTACACCGGACAGCGCGACGGCCAGCCGGTGGCGACCCAGGCCCGGATCTTCCGGCTCGCCCTGCGCCCGCCACCGGTGCCGATTCCGGTCTCCAGTGCGGTGGCGGCTACCGCCGACCTCGGTCGGATCGACGCGGCGCTCGTGCAGGTGACGTCGGCGACGATCAGTGACAGCGTCACCGTTGCCCCTGATTTCAAGGTCGTCGCGAGCGATGGCTCCGGAAACCTCGAGATCCTGATCGACGGCACGATCCCGGTGAACCGGACCCTGTTCCGGCCTGGGCGGACCATGACGGTGCGCGGGGTCCTGGTGCCGAACGGGGCAGGGGGCTGGCGGCTGAAGCCGCGCGACGGGTCCGACATCCAGCTGTTCTGAGCGGGATGGCTGTCCGGGATGGTCTGAAGCGTCTCGCCCTCTCCGATCAGCCGATCGGACGGGCTATTCGGTGGCTGTACCGGGCGCCGGAGCGACTGTCCCTCCCGATCCCGGGGTGGTTCGCTTGGCCGTTCGTGCAGGGTTTCGTTGTCCTGCGGCGGATCGGTCACGGGCTGTGGCGAGCGTTGATCTGTGAGCCGTATTTCAAGGCGCATTGCCGGCAATACGGCGACCGGGTGCACACTGGCACCTACCTGCACTGGATCAACGGGGCCGGCGATCTGATCGTCGGAGACGACGTGACGTTCGACGGGAAGATCTCGGTTCGTTTCGCCCACCGCTTCGGGCGGCCGGCGCTCGTCGTTGGCAACCGGACCGGGCTCGGGCACGGTTGTCATCTCGCCGTCGCGAAGCGGATCGAGATCGGCTCCGACTGCCGGATCGCGGCCAACGTCCGGATCTTCGACTCGCACGGTCATCCGAGCGATCCGGAGCGCCGCCGCCGGGGCGATCCGCCCGATGCGGAGTCGGTGAAGCCGGTGGTGATCGAGGACAACGTCTGGATCGGCACCGGAAGCTATGTGTTTCCCGGGGTCCGGATCGGAACCGGAAGTATCGTCAGCGCGGGGTCGGTCGTTCTGAGCGATATCCCGCCGTATACCGTGGTCGCCGGCAACCCGGCGCGCAAGATCGGAACACTCGCGGCCCCCGAGTCGGGGTCGCCTTCCAAGGACGAGGGTCGTGTCGATGTCAGCAATTGAAACCGTCTCTGCGGTGGTGTGCCGGATCGGCGAGCTGCCGGCCCTGGCGCCGGCCCAGGACATCTACGAGGCGGGACTCGAATCGGTGCGGGCGCTCGAGGTGCTGCTCGACCTCGAGTCCGAGTTCAGCGTCAGCATTCCCGACGAGGAGTTCATGAATTGCCGCACGGCCGAAAGCCTCGCGGCGCTCGTTACCCGCCTGCAGCAGGGAGCGTGATTGTGGCTGGATGTCAGGTGCGGCTCCCGAACGCCGCGAACGAAATGATCCAGGAGGAGATTCTCAAACAGGCCGCCCATGTCTCGAAGGTCGTGGCCGCCCTCCGGTTCTCCGACGACCAGACCCTGGAGTTCGAGTGCCCCGACGACCAGGCTGCCGAACTGCAGAAGCGGGTCGAGGAGGTGGCGGTCAAGATCCAGCGGAGCCTCCGCTCGCTCGAGCGTCGCCTCGTGCACCGGTCCCCGCCTCCGGCCGGGATGCCGGGCGTGCGCGATGGCGTCCTGCCTCCCGGCGCCCAGCTTCTCGGCACCGGCCAGGTTGCCTTGCAGGGCCCGTCCCTCGGCCTGTTCCGATTCTTCGATCGCGTCTTCCGGGACTTCGGCGAGCCGTGGTCGCCGGTGCACGTCAACACCCCGACGCTGATTCCGGCAACGGCCCTTGCCAAGTGCGACTACTTCCGGTCCTTCCCGCAGTACGTCACCTTCGCCGCCCACCTCAAGGAGGAGTTCAGCCATATCAGCGACTTCCGCGCCCGGCACCAGAAGCGCGAATCGCTCGATGAGAAGGCCCTGGCGGACATGGACACCCCGGATGCGTGCCTCTCGCCGGCCGTGTGCTACCACATCTACCATATGCACGCCGGCGAAAAGATCGGCGGGCCCGGCGCGGCGTTCTCGGTGGTCGGGAAGTGTTTCCGGTTCGAAACGACGAACATGCGCGACTTGCGCCGCCTTTGGGACTTCACCATGCGCGAACTCGTCTTCGTCGGGACCCGGCAGTGGGTGCTCGACGAGCGCGAAAAAGCCATCCAGCGGTTCATTCCGCTGCTGGATCGGTTCGGAATCGGCGCGGAAATCCGGACGGCGAGCGATCCGTTCTTCATCGCGCCGGACGCCGCGGCGAAGACGTACTTCCAGCTGAGCTCGGAAACCAAGTACGAGATCGCCATGGAAATCGGTCCAGACGATTTCATGGCCGTCGGGTCGTTCAACTACCACACCGATTTCTTCGGCAAGGCGTTTTCCGTGCAGGGTGGCGACGATACGCCGATGCACAGCGTGTGCGTCGCCTTCGGGCTGGAGCGGTGGGTCCACGGCTTCGTGGCCCAGCACGGTGCTGATCCGGCCCGCTGGCCCGACGAGGTGCGGAACTCCCCCGAGGTTCGGAGCAACCTCCCGGGGTGACGCAGATTGCGGCCGTCGGGGCAGGGTGGGGCGACCTGGCCGACGAGGTGGCGGCGCTGCTGGCCCGGGCGTGGTCGCCCCCGGCGCTCGAGTACCCGGCTGCGTACCTCCGCTGGCAGGCCACCTTTCCCGGCGGGGAAGGCGTCCACTCGTCCGGCGTGACCGCCCGGGATGGCGACCGCCTCGTCGGCTTTGCGGCGGCGACGCCGCGCCGAGTGGCCTGGGCCGGTGAATCGGGGTGGGTTCACGTCGTGTCGTTCGTGGCGGTCGACCCCGACTCCCGGGGCCAGGGGCTGTCCGGAACGCTGTACGACGCCCTCCTCGGCGACCTGGCCGTCGCGCCGTCGTTCGGCGTGCTGACCTTCGCCCAGGAGGACTCGAACGGGCTCGCGGTGCTGGAGGCCGCCTACCGGAGGAACGGCTTCGGCCGGACCGATCTCGGGCTCTACCGGACCCACGCCGCTCCCTTGAGTCCGGCCGCGGTCCCGGCGGCGGACGGGCCTCCGGCCCCCGCTCTGCCAAGGGCCCCAGACCCGGCGACCCGGCTGGATTCCTGGCCCGACGCCGCGGAGTGGGCCCACCAGCTGGCCGACCCGAGGGGGGTGGCCTGGGTTTCGCTGGGGGACGGGGCGGAAGGCGGCCTCGTGACGTTGGCCCACCGCACGACCGCGGGGGGGCCAGATCCGTTCTGCTGCGTCCGGGCGGTCTACGGACCCGCGGCCGCGGGATCGGGGGCCCGTCTCCGGACCGCAGCCGCCGGGATCGCCGCCGGGCGGAGCCGGATCGTGACGATGCCGAACCCCGAGGCGCTGTCGGCGGAGGACCTGCGGGGAGGCGGGTTCCGGGCGCTTCCCGGAGCGTTCGTCGGCCGCTGGTACCACCGGCCGGGCGCGGCAATGCCCGCACCCATGGGCCGGACGACGATGGAAATCGTATAGAGGAGTGTTGACGTGACAAGAGTTCTGGTAACCGGCGGCGCCGGTTTCATCGGTTCGCACGTGGTCGACCGGATGCTCCGGGAAGGCTTCGAGGTGCGCGTCGTCGACAATCTCTCGACCGGCGACGAGCGGAACCTGGCCCACGTGGCCGACCGGATCGATTTCCAGCGCGGCGATCTCACTGACCCGGCAGCGTGCCGGAAGGCGGTCGACGGCATCGAGATCATCTTCCATCTCGCGGCCCTCCCCAGTGTGCCGCGCTCAATGAAGGATCCGCTCGCGTCCCATCAGCACAACGCCGACGCGACCGTGCACCTGCTGTTGGCAGCTCGGGACGCGAAGGTCCGCCGGATCGTCTTCTCGGGTTCGAGTTCCGTCTACGGAGACACCCCGACTCTGCCCAAGGTCGAGACCATGGAGGCCCTCCCGCGGTCGCCCTACGCGGCGGCCAAGCTTGCGGCGGAGCAGTATGTGCTGGCCTTTGCCCGCGCCGGGCTGATCGAGGGCGTCGCCCTGCGGTACTTCAACGTCTTCGGCCCGCGGCAGAGTCCGACCTCCGCGTACGCCGCCGTGATCCCCCTCTTCATGGCCTGCGCCCGGGACGAGGTGGTAGCCCGAATCAACGGCGATGGCGGCCAGACCCGCGATTTCACCTACGTGGACAACGTGGTGGAGGCCAATTTCCTTGCGGCAACCGGACCGGCGGAACGGGTGAACGGCTGGGTCGTCAACGCCGGTGCCGGCGGGCGAACCTCGTTGCTCGATCTGGTCGAGCGAATTCGAGCCGTCACCGGTCTCAACCTCCGGATCGAATCCGGCCCGCCCCGCCCCGGCGACGTTCGCGATTCGATGGCGTCGCTCGAACGGGCCGGGCGGGTCCTCGGCTACCGACCTCTCGTCGATCTCGAAGAAGGCCTGCGGCGAACCTGGCAGAGTCTGGCCGACGTGCCAGCGATGGGGCCGCCCGCCGCCTAGGACACTACCTCCCGGCGGGCGCCGCGGAAGGCGGCCGTCCGGCGGGGTCCTGGGTCGAGCCGAGACGTGGTGTTAGGCGGATTTCAGGTCCGCGTCGAGGAAGCAGGCGTCGACCAGGAACTTCGCCGCCCAATTCAGATACTGATAGCGGCCGTAGGCGCCGTTGACCGGGTGAGATCCCTTCACGCCGCCCCGAATGCTTGCGTCCCCGGCGACGTTGACGGTCCGGCGGACCATTTGGGTAGCCCGGCGGCCGGCCTCGAGATAGGCCGGGTTGGGCGACGCCTGATGGAGCAGGAACCAGCACGCCGCGATCTGGGCGTTGCCGGTCAGACAGATCCAGTCGGCCCCCGGTGACCAGTCCGGGAGCAAGCGTCCGGGCAACTCACCGTCGGGCCGCTGCGCGCTCAGGAGGCCCGTGGCCGTCCGGTGCGCGCCCGCGATGAGGACCGGGTCGTTGGCCGCCGTGCCAATCTCGATCAGCCCCCGTAGCACATAACCGAGGGTATGGGTCAGTGGCCGGTCGGGCGAACTGAGGCAACAGTTTGCCATCCAGCCGTTCGCCTGCTGGTGCGACAACGCCCAATGGCCGTTCCGGCGCGCGGCTTCCAGATACTTCTCCTTGCCGAGCGCCTTGGCGGCCTCGACGAGACCCCAGGCGACATGGGTTTCGTAGGTCTTTTCGCCCGGCTCCGCGAATGGCGTGGGATGGTCGCGCCAGGCGCCGTCCGCGTCCTGGGTCTCGACCAGCCAGTCTGCGGCTCGGCGGGCGGCCGTCATATACGGCTCGCCGAATCGGGCGGCGCCGACCGCCAGGCCGATCAGGATCTGCCCCGTGTTGAACGTGACCGGCACGACCGGACGCTGATCGATCATGCCGCCCTGAAAGCCGCCGCCGTCGAGCTGGATGCCCACCAGCCAGTCGAGCATCCGGCGCGCGCGGGTCTCGTGCTCCGGGTTCTGGAGCCGATCCGCCGCGAGGAGCAGCGTCGGAATGATGTAGCCGGTGGTCTCCGGATAGGAGGCCCCCCAGCCGGTGACGAGGCTGTAATGACGGGCCACGCCACCGTCCGCCGTCGGCGATTCGTCCTGGGCCCGGCCCAGCCAGGCGAGGGTCTCCCGAACTACCCGATCGTTGCCCGGATCCGGTTGCAGCCCGCGGCGGTCCTCCGCCCGGACGGCCTTGGCGGCGTCCGGCAGCCGCAGTTCCCGAAGCCAGTTGCGCAGCATCTGCTTCACGACCGGTGCTCCATGTTGCCGGTGAAGGCCGCCGAGGGGGACGGGCCCGCCGGGTTGGGCGTCATCGTACCCCAGCCGCGGTGAGCGGTCGGGGGCTGTCGGGCAGCGCGGGTTCCGTCATGGACGCCGGTGCCGCGACGCCAAGCTCCCGGAGGATCGTCGGAGCACAGGCGCGGAGCGGAACCCGGCCGGGATACTCGAACCCGGCCTGGCCGGGCCGCCGGATCCAGAACATCCCATCGGGATGGTGCATTCCGCTCTTCATGCCCTCGGCCTGGTAGAGCAGGTCGAAGAACGGATGCGGCGCCGGGTGGGCCGGCGTCGAGATCGTCGAGTTGCGTTCGATCTGCTCGAAGATGCCGCAGCCGGTGATGATGTCCCGCCCGTTGACGCGCGACCGGAGCCCGGGCCGGCCGTTGACGGTGACCCGATCGAGGACCTCCATCGCGGCGCGGGCATCCGCCTCGGACTGGAAGTGGAGGTTGAACTCTTCCGACATCACCGGTTCGACCTGATGGGGAATCGTCAGGCCGACGTGCCTGAGGAAGCCGCCGAGATCCTTCGGCCGGTAGAACACCTTGCCGCCCTGCTCCTCGTACTTGAGACAGGGCTGCTGGCCCAGCGCGGACGAGAAGACGATGGTCCGGTCGTTGCCGGCCATCGCCAGGACCTGCCCCACGATCCAGTCCATCTGCTGGTAGCCGTACAGCACCGCCCCACCGTGGTCGTCCTGGTCCGCCTTGGACGGCTGCACCTTGAACCCGGTGGGATCCATGTTGCGCCAGTAGAGGTGCTGGAAGTGCGCGGTGCTGTTGATGAAGAAGGTCGCGAAGTGCGGATCGAGCTGCCGGTAGTAGTGCCGGAAGAGATCGAACTGGAACCGGTCGAGGATCACGGCCCGCCGCCACTTGTGCTCGGGGACGAACCGCTCGCTGATCTGCTGCCGGACGATGAACGCGAGCGTCGAGGCCGACAGGCCATGGCCCGCCATGTAGCGCAGGAACTGGAGATAGTCCGAGGTCTTGAGCGGGACCTTGCTGTTGGTATGCTCGCGGACGTTGGTCGTGACGAACTTGAGATACGGCGCGAACTCGTCGGCGGGTTGAGGCTCGACGCCCTGGGTCCAGGGATCGGGAATGACCATGCCATTGAGAGGCCGGTCATACCGGAGGTTCATGCTGCCGCACACGAACACCCGGCCGCCCTCGTCCGACACCAGATCCCAGGTGCGCTTCGCGGGGCACTTGTGGCCGTCGCCCAGGAGGAAGACCCCGTGCTGGTCGTAGGAAAGGCCCGTGTGCATCGTGACCCACTGGATCCACGGCTCCAAGGCCTCCTGCTTCTCTTCGGCGTCGGTCACGAAGGACATCGACTCCTTGAGGAGGCGGCCGAAGTGGGGCAGCTGGCCCGCCTGAATGAACTTCGCCATCAGCGACGGGCTCAGCTCGTTGAACTCGAGCATGATCACCCGGGACGAGTCGTGCATGGACCTCTCCGGAAGCGTTTTGGTCGCGGAGCGGGGATTCCGTTGCGCCGTCGCAACGACTGATCCCGATCCGGTCAATCTAACTACGCGCCTGCAAGAAGTTCGCCACCGTTGCGGTTTCGCTACAAGTGGCCATCTGGCCCCTTGAGGTAGTAATTTTGGCCTGGAATCTGCTCGTTCGCGAGCGGATTCAAGTACAGCGGCCGGAGTCACTTAAACGGGTGGCGCGTTCCTGGTCCCCGGCCCTGTTGCGAACTGGCAACACCCGGCGGAAATCATCCCGGAAAGGGAGGCGGTGATGGCGGTTCAACCCGGATTGATCGAACTCCTCCGGGAAGACCTCAGTCTCAAGGCCCGGTGGTGCTACGGAAGCGGGAAAGGCGTCCGCAAGAAGCTCCGGCTGCTCTTCACCGACGCCACGCTGTCGATGATCTACTACCGGCTTCAGCAGTGGTCGCGCCGCCACGGACTGACGCCGCTGGAGTTCCTGTTCAACCGGCTCAACGGCGTCTTCTGCAACTGCTTGATCGGACGAGGGGCCGAGTTCGGCCGCGGGTTCGTGATGATCCACTCGACCGGGGTAGTGATCAACCGCCTGGTCCGGGCAGGGGATTACGTCTTTCTCGAACACCAGGTCACGATCGGTGCGGAGGAGGGGGAAAGTCCCCGGATCGGGAACAACGTCTTCATCGGCGCCGGCGCCAAGCTGATCGGCCCGGTCGATATCGGCGACGGCGCGAAGATCGGCGCCAACGCGGTGGTGGTGAAGAACGTGCCGCCCTACGCCACCGTGGTGGGGATTCCGGGTAAGGTGGTCAGGCAGAGGACGGCGCCGCCGGATCCGGAGCGGTGCCATCATTTCGATCCGCGGGAGCCGAAACCGGGGCGTTGCGTCGATCCCGGGACCGCTCCGGAAGCCACCGGAACCATCCCAGCAGGAAGCCCGAGCCATAGCTCAGGTGGATGACCGGGTAGATCGCCGGCAGATACCACCACGGTACCTCGGGCTCCCGGGCTCCGACCGACACGGCGACTCCCAGGCCGGCGAGGTAGGCACCCAGCGGGAGGAGCGCCGGCCAGCCGAGAACCGGCACCGTCGCCACGAGCGTCAACAGGTAACCCGCCAGTCCCGGAGCGACCATCTGGCGCCAACGGAGCGACGCGGGATGCGCCAGCAGGGTTCGCACCTTCCAGAACCCGTAGCGGAAATACTGGCGGGCCAGCTTGGGAATGCTCCCGCGGACGAAGTACGAACTCTTGATCGAGGGCGAGACGAGGATCTTTCCGCCGGCCTGGCGCAGGCGGTAGTTCATTTCGTAGTCCTCGTTGACCGCCCACTCCGCCCGCATCCCGCCGAGACGGCGCAACGTCTCCGTGCGCCAGGATCCGAGGTAGACCGTGTCGGCCCAGACATCCTCCTGGGCGTAGCGGTAGCTCGCGTCTCCGGCGCCGAAGCGCGACGACACGGCGAAGGCAATGGCTCTGGTGAGGTCCGTTTCGCCGACCGAGCGCTGCGGTCCGCCGACGTTCGCGGCACCGCTCGTCTGGAGCAGGCGGACGCAACGCGAGACGTAGTCCGGGGCGTAGATCGTGTGCGCATCCATCCGGACGACGAACTCCCCGCGAGCGACGCCCAGCGCGAGGTTGAAAGCGGCGGATTGGATCCTGGCCGGGTTCGGGATCACCTTGAGCCCGGGAATGCGGTCGCGGTAGCTTTCCGCGATCGCGACCGATCGATCCGTGCTGTCGCCGTCGAGGATCAGCACTTCGAGCCGGTCGAGCGGAAAGTCGCTCGCAGCCACCGAGTCGAGGCAGCGGCCCAGGAAGGCCTCCTCGTTCCGGATCGGCATGATCACGGTTACCAACGGGTTCGGTGCGGTCGTGGTCGTCATCGGGCGGCTGGTCTCTCGGTATCGCGATGTCCGGGAACAACTTGGGTGCAAGATCCACGCCTCGCCACCCGCCGGGGCACGGCGACCTTCACCCAGCCCGGGTGCCCGGCCCGAACCTTGCCCGGTCGGGCGGCGCCCGACCACCGCGCCACAAGCCGGTCGCGGCACCAGGACACCCGCGTCCCAGGAGGCAGGTTGGATCGGCTGACGGTTGCCCGATGACGAGACAGGGTCCGCCGCACGTCGTGCACGTCGTGCTCAAGTTCGACAAGGGCGGTCTTGAAACGACCGCTCTCAACCTGAGCCGCGAGCTGCGCCGGATGAACATTCGCTCATCGGTGCTGGCCCTCGACGGCGGCGGCGAAACGTTCGAGCTGGCGCGCTCCGAAGGTATCGAGTGCGTGCCGCTCGGCGGCCGATCGATGACCTCGCCCGGGTTTCACGCCCGGGTTCTCGGCGCGCTCCGGGCGCTCCGGCCGACAGTCGTGCATACGCACCACTTCAGTGCGCTGCTGAATACGTTGCCGGCCGGTTCACTCGCCGGCGGGTTCCGGCGGACTCATACCGAGCACTCACGCCTGTACCTGGCGAACCGGGCGGACCACCGGTGGCTTCTTCGCCAGGCGAGCCGCAGGGTTCCGGCCTTCGCCGTCGTGGGCGAGTCGATGGTAGACTGGTACCGCAACGTGGTCGGCATCGCGCCGAACCGGCTTCGGGTCGTCGTCAACGGCGTCGATACCGATCGGTTCGCGCCGCCCTCGTTCGAGGAGCGGACGGCCCTCCGTCGGCAACTCGGCCTTCCGGAGGGCGTGCTGGTCGGCAGCGTCGGCCGACTGGCCTCGGTCAAGAACTACGGCCTGCTGATCCGCGCCGCCGCGGCCGCCCGGCGGATGGAGCCACGGCTCGTCCTGGTGCTCGTCGGTGAAGGGCCGGAACGCGAGGCGCTCGAGGCCGAAGCCCGCGCCGCCGGCCTCGGCGACGCGATCCACTTTGCGGGCTGGCAGCGCGACTCGGCGCCGTGGGTCCGCGCCCTCGACGTCTTCGCCCTCTCCTCGCTGAGCGAGGCCCTGCCGATCGCGTTGCTCGAAGCGATGGCGGCGGCGGTGCCGGTGCTCGGGACGGAGGTCGGCGACGTCACGGGAATCGTCCGGGCTTCGGGTGCCGGCCTTGTGATCCGGGCGGATGACGAAACGGGATATTGCGCCGCCCTGGCCCAGCTGGTTACCTCGGAACGCCGGATCGACCTCGGCCGCGCGGGACGGGTGGCGGTCGAGCGCGACTACAGCATCGAATCCATGACGCGAAAGTACCTGGACTGCTATGGGATCGTCTGAGTTCCGGCCGTTTCCGGATCGTCCGTTGCGGGTGCTGCTGGTCGGCCCCACGCTGGATACGATCCCCGGCGGCATTGCCGTCCAGGCGGACCGGCTCGTCAAGCGCCTGAATCAGCTTCCCGGCATCCGGATCGACCAGCTCTCGATCGTCCCCACCGCGCCGGGGCCGTTCCGGGCCTTGCAACGGATTCCGGGCGTTCGGACCCTGGTGACACTCGCGACGTTCGTCGGTCAACTGTTCCGCCGGATTCCCGACTACGACGTCGTCCACGTCAATTCCGCCCGGTTCTCGTCGTTCGTGATTTCGTCGCTGCCCGCGGTCATCGTCGCAAAGTTGCGGCGACGGCCGACGATTCTGAACTACCGGAACGGCAACCTGGCCGTCGAGCTGCAGCGGTTCCGGATCTTCCGCCGGCTGCTGACCTGGCCCGACGTGTTGGTGGTACCATCCGGTTTTCTGGAGGCGGTCCTGGCGAAGGTCGGCCTCCATGCCCGGGTGATCACCAACCAGGTCGATCTCAACAAGTTCGGTTATCGGGTACGGGACCCGCTCCGGCCGGTCTTCCTAAGCTGTCGGCACTTCGAGGACCTCTATGACGTGCCGACGATCATCCGCGCGTTTCGGCGGATCCAGGACCGGTTCCCCGAGGCCCGCCTCGACGTTGCCGGCAAGGGGAGTCAGGAAACGCTCGTTCGGGATCTGACGGCCTCGCTCCAGCTGCAGGGCGTGAATTTCCTCGGTCAGATCCCGGCCGAGGGCATGGCGGCGCTCTACGATGGTGCCGATGTCTTGCTCAACAGCTCGGTGATCGACAACACGCCCGGAAGTCTGATCGAGGCGCTCGCCGCCGGGCTACCGGTCGTGTCCACCGACGCGGGCGGCATCCCGTTCATCGTCACCGACCAGCAGACCGGCCGTCTGGTATCCTGTGGCGACGATGCGGCCCTGGCCGCCGCCGCAATCGAGGCGCTCGAGCACCCGGCGGAGACGCTCGCGATGGCCGAGCGCGGCCGCCGGGAGGCAGAACAGCGGTACGCGTGGGAGTGCGTGCGCGACCTCTGGCTCGCACTGTACGGCGAACTCGCCGCTCGCCGCGGGGGCCCCCGGGTGGCGGAGCCGGTGGGCTGATGCGGCGTCGGCTTCTCGACCTCGCGTGGCGAACCGCCGATCGCTGGCCGGCCAACAGGATCCTGGCCGGACTCAACCGGGGCAGGGTGGCGGTGCTGTGTTATCACAGCGTCGTCGACGGCGCCGTTCCACCGCCGTTGCGGCGCACCGGTCTCCATGTCCGGCTCGCGGACTTCGAGGCCCAGATGGAGGCGCTGGCGCGGGACTTCGACGTGGTGCCCCTGGCGGAGGCGCTCGCCGGTCCGGTTCGGCGCAGCCGGCCGGCCGTCGCGCTCACGTTCGACGACGGATACGCCAATAATCTTCACCTGGCCGCGCCAGTTCTGTCGCGACTGGGATTGCCGGCCACCATTTTTCTGGTGAGTTCGCTTCTGTCCGACGAACGTCCGTTTTGGTGGGACGAGGTCGGCCTGCTGGTCGCCGGCGGCGCGGAGGGGGCGGTGCGGATCGGCGGAGAGCGCGTGCTGGTGTCGGGGAACGACGGCGGAGCTGGGCTCGCCGCGGTGCGACGCTACCTTCGGACCGCACCCCTCGTCGCCCGCGGGCCGGTGCTCGATGAGTTGCGCGGCCTCGCTCGGCCGGCGGGCCAGGCCCAGATCGATTTGCTCCGTCCGCTCGCCAGGACGGAACACGCGGCGTTCCCGTCGGGCATCGTCTTCGGAAATCACACGGCGACGCACCGGGTGCTGACGGAGATCGGGCCGGCGGACGTTCGGTGGGAAATCGAGACGGCTCGCGACGAGCTTGGCGCGATGCTGGCGGGGAGATACCAGGACGTGCTGTGCTATCCGCGCGGTTCGACCGACGCCGCCACCGAGAAGATCGTCGAAGCCACAGGCACGCCGCGGGCGGTTGCCCTCGCCCGGCGACGGATCGGGCGGTCGGCGGCGGGCGCCGGCTCGCGTCCGTTGGCCATGCCGCGGATCGTGGTCGGCGCGCACTTCGGACTCGAGCGGTTCCGGCTTGCAGCCAGGGGTCTGGCGACCGGCTAGTCAGCTTCAAGGAGGATTGCGGTGCCTGCGAAAGAACCCACGGTCGGTGCGGTGAACGCCGCGGCTGCGGAAGTGCTCGAGCGGCTCGAGGCGCAATTGACGGGTTTCCCGCCGATCGCCTGTTTCGCGAACGACTGGAACACCGACCCGACCAGCAAACATCACGTGATGCGGACCCTGGGCCGATTCATCGACGTGCTGTGGGTCGAGTCGAGCGGGATGCGCCGACCGAGTCTCACGAGCTCGGCTGATCTCGGGCGGATTGTCTCGAAGGCCCGGAAGGCGCTCGGCGGGCTCCGGCCCGTGGCGGACAGCAAGGTGTGGGTGCTGAGTCCCCCGGCCGTGCCGCTGCCCGGCGTGGCCCTGATCAGCCAACTCAACGCCTTGCTCTATGGCTTGTCCACCCGACGGTCACTGCGGCGGATGAAGGTCCGCGGCAAGCCACTCCTCTGGGTCTACACCCCGACCGTGGCCCGCTATCTCGATCGGCTGCCCCGTTCGGGACTGGTCTACCACTGCGTCGACCGGTGGTGGGAGTTCGACGATCTGGACGGGGCCGAGATGCGGGCGTGCCACGACATCCTCTGCCGGGAGGCGGACATCGTTTTCGCCTCGGCGCGGCCGCTGTACGAGGATTGTGAGCCCCTGGCGAGGCGGACGGTCCTGGTGCCCCACGGTGTGGAATGGGAGCACTTCGCCTCGAGCGCCCTGACCGAATTGCCCCGGCCGGCGGACCTGCCCGCGGACAGCCGCCCGATTCTGGGCTTCTTCGGGCTGCTCCAAAGCTGGGTGGACCTGCCGCTCCTCCGCCGGCTGGCGGAGCGGTTCCCGGAATGTCATGTCGTGGTGATCGGCCGTTCGATGGTCGACCTTGGGGAACTGCAGGGCCTGCCGAACCTCCACCTGTTGGGGCAGAAGGCCTATGCGGATCTGCCGGCCTACTGTCGGGCCTTCGACGTCGGGCTGATTCCGTTCGTCCTCAACGAGCTGACCGACGCCGTGAACCCGATCAAGCTACGAGAGTATCTGTCCGCCGGGCTGCCCGTGGTCTCGACCGCGATGCCGGAGGTCGTGGCCCTGGGTCAGGTGCCGGGGCTGGCGGTGGTGCGGACTCATGACGAGTTTATCGAGGCGTGTGGTCGATTTCTGGCCACGCGGCGGGGTCTCGAAGAGCGGCGGGTGGCGGCGAATTCGTTCGCTGGCGAAGGCTGGGCCGGCCGTTGCCTTAGTATGGTATCCGACGCCCGCGCGGCCCTTGGAATAAGCTGCTGACCGGCGAAGGGCCGTTTGGTCGGTCGGGCAAATGTTTGTCGTCCATTTTCCAGACACCGGTCTGCACCTCACCGTTGGATCCCTTGGCAGGTCGCAAGGTGCAGTGGGTTGCGCTCTTGTATCTGCTTGTAAAATAACGACATGTAGCCTAGCAAAACGAATGGGTTGATGAGCCTGCTTCTTGCTTCGAACGACCGTGAGACGTTCGCAAACCGCTCCGATGTGTATGGATCTCAGGGGTCAGACGTCCGGAGCAGAGTCCAAGCGCAAGAACGACAGGTTGGTGGTGATGCGGCGATTAGCGGCGGTTCTGAATAAAGTGAAGCGGGTGCTGATACCTTCCATCGTCGGCCTGGGGGCCCTCGCGTGTTCCGAGGCCACCAAAGTCAGCGATTTCCTCGAACCGCCGCCGCCTCGCGCCCTCACGCTGGAAATCACGGCCCGCGGCCACGCAGCCGAGGTGCCGTTCGGCAGCCTCGAGGCAACGATCGACTCGGTCATCATGACGCTGAGCGGGGCCAACGCGGCCGCCGCCAACTGGCGGGTCGCCAATACCCGCCCGTGGTCGATCGTTCTGGATAGTGCGGGTATTGGGTCCGGCGTGGCGCGGTGGCGGCGCCAGGCGGCCTCGTATCCGCCGGGCGTCTACGTCGACACGATCAAGGTGATCGCGGACGGCGCCCTTGGCTCTCCGTGGACGGTCGTCGATACCCTCGTGGTGACGGCTCCGCCCCCGACGAGCTTCTCGATGCTGCTCAACCCCGCGAGCCGGCTGGCCTCCATCCATTCCGGAACCATCGCGGTTCGGGACTCCGTGTATCTCACGGCCCAGGGCACCCTTGCCGCCCAGACGCCGTGGTTCGCGTCGAAGTCCAAGTACTGGACCTCGCTCTCGCCGGGCGAGGGAACCGGCTCGGGCTGGCTCCGTTGGACGCGCCGGACCGTCGATCTCGTGCCTGGCGTCTATGTCGACACCATCACCGTGCGGGCCGGTGGGGCGTCGGTGTCGGTCGTCGATTCACTCCGGATCCTTCCTCCATTCGTTCCCCCGTTCATTCAGCTCGAGGCGAACAGCCGCCGCGATTCGGTGCCGGCCGGCACGACCACGGAACGGCCCGATTCGATGGGCGTGTCGATCGGCGGTTCGGAACCGGATGAGGAGTGGGAGGCCGAAGCAACCGGGTCGACCGTCTCGCTGGTAACGACGGCCGGGATCGGTGAGGGCACGATTGCCTACGTTCGGCGGACGGCGGGTCTGCCGACCGGTGTCCACATCGACACCGTGACGGTCATGCTCAAGCGCGACCGGAACAACAAGAAGCGGTTCATCGACTCCCTCAAGGTCGGTCCGGTGCCGGAGCCGCTCGCGCTGCAGCTCATCCATGGCGAACCGCGCGAGCGGACGGCCATCGTCGGCGCGATCGCGCCGTTCCGGGATTCGGTTCTCGTCTCCATTGGCGGCGATGGTTCGGCGACGACGGGTTGGTCTGCGACGGCGGCCGGCGGGTCGATCTCGATGGTGCGCGGCAGTGGCGTCGGAACCGGGTATGCGATCTGGACCCGGGGCACCGTCGGACTGCCGGTTGGTCGGGACGTCGATACCGTGTCGGTGGCGGTGGCGGGCGCGCTGGGCAGCCCGGCCAAGGTCATCGACGCGGTGACGATCGAAGCGGCTCCGGTTCCGATTACCCTGGGCGTCACTCCCGGGAGCAGGTACCGCGAAGTCGAGGTGGGCAGTGGCACCCCGGCGGCGGATTCCGCGACGGTGCTGGTCACCGGGTCGGGGGCCAATACGACGGTCTGGACCGCCCTCGCCTCGGCGCCGTGGGTTCAGGCGAGTGAGTTCACCGGCATGGGCTCCAGCACGGTTCGCTGGATCCGCAATCCCGTCGGATTGGCGGCCGGTACCTACGTCGACACGATTCGGATTTCCGCGCCGGGCGCCATCAACGGCCCGATCGCGCTGCTTGATTCATTGGTCGTGAAGCAGGGCGCGGCCCCACCCCCGCCGCCCCCACCGCCGCCGCCGCCGCCTCCGCCGCCAACCGGGGGTGACACCCTCCGGCTCTCGGTGACCCCGCGGAGCGGATTGGAGACCTTCACCGCCGGCGCGTCCGCTCCGCGGCAGATGGTGGCTCAGGTGACCCTCACCGGGCCGGGGGCGGACACGACCGCCTGGACGCTTGCGAAGAAGCGGACGTTTACGACGCTCCAGACGGTTGGCGGGATCGGATCCGCGGAAGCGCGCTGGACCCTGAGCGCAGCGGGCCTCGCTGCCGGCCTGTACGTCGACACCCTCACGGTCACGGCACCGGGGGTTACCGGCTCGCCGGTGACGATCATCGACTCCGTTCGGGTCGACGCACTCCCGCCGTTGAGCGGCGGCGAGGCCGAGTCGCCGACCGGCCGGCGGCCGAAGATGCTGTGGACCCCCCGGCGTCAGTACAACTGGAACCGGATGAGGACGGAGAATCATCCGTGGTGGCAGCTCATCAAGGACAACGCCGATCGGACCGGGACCGCGGGCCAACGGTATGGCGACGACGGTCAGTGGGCGACCCTGGTTTATCAGATCACGGGTGACGTAGCCTACGGCCGCCGGGCCTGGGCCGCGATCGAAGCGGGCATTCTCCCCGCGACGACCAGCACGAATTCGTTCCGCTGGGAGTTCCAGGACTTCCTCCTGATGTATGACTGGCTCAAGCCCGTCCTGACGGCGGCGGAGCGTCAGCGGGCGATCGACAAGCTCAACGAGATGATGGACTACGCCCTGGGCCTCTCGACCACCGGCTATGAGGGCGGGACCACGACCACCGACAGCGACCAGGCGATTGCCGTCTATTTCGGCGCGGCCAACCTGGCGACCGTGACGGCCGGGGACAACCCCCGGGCGGCGAGTTACCTGACGGCCGCTGACCGTCGGTCGGGCAAGCCGGTCGGCGGGCTCGATGCCACGGCCGCGGATCGGTCGACGTTCCGGAACGCCATCAAGGACTACATCGTCAATAACGCGGCGGGCGGAGACTGGTTCGAAAGCTCGATGTACAACTTCGGCACGACGAACAACCTCGTGCTCGGGGTCGAGACCGTCCGGACGGCCACCGGGGTCGACCACTTCCCGGAAGTGACCGCCTGGATCCGGCAGGCCGCCGGGACGTACCCGTACCACATCACGCCCGATCTCCGGCAGAAGCTCCAGTGGGGTGACGACCAGGATCCGCGGTCGCTGGTGATCAAGGAGATGTCGACCACCCTCGGCCTGTTTGCCGGTGCCGCCGAGGGATCCCCCGGCGGTGCCATCGTCCAGTCCCTCCTCGACGACCTGATCGCCCGGTACGGCTACACCGGGTCGGGATCCGCCGAACCGGGGGCTTCGATCTTCTTCCTCTACAATCCGTACGCTGCCCGGGGCGATTATCGATCCGTCCCGGCGGCGGCCTTCGCGGGCGGCACCGGCCACCTGAAGGTGCGTCGGACCAACACCCTGTTCTCGGCGTTCTTCGCCCTGCAGCTGGGCGTGCACCATCAGACCCATGGGTTCGGCAACTTCCAGCTCTACCGGAACGGCGAATGGGCCGTGACCAACCCGATCGGCTACGGCTCGCTGACGGTGAGCGCGGAGGCCATGAATTCGATGCTGATCGCGGGCATGAGTGCGCAGACCGAGCGCGCGGTTCTCAACGTGCAGGACGGCGGAGACTGGTGGGCAATCACCGGGAAGAACTCCGGTCCGTCCTACGAGGAGGGCAGCTACTACAATCCGCCGCCGGCGTTCCTCCAGGCGTGGATCCGTACGGTCGTGCACTTCACCGAGGGGGGCAGTGACGTCATCGTGGTTCGGGACAGCGTCGTGGCCGACGACCCGAAGGCGCTGCCGAAATTCGATCGGTACCGGTCGGCCGACCAGGCCACGATCAATGCCGCCCCCGCGTTGATGCAGTGGCTGATTCACACGCCGACGTCGCCGTCGCTCACCACCGGCAAGATCTCCTGGAGCACGCCCGGGGGGCAGCAGGTTGCGCTGCACACGCTGCTGCCCGTGTCACAGCAGCGGACCGTGCTCGACGAGCGGGCCCTGTGGACTGGCGGGAATCCGATCGCCTCGGAGAAGAAATATCAGGTCCGGATCAATCCGACGACCACGCACCGAACCGAGATCTTCCTCAACGTCATCGTCGCCGGATCGAGCACCCTGACACCGACCGTGTCGGGGCAGACGGTCACGGTGGGATCGACGCGGATCACCTTCAATCCGACCGGCGTCAGCGTCGTCCGCTGACCGGCGGGGAACGAGAAACAGCGTGCGGGGTCGGCACCGTGATGGTTCCGACCCCGCTTGGCGTTGGTACGCGTGGAATCTGTTGTGCGGGAGATTGGCACCCGTCCACCGGGGTGGCGAACGAGCCGCCATCCCGGGAG
>JBFXAY010000084.1:0-22561 GCA_050183815.1 Gemmatimonadales bacterium | reverse complement strand
GCGCGGCAGCGGGGGCTTCCCGCGGCGACGCCGATCGGGCCTGCCCGGCGGCGGGCGCGGCAACGGCCAGCAGGAGCGAAACGACGGACAGGTACGGCACCGCAATCAGTCGGACCATCGGCACATCCGGACGAGGTGGCGACGGATCGTTCCGGGCGACGCCCCCGACCCCGAATGCCCGTCTTGCCGTTCTCGTACGACGGCCGGCGGGCCCGGGATTCGCCGGCCCGCCGCCCTCACCGCCCGCACACCGAAACCGCGCTATTTCACGACCGACGTCGCCGGCGGCAGCGTCGTCAGGTATTGCCAGAGGGCGCCGAGTTCCTCCGGGGAATACTGACCGAAGGCCCGCCACGGCATGACCTCGGACAGGGCCCTCCCGTCCGGCCGGACGCCCTGCCGCATGGCGGCGACGAACTGCTCCTCGGTCCAGGCGCTCATCCCGGCTCCGTTCCGGGCGGTGAGGTCCGGAGCCAGAATCCCATCGGCAAACGCGAGCTTCATCCCGCCGTAGTCCGCGCCATGACAGGCTCGGCACATCCGGCCGAGGTACTCGCCGTGCGCCACGGTACCCGGCCCGGCGGCAGAACCGCCCGGATGCGGCGCGGCGTGGTCGATCAGGCGCCCCGGCATGATGCTCCCGGGGGCGAAGAGCGCGGCCGCCCGGCCCGCGGGGCCCACCGAACGACTGATGAGTTCGGTGGATTCGGCCGGCAGGGTCCGGAGGTAGGCTACGATCGCACCGAGGTCGTCGTCGGAGAGACCGGTGAAGGCTTCCACCGGCATGATGAGGAGCGACCGGCCGTCGGCGCCCACTCCGTGACGGATCGCCCGCTCCCATTGGAGGTCGGTCAGGGTGGCGCCGATCCCGCCGGCGGTCAGGTTCGGCGCCGGAAGGTTCATGAAGGGCATGCCTTCGATGAAACTCGTGCCGCTCAGCTTCTCGCCATGGCAGGACCGGCACTGATAGACGGTCGCCAACCGTTGTCCTTCCCCGAGACGGGCGCTGTCCGCGGTCCCGACCGCAAACTCCTCGGGGGGTAGTTCCATCCGGCGGCTGAGGGACCGCCCACCAAGCAGAAAAACGATGCCGAAGGCGAGGATCGCCACGGCCAGGATCGCGATGAGGATGCGGCTGACAACTCGCAACGTCGGCTCCCGGTCGGAGTGAGGGTCGTCTGGCTGAACAGCGGAAAATGGCGGATTCGGAGCGCCCGCCCGCGAGGGCGCCACCCCGTTCCGATCAGGTCGGTAGGTTGAGGCGCTGCACCGCGGCGTAAAACCGGGGATCGTTCCGCATCTCGGGCGGCCAGGGCAGCACCTTGATGCGGACGAGGTCGCTCACCCGGTCCTCGAAAGCCCGTTCGAGCCAGTCGAACGCGGCCTGGACGTCACCGACGCCGGCATGGCACATCGCCAGGTCGAGCGGCGACACGTACCGTTTGGCGCGCGCCTCCTCGAGCTGAGCCAGTGCGCTCGCGGCGATCTCGGTCCGCTTGAACCGGCCGGCCGAAATCCCCAGATAGCCCAGACCCAGTTCGCCGTTCGAGAGCTGCACCAGCGACCGGAAGGCGCGAATCGCTTCTTCCTCGCGGCCGAGCCAGACGTGAATGGCGCCTAACGGCCAGTAGGCCAGGGCGAAATCGGGATCGAGGGACAGCGAGGCCTTGACCTGGGCCAGGGCTTCCTCCGACCGCCCGGCCGTGAAGAGGCCATAGGCCAGGTGGGCGTTGATCACGAGGGAGAGCGGATCGAACTGCAGGGCCGACCGCATGGTGGCCAGCATTTCCTCGAACCGTCCGGCCACGAGGTAGTACCATCCGAGCCACTGGTGGGCACTGGCATAGGACGGGTCGCAGGCAATCGCCTCCTCGAACGACGCCCGCGCACCTTCCCAGTCCCAGTCGTAGAACAGCCGCGAGTAGCCGAGCGACGCGTGCGCCTCGGCCAGGCCCGGTTCGAGCTCCAGCGCCCGCGTGGCGGCGGCGGCGGCGCGCGGGTAGACGTCCCGGGCCGGCTCGAAGGCGTAGTAACCCAGCACGTTGAACGTGTCCGACAGACCCGCGTACGCGAGGGCGTATTCGGGGTCATGGTCGATCGCTTCCTGGAAGTGCTTGAGGGCCAGCGCAAAGCCCGCGCGGGTCCGTTTGTTCCACTGGTGGCGGCCCCGGAGATAGGCGTGGTACGCCTCGCTGTCCTCGGTGTGGCGGCGCACCAGCTCCCGGTGCTCGTCCGCCGAGAGCTGGAGCCGGAGCGACTTGACGATCTCCGTCGCCATCTCCTCCTGGACCGCGAAGATGTCGGTGGACGACCGGACGAAGCGCCCACCCCAAAGCTGGGACTCGTTGCCCGCGTCGGTGAGCTCGACACTCACCATGAGCTGTTCCTTCCGCTGGACCACCCGGCCGGTCACCAGCGCCCGGACCCGGAGCTCGGCCGCCACGATCGCCGGATCATCCTCCCGGCCCTTGTAGCGGAACACGGTGGACCGCGGCACCACCCGGAGCGTCGAAATCCGGGTCATCCGGTTGAGGATGCTCTCGGTGATGCCGTCCGCGAGATATTCGTCATCCGAGTCCGCCGACGCGGTGGCGAAGGGCATCACGGCGAGGGAATCGATCGGCCCTGAGGTCGAGATCCGGACCGCCGCCGTAGTCGAACGGAGCGGCTGGGGCGTGGCCACCGGTGCCGTTCTGAGATCCACGGCCAGCAACGCATCCCGGAACTCGCCGGCCGTGGCAAAGCGCTCCTCGGGCGTTTTCCCAAGACCTTGCCGGATGGCGTCGTGGATCGCCGCCGGGACGTCGGACCGCGGCAGCGGCGGCGGCGGATGGACCAGGTGCTGAACGATGTAGGACTGGACCGTCTTGCCGGTGAACGGCGGCACGCCGGCGAGCGCCTCGAACAGCACGCAGGCGAGCGAGTAAACGTCGGCCCGGCCGTCCACCACGTCACCGGTACCCTGTTCCGGGCTCATGTAGGCCGGGGTGCCGAGGACGAAGCCTTCCTGCGTGAGGCGGACCTGGTCGCTCCGGGTCTCGGTCTGGAGGGCCCGGGCGATCCCGAAGTCGGTCACGACGGCGTGGTCCGCCTCCAGGAGCACGTTGCCCGGCTTGATGTCGCGGTGCACGACGCCGTGCCGATGGGCGTAGTCGAGGGCGTCCGCCACCTCGGCCACCAGCCGGACGGCTTCCGCGATCCCGAGCCGCGGCGAGTGGCCGAGCCGGGACTCGAGCGACTCGCCGCTGATGTAGGGCATGGTATAGTAGAGCATCCCGTCGGCCAGGCCGGCGGCGAGGACCGGTACGATGTGCGGATGCCGGAGGTTGGCCGCGAGCTGGATTTCGCGGCGGAAGCGGTCGGCGTCGACCACGGCCGCCACGGTCGGGGCAAGGAGCTTGACCACGACGGTCCGGCCCAATTCGTTTTCCACTGCCTCGAAGACCCGGCTCATCCCGCCGCCCTGGAGCTCGCGGCGGACGAGGAACTTGCCGGTGAGCGCCGCCGTCAGGCGCTCGGCAACCGAATCCCCGGGGACGTATCGTTCCATAGGGCCATAAGATAGTGGTGTTCTCGCCTGCCGCGCCCACGGCGCGGTTCACCCCGTCAGGGAGGTCCGACGATGGTTACCGTCTTTTCCCGCTTCACGATGCGCCGAGGCAAGGTGCCTGGGGCGCTCCGCCTGGTCCGGGCCGTCAAACGGCAGGCCGAGATCGACCAGGCGGGCACCCTCGTCTATCTGGTCCATCGTGTCCTCGACAAATCCGGCAAGCCGGGCCGCGAGCTGGCCTTCTACGAATGCTACCGGAATCCGAAGGCGCTGACGGCCCACCTCGACAGCACGTCGTGGCGGGCCCTGGTGGCGAACTGGGACACCTACTTCGAAGGGTCGAGCAAGAAGATCGCCTTCTTCAGCGCGAAGCGGATCGGCGCGTTCGCGCGCCGCGGCGCGATCCCCGCCGCGAAGCGCGCGCGGGGGTGAACTCGAAGCTGGGCCCGACTGTACTGCCGTCCTTCCGGCCGGTCGGGATCGCCATCAGCGCCCGCGCCTGGTACTTGAGCTCGTACATGATCGGCACCGCGGCCTGGAGCTGATCCGGCTTGCCCGTGAAGGCCCGATGGAGCACGTCCAGGAGCTGAGTGTATCGCCGGTTGAAGGCGACCATCAGCCGGTGGATGTCCGGCCGCCGGACATACCGCCTGGCCCGGGGATCGGTCTCCATCGGGTAGGCCGCCGACCAGTCGACCGGAAGCTCCGCGCCGGTGGCCAGATGCACGGTATCGGTCGGGAGGAACCGCCGCCCGTGGCGGATCTCGAAGAAGCGGAAGTAGTGAGCCAGTTCGTCCACCTGCCCGAACCGTTCGTCGCCGTCGAAGATCGTGTGGTCGAGACCCTCCCCCTGCTCCATGATCTCGTGGATGGCGGCACGGGCCGAGGCCAGATCGTGAACTTCGATCGGCTTCCCGCCGCCGCCGTAGTACCAGCGGCTTCCCTCGATCTGGCGGCGCCGGGGTCCCGTGAAGATCGTTTTGCCCCGGGCCCGGGCCCGGCCCTCCAGAAGTTCGATTCCGGCAAGGATCGCAAGGTAGAACTGGCCGATCGTTGCATACCCGTTCGCCCGGGGCCGCACGTTCGGCCGGTCCGGACTCTCGATCCGGAGGAAGGTGTCGATCGCCTCCTTCGAGAACGGCCGGAGACTCACCTTGAACGCCTTGTCGCTGAACGGCAGGTAGGTGGGATACGACGGCACGAACCGCCGGTGATTGACGCTCGGCTCGCCCCCGACGGCGTTGAGCACGTTGGCCGCGAGCACCATGTGGAGCATCTCCTCCATCACGACGCTGCGGATCAGGACGGCCGCCATCGGGTTGGCCCCGTCCGGGAGCGAATAGAGCGCGCAGAGATAGGGCGGAATCGTCGAGTGCTCGAGCTCGAGGGCCGCCTGGAGGTGCCGGCGGAGCGAGGCAATCGTCGTGATCGGCATCGGATCCTGTCGTTGGCTCCCGAGCGGCGGCTCAGCGGAGCTGGGTGAGCATGTCCTCGACCGACCGCAGCGTCAGGGCGAGCGCGGTGAGCGTCGGATTGGCCGTACCGGTCGTCGGCATGCTCCCGCAGCCCACGATGTAGAGATTGTCGTGGTCCCAGCTCCGCTGATCGCGGTTCACGACGCTGTCGGTCCGGCTGACGCCCATCCGGTGGGTCCCGATGTGATGCCCCGCCCCGACGAACGACAGCAGATATTCGTGCATCTTCCCGCGCTCCCAGGTCCGGTACTCCCGCTCGTCCGGCTGGGTGGCGTCCTTGGTGCAGTAGAACTGGTGATGGTCGGGAATGCCCATCGCGTTGTAGACCGCGCGAGAGACCTTGAACGACTCGACCATCGCCTGCCACGTGTAGTCCGACAGCCCGTAGTGGATGACCGGCCGGAAACAGCCGATCGCATCCCTGAATTCCCGGGAGATCGTGACCCGGTTCTGGGCCTCCGGCAGCTGCTCGATGTCGAACCCGATTCG
Source organism: Gemmatimonadales bacterium (assembly GCA_050183815.1). Taxonomy (GTDB): domain Bacteria; phylum Gemmatimonadota; class Gemmatimonadetes; order Gemmatimonadales; family GWC2-71-9; genus SHZU01. The sequence continues at coordinate 17,047 of JBFXAY010000084.1, read as the reverse complement.
CACCTGCCGCGGCAGGGTGTGCGCCATCTCCCGGCGGAGCCGTTTCCCGAAGACGTTGCCGGCGAGGGCCGTGCCGACGTTGCCGTAGGGCGGATTGGCGTCCGGCACGATGTCCCAGCCGACGTTGCCGAGATCGATCCGGAAGGCGGCGAAGTACTTCCGGAACTCGCCGTCCCGGAGGGACTCGATGCCCGAGGTCTGGAGCGGCCCCCGGAAGCTGCCCATCGAGTACGGCGCGATGGCCCAGCTCGACGAGAACGGATGATCCATGAGGTTCCGGCCCACCTGATCGCTGCTGTTGGCGGCGCCGGACGCAAGCAGCAGTTTGGCGTTCTCGATGGCGTGGGCCGCCAGGACGCAGATGGTCGCGGTGGCCTGCAGCGTGGTCACCGGCCCGCCCTCCGTCTCGTACCGGAGGTACTCCACCCCGGTGATCCGGCCGTCGGGGGCCATCAGCAGCTTGCTCACGACCGCCTGGGTTACCAGCGTCACATACTCCGGGTCCATCTGCGCCAGCGTCTTGAGCGAGGTGTACTTCGCCTGCGCGGGACAAATCGGAATGCAGGCCGAATTCCCCTGGCAGCGGAGGCCCTGCTCCGGATTGCCCACGGCGCCGACGGGCCGGTACCCGGCCCTCGGAATCGAATTCCGGGCCTGCGGAAGACTCGACACCTCGACCGGATAGCGCTTGCCCGCGAGTTTGACCTTGAGGCCTTTCGTCTTCTTCGCGATCATCTGATCGCTGTAACTCGGCGGGATCCGCTCCATGGGATAGTCGTACCCCTTGCCGAACCAGGCGCCGAGCCGCTCCATGTCCTCCTTGTTGCCCGCGACCCCGATGGACCACTCCGCCTTCTGGTACCAGGGCTCGAGTTCCGCGTAGGTAATCGGCCAGTCCACCCCGACCCCGTATTTCGACTTGATCCGGAAATCGTTGGGCAGAAACCGCGGCACGGTACCGAGCCAGTGGAGCGAGGTGCCACCTAACGACCGGAGGTAGGTGGACGCGAATGCCTGGGGGCCCCATTCAACCTGGTAGCCGCTCAGGTCCGGCGTCCCCGGCACGATCTTGGCCAGATCAATCTCCCGGGGGAACGGAGCGCTGGCGTTTTGCGGGTAGGGCGAATTGGTGTCCTTGGCCACCTGGAGGTGGTAGTTGGTGACGTAGGACTGGTACCCCTCCCAGGTGAGCCCGCTCGCCCGGCCGGCCTCGAGCAGCAGCACCCGCTTCTTCCGATCGCCCAGCTCCCGGGCGACGTGAGCTCCGATCGGGCCGCTGCCGATGACGATCGCGTCATAGTGGGGCGTCGGGTTCATCAGGCCTGATCCGTCCGGGGTGGGAGCGCCCACGAGCCGAATCCCGGCTGGCGGGCCGCGGGTGGGTGCGTCCCCATCGCCTTCCAGACCAGGCCCTCGGTGTAGGCGGCGGAGGAGACGATGAACGTTGCGTCGTTGGCCCAGGCGCCGTTCCGGTTCCGCCAGTCGGCGGGCAGCTGGTTCCACTGCCCCGTGTACCAGAGGTAGACGAGGTTGCGGGCCAGCGGGCCGAAATCCGGGTCCTCGAGGATCTGCTCGGTCACGAGTTCGTCGAGCAACTGCTCGTTGCCCTCGCCCCGCTGCCAGGTGTAGTACCAGCGAGTCATGAACCGGCCGTACATCCCGTCGCCCACGATGGACGGCAGGAGTCCATAGTACGTCTCGACGAGCCCGGTCCCCCAGAGCTCGGCGGCGTCGAAGCCGGTCAGGGTGACCGACAGCGTGACGAAGCGGTCCAATTGCGACGAATCAGTCGGCAACCGGCTCACCGAAACCTCCTTGTCACCACACGAACCCCTCGGGCGGGGGCCCCTCGCGGCGGGCGGGTGATCACAGATCGGCGTAGTAGCCGGCGACCTCGGCAATGCAGGGCGGGCTGGTGAACACCTGAAGCGCCACCGGCCGGCTCCGGCCGACCAGCCGCTGCATGTCATGCCGCATCGGATGCTTGCTGGTACCAAGCCGGATTCGGGCGGCCTTGGCCACCCCCGGCTCGAGGTAGGTGTCGAACATGCCGAAGAAGTTCCGGCGCGACGCCACCGGACGCCGGGTTTCCGCGTCGAAGCTCAGGTCGATGACCTCCGACATGTTGCCGGGAACCGGGGCCAGCCCGGCGAAGTCAACCGTCGCCGAATAGATGGCGAGCGCCTTCTTCTGGGGATCCTGGCAGGTCCAGTCCCACACGGCCTGTTTGGCCCCGGACTTGGGATTGTTGACCATCGGCACGTCGTAGGTGTACGGCGTCAGGAACTTGTTCTCCATGAAGATCTGGCGCCCGGCCGCGACCGCGACGGCATCGTCACACGCCACCCAGACCCGATAGTTGCCGAGCCGCTTGGTGACGTCGCCGGCGGTGAGGTATTGCTCGAGGGTGAGTCCCTGCGGAACGGTCTCCACGACCTTCGAGGCAAAGCCGACGATATTGACCTCGGTCTCGTTGAACCCGCCGATGCCCTGGTTCCCCGGCTGGCCGGACCCATACATGCATGCGGCGTTGAAGAAATTGATGTTCACGGCCCCGCGGCTACCGCCGAAGTCGTACGGCGTCATGCCGAGCGGCTCGAGGTACGCCCGCAGCACCGAAAGCGGCGCCCGGTACCAGAGCCAGACCGCCTGGATCCCCGCGTAGTAAAAGGACAGCGCAGACGGAATCTCGGCCGAGCCGGCGGCCTTGGCCGTCGTCTTGAAGATCGGGATTCGTGTTTTCGGGGGAAACTTGGGAAGGGGGCCGGCATTCCGGGATGAACCCATGACTGACCTCGGTCCTTTGAAGACTGAGCGGAGGATGAGCGCTGGTGCGAGCGATGGCCTAGAGGTATTGCCCCATCCGGGCCTTGTCAATCAGCCGGGTCAGTTGAACCGCCCGCTGACCCGCGCCATGATGCCCGTCAGGCCGCGCTGGAACGCGGGATCCTCCCGGATCCGGTCGAACAGACCGCAGTCGAAAAACCGGAAGTCGAAGGCGGTGGGCGACAACTGGAAGGCGCGGTCGAGCCAGGACAGCGCACCGCCAACGTCGCCCTCCTCGGCCCGGTAGGCCGCCAGGAAGCCCAGCGTGTAGACCTCCGCCGTGCCGGCGTCCGCCAGTCGCACCAGGCTGTCCACGATCGCCGTGGCCGTTTCGGGGTGGCCCTGCCGCCGCTCGCACATGGCGGTGACCGCCCGGCCCAGCCCCGTGAGGCCCAGGGCCGAGCAGGCCGCGGGCTCTCCGCCGAGCATGAGGGCGAGGCCCTGCACGGCCCGCCACGCTTCGAACGACTGATCCCGCTCCGCCGCCAGCGCCGCCTGCTCCGCTGCCTGCGAATACTGCCGGGCCGCCAGTTGGGTGAGGGCGAGCCCGCCGCCGCGGGTGGCGGCGCTCAACGGATCCAGCGCGGTGGCCGCCTCGAGCTCCGCTACAGCCTCGGGGTAGCGACCGATCCGGGCCAGCGCGATGCCGCGGAAGACCCGGACACCGCCATCCGCCGGCGCGAGCGTAACGGCCCGCTCGATGTCGGCCAGCGCCAGGTCGGGCCGGAGGCCCGTGCTGAGCCGCGCCGCCCCGCGCGAGGCATACGCCCGGGCCAGGTTCGGATCGAGCCGGACCGCGGTCTCGGCCCATCGCAACGATTGGCGGAGCGCCTCGAACGGATCCCGGCGGGCCCGGAATCCAAGGGTCACGTAGTAGCGCAGGGCGTCGGACAGCTCCGCGGCGGCGGCGGCGTAGTTGGGATCGAGCTCCATGGCGTGCTCGTACGACGCGATGGCCCCGGCGAGGCGTTCCTCCGACACCGGATTGGCCAGATCGGCGGCATGCGCCCGCGCCTGAATTGCTTCGGCGACCCGCGATTCCACGTCCGCGGTGGCGAGCGCGAGTCCGCGGACCTCGCCGGCGAGCGCCTCGACCACCTTCCGGGCGATCGCCTGGCGGGTCATCAGGATGTCCTTGAACGGCTGGCGGAACGTTTCGCTCCACACGTGGGCATCGGAGGCCGCGTCGATCAGCTGCAGGGTCACCCCGATCTCCTGGCCGCTCCGTTGCACCGATCCCTCGAGCAGAAACCGGATGCCGAGGCTGTCGGCGGCCTGACGGCTGGTCCAGCCCTTCGAGTCAACCGCCTCCATGGTGGTCCGCGAGATGACCCGCAGCTGCCGGATCTTGGAGAGCTGGGCGGAGATCTCTTCGGCGATGCCGGCCGAGGCGGTCCCGGTCACCGAGTCGTTGCCGATGGCATCGAGCGGCCGGACGCCGATCGAGGCGAGGAACGACGGCTCCGCCGCGGCGGCTATTTCGCCGGGACGGGGTGCCGCCGCGGGCGGCGGGGTCGTTCGAACGAAGGCCAGTGTCACGATCACTACGGCGGCGATGGCCCCGCCGCCGACCAGCAGCCGCTTGAGCCACAGCGGCGTCGACCCCCTCGGCGCCGGCGGCGCCGCCGCCGGCGCCACCGGCGTGATCCGGCGCATCGACCCGGTGGGCGTGGCCCGTTCGAGCGTCTCGGCCGCCTCGACCAGGCTAAGCGCGTCCGCCATTTCGGCGGCGGACTGGAACCGGTGGGCGGGATCCTTGGCCAGAGCCCGGGTCACGATCTCGGCGAGCGGAGCCGGCGTGGCCGACCGGCAGGTCGCGACCGGCGGCACCGGCTCGGTCCGGTGCATCCGGAGCACCGCAGTCACCTTGTCGGCCACGAACGGCGGCCGTCCGGCGAGCATCTCGTAGAGCACGCAGCCGAGCGAGTAGATGTCGCTCCGCGCATCGACGTCCTGGCTCCCCGCCGCCTGCTCGGGGCTCATGTAGGCCGGCGTGCCAAGCGGAATGCCGACCGCCGTGATCACCTGCTGGCCGCTGTCGCGAATGGCCCGGGCAATCCCGAAGTCCGCCAGCATCGCGTGGCCGGTGGACAGCAGGATGTTTTCGGGCTTGATGTCGCGGTGAATGACGCCCTGGCCGTGGGCGTAGGCCAGCGCCGTAGCCACCTGCCGGGCCACCGCCACGGCGTTCTCGATCGCGCACTGGCGCTGCCAGAGCAGCCGCTCCCGCAGCGACTCGCCCTCCACGTGGGGCATGACGTAGTAGACCAGCCCGTCGTGAGCGCCGGAGTCGATCAGCGGCAGGATGTGGGGATGCTGGAGCCCGGCCGTGATCTGGATTTCGCGGAGAAACCGCTCGGCCGTGGTGGCGGTGGTGAGTTCCGGCTGGAGCAGCTTGATCGCCACCTGGCGGCCGTGCCGGAGGTCCCGGGCGAGATACACCGTGGCCATGCCGCCGCGGCCGATCTCCCGCTCGATGCCGTACTGGCCTTCGAGCAGCGACTGGAGACGCGGCAGCAAGGAGTCGTGACCCTGGGCCAAACGGTGTTCGTCCTTTCTCTTATCCGAGGCCCGCGAGCCGGTGATGCAGATGCACCGGACGGGGACTCGGGACCGCACGCCGGTAGCGTCCGTCCTCGGCCAGGTCCCAGCCGAACGGCTCCGCCAGCAGTTCGTCGAGCAGCCGGGCGAGCCGCGCCTTGAGATCGCGCTTCTGCACTGGACAGAGTACCTCGACCCGCCGCCGAAGGTTCCGGGGGCGAAGATCCGCCGACCCGATATAGTAGCGGTCGAGGCCGCCTTCGTGCACGTGGAAGATCCGCTGGTGCTCCAGGAAACGACCGAGCACGCTCCGGACCCTGATCCCGCTGGAGAGACCCTCGACCCCCGGCCGGAGCACGCACAGTCCCCGGACGACCAGATCCACCTTCACCCCGGCCGCCGCCGCCCGATACAGCGCCGCCACGATTTCCGGGTCTTCCAACCCATTCACCTGGGCCCGGAACAGCCCCGGTCGTCCGGCTTCGACGTGCCGGATCTCGCCCTCGATGAGTTCGAGCAGACCCGGCAGTGTCCCGTGCGGCGACACCAGCAGCCTCCGCGTGCTCCCGGCCGGAGGCGCGGTGGAGCCGGTCAGCTGATTGAAGAGGTCGCCCACGTCGGCGGTGATCTCCGGATCGGCCGTGAAGAGCCCGAGGTCGGTGTAGAAGCGTGCCGTCCCCGCGTTGTAGTTGCCGGTGGCCACGTGGGCGTAGCGCCGCACCCCACCCGGCCCTTCTCGAACTACGAGTGCCAGTTTCGCGTGGATTTTGAGGCCGACGATCCCGTAGATGACCTGGGCACCGGCCTCCTCGAGCCGCCGGACCCACCGGGCGTTCCGGGCCTCGTCGAACCGCGCCTTGAGCTCGACGAAGACCGCCACCTCCTTCCCCGCCCGGGCGGCGGCCACCAGCGCATCGACCAGGCGGGACTCTTCACCGATCCGGTAGAGCGTCATCTTGATCGCGGCCACCGCCGGGTCCGCCGCGGCCTCCTCGAGAAACCGGCCCACGGTCCGGTCGAAAGCCTCGAACGGGTGATGGACGAGCCGGTCGCCATACTCCAGCTCGTCGAGCAGGCCTTCGACCTCGGCGAACGGGTCGCGGCTCGCCACTCGGGGAAACTGATCCTCGGCCGGCAGCCGCGCCGCGAGGTCCCGCAGGCAGGTGAGGTCGAGGAGTCCTTCCACCGGATAGACGTCCGCATCGGAGATCACCGTGCCGCCGTGCCGCCGCTCGAACCGGAGTTCCCGGAGGAGGAGCTCCCGCATTTCCGGCGACATCCCGCGCTCCACCTCGATCCGGACCGCGGCGTTGAGCGGCCGCCGGGCGACTTCCTCCTCGATGGCCTGGAGCAGATCGCCCGCGTCCTCCTCGTTCATGTCGAGATCGGCCCCGCGGGTGACCCGGAACAGCCACGCGGCGGCGATCGGGCGTTCCGGATAGCACGCGTCGAGGTTGGCGCGAACCACGGCCTCGATCGGGATCAGATCCGGCGAGCCCGGCACCGGCAGGAATCGCGGCAGCCGGGCGGGAATCGCCAGATAGGCGAAGTGCACCGGCCCGGTGTGCACATCCTGCACCACCACGGCGAACGCCAGCGTCAGGTGCGGAATTACCGGAAACGGATGTCCCGGACTCAGGGTGACCGCCCTCGGCGTGAGCAGCGGCAGGAGCTCGCTCCGGAAATGCCGGGTCAGCGCGTCGCGGGCCGCCGGGTCGAGCTCGGCCCACTGCCGGACCCGCCAGCCGCGGGATGCCACGGCCGCGAGGCAGTCCCGGGCTCCGCGAGCCAGCCGATCGGTCACCTGCGGCACCCGCGCTCCGATCGCGTCGAGCTGCTCGGCGGCGCTCAGGCCGTCGAGGCTCCGGGCCGGATCGCGTTCGGCAAGCTGCAATTTGAGCGCCCCGACCCGGACCGAGAAGAATTCGTCGAGGTTGCTGGCCACGATCGCGAGGTAACGGAGGCGCTCCGCGAGCGGCTCCGCCGGATCGAGCCCGAGCTCGAGCACCCGTTCGTGAAAGGCGACCTGCGACAGTTCGACGTTGAGAAACCGGTCCGGCGGCAGGTCGGTCCGGGCCCGGGCGGCCACCCGCGGTGGCCGGGGGCGTTCGGGCGGGACCTCGAGCGCGGCCGCCGCGGAGGGGCGGGCCGGCGGCCGGCCGCTTCCGAGGTCGAGCCGGGCGGCGAGGGCCAGCGCGCCTAACGTTTCCGCCGACCGGAGCCGGGCCGTCCCCACGAACTGGAGGGCTTCCGCGAGCCGAAGCCAGGCGAACCCGCTCGCCGGCCGATCGGCGTCGGCCCGGATCTTCCGCGCGAGCCACACCTCGAGCGCGGGGCGGTCGTCGGTGCCCGCGGTGTGGCCCAGGAGGGTAAGGTCGCCCACGCCGCTGTCGAAGAGGTGCCGGAGGAGATGCCGGCAGGCCTCCTCCCCGCTCCCCCGGGCGACCGGCAGCGAGTACTCGTCGGCCTCGGCGTGGAAGGCCACGCGGTCTCCATCGTAGGCCAGCAGCGCCACCGCCCGTTGCGAGGCGACCAGCCGGGCCGTGGCCTCGGCCGCCATGGCGTCGATCAGCGCGGCCGCCCGCTCGACCTTCGCCGTGGCGGTGGGCCGCAGACCGTTTCGCTCGAGGGCGGCCGCGATTTCCTCGAGGCGCGGTCCCCCGCTCCGCAGCCGGCGAACCTGCACCTCCCAGAACCCCCGGGCCAGGCCGCCGTTGCGGACCGTGCAGGCGTCGTAGAGAAACAGGAAGCGGGGCGTCCGGCTGAACCAGCCGCTCGCCGCAGGCCGGGCCCACCGCTCGATCTCGAGCTCGAGCCGCGGCCGTACCAGCGCCGGATCGATCAGGCCCCGAAGCCGGCGGGCCGGCTCCGACGTGCCCTCGAGGGCCCGCCTGGGGTCGAGTTCCGGCACCTCGGCCTCCCAGCGCTCGGGCGGCCGATCGGCGGCACCGCCGATCGACAACACGAGGAAACGCCGATCCGACGCGTCCAGCCGGAGCCGGCACGAGACACCCCGGCCGCTCAACGAGCGGTCAGCGGTGTCGAGATACAGATCGCGGTGGAAACTGCGGGTCGCGCCCGCGGCGCGGAGCCGCAGGGGGAGCGGATCGGTCCGAAGCGCCTCGAGCGCCGCGACGCTTTCGACGTGACAGCGGAACTCCGACAGCGGCGGCATGCCGGAGGCTCAGACGTGTTCGACGGTGGCCCGCCCGGCAACCGTCCGGCGGATCGCCTCGACCAGCAGCGGCGCCGGGACGCTTTTCTTGCAGCGGACCCGGTACTGGATCGACTGTCGTTCGCGGTCCGGATGCCCGGCCTCCTCGAGTTGCCAGAACTTCGCTTCCGCCGCGAGGACCTTCTCGGCGTCCCGGCGGACCGACTCGGCGTCGGCGACGGCCGTCACGAGGCGGATGGTCGTGTCGAACTTCGGCTTCTTGAGCTCGCCGGTCACGGCCAGGCCGATGTCCTCGGCCAGGCGCCGCCGCCGCTTTTCCGCCCGTGAGGCGAGCACTTCCAGCTGCTCGGGCGTCATCGACCGGAGCAGCATGCTGTCCACCTGGGACACGAACGCCGGATTGCGCCGGCCGCCCGAGGCGCGGAGTCGGTCGAGCCGCCGCTGCGCCGGCACCCCGCCCAGTTCCGCCGGCACCCGGCCGAAGTCGGTCCACCACAGGCTCAGGTTGATCAGGTTGTAGAACACCGAGAGCACCACCGCGACCGCGACGACCTGGACCCCGCAGGCCACCCCGACCCCGATGGCCAGGAACACGTGCACCGCGTCCTTGGTGTCCTCGAGCCGGTTCCGGAACGCGATCGCGCCGACGATGCCGCCGAGGCTGAACGCGAGCGCCACGCTGCTCTTGACCAGGATCACGACGCCCGCCACGACGATCGGCAGAATCACGATGGTCTGGACGAGCGACTGCTGGTACCCCCGCTTCGACCGGGTCAGGATGTACGTCCAGGCCACCGGCAGCATCAGCAGGTAGGAACACAGCATCGCGACGACCGCCTCGCGGGCGGCCTCGAGCGGTGAGATCGAGCCGGCGATCCCGGCATCGCCCGTCAGCACCGAACCGCCCGCCGCTACCTGATCGAACCGGCCCGGCCCGAACAGGCCCGGAATATTCGGGGCGAACCGGTGCAAGACCAGAAGCGCCGCCCCGAGAATGAGGTAGTAGGCAATGATGCGCACCAGCGGCTGGTCGATGAGACTGGCCGGCGCCGCCGGTTGGTTCGGATTGTTCATGTGCGTTCAATGTAGGGGTTCGGGCCGGATCGGCCAGAGCCGCCGCCCGAGCCCGCGAGCCTCCCGGAATCCCGGGAGCCCGGACCAGTCCGACGACCCGGCGCCATGGGGGCGGCCTAGAAGGCGAAGCCGGCCCGCAGGTAGATCCGGGTCCCCTCGTCGCTGTTCCCCGCCGCCACGGACACGAGGGCCCCAGGGGTGAGGAACGAGAGCCAGACGCCCCCGCCGAGGCTGTCGTGCCAGGTGTTCGAGTCCTCGCCTTCGAGGAAGACCCGTCCGGTATCGTAGAACCCGAAGACGCCCTGCCGCCCCGGTACGAACAGGAAGGCCCGGGTCAGCTCGAGCCGGAGCTCGGCCGTGCCGTACACCGCCGCATCGCCCGCGAACCGCTGGCTCCGGAAACCACGAAGGGTGTTTGCGGACCCGAGAAACGCCGCTTCGAAGTACGGGATCCGGTCGCTCGGCCCGAACACCCGCTTGCCGCCCGCCTGGAGGGCGAGCGTCGGCCGGAGCGGCACCGAGGGCGAAAGGTAGGTGGCCCCACGAACGTGGACTTCGCCGAAGGCCGCCCTGGTATCGAGGATCGCCGGATAAACGGTCGCACCCGCCTCGACCAGCACGCCGCGGCGGGCCGCCGCCGGCACGTCGCGCGAGTCGAACCGGAACTCCGCACCAGCGCCCAATTCGGCCACCCCGGCCGACCCATAGGGCCGGTCGAGTCCGATGAAGCGCGCGGCGTTGATCCCGTCGTCCAGCTCGGTCACCACATACTTGAACCGCGGTCCGACCTCGAGCCCAGCCCGTGCCCCGAGACCCCAGCCGACCGACGGCGAGAGCAGCACCTGATGCTGGCTGGCGCGATAGAACGACTGGGGCACGCTGTCGCTGATCTCCCGGTCGTTGCCGAACCCGTGCCACCGAACCACCTCGATGCCGCTGGCCGCCGCCTGGATGTCGACGTAGCGCGAGGAGTTCTCGGCCTGGAACCGGGCCGCCACGCCGAGGCGGCCGGTGCCGCCATTCGACGCCACGGCGGCGGCAACGCCGATCCGCGAGGAGTACGGCTTCTTCCGGAACCCCCAGCGGGTGGTCGTGTGGCCGAGGCCCGCCACCAACCCGACGTCGGGCGAGACGGACGCGACCGGGTAGATCCGGCCCCGAGTCCCCCAGTCGCGGTGCGGCAACGCCGTCGGATTCCCGGGGTCGTCGATCGCCTGATAGCTCCGAGCGTCGATCCCGCCACCCACCGCGTTGTTGCTGCCCCGATCGTCGTAGAAATCGACCGGGCCATGCGCCCGGTTCTCGAACACGTCGTCCCCACCGCCGCCGATGAACCGAACCCGTACTGGAGTCGTTCCGGTTCCGATCATCCGGGCGGAATCCGGACCCCCGTGGAGGTAGACCCGCACTTCGCGGGTCTCGCCGGCGCGAAAGACCCGGTCGAAGTAGGCGCCCGCCCGTCCCTGCTGGCGAACGGTGACCCGCAGCGCGCCGGCATCCTGGCGCTCCACTATCGCCACGTCGCCACGATCCGACGCCGTGACGTCCACGTCCTCCGCCAGCATCTGATAGTATTTGTGAGCCATGTCCCGGAGCCCGTCGCGACGGGCCGCGAGCGCTCGTCGGAGGCGGCCGCCGTCGATCGCCCGGTGTTCGGCCGGCAGCGCTCGCACCGCGTCGTCGAGTACCGAGTCGCTGAAGGCCCCGGTCAGTTCCCGGGCCACCGAATCCCACACCGGCAGCTCGAGGGACGTCAGGAATCGGCGGTCGAGATCCCGGCCATTCCAGGTCGCGCCGACGATCGGGGCGTACTTCGGTCCGAAGTTGACGAGCTGCGGCACCGTTGCCCGAACCAAGCCGAGAATGAACCCGTCGAACCGGACGAACGCCTGGTCGCGGTCCCGGGGAATCGGGTGCCAGCGGGCGCCGCCGGCTTCCTCGAGCAGGGCCCAGCGCCACTGGTCGCGATGGCGGTCCCAGTCGCCGAGGAACACGTCGGTGAGCCGCGCCGCGAGAAAGGCCCGGGCATCGACCGCCGTTTCCGGATGGTCGTCCAGTTCCTCGAGGAGGTCCGGCGTCGAGACGACCTTCCGCGCCCCGGCGAAGCTCAGTTCGTCATCATCGTCGTCGCGCGGCCGCTCCTCGAGCAGCCCCAGCACGCCGGCGAACTCTTCCCGAAACGGACCGAGCGCCGGATCGTCCGGCATCAGGACCAGCACCGGCTCGGCATGCAGGACCCCGGCGGCCGTGACGATTGGCGGCACGGCGAGCGCGCCGACCGGATGGGCCGCACTGATCTGGTCCTGGAGCAGCCGGTCGGCGAACGTGTTCCGGAGATCGGGCGGCAACACCACCGACGGGTCCTTGTCCACCGAGCGAAAGGCGTACTGACGCCCGTTCGCGCCGGCGAACCGGAGCGAACGCGTCTGCTGCCCGCCGCCCTTCTTCAACGGCGTGAGGCCGCCCGCAAACCGGGCGAGGTCGAGCCGCGGCACCCGGATCGGCGCCGTCCAGAGATTGCGGTAGTGATTGCCGAACAGGAGCCGGTGGATCGCGCCCCGGCCATAGCGGGCACCCGGCACGATGGTGACGGAATCGCCGAGCCCGGCCTGGGCCCGCACGGACGCCCCCGGGGCGGTGGCCAGCAAGCCCAGCAGGACCGCCAACCGGGCGCGTCGGGCCGGGTGCGACCGCCCGCCCTTGGCGAGACGCCTCATTTGAGCCATGCCCGAAACCCCTCCTCGATTCGCCCAGCTCCGGACAACACCGTCACCGCGACCCGAACCCGCTCGTCCGCCATCAGGTCGAGCCGCATGAACCCCGGCCGCGACGCGGAATAGGCCGTCGAATCTCCCCGGCCAACGGCGGACTGGTGATGCTCGCTGCCCGATCCGCTCACCAGCAGAAACCGCGCTCCCCGCCGGATGACCTCGAGCGAGTGATCGTGGCCGGACGCGTACACCAACGGCGAACCCGGCGCGAAGGTTCCCTCGATGGCCGCCCGCATGGCCCGGTTCGCGGCGCCGTTGAGATCCTGCGGGTGACTCACCAGCCGGCGCCCCAGGGGATAGATCCAGCCGATCGGAGCCCAGGCCCACCCGGCCAGCGGCGTCGGCACCAGCGGGAACAGCCACTGCGGCCACGGGTGATAGCCGCCGTGCTCGCCGTGCGATTCGAGCGGATGGTGGCCCACCACCAGCGACACGCCGCCGGCCCCGTCGTGATTCACCGCCGTGAGCGCCTCGACGAACGCCTGCTCCGTTTCCGCCCCGCACCGGACCGACCGGTCCGGCAACCGGCTGAGATACTCCTCGGGCGCCCGGCCCGGCCGGGGATCCTGATGCAGCCACCACTGGGTGTCGATCGCCACCAGCCGGAGACCGGGCACCACGGGCACGACTTCCGGGCCGGGGCAGCCGCCGGCGGGCGCGAGCCGGATCCGTACCTGCCGCCTCGCGGCGTAGTCGCCGAGGAGCGCCGCCTCGCGCTGGATCTGGGCCCACCCGTCCGGTCCCTGCCGGTCCCAATCGTGGTTTCCCGGAAGGAAGAGGAGCGGGAGCCCCGTCGAATCCGCCACCGCCGCCTGCCGGAACAACCGCCGCTCGGCCTCCGGATAACCCGGGTCGGTCCGCGGCGGAATGCCGCGCGGGTAGACGTTGTCGCCGAGGTAGACGACGGTGCTGGTCCTCGGCGCCCGCTTCCCCTGCCGGATCAACTCCGCCAGAATCCGGTCGCCGGGTTGCACCGATCCGGCGTCGCCCACCAGAAAGACCGACGCAACCACCGGGACCCCGGCGCCGTCGTCGGGAGCGGGGCCCAGACTGAGGAACGAACGGGCACAACCGGCGGCGGCAAGACCAAGCACGACGGCCAGGCCGGTCCGCCTAACGGCAGTCATAGACCGTCACGGTGCCTCGGCTCCGCCCGCCCTCGTCACTCACGAAAATCCGGCCGTCCGGCGCCATGGCGAGCCCCTCCGGCTGCCCGTGACGGCCCCGCAGCTCGGCGGTGGCGAGCACCTCGCCGGCGGCGGTCACGACCGCCACGGCCTGATCCGCCGAGGCGAGGATCACCCAATGCCCCGTCCGGGGATCCACCTCGATCGCGGAGGGATGGAAGCCTCGGCCCGGCCGCCCCTTCGCGAGCGCCTCCCGGGACAACGCCACCGCCGTCGGGACCGCCGAGTCGCGGCCCGGCAGCCGGAATACCGTGACCTGCTTGGCGAGCGCGGCCACCCGGGGCGTCTTGCACGCGAACAGCAGGTCCTGCGAGGCGGGCTCCACCGCCAGGCCCTCGATCTCGCACCGGGTGCCGAGACCCGTAACCCGGCGGGTGGCCGCCAGCACGCCGCGATCGGTCGTTGCCGGAGGGAGCGGCGCGTCGTACAACACCCCGCCGCTCGTCACGAGCAGGATCCGCTGCCCCCGAATGGCGATGCCTTCGAAATCGCCGCGCACCGCCGGTGTGCCCACCTGATAGCTGCCGAGGATCTTCCCCGTCTTCGAATCGAGAGCCCCGATCAGGCCGTGTTCGTCGTTGTGGTAGAACAGCCGGCCGTCCGGCGCGAGCGCCAGGCCCGAGACCTCGCGATAGGCGACCGGCAGGTTCCAGCGCGCCTCGGGTTTGGCCGAGGCCAGACAATCGGCCGGCGAGACGGCCGGAGCCGGAGCGGCAACCGCCAGGCAGCCGACCGCCGCCGCCGCGGCGCGGACCGTCAATGGACCCGGGCGCCGACGATGGCGCCGCCCCGGGCCAGCAGCGCGTCTTCCACGTTGCGGGGATCCGTCCGCCGGCCGAACCGAACGCGATACTTGAGGACGCCATGCCCCTTGGCGTACTGCTCGACTTCGGCCAGTTCGAAACGGCGCGCTTCCACGGCCAGCAGTTCCTCCACGGTCGGCCGGGCCCGGTCGAGGTCCTTGACCCGCACCACCAGCACGGCGTTGAAGTCCTTGGGTTTGTCGCGGCCCTTGTCCTTGTCCTTCTTCGTCGTCTTCGGCGGCTCGCGGCGGTAGTTGGCCACCAGCAGATGCCCGGGCGACCGCCCCAGCTCGCACATGCCGTAGTCGCCCCGCCAGAAGAGCAGCGTCACGAAATTGAAGATCGCCGAGAGCACCAGCGCGGCGGCCAGCGCCTGGACTCCGGCGGCGAGCCCGACGCCGATGGCCGTGAAGATGTAGAGGGTGTCCCGGGTGTCGGCCAGATTGTTACGAAACCGTACCGCCGCCACGATCCCCGTGAGGCTGAACGCCAGCGCGGTGCTGTTCCGGACGATCACGACGACCCCGGCGATGGCGAGCGCCAGGACGATCATCGTCTGAACCATCCCCTGGTCGAACCCCTTGCGGCGCCGCTCGGCCATGTAGACCCAGGACGTGGGCATCATCAGGAGGAACGAGCCGACCATCGCCAGCGCCATGTCGAGCGTGGTCGACCAGCCGAGGCCCTTCCCGGGCGACGCCCCGTCGAGGAGACTCCCGCGTTCCATGAGTTCGGTGAGCCGTTCCCCCGAAACCATCGACCGGGCCGCCGGCACGAAAACCAGGACAGCGGTTGACACCGCGACCAGGAACCCGTAGTAAAGGCCGAGCGTTGTGAACGGGTGTTCGGCCGGATAGGTGAAACGGTCCACCAGCTTCCGGAGGGTTCCGGGCGCGGAAGCCGTTTCCGAGACGATCGTTGGGGAGTTGGTGGTCATGACATCGGTCCGAACCCTGGGGTCCCTACTGAACACGTTCGCGCGGCTGGGGGTTCCCCGACCCGCCGGAGCGTACCCAAGCAACAATATCCGTCGGGTCGGGAACCGGAAGGTTCGGGTCGGACTTTGCCCATGCGACTGATCCCTGCCTTTCTCCTTGCCGGGGTGTTCGGGACCGCCGCCGGACCCCGGTCGGCGGCGGCGCAGGTCGCCTCCGATTCGACCGCCGAGGCGGTCCCCGGCGCTCACTATCAGGCCGGCGGCCTCCACCGATTCTTTCTCGGGGACACGTACCGGGACCTCTGGAATACCCCGATTCGAGCGCCGGTGCTTGACCTGGCGACCCACTTCGGCGGCCTCACCGCCGTGGAGCGCGGCGGCTCGAAACAGAGCCGTTCCCTCCGGTTCCGGGCCGCCGATGGCCGGATGCTCGTGTTCCGGGCCCTGGACAAGGACCCGACGCAGACCTGGCCACCCGGATTACGCCGGAGCCTGGCCCGCCGGTTTGCTGAGGACCAGATCAGCGCGATCCTGCCGGGCGGCGCGGCCGCCGTCGCGGTGATCGAACAGGCGGCCGGGCTCGTCAACCCGGGCGTGTCCCTCGTGGTGCTCCCCGACGATCCCCGGCTTGGGGAGTGGCGGGAGGAGTTCAAGGGCAACCTCGGGATCCTCGAGTTCCGGATTCGAGGCACCGGTGCTGCAATCCAGGATCTCCCCGGCGCTTCCAGGGTGGTGAGCAGCGAAGGCCTCTTCGAGCGGCTCCGCGACGAGGGCCGGAACGTCGTCGACGGGGCGGCGTTCCTGACGGCCCGCCTGGTCGACCTCCTGATCGGCGACTGGGACCGTCACGGCGGCCAATGGGCCTGGGCCCGCTACGACGAGGGACCGGTCCGCCGCTGGGTGCCCCTCCCCCGTGACCGGGACTGGGCCTTTTCCCACCTCGACGGCCCGCTGTATTCGCTGCTCCGCCTCTACCTGCCCAAGTACCAGAGTTTCGGGCGCGGGTACGGCAGCATCTACGGGCTCACCCTGTCCGCCGAAGCGCTCGACCGGCGGCTGCTGGGCGGCCTCGATCGAGCGGCCTGGGATTCGGTGACCCAGGCGCTGGTCACTCGGATCGACGACACCGTGATCGCCGCGGCCGTTGCCGCCTTGCCGCCGGAATTCGACCGCGCGGTCGCGGCCCGCCTGGCCGACGCCCTCCGAACCCGGCGGGACGATCTCCCGGCGGCTTCGGGCCGCTTCTACCGGCAGTTGGCCGGCGTCGTCGAGCTGCGCGGCTCCAATGAGCCGGATCGGGTCGAAATCCAGGCGGAGGCCGGCGGCGCGGTTCGGGTGACGCTCGCGTCCGGCGACGCCGAAGTCGTGCGCGTCGACCGCGTGTTTCTCCCCGAAGAAACCCGGGAGGTCCGCCTCTACCTTCGAGCGGCCGAAGACTCGCTCCGTTGGCACGGCGGAACCTCGCCCATCAAGATCCGGGTGATCGATCCCGAAGGCCTCACGCCCGATGCTCCGTCCGGCGCCGTCCGGGTGAGCGACTCGACCTCACCCTTTCGATCGCCGGTCGACCCGGACGACCCGCTGGCGATCCACCGCGACTGGGGCAAGCTCTACGGCGTCCTCCCCTGGTTCGAGGCCCGGCCCGAGATCGGCGTGCTCGTGGGCGGCGGGCCCGTGTTCTACCGCTACGGGTTCGAACGGGCGCCGTACGCCTCGCGGCTGGCCTTCCGGGT
>JBFXAY010000083.1:0-22686 GCA_050183815.1 Gemmatimonadales bacterium | reverse complement strand
AGCGTCTTCGGGTATCAGATGCGGTTCGACCTCGGGGCCGGGTTCCCGTTGGTCACCACGAAGAAGGTCCACACCCGCTCGATCATCCACGAGCTGCTCTGGTTCCTTCGGGGCGAGACCAACACCGCCTACCTCAAGGCCAACGGCGTTTCCATCTGGGACGAATGGGCGGGGCCGGACGGGGATCTCGGACCTATATATGGATATCAGTGGCGGTCCTGGCCGGTGCCGGGCGGCGGCCACGTGGATCAGATCGCGGAGGCGGTCCGGCAGATCCGGGAAGATCCGGACTCCCGCCGGATCATCGTGAGCGCGTGGAACCCGGCCGATCTGCCGCGGATGGCACTGGCGCCCTGTCATGCGCTCTTCCAGTTCTACGTGGCGGACGGCCGCCTGTCCTGCCAGCTCTACCAGCGGAGTGCCGACGTCTTCCTTGGCGTGCCGTTCAACATCGCCTCGTATGCGTTGCTGACGATGATGATGGCGCAGGTGACCGGCCTCGCCCCCGGCGAGTTCGTTCACACCTTCGGCGACGCGCACTTGTACCGCAATCATTTCGACCAGGCCGAGTTGCAGCTCACCCGGGAACCGCGTCCGCTCCCGACGATGCGGCTCGATCCCGCCGTGGGCTCGCTCTTCGACTTCCGGTTCGAACACTTCGCGCTCGAGGGCTACGCGCCGCATCCCCACATTCCGGCCCCGGTGGCGGTGTGATCATCTCGCTCGTGGCCGCCGTGGCCGCCAATCGGGTCATCGGCCGGGCCGGCGGCCTGCCCTGGCGGCTGCCGGACGATCTCAAGCGCTTCAAGCAGCTCACGATCGACCACACGGTCATCATGGGGCGGAAGACCTTCGACGAGATCAAGCGTCCCCTGGCCAACCGGCGGAACGTGGTCATCTCCAGAGATCCCGAGTTCCGGCCCCACGGCGCCACCGTGGTCCCGAGCCTCGAGGAGGCGCTTGCGCTGGGCGCCACGGAGGGGGAAGTGTTCGTGATCGGGGGCGGGGAGATCTACCGGTTGGCGCTGCCGTTCGCCGACCGGATCTATCTCACCGCGGTCCACGCGGACGTCGAGGGCGACACGCTGTTCCCGGCGTTCGACGCCGACGGCTGGGTCCTCGAGGACGAAGAGCACCACCCGGCCGACGACCGCCACCCGTTCGCCTTCACCTACCGGAACTACCGCCGGGTCCGGGCCCACTAGCCGGCGCCGGCATCGCGTCCCGGGGATCGGGATGCGCGGGCCTGCGATCCTCCGCCTGCCGCAGCGAGTCGAGCCGCCGGGCCACCTCTGGTCGGGTGGTCACCTGGTCGTGCTGTTCCCCAGGGTCGGTGTTCAGGTCGAAGAGCCGCATCGTGTCCCGCATCCAGACCGCTTTCCAGGCCCCCTCCAAGACCGCCGACTGATCCCGGTCCGGCGAATACCAGACGAAGTGCGGCCGGGGCGAGAAGCTCCCGGCGCCGGTAAGGACCGGCAGGAAAGAACGGCCGTCGATGCCGTCCGGAACCGGGAGCCCGGCGGCCGCCACGACGGTGGCGTGCACGTCGGCGAAGTCGACCGCCGCGTCCGATTCCGTTCCCGCCCGCGTGTGCCCCGGCCAGTAGGCGATGCCCGGCACCCGGAGGCCGCCTTCGTAGAGATCGCCCTTGAAGCCGCGAAAGCTCTGGGTGCCGTCGAACCACCGGCCGATGATGTCGGTGGTGCCGTCGTTGGAACGCCGCAGGAAGGTCGCTCCGTTGTCGGAGAGGAACAGGATCAGCGTCCGGTCGGCGATGCCGAGCGAGTCGAGCAGCCGGCGCAGCTCGCCCAGATGGGCGTCGAGCAGGGACACCTGGGCCGCGTAGCTCCGCTTCCCCTCCGGCCACGGCCGGTCGGCGTACTGGCCGAGCGACGGGATCTCGTAGCCGTCGTCCGCCTGGTTCCGGCTGCCCTCGTTGTTGATGTGGGGGAGATTAGTGGCCCAGTAGAGGAAGAACGGCCGATTGCGGCTGGCCCGGACGAATGCGAACGCGCGGTCCCGCATCAGGGTAGGCGCATAGTCCAGCCGGACCGTGGCCCGTCCGGCGCCCTTGGCGTTGGCTCCGGGGACTTCGTTCCGGGTCCGGAGCGAGTCGGGCCCGTCGATGAGCCACTCGGGGTAGAAGTTGTGGGCGTGGACCTGGTCCCGGTAACCGAAGAACGTGTCGAAGCCCTGGGCGTTGGGCCAGCTCTCCGGCCGCGAGTCCCAGCTCAGCCCCCACTTGCCGAAGAGTCCCGTTGCGTAGCCGGCCGCCCCCAGCCGCTCGGCGAGGGTCACGTCGGCGGGGCGGAGGTAGTCGTTGTCGTTGTCGTCGAGCCGGCAGTGGCCGTTGTGGAGGCCCAGCATCAGGGAGCAGCGGGCCGGACCGCAGACCGCCGCGCTCGAGCGGACCTGGGTCAGGCGCACGCCCGCTGCCGCGAGGCGGTCGATGTTCGGGGTGGCGATCTCGCGGTTTCCCCAGGCGCCGAGTTCCCCGATGCCGAGATCGTCAGCCAGGAAGACGACGATATTGGGGCGACCGGTGGCGGGAGCAGCTGGCGCGCAGCCGGCGAGCATGGCAACGCCGCTCGCAAGCGCGATGGCAGCGGTGATCGGCGCGATGGCGCCGGCGATGCGTCCGCGGGACGTCGGTTGCGGCGATGAGGTCGGCATTCGGGAACGTTGGCGCCGACCTCGCCGGGTCGCAACCGGCCCGAACCGCGGCATGGAGCGGCCGATCAGCGTCCTGTTCGGACGATTCTGCGCCGCGACTCGCCGATCATTTCGGCGCGCGGAAGATTCGTTCGAGCGGTGGAGCCGCGTCGAGTCTTGCACTTTGCCATTGTTCGCCGACGGCCCGCGCAATCGTCGCGGCGAACTGCGATTGGGTTCCGGAGATGCCGGAATCGATGCCGAGAGGCGCGATGGCCGGCCCCAGCGCAGCCATCCAGATCCGCTCCGCGGCCGGAACGTCGCGGCCGTGATCGGTCCAGTCGCGGCCGGGTCCGCGCCCATGGTCGGTCGCGACGAGGAGGGTCGTTCGGCCCCGGTACGCCGGCAGCGACTGGGCCAGGTTCCACAAGTCGGCGATGAACCGATCGGACCGCTGGGCGGCGTCGAGGTACAGGTCGTACTGCCGGCCGTGGGCCCACTCGTCGGTTTCGCCGAGGAGGACGACGAGCACCCGCGGCGCCCGGGTCCGAAGCGCTTCGAACGCGGCCGTCATCGTCGGGGCGTCGAGACGGACGCCCCGCCAATGGTTCGGCAGCCGGGAGGCGAAGCGGTTGGCCTCCCGCTCCCGGTCCGACTGCGCCAGGGGGAACGGAGGGCCGTCGTCATTGACGGGGAGGCCGCTTCGTTCCGTGTTGAAGATCGAGGGAAAGACGTCCCAGGAACCGTAGATCTCGATGCTGTTCCGGAAGCCCGGGCGGCCGGCCAGCCACTCCAGCACGGTCACGTTGGGGTTCGGGATCTTGTCGTTGCTGTCGATCCGGTCGTCCGCCCGGCCGGTCATCAGCTCGCTGTAGCCGGGATAGGAGAACCACTTCCCGTTGGTCACCCGGACCTGGCTGCCGCGGGTAGAATCACCAAGGAGCACCCCCTCCAGGGCGACCACCCCACCCAGGAACGGGAAGAGCGTCGTCCGTCGGGCCCCCGCATCCGGTCGCCAGAACCGCGAGAGGGTCCACCCGGTGTCGGCGACACCGCCGTCGCGGCCGGTGATCAGCGCCCGGTCGGCGCCGCCGAAGACTTCCTGCCAGCGCATCCCATCGAGCGTCACGACGATCACCCGATCGCTTCCCGACTGCGCGGCAAGGCGGCTGCCGATCGGTGTGAGCGCGGCCCAAACGGCGAAGAGCGGCGCGACGACTCGAAAACTCTGGCGTTTTGCAGTCATCTCGAACTCCAATTCGAATACGAAGAAGCGAAGTTGGCCCGCGTTTTGTTGGCAAAATGTATTGTGCAGATATCGACTGTTTCTTAGTTTAGTACCGCGTAGTCGCGGTACCGACTTCGAAGCGTGCTGGTGCAGGACCGAATCGACTTCTGCAAGGAGATCTTTTGGCGGTCCGAATCGGGTTCGCGTACAACCTCAAACCTGCTCTTCCCAACCCCCAGACCGATGGCGCCGACGCGGCGCCGACTCCTGCCGTCCCCACCAAAGCCAACTCGAAGTCGTCCGGGCGGGCGCTGCGCACCGATCTGGCCCAGCCGGATCTGTACGCCGAGTGGGACGAGGCGGAGACCATCGACGCGGTCGAGGCCGCGCTGGCGCAGGTCGGGAAGGTCATCCGGCTCGAGGCAGACGCCGAGTTTCCCCGGAAGCTGATGGCGGCCCGGCCTGACTTCGTGTTCAACATCGCCGAAGGGCTCTATGGGGTAAACCGGGAGGCTCATGTCCCGGCCATTTGCGAGTTCCTTGGGATTCCCTGCCATGCCTCCGATCCCCTGACGTTGAGCCTGTCGCTCCACAAGGGCCGGACCAAGGAGATCCTGTCGCACCACGGCGTCCCGACGGCCCAGTTCATCGTGGCCAATACCCGCTCGGATGCCCGGAACGTCAACTTGCCGTTCCCCCTGTTTGCCAAGCCGGCCCTCGAGGGGTCGAGCAAGGGCATCACGGTCAAGAGCCTCTGCACCAACCGGGCAAAGCTGGTCTCGGTGGTGGGCGAGTTGCTCGACACCTACCAGGAACCCGTCCTGATCGAGACGTTCCTCCCCGGCCAGGAGTTCACCGTGGCCATCATGGGGAACGGCCGGGAGGCGCGCTGCCTCCCGATCGTCGGGATGAATTTCGACGAGCTGCCTTTGGGCGCCCCGCCCATTTACGGATATGAGGCCAAGTGGGTCTGGGACACCCCGGACCGCCCGCTCCAGATGTTCGACTGCCCGGCTCCGATCGACAAGGAGCTGGCCCGGGACATCCGGAACGTGGCCCTCGCCGCCTACCGCGTCCTCGGCCTTCGCGATTGGGGCCGGGTGGACGTTCGCTGTGACGCCGCCGGCCGTCCGATGGTCGTGGAGGTCAACCCGCTTCCCGGGATCCTCCCCGATCCGAAGGACAACTCCTGCTTCCCGAAGGCGGCCCGGGCCGCCGGTATGTCGTACGACGCGCTGATCCAGAACGTCGCCGACATCGCCTGGCGCCGGATCAGCGGGAAGGCTCTCCTCCAAAAGGCGGCTGCTTGAAGATTGGTGTCGTCTACGATGCCGGCAGCGGGGAATGGGATCCGAAGGACGTTGCCGCGGTCATCGACAATGCCCGGATGGTGCAGCGGGCCCTGAAGAACGGGGGCCATGAGACCGTCCTGATTCCCGTCACGCTCGGTGACGTCCGCTGGCTGGCCAAGGTCCAGCGCTGCGACTGCATTTTCAATCTCTGCGAAGGCATCAACGGGATCGCCCGGTACGAGGACTACGCCGTGGCGGCCCTCGACCTGACCCGGGTGCCCTTCACGGGCTGCAACTCGTGGACGGTCACCATCGCCCACCGGAAGCACGTCGCCAACACCCTCCTGGCCGCGGCCGGGGTGCCGGTGCCGGCCTTCGTGCTGGCGGCTCCCGACATCATGCCGGCGCACCTCCGCTACCCGGTCATCGTCAAGCCGTCGGGCGAGGATGCCAGCGTCGGGATCGACTCGGGCTCCGTCTGCCAGACCCCGCGCGCGCTCAAGCGGCGGCTCAAGCAGGCGTTCGCGAAGTGGGACGAGGTCCTGATCCAGGAGTACGTCCCCGGCCGCGAGATCAACGTCGGCTTCATCGGCAGCGAGATCCTGCCGCTCTCGGAGATCGACTTCGGGGCGATGCCCAAGGGCAACTGGCCGATCGTCACCTACGCCGCCAAGTGGGACGTGGGCAGCGACGAGGACCGCGGCACCCTGCCGATGTGCCCGGCGCCGCTCGAACCCGCCCTCGCCGACAAGGTCGAGACCGCCGCCCGGGCGGCCTGGCAGCTCATCGGCAAGGAGATGGGCTACGGCCGGGTCGACATGCGGATCGCCCCGGACGGCAATCCCTACGTGCTGGAAGTGAATCCCAATCCGGACATTTCCGACGACGCCGGCCTGAGCCGGATGGCGTCGGTCCGCGGCTGGGACTACGACACCCTCATTCTCAAGGTGGTCGACGAGGCGTTGAGCCGGGCGGAACGTCGCCGGAGCCTGGAGGCGCAGTACCTCCAGATCTCGGCGTGATCGCCCAGCCGGTCCAGCGAATCGTTCGTCCCCTGGCAGCGGCAGACCGGCCCGTGGTCGAGGCAATGACCCGGGCCGTCGGCCGGTTTTGGGACTACGAGATCGGCATCGCGCTCGAGGTCTTCGACGATGCCGTGGGCACCAATGCCGCCGGGCGGGCCGACCCGGACTACGAGCACGCCGGCGTCGAGGTGGAGGGGGAACTCCGGGCCTGGGCCTGCTGGGGCCCGACCCCGAACCGGCCGGGCGTGTTCGATCTCTACTGGATCGTCGTCCATCCTGGAGCGCAGGGGCAAGGGCTCGGAACCGCCCTGCTCGAGGAGATGGACCGGCGGATCGCGGGGCGGGCGCAGGTGGTCCTGGTGGAGACCAGCGGCCGGCCCGACTACGAAGCCACCCGGACCTTCTATCTTCGGCACGGGTATCGGGAAGTTGCCCGGGAGGCGGACCACTACGCCCCGGGCGACGATCTGGTTCGGTATCGCAAGGACGTCGGCTAGCCGAGAGGGGTAGGGACATGTCCAACTGGCAGGAGACACTCAAGAACCGGTCGATCGCGAGCCTCCAGGCGCTCAAGGAAAGGTTCGGCGAGGAGCATTTCCCCCAGATCGAGCGGCTCCAGCAGGCTGTGGACAACTTCGAATTCCGGATCTCGCCGGCCATGGTGGACCTGATCCGGGAGCCCGGCGACCCCGTCTGGCAGCAGTACGTCCCGACCATGGCGGAGCTCGACATCCAGGACGGGATCGTCGACTCGCTGAGCGAGGACCGGGACAGCCCGGTTCCGAACATCACGCACCGGTATCCCGACCGGGCGCTGTTCCTGGTCTCGCCGGTCTGCGCCAGCTACTGCCGGTTCTGCACCCGCCGCCGGAAAGTGGGCGACCCCGAAAAAATCCCGATGTCGCAGTTCGAGAGCGCCTTCAAGTACCTGGAGGAGCACACCGAGATCCGCGACGTCATCATGTCCGGTGGCGATCCCCTGATGCTGTCGGACCGCCGGCTCGAGTCGATGCTGGCCCGGCTCCGGGCCATTCCGCATCTCGAGATCATCCGGATCGGGAGCCGGATCCCCTGCCACATGCCCGAGCGGATCACCCCGGAGCTCTGCGAGATGCTCCACAAGTACCATCCGCTCTTCATCAATACCCACTTCAACCACCCGGACGAACTCACCCCGGCGGCGGTGCAGGGGCTCGGGATGCTGGCGGACGCCGGTATTCCCCTTGGCTGCCAGACCGTGCTGCTCAAGGGCGTCAACGACGACCCGAAAATCATGGTCAAGCTGATGCAGAAGCTGCTCCAGGCCCGGGTCCGGCCGTACTACATCTACATGGCGGACCAGGTGGCCGGGGCCGAGCATTTCCGGACCACGGTGGAGAAGGGGCTCGAGATCATGAAGGCGCTCCGCGGCTGGACCAGCGGGCTCGCCAATCCGCATTTCGTGATCGACGCGCCCGGCGGGGGCGGGAAGATCCCCCTGATTCCGAACTACGTCGAGGAGTTCGGTGCCGACGAGATCGTGCTCCGGAACTTCAAGGGCGAGCGGTACGTCTACAAGCAGAACACCGACGGGACCGTGCCGCTCCGGCGGCCGGATCCGGAGTACCTCTTCAACCCGGACTTCGACCTCCCGGCCTCCCGGCCGGCCGGACCAGAGCGCCGCTCGGCCTGAGCGGCGCCCGGTCGGAGTCGGTCCACGCCGGCAACCCGGTCGCCCTTCCTCACCGCCGAATGGCGGGACCTCGTGCTGCTCAACTACGAGGTCCCGGAGTCCCTCGTGGCGCCGCTCGTACCCAAGGGCACCGAACTCGACCGTCACGAGGGCCGGCTATACGCCAGTGTGGTCGGCTTCCGGTTTCTGCGGACCCGGGTTCTTGGCTTACCGATTCCGTTCCACGCCGATTTCGAGGAAGTGAACCTGCGTTTCTACGTGCGCCGGGCCGTCGGCGGCGAGTGGCGCCGGGCGGTGGTGTTCGTCCGGGAGCTGGTCCCGAAGCGAGCGGTGGCCTGGGTGGCGCGGCTCGTCTACAACGAGCCGTACCGACGGGTCCCGATGAGTCATCGGCTGCTGGGCCGGGTCGGTAGCGCGCCAGCCGAGGTGTGGTATGGGTGGCGGGCCGGTCGGCAACCTGCGGGCGTCGGTGGAGCGCTGGCAGCGGCACCCCGGCCGTTGGAACGGCCTTCGGACGCCGAGTTCATCACCGAGCACTACTGGGGCTACACGCGGCAACGGGATGGCGGCACGATCGAATACGAGGTCCGGCATCCCCCGTGGGATGTGGCCGATCTCGGCGATGCGCGGGTCCAGGGGGATCTGGCCGTGATCTACGGGGCGGAATGGGCCGCGGCCCTGGGGAATCCGCCGCGCTCCGCCTTCTACGCGGTGGGCTCCGGCGTAGTCGTTTTTCCCGGCGAGCGGATCTGAGGCGGGGTCGTCGTCACGGAGTCACGACCCGAATCACGGCTTCCAGGTCCGGGCCGGAGGGCCGAAAGACCGACACCGTGAATGGGTCGGGTCGCCGCGTTGGTGCAGGCTGCGGTCTCATATCGAGCGGGCTGATCCGGCGGCAGTGACGGCCGTCACGGGCAAGTCGCCGCCGCTCTCTCAGGGTGCGATCGCTGGTCGTTCCCCGCGGTCGGCCGGCACCTGCCGGGCCCGGAGCCACAGGGCCGATGCCGCCACCGCGAAGCCCGTGAGCCAGGCGTAGTAGCCGACGAAGAGGTCGCCCCGGTCGTCTCGCAACACCAACCAGCTCAGGTTGATCAGGGCGCTGGCCGTGAGCAGCCGGGCGAGCAGACGGACCCTGGCCCGGCCGGCTTCCCGGAGGTTTCGGAAGGTGCCGAGCATCACGAGGTTGGTCAGGCCGCTCAAGAGGCCGAGCGCCCCGCCGAGGCCGGTCACGGCCAGGAGGAGGGCCTGGATTCCCGGAAGGAGTCCGTCCTTCAGGCTCGGGTCCGCGAGCGTAATGCCATAACGTGCCACGGGCAGGAGGAACGCGGCGCCGAAGAGGAGTTGCCCGGCTCGCAGCAGCCAGCGCCAAGCCCGGCCGCCCACTTTCGCGAACTCCCGCGCGACCGCTCGCGGCAGTCCGAGGCCCTCACAGGCTTGCCGGAACGCCCGCTCCGGCGCGAGCGCGGGCGCCAGCATCACTTCGACTTCAAAGGCGGCCCGGAGATGATCCTCCAGCTCGTCGAGATCGTCGTCGGAAAACGCCCGCTCCCGCGCGAAGGTCCTGCGCCAGTCGGATACGGCTCGATCGAGTTCGAACATGTTCCTATCCCCACGTCCCGCTGAGTGCCTCGTGGACGGCCAGCCAGCTGTCCCGGTCCGCCGCGAGTTGCCGGCGGCCGGCGGCGCTCAGGCGATAGTACCGCCGCCGCCGCCCGGACTCGATGGTCCGCCACTCGCCCTCGATGAGGCCTTCCTGCTCCAGCCGGCGGAGGACCGGGTACAGCATGCCGTCCGACCACGCGAACCGCCCCCGCGAGAGAAGGGCAACCCGCTGGAGGATCTCGTAGCCGTAGCTCTCTCCGCCCCGAAGGATGGAGAGAACCATGGGCCGCGACGAGGCGGCGACAAGCTCCTTCGAGAGCGCAACCGGTTTCTGGCTCATACCTTGAGGTGCAAGGTATAGAGCGGCGCCCGGCTTGTCCAGCGGCAACGCCCCGGGCGCCCTGGTCCGGCCCAATCGGCGAACGGCCGGCGCTACCGCCCCAGCGGGATCGCGAAGCCTGCGAAGATGGGAATGAACCGGGTGTCCCCGCGGCTCACGAACCGCCCCTCGAACCACACCTCGGTTCCGCCGCTCCCGACCGGGATGGCCAAGCCGGCGCCGGCGCTCCAGGTGACGGCGAAGTCGCCGCCCTGTTCGTCCGGGAACGCCGTCGAGCGGTAGTCGTGCTTGAGCATGCCGAGGCTGCCGATCAGGTAGGGGTACGGCTTCTCGGCATTGCCGAGGCGGGCCGACACGAAGCCGGCCGCACCGAGGAGATTCGTCTTGTCGCCCTCGGGCGGGGCTTCGTGCTTGTTGCTGCCGAACATCAGCTCGCCGCCCACGGACACCGGTTTGTCGCCGACCGGGAAGCCGATGCCGGCCGTGGCCATCCAGCCGGTCTTGGCGCCGTCCTCGTTCTTGTAGACGCTGACCGGGACGGTGGCGCCGCCGCCGAGGAAGACGAAGGGCTTCTGCGCTTCCGCCGAGCTGGCGATCGTGACGCCGACGAACAGTGCCAACCCGAGTTTTGCCGCTGCCATGGGACCTCCGGAGGGTGGAAGAACGGGATATCCCTCCAAGGTGGCTCCCGGCGTCCGCGGGCTGTACTTTCGAACGTCATCGAATCGTCGGAGGGCCGTGGTGAGTTCGCGGACCAGGCTCGAGGTCCTCGGCACGGTCCGGGTGGTGGGATCCGATCCCACCGCTGGGACGACCGTAGCGACCCACGAGCGGGCCCTCGGGCTCCTGACGTACCTCGCCGTGGCCGAGCCGCCGGGATTCCACCGCCGCGACAAACTGCTCGCCCTCTTCTGGCCGGACCTCGATACCGACCGGGCCCGCCACGCGCTTCGCCAGACCCTCCACCTCCTTCGGCGCTCCCTCGGGCCGGTCATCGAACGGCGGGGTGACCGCGAACTCGGCATCGACTGGACGGTCCTCGAGTGCGACGGGCGGTCCTTCCGGGATGCCGTCGGTTCGGGCGACCACGGCCGGGCCGTCGAGCTCTACGCCGGCGACCTCCTCGACGGATTCGGCATCGGGAACGCGCCCGAGTTCGAGCGCTGGCTCGAGGATACTCGCACGGAACTCCGGCGTCAGGCCGTCGAGGCCGGTGTTGGCGCCGCCCGGGGCAGCGCGGCGTCGGGAGACGCCGCGGGGGCCGCCCGGCTGGCCGGATGGGTGTCTCGCCTGGCCCCCTATGACGAGACGGCCGCGCGGGCAGCCATGACGCTCCTCGACCAGGCGGGCGACCGCGCCGCGGCGCTCGAGATCTATCGCCGGCTCGAGGCGAGGCTCCGGCAGGAACTCGAAGTCGAGCCGATGCCGGAGACGGTGGCGCTGGTCGAGTCGCTCAAACGACCCCGATCCGGACCGGCGCCGATCGTGGGCTGGATCGAGCCGGCGGTGCCGGCGACCACGACGCCGCCCGCCGCCGCGCCGGAGCCGCGCCGGGCCGCGGGGTTTGCCGGCGTGGCGCTGCTCGCCGCGGTGCTGGTGACGATTCTCGTGGCGGCTCCCCGGATGGCGGCCAACCGGAATCCGGCCGGGAATCCGCCGGGCCGGGTCCTCTGGGTGGACGACAATCCCGAGAACAACAACGCCGTGATCAGCGCCCTGCGAACCCGCGGCGTCACCGTCGCCACCGCCATCACCACCGCCGAAGCCCTCGAGCTGGCTGGGACGGACCGATTCGACGCCGTCATCACCGACATCGGCCGGTACGAGGAGAGTGAATACGTGCCCAAGGCCGGGATGGACCTGCTCCGCCGCCTGCGCGATCTCCAGCCGGGAGTACCGGCGCTCGTTTGCACGAGTTCCCGTTCGGCGGACGCTCATCGCGCCGAAGCCTTGTCGCTCGGCGCCCGCGAGGTGTTTGACGACTGCGCCGCCGTCGTGGCGGCGGTGGCGGGCCTCCTTCACTCGCGCTGAGCAGCAGCCTCGGCGCCCGGTCGTCGAGCCGAGCGCCGCCGCCGGCAGTGCACCATCGCGGTCGAGGACCTGGATGCGGTTACCCGCGCCGAGCGGCCGCCGCACACCGGAGCGGCGTCGGCGCGCCTGGCAGGCTGGTGCCCGGGGAGCTTTGAATCCGCAGGCCCCTGGTTTCTAGCTAAGTCGTTTTTTCCCAAATAGTTGCTCGTTGGTGACGACGGGGGGTCGTTTCCCGGGCGCGCCATTCTGCAACGTTTTCGCCCTTTTCAACGTCTGACTGGGCATGACGCGACCGACTCGGCGAGTCTCGGTTGCCGCTCTGACGATTGGGGCGGCGGTGCTGCCGTTCCTGCTTGGCTGGGCCCCGGGGCTCCGGATCGCCGTCGGCGGCCTGGCGCTGCTCGCGTATCTCGGGCTGGCGCGGAGTCCGAAGCGGCGGGCCGAGCGGCAGGTCGAGCCGCCGAACTCGCACTTCAATCCGCCGACAGTCCAGCACCGCGATCACGACACGCCGTGGGACACGATCGACCTCGCCGCACTGCACGAGGTGAACCGGGAGGTCGTCGCCCGCCTGCTCGAACAGGCCCGGGTTCTCGGTCCGGATTCGCTGAGCCCCACCGAACGGGACCTCCTGCAACGGATGGCGGACGCGACCCGGCCGATCGCCGCCTAACGCTCCTCCCCCGGCCGCTTCGAGCCGCTTCGCGCCGTCCGCTCGCGACCGCCGGTGGGCGAACCACCGGACCATCGCCGCGCACCGAGTTTGAAACCGGTCCCCCGCGACCGCGGCCTTTCACAGCCTCTGCGGGCGGGTTAGTGTACCGCGGTATCGTTGTTTCCCGCGAAAAGGCCGAGTGCCCATGATCCAGCTTCGTCGCCCGACCCGGCCGTCCGCCGCCGGGCTCTGCCTCCTGCTCCTGGTCGTCGCGGTACGCCCACCGGTTGCGACCGCGCAGACCTTCGACGTGGTCGAGGCCACCATCGCCGACGCGCAGCAGGCCCTCCGGTCGCGTCGGGTCACCTGCCGCGCCCTGGTGCAGGCCCACCTCGACCGGATTGCCGCGTACGACAAGACCGGTCCCACGCTCAACACCATCCAGACGGTGAACCCGAGGGCCCTCGCCCAGGCCGACTCCCTCGACGGGCTGCTGCGGGCGGGCCGGATGGCCGGTCCACTGTTCTGTGTTCCGGTGCTGGTGAAAGACCAGATCGAAACCCGCGATATGCCGACGACCTACGGGTCGGCCCTGTTTCAGACCTTCACTCCCACTCGGGACGCCACGGTCGTTGTCCGGCTCAAGGCCGCCGGAGCGATCGTGATCGCCAAGACGACCATGGGCGAATTCGCGAGCCGCTACGCCGGCTCGGCGTTCGGGATCGTCCGGAATGCCTATGATCCTACCCGGAATCCGAGCGGCTCCTCGGGGGGAACCGGATCCGGGGTGGCGGCGAGCTTCGGCCTCGTCGGCATCGGGGAGGATACCGGCGGCTCGGTGCGCGGCCCCGCGGCGGTCAACGCCCTGGTCGGGCTCAGGCCGACGCTGCAGCTGGTGAGCCGCCACGGGATGATGCCGGCCAATCCGACGCAGGATACCATGGGGCCGATGGCTCGCACGGTGATGGACGCCGCGATCCTCCTCGGCGTGATGGTCGGCTACGATCCCGCCGATCCGATCACTGCCTACGCCGTCGGCCAGACCCCGGCGGACTACGCCGCCGGCCTCCGGGCCGACGCCCTCCGCGGTGCCCGGATCGGGGTGCTCCGCGAACCGATGGACTCCTCGATCGACAAATCGTCAGATGAGTACGGGCGGGTCCGCGCGGTGGTCGACCGCGCGGTCGGACGGCTCGCGGGGCTTGGCGCGACGGTGGTCGATTCGATCGTGATCCCGGACCTCGCGCTCGAGCGGCATGTCGGCAACGACTACGAAACCGAGGCGGCCACCGACGAATACCTTGCCGAGCACCCGGACGCGCCGGTCAAGACGTTCAAGCAGATCATGCTGTCGGGCAAGGTCACGCCGTCGCGGGCCCGGGGCATGATGGAACTCGTGGGGAAGACCACCGACGATCCCGGCTATCTCACGGTGCTCAAGAAGCGGGAGGCGCTCCGCCTCGGGGTGCTCCGCGCCATGGCGGACCAGCGGCTCGACGCGATCGTCTACGCCACCTTCGACGCCGAGCCGGCCACGATCCCGGCGGACGTGCTCACGACGGCCAAGGAAAAGGACGCCTACGGCAAGGGTAGCAACCGCGGGCTCAGCCCGGCGATCGGCTTCCCGGCGCTCACGGTGCCGGCCGGCTTCACGAGCGCCGGCCTGCCGGTTGGCCTCGAGTGGCTCGGCCGGCCGTTCAGCGAGCCGATGCTGCTCAACTTCGGCTTCGCGTTCGAACAGGCAACCAGGTACCGCCGGCCGCCACCGACGACTCCGGGCGTTCGCTGAGTCCGGGCGGGCGGCCGGGGCCGATGTTCGGGTCTGCTTGTACTAGTATTGTATAGTTACTTAGTTTGACAAAACCTGTACACCGCGATATGATCGGGAATGTCCTCTGACCCGATCAGATCCGGGGTATCGGTCGTGGATCCCGCCGATCCGCCGCCGCGTTCGTCCGCCGGGCCGTCCTGGCGCAAGACGCTTTCGCTCTGGTTCGATCAGGGCGACTCGGTCGCGGCCGCGCTCACGACGCCGGACGGCCCGAAGCGAGTCGAGTGGCTTCGGGTCATTCCGTTCATCGGGATGCATCTGGCCTGCCTCGGCGTCTTCTTCGTCCAGTGGCGCCTGGACGCCGTGGCGGTGGCCGGCGGCCTCTACCTCGTCCGGATGTTCGCGATCACCGGGTTCTACCATCGGTACTTCTCCCATCGAACCTTCCGCACCAGCCGCGCGGCCCAGTTCATCTTCGCGGTCCTCGGCGCGAGCGCCACGCAGCGGGGCCCGCTCTGGTGGGCGGCGCACCACCGGAAGCACCACCGCCACTCCGACACCGAACTCGACGTCCATTCTCCCCGCCAGCATGGCTTCTGGTGGAGCCACATGGGGTGGATCACTTCGGCCGCGAACTTCCCGACCGACCTGAAGGAGGTCCGGGATCTGGCTCGCTATCCCGAGCTTCGGTGGCTCGATCGCTACGACATTGCCGTTCCGGTGGCGCTGGCCGTGGTCCTGTATCTGGTCGGCGGTTCGAGCTGGCTCGTCTGGGGCTACTTCGTCGGCACCGTAGTGCTCTTCCATGCGACCTGCCTCATCAATTCGCTGGCGCATCAGCTCGGGACCCGCCGCTACGCCACTGGAGACGACAGCCGCAACAACGCCGTGCTGGCGCTGATCACCCTGGGCGAAGGCTGGCACAACAACCATCACCGCTATCCCGGCGCCGCCCGCCAGGGCTTTTTCTGGTGGGAGATCGACCTGACCTACTACGGTCTCGTGCTCCTCTCGTGGCTCGGAATCATCCGGGAACTGCGGCCGGTCCCGCGGCGGGTGCTGGAGACGGCATGAGCCGGATCGCCATCGTCGGCGCCGGCGTGTCGGGGCTCGTGGCGGCGCACCGCCTGCACCGCGATCACGACATCGCGGTGTTCGAGGCCGACGACCGCGTCGGGGGGCACGTCCACACCTGGACCGTCCGCTCGGGCGGCCGCGACTATCGGGTGGATACCGGCTTCATCGTCTGCAACGAACGGAACTATCCGAACTTCCTTGCGCTCCTCGGTGAGCTTGGCGTGCGAACCCAGCCGAGCACCATGAGCTTCAGCGTCCGCCATGACCGGGCCCGCCTGGAGTACAACGGGTCGACCGTTCGGCAGCTGTTCGCCCAGCCGCTCAATGCAATCCGGCCCGCGTTCTACGGGATGCTGGCCGACGTTCTCCGGTTCAACCGCGCCGCGGTCCGGCTCGTGGCCGAGCGCGGGGACGAGCCCACCCTCGGCACGGTGATCGAGGAAGAGGGGTACTCCGCCGCCTTCCGCGACTGGTACCTGGTACCGATGGGATCGGCGATCTGGTCGCTGCCGCCGGCGCGGGTCCTCGAGATGCCGGCCCGGTTCTTCGTCGAGTTCTTCCGCAACCACGGGATGCTCACCGTCAACGACCGGCCGACCTGGCGGGTGGTCGACGGTGGCTCGTTCCGGTACGTCGACGCCCTGACCGCGCCGTTCCAGGACCGGATCCGGCTCCGCCACCGGGTCCGGCGGATCGCGCGGTTCGCCGACCGGGTCGAGGTGGACGGGGAGCGCTTCGACCGGGTCGTGCTGGCCTGTCACAGCGACCAGGCGCTGCCCCTCCTGGCCGATCCGACGCCGGTCGAGCGGGAGGTGCTCGGGGCGCTCCCGTATCAGGAGAACGAGATCGTCCTCCACACCGATGCCTCGGTGCTGCCGAGAAGGCGGGCGGCGTGGGGGGCCTGGAACTACCGGATCAGCGTGGATCCGGAGGCACCCGCCGTGGTGACCTACTACATGAACCAGCTGCAGTCGCTCGACGCGCCGGACCCGTTCTGCGTCACGCTGAACGCCACCGAGGGGATCGACCCGGCGCGGATCGTGGGTCGGGTGACCTACCATCACCCGGTCGTGACCGTCGCCGGCGTCGCTGCCCGGGCCCGCCGGCCGGAGGTGAGCGGGGTCAACCGGACCCACTATTGCGGAGCCTATTGGGGCAGCGGGTTCCACGAGGATGGCGTGGTGAGCGGGCTCGCCGTGGTTCGTGAGCTCGAGGCCGCCGTGCGGCACCGGGCGGTCGCGTGAACAGCTGCGTCTACGAAGGAACCGTCCGGCATCGCCGCTTCCGGCCGGTGCCGCACCGGTTCCGGTACCGGATGTTCATGCTGTACCTCGATCTCGACGAGGTTCCGGCGGTTTTCGACGGCCGCTGGTTCTGGTCGGCCCGCCGCCCGGCCCCCGCGTGGTTTCGCCGGGCGGACTACCTCGGCCCCGCCGACGTGCCGCTGGCGGAGGCGGTGCGGAATCTGGTCGAGGAGCGGACCGGCCGGCGCCCGGGGGGACCGGTCCGGCTGCTGACTCACCTTCGCTACTGGGGCTACGTCCAGAACCCAGTGAGCTTCTACTACTGCTTCGACGCGGCTGGGAACACCGTCGAGGCGATCGTCGGCGAGGTCACCAATACGCCGTGGGGCGAGCGGCACGCCTACGTCCTCCCCGCGTCCGCCGGTGCCCGAGTGCATCGAGCCCGGCTGGGCAAAGCGCTGCACGTCTCGCCCTTCATGCCGATGGATCAATGGTACGACTGGCGGGTGGCAACACCGGGCCGCGGCCTCCAGATCCACATGGAGAATCATCAGAACGGCCGGCTCGAGTTCGACGCCACGCTCGTCATGCGGCGGAAGCCGCTCACCGGCCCGGTGCTCGCCGGCTGTCTGGCGCGGTATCCCTGGATGACCGCCTCGGTCGTTGCCGGGATCTACTGGCAGGCGCTGCGGCTCCGGCGTCGGCGCGTGCCGTTCCACGATCATCCCGCTTTCCGGAGGACCGATGTCGATCCTGTCGTCTCTCGCTAGGCGGGGTACCGCCGGCCGGCTGACGCGTCTCACCCACGGCCATCTGCAGATCCGGGAGCCGGACCGGGTGCTGTCGGCCGGCAACCCGGCGGCCGCGCCGCTCGTGATCGACGTGCACGACCCGCGGTTCCACGAGGCGGTCGCCTTCGGCGGCTCGGTCGGGGCGGGCGAGGCCTATGCGCAAGGCTGGTGGTCGGCGGACGACCTTACCGGCGTCGTCCGGCTGATGCTGCGGAACCGCGAGACGCTCGACGGTCTGGAAACCGGTACCGCCTCGATCAGCGGTCTCGTCCGGCGGCTGATTCACACGCTGAACGCCAACTCCCGGCGTGGAGCCCGCCGGAACATCCGGGCGCACTACGATCTGGGTAACGACTTCTTCCGGCTGTTTCTCGACGAGACCCTCACCTATTCCTGCGCCCTGTTCGAGCGCCCGGACGTGACGCTGGCGGACGCGTCGCTCGCCAAGTATGACCGGATCGCCGAGCTGCTCGATCTGCAGCCCGACGATCACCTGCTCGAGATCGGCACCGGGTGGGGCGGTTTCGCGATTCGGGCGGCCGGCCGCTACGGATGCCGGGTCACGACGACGACGATCTCCCGCGAGCAGTTTGCCCTTGCCCGGGAGCGGGTTCGGGCGGCCGGCCTGGCCGATCGGGTCACGGTCCTCGGCCAGGACTACCGCGACCTTTCGGGGCGCTTCGACAAGCTCGCCTCGATCGAGATGATCGAGGCGATCGGTCCCGGCCAGTACCGCCGGTTCTTCGAGCAGGGAGCCGCCCTCCTGCGGCCGGGCGGCCGGGCGGCAATTCAGGCGATCACGATCGCGGACGAGCATTACGAACGGGCCAGCCGCGAGGTGGACTTCATCAAGCGCTACATCTTCCCGGGCAGCTGCCTGCCGTCCCGGGCGGCCCTGGCCGAGGCGGCCTCCGGTACCGGGCTCGACCTGGTGCGCGCGGACGAGATCGGCGTGCATTACGCCGAAACGCTGCGGCGCTGGCGAGTCAATCTGCTGGCCAACCGCGAACCGATTCTCGCGCTGGGCTTCGACGAGCGGTTCATCCGGCTGTGGGAGTTCTACCTGTGTTACTGCGAGGGCGGCTTCCTGGAGCGCGCCATCGGCACCGCGCAGCTCAGCTACGGGCGAGCCGGTGCCGCCGTGCCGACGCCGGTGCTGGTCGCTCCGGTGCCGGCGGCGCCCGCCGAGCTGGCTGAGGTGGCGGCATGACGCCGCCTGGCGGGCGAGGTGCGGCATGAACTGGTCGTTTGGCGCCGCCCTGGCCGAACGGGGTCTCGTACCGACGCCAGTCATCCGGGCGGCTATTCGGCGGCTTTGTGCGGTCCGCCTCCGCGAAGCCGGCTCGGGAGAGGATGCCGCCGGATTCCTTGCCGGGCTCGAGGGTTCTCGAATCGCCGAAGTGCCGGAGCTCGCGAACGCCCAGCATTATGAAGTGCCGGCCGAGTTTTTCGACCTGGTGCTGGGTCGCCGGCGGAAGTATTCCTGTGCGCTGTGGGAAGCCGGTACGCCTTCGCTGGACGCGGCGGAGGAGGCCGCGCTGGCACAGGTGTGTGAGCGGGCCGGCATCGAAGACGGGCAGCAGATCCTCGAACTCGGGTGCGGGTGGGGGTCCCTTTCGGGCTACCTCGCCGAGCGATATCCCTCGGCACGAGTCGTCGCCGTGTCCAATTCGGCCCCGCAACGCGCCCGGATCGAGTCGTTCGGCTTCGGCAACCTCGAGGTCCGCACGGCCGACATGAACCAGTTCCACGCCAGGGGCCGGTTCGACCGGATCGTCAGCGTCGAAATGTTCGAGCATCTGCGGGACTGGCGGCGGATCCTGGCGCGGGCAGCCGCATGGCTCGAGCCGGAGGGGCGGGTCTTCATCCACGTTTTCTGCCAGGCGCGCTTCCCCTACACGTTCGAGACCGAGCGGGACGACGACTGGATGGGCCGGCACTTCTTCACCGGCGGGATCATGCCGAGCTACGGCCTGCTGGCCGAGGCGGCCGCGGGGACGTTCGCGGTCGAGGACGATTGGTGGCTCGACGGGACCCACTACCAGCGGACCGCCGCCGCCTGGCGCGAACGCCTCGAAGCGAACCGGAAGCCGGTGCTGCGGGTTCTGGGCAGACACTACGGCGGCGATGCCGACCGGTGGTACCATCGGTGGCGGCTGTTCTTCCTGGCGTGCGAGGAGCTGTTCGGCTACGCCGGCGGACGCGAGTGGGGCGTGGGCCACTATCGGTTGGCGCCGGCCGCGGCGCCGGCGGAGTTGACGTCGTGATCCCGAACCGGCCCCGGAACGGATGCGAGTGAGGTGACGATGAGCTTTCTGCGGATGTACGGAATCGCCCTGGTGACCTGCTTTGCCGTCGACCTCCTCTGGCTCGGCGTGATTGCCCGGAATTTCTATCAGCGGCATCTCGGCTCGCTGATGCGGCCCGACGTCAACTGGGGCGCGGCCGCGCTGTTCTACCTGGTCTACGTGGCCGCGCTGGTGGTCTTCGTGGCGGCGCCGGCCGTCGAGCGGCAGTCGGTCGGTCGGGCGGTCGTCTTCGGCGCCTTCTTCGGGTTCGCAGCGTACTCGGCCTTCGACCTGACCGGCCTCGCGCTGCTGCGCGACTTCCCGCTGAAGGTGGCGGTGGCGGACCTGGCCTGGGGTGCCACGCTCTCCGCGACCGTGAGCGCGGTGGTCGTGGCTACCGCTCGCCGGTAAGGCCGGTCAAGGGCGCGGGGATCCGCGCGGTGTGGCGGTCTGCTCCCGACCGGGTGGTACTCCGCCATCAACTCCAGCGGACGCGGATGTCCGCGTTCAGGCCCGGCAGCGGCAAGGCGGCTGCCTCGTTTTCCACCAGCGCGCGCTCGTCCCGGCTGAGCCGCCTCCAGGGATCGATCGATACTTCCCCGGCCGAACGACGCCAGGTGCCGGCCAGTTCGCCCTGGACGAGGAGGGCGCCGGGCCAGACCCGGGTCGTCCACAGAGCGGCCCGCCGTTTCGGCTCCGGTTCCAGCAGTGCCCGGTCGGCTCCCCAGAGCAACGTGTAGGCATCGCCGCTCGGCAGGAAACGGACACCCTCGGCCGAGTCCGGGCGCCGCGCGAACTCCGGCTCGTCCGCCGCCAGAATCCAACCCGCGCCGATCGGCGATCGAACCGGCACGATCTCGCCGGCGAGGGCTTCGAACCCCCGTCGGGCTTCCACCGCGCCGACGCCCGCCCACCGCTGGAACCCCGCCACCGTTCCGGGTCCGAAGACATGCAGGTACCGCCGGGCCAACTCGGCTCGAGCCAGTGGGGCGGAGAGGCTTGGCGCTGGAACCGTCCACAGCACGGGCTGGCGGGCGCCGTCCCATCGGATCAGCAGGGTGCCTGTCGCTGCCGCGTAGCGGAGACTGTTGGGCGGCACTCCCATGCCGCGGCCGGCCTCGCCGAAGGGCATCCGCCGCCCGCGAAGATATCGGGCGAGCCGGTCCGCCGTGTCGTGCGCCCGGGTCCGGCCGCGGGCGCCGTCGGGCAACCGGCCGAGCGAGAAGATCGCCAGGTCGCGTTCCGCGACGACGTAGTCGCTGAATCGCGGACCCCAGAGTTGCACGAGCGAGCGATGCTCCCAGTGATCCGCCCGGGTGCCGTGCACCCGAGCATGAATGGAGAGCAGTGCCGCGCGGGGCGCCGAGTCCTGCAGGCCCGCCCACGCGGCACGTCGGAGTGCGGTGGTGCCCTCGGGCACCCGTCGGTCGAGCTGGCCGACCCGCCGGCGGAACGCGAGGATCCGGGGGCGTGACAGCAGGAGAGGTCTCGTCTTCGACTGGGACTCCATCCAACGCTCGGTTCGGCGAATCGGACGGAATCTATCGTCTCCCCGGCGGCCCGGTCTCGTCCGCTTGCGTCATCGGATCGGGATGATGACCGAGAGCTGGTGATTGGTCGCCCGGCTGCCCTCGAAGGTCACTGGGCGGAACGGTGCGGCCAGCACGGGACTGGGATCGACCACGGTGACATCGTCTCCGCCGAGTTGGATCCCGAGGAGATCTTCGAGATTGGTCGACGTGACGCTGCCGCGGTAGCGGATTTCGAGGCCCCGGAGCTGGATCCCCGCCCCCCAGGTCGGCGTCATCTCGACCCAGGTGTCGCTGAGGTTCCGGCCGGTGCCGGCAACGTAGTTGCGCTGCCGGAGCGAGTAGGCCACCCGGTAGAGTTCGAGCCCGCCGCGCAGGGTGAACCGTTCCGAGCGGTTCCCGATCGGGTAGCTCTTCCCGGCGCCGGTGCGAACGGCGGCATTGAGAAATCGGAACCAGTTCTCCACCGTCTTGCCGCCCGCGGGGATGGTGCCGCCGGCCGTCGTGCTGGTGGCCGCGGCGGCATCCGCCCAGGTGTTGCTCCACGCCGGTTCCACTACGGCATCGAAGCCGAAGGTCGTCCGGCCGCTCCGCTTGGCGACTCCATAGCCGAGGCTGAACGACCGGGTGTTGCCGGGGTCGCGCGGAATGAGCTGGATGCTCTCGAGGACGTAGTCGGGCAGCTTCGGGTGCGACGCGAAATTCGCGGTCGCGATGACCCCCGCCTGCCAGCCCGGCGTCTGCAACGGCCAGAGATACTGCACGTGTCCGCCCCAGAGATCCTGCTGGTCCCGGCTGTGACCGAGGCGGCCGGTGGTTCGGCCGATCCCGGCCACCGGGTCGAAGGCGACGTCGAGAAACAGCACGTCGTGGGTGGCCGAGGATCGCTGATGCAGCAGCAGTCCCGAGAGCGAGCGGCCGCCTTCGAAGTCCTTCACAGCACCGAGTCGGAGGTCGGCGGCGGTCCCGTCGTGCTGAATCCGCGCGCCGGTGGCGTACAGGCTCTGGAGACTCTGCCGCCAGCCGAGAGTCTCCCAGCTTACGCCCGCGCCGATCGACAACCCCGCCTTGGCGAAGGTGCGACCGACGACCAGTTGGCCGGACTCGTTGGTCGGGTTGGGTGGCGTGATCTGGGGATTGCCCATGAGGTCGCAGCCGGTGCACGCGAGGGGCAGGAACCGCTGGGTGAGTTTCACGTTCTGCCAGCTGAACGCCGCGGCGCCGAACCAAGGACCGACCCGCGCCGCCACGCCGACCGGAAGGCTGCTCCCGACTTCCGGGTCGATGGTGGTGGAGTACCGCGAGGGCGACAGAAAGAACCGCACCCGGTCGAGGCGGACCCCTTTGGCCGGATTGACGAACGGATCCGCCAGGGTGTCCTCCAGGGCCACCTGCACGCCGCCCATGGCCTGATTGTTGGAAGGCAGCCGGTCGAACTGCTGCCATCGGGGAAGGGGCACGGTGCGGAGCGGGACGACCTGGGCCGTTG
>JBFXAY010000082.1:0-23236 GCA_050183815.1 Gemmatimonadales bacterium | reverse complement strand
TGGCGCGCTAGGCGGGGATGCGCCGCCGCGCCCGCCAGCCGATATTTCCCGGATGACGTCTCCCCACCGAAAACACCCGGTTCCTGCCGGACTTCCGATCCGGGCGTTGGTCCCGGCGCGCCGGGCCCTCGGCGCGATGACCGTCGCGGCGGCAC
Source organism: Gemmatimonadales bacterium (assembly GCA_050183815.1). GTDB lineage: Bacteria > Gemmatimonadota > Gemmatimonadetes > Gemmatimonadales > GWC2-71-9 > SHZU01. The sequence continues at coordinate 23,081 of JBFXAY010000082.1, read as the reverse complement.
TGCTGGCCTGCCGGCCGGAAGCGGCCCCGGGGCAGGGGACCGCCGGATCCGCCGGATCCCGACCGTCCGCCGCTGAGCCGGCTGGCGGCGGCACGCCGGTTGATGCGGCCGTCGCCGGGGCCGACCGCGCCGCCGCGGCCTGGTCCGATGCCGACTGGAAGATCTTTTCCGACAAGGTCCGCTGGGGCGCCGGCGCCGGGCTCGACACCCTGGATTTCGGTGCGGCCGTTGCGCGGCTGGGCCGGACGTTCGTCGGGACCACCTATACGCCGGGCACGCTCGAAGTGCCGGGGCCCGAGCGGCTCGTCATCAACCTGCACGAGCTCGACTGCGTCACGTTCGTGGAAAACATGCTGGCCCTGACCCGGTTCATCCGGCGCGACGGCGTCGCGGCGCTCGCCGATCCGGCGGCCGCCCGGTCCCGGTACGAAGGCTATCTCCGGGAGTGGCGCTATCGCGGTGGCCGGCTCGACGGGTATCCGAGCCGCCTGCACTACTTCTCGGAGTGGCTCGCCGACAACGCGGCCCGCGGGCGGGTCGCGTTGCTGGCCCGCGAGCTGGGCGGCGTCCGGGACACCGAGCCGATCACCTTCATGACGAGCCACCGAAGCGCCTACCGCCAGCTCGCCGACTCGGCGGTCTTCGCCGCGATCGCCGACCGGGAGCGGATCCTCAACGCCGATCCCGGGCGCTGGTACCTGCCGAAGGCGGCCATTGCCGCCGCGGCCGCCGGGATCCACGACGGCGACGTCATTGCCGCCACCTCGACGCTGCCGGGTCTCGACGTGGCCCACACCGGGATCGCGCTCTGGGTGGACGGGACGCTCCACCTGCTCCACGCTCCGCTCGTCGGCAAGAACGTCGAAATCTCGACCCTCCCGCTCGCCGACCGGATCCGGGACATCAAGTCTCAGGACGGTATCATGGTGGCCCGCCCGGTCGATCCGGACCGCTGAACCCCGCCTCGGCGGCCATGCCTAGACATTCTGCCTATCGATAGGTAGAATGTCTTGGTATGAGCCCACGCGCCAAGACCGACATCCTCCAGGGCATGCTCGACATGCTCATTCTCCGGACCGTCGCGGATGCCCCGCTCCACGGTTACGGCATTGCCCAGCGGCTTCGGCTGCTGTCCGCCGAGCGCCTGCAGATTCCGCAGGGGTCGCTCTACCCGGCACTGCACCGGTTGGAGAACCGGGGGTTCCTCCGGAGCGAATGGACCGCGACCCCGACCGGCCGCGACGCCAAGTTCTACCGCCTCACGCCGAAGGGCCGCCGGGAACTCGACGAGCAGATCTCGACCTGGAGGGACCTGGCCGGCGTGATCGGCCTGGTGCTCGAGAACGCGTGAACCCGTCCGGGGTCCGGCGCCGCCGGGTCGGTCGGGGTGGACACCCGGCGCTGGCCGGGAAGGGGAGGGGCCGATGAGCTGGTTGGGACGGTTGCTGAGGCGCGGGCGCCTCGAGCGCGAACTGGACCGGGAGCTGCAGTTCCATCTCGACGAGCACGCCCGGCGCCTGATGGACGGCGGGGTGCCGGCGCGCGAGGCCCGGCGGCAGGCCCGGCTCGCGTTAGGCGGCGTCGAGCAGGTCAAGGAGGCCACCCGGGACGTCCGGGGTACCCGCTGGCTCGAGGACTGGTGGGCGGACACGCGGTACGCCATTCGCGGCATGCGCCGGGCCCCCGGTTTCACGGCCGCGGCGGTGCTGACCCTCGCGGTCGGCATCGGCGCCAACGTCGGCGTGTTCAGTGTGGTCGACGCCTTGTTGCTCCGGCCGCTGCCGGTAAGCCGCCCGGCCGAGTTGTTCGGCTTGCGCCGGGCGGGCCGGCTGGACGGCTCGAGAGCGATGCGGTTTTCCGCCGGAGAACTCGACCGCCTCCGCGGCGCGTTACCGGATTCGGCGGCGCTCGTCGGATTCACGCCGCGCTTCCGCCTCTATCTCACCTCCGGTGACCTCCCGGAATCCATCGTCGGCCAGCTGGTAACGGGCGACTGGTTCTCCCTCCTTGGCGTTCGGCCCGCGGCCGGCCGGTTGTTCGGGCCGGCGGAGGCGCGGGGAACGGCGTCGGCGCCGGTGGCGGTGGTGAGTTACGGGTACTGGAATTCCCGGCTCGGGCGGCGCCCGGACGTGATCGGGTCCACCGTGCGGGTCAACGGGGCGGCGGTCACCATTCTCGGGGTTGCGCAGGAGGGCTTTGGCGGCATCTCCCCCGGGGAACCGGCGGACCTTTGGCTTCCGTACGGCTTGCAGCCCGCCGTTCGCTATCTCGGGAACGCCAGCGCCGACGATGCGGACTTCCAGCAGCCCTGGATTCCGCAGCCGGGGATCCGCTGGCTGTCGCTGCTCGCGCGCCTGCCGGCGGACACCCGAGCGGCGGAAACGAGCCGGCTCGCGGCCGAGTTCCGGGCACTGACCGAGGATCGCGCCGCGGCGGCGGACTCGGGCACGGCCGGTCTGCTGCGCCGGGAACAGCTCGACCTCACCGCCGCGGAGCACGGGCTCTCGGAACTGCAGGGGCAGCTCGGGGGACCGCTGCTCGCCCTGATGGCCAGCGTGGCGCTGGTGCTCCTGATCGCGTGCGCCAATCTCGCGAGCCTCCTGCTGGCTCGCGGTGCCGCCCGATCCCAGGAACTCGCCGTGCGGGTGTCCCTGGGGGCCTCGACGACGCGACTGGTTCGCCAGGTCCTCACCGAGGCGGTGGTCCTGGCGCTGGCGGGCGGGGCGGCTGCCTTGGCCGTCGCTCGCCTCGGGGCGCAGGCGCTGCTGTCGGCGGCTTCCCAGTCACCCGGGCCGATTCCGGTGGCGTTGCCGTTCGACGCCCGGCTCCTCGGCTTTGCGCTCGGGGCCTCCCTGGTGACCGGCCTGCTGTTCGGCCTGGCTCCGGCGTGGCGCGTGGCCCGGGCGGGCCCCTTCGACGAGTTTCGCGGCGCCGGCCGGGTGGCCGGTAACCGGCGGCCCGACCGGTTGCCAATGGGCCGCATTCTCGTTGCCGGCCAGGTGGCGCTGTCGCTCGTGCTCGTGGTCCTTGCGGGGCTCTTTTCCCGGACCTTCCGCAACCTCACCTCGGTCGATCCGGGCTTCGATCGGGAACGGGTCATCGCCGCACGGATCGATCCGCGGGCCGGCGGATATGCCGGGCCGGATGCGGCCGCGCTCAACCAGCGCCTCCTCGAGGCGGTTCGGGCCGTTCCCGGCGTCCGCTTCGCGAGCATGTCCGCCTACTCCCTCGGATCCGGCTCCGCGATGACGAGCGGGTTCGAGGTTCCCGGTCAGGTCCGGAGCCCGGATTTCGACGCGGATGCCCAGACCAACTACGTCACCGCCGACTACTTCGACGTGACCGGGATCCCGATTCTCTCGGGGCGGGGCATCGCGGTCACCGACGTGGGCGACGGCGTGAAGGCCGCCGTCCTCAGCGTCGGCGCGGCCCGCCACTTCTTCGGCACCGACCAGGTGATCGGGCGGCGCTTCGGGTATGACGAAACCGCCAACATGGAGATTGTCGGCGTGGTCCCTGACGTCCGGATCAACTCGCTGGCGGAGGCGGCGCCCCGGATGGTGTATCTCGCGGCGGCCCAGGAGCCGCAGGTCACGTTGTCGAGCATCGAGGCCCGGGTGGACGGCCCCGGGGCGGCGGCCGTGGGCGCTGTCCGCGCCGCGATTGCCTCGGTCGATCGGGCGCTTCCGGTGCGCGAGGTCGTCACCGTCGACGAGCTCCTTGGCCGCCAGCTCACCCAGCGCCGGATGGCGGCCGACATGGCCGGCCTCTTCGGCCTGCTCGCCCTGCTGCTCGCGGCCGTCGGCCTCTACGGCGTGCTGGCCTACTCGGTGGCGCGGCGCACCAACGAGATCGGGATCCGGATCGCTCTCGGAGCCGGGGCCGGAGAGGTGCGCTGGCTGGTACTGCGTGACAGTCTCGGCATTGTGGTCACCGGCCTCGTCGCGGGATCCCTCCTCGCGCTGGGCGCGGCGTCGCTGGCCAGGAGCCTGCTGTTCGGCGTGTCGCCCGGCGACCCCGTGGTGCTCGGCCTCGGGGCGGGGACGATGCTGGCGGTGGGGTTCGCCGCCGGGATGATTCCGGCCTGGCGGGCGTCGCGGGTGGCACCGGTCGAGGCGCTCCGGTCGGACTGACGCCTAACGGACGGCGGACAGGGGCTCGGCGGCGGCGTCGGTGACCAGCCCCCAGTAGGACACCGTGTCCGCGGCGGTTCCCACGTAGGAGAGAAACCGGCCGATGTGGTGCAACTGCTGGGTGCTCAGGTGCCCCGGCACGGCGCCCGGCAGCAACGGCCCCCGGCCGAACCAGCTCCGGATCAGCACACTGCCGCTGTCCGCCGGCAGGCTGCGAACATTGTCGACAAACCCGCCGAACACCCCGTTCCGGAAGAGATACGACTCCACGTTGGACAGATAGAACGCCGAGACCGTCAGCCGGCGCTCCCGGAGGTAGGCGGCGATGGCCTTCACGGCCCTGGGGCCCGACACGTCGCCGACGACCGGAATCACCCCGTCCGCCCGTTCGAGGGCGCGGATCGTCCGCCAGCGGTCCTCCGTGGCCAGGTAGCTGCCGCGGCCGCCCTCGAGGTCGGTCGCCTGATAGATGTCGCGGATGCTCGGGAACCAGGGCCGGAACGAGCGCCGGCCCCGGTTGGTGTAACGCAATTCGAGTCCGGTCGAGGCGAACTCCCAGTGGAACCGTGCCATCGTGGCGCGGTCCTCGTCGCTCAGCGGGACCCCGTATTCCGCCACGCGGGCCAGCAGCTGCCTGTGGCTCAGCGCCCACGCCGCGGAATCCACCGGGGCGGTGTCCAGGTAATCGAGGAGCAGGTCGAGGTCGAGGTCGGTCCAGAGATAGAGGTCGTCGGGGACCGGACGGCCGAACAACAGGCAGAGATACTCGAGCCGGTTGCCGGACCGCTCGAACATCGCCTTGAACAGGAGGTGGAGCAGGAGGTTGTCGCGCCGGATGTCCACCATGATCGCCACGTCGGGATGGAGCTCCGCGATGTAGGCGAACCCCTGCTCCGGTCCGACGCCGAGATACGCCCCGCCGGTCATGCCCCGGGTTCGCAGGGCGCCGAGGACATGGAGATACGAGGTCTCGTTGGAGACCAGGTTGTCGCTCGGAAAATAGCCCGCCCCCTCGGACAGGCGCTCTACGAGCGCGCCGAACGCCGTCGGCGGCGGTGCGACCGCCGCCGGGCCGGCGTGGGCCGTGAGGCCGACCGCCAGCACCAGGAGCCGCTGGCGGAGCCGCATGAGCTGGCCGATCACCGTTTCGCTCCGGCCCGGGGTCCGAGTCCCGCCTAACGCCCGCCGGGGTTCTGGCCCGCGCGGCCGCCGCCGGCCTGGGCCGGTTCCGGTGCCACCAGCTGATCCCGGCCCTTCTCGAGGTACGGGATCCCGCGGATCATCCAGTCCGGCGGTGCCGCGCCCTTGAGCTTGGTGTCGAAGAACTGCTGCATCCGGAGGGCCACGTCCTTCTGGTTGGCCCGGCTGGCCGGGTTGTGCACGTCGTTGTTGTAGTTGAGGAGGTAGACCTCCTTCCCGAGCCGCCGGAGCCCCACGAACATCTCGATGCCCTGGTACCACGGCACCGCGTCGTCGTTGTCGTTATGCATCATCATCAGCGGCGTCGTCACCTTGTCGAGCCAGAACAGCGGCGAGTTCTCGATGTACCGCATCGGGTACTCCCAGAGCGAGCCGCCGATCCGGCTCTGGCCGGTCTCGTACTGGAACGACCGCGCCAGGCCGCTCCCCCAGCGGATCCCGCCGTAGGCGCTGGTCATGTTCGCCACCGGCGCCCCCGCCATCGCGGCGGCGAACATCCGGGTCTGGGTGATCATGTACGCGGTCTGGTACCCGCCCCACGACTGGCCCTGGAGGCCCATGTGGTCGGCGTCGACGAAACCGCGGGCGATCAGCGACTGGATCCCCGGAACGATCGACTTCATCGCGCTCGGGCCGGGATAACCGGTTTCGTAGTGGATGTCCGGCTCGAAGATCAGATAGCCGTTGGAGACGTAGTGCGTCGGGTTGATGACGTTGCGGCCCGTCGGCGGCACGTAGGAATGCCGGTTCTGCGACAGCTGCTCATAGAAGTAGGCGATCAGGGGATACTTCTTCGTCGAGTCGAAATCCTCCGGCTTGTAGAGGAGGCCCTGGAGCCGGACCCCGTCGGTGCTGGTCCATTCGACCAGCTCGACGGACCCCCAGCGGTACGCCTGCTGCTGCGGATTGGCGTCCGAGATCCGTGCCAGTCTGGTCAGGTCGGAACCAACCCAGAGGTTGGGGAAGTCCGTGAAGGTGCCCCGGGTGACCATCCAGACGTCGGCGTGCTCCGCCTTGGCCGGATTGCCGTAGGCCACGTCATCCATCACGACCCGGGCCGGCGCCTCCCGGCGGCCGAGGCGGTCGCGGTAGAAGCCGCTCGCCTTGGTGGTTTCGCTGAAGGCGCTGAGGAGGAGCGGGTCGGCGGGGTCGATGGACCGCGCCCGCCCGCCGCCGCCGAAGCGGCCGCCGCCGGCGCCACCGCGGCGTTCGAGATCGACGAGGCGGAGTACCAGCTGCTCCCGCCGGCCGAGCGAGTCGGTCACCATCATGGCGGGTCGCGCCCCGGTGGGGTCCAGCTCCCAGATGTCGAAGCGGTCGTAGATGAGGACCGAGCGATCGCCCTTGGTCCAGGCGGCGATGCCCCACGCCGCCGGAATCGACGGCGTATCCCAGGTCTCCTGCTCGAAGTTGACGCCTCGGAGGGAGCCGGTCAGGTCCACCGTCTTGCCGGTGGCGACAGTGTGGGCGTACCAATGGCCCCGATCGTACCAGGCGAGATACTTCCCGTCGGGCGAGAGCTGCGCCTGCCCGCTCACCTTCTCGGCCAGGAGCCGGGCCGCTCCGGTGGCCGGATCGATCGCGTAGACGTCGGTCCCGCCGTCGCCCCACATCTGCTCGATCTGGTACCGCTCCCGGCTCGCGGCGAGGCCGATCCGGGCGTCGTCGCTCAGGCTCACCGTCGGGATCGAGTCGTTCGCCAACTGGACCAGCTTGCGGGTGCCGAGGTAGTAGATGGCCGAGAAGGACCGGTTCCGGTCGCGGCTGGCCGAGAGGCGCTGGCTCGGCTGGAGCGCCGGGTCCTTGTAGTGCCAGAGGTCGAGGACGGCCTTGTCGGTGAGCGAATCGGCCGGCACCGAGTCCGGCATCGGGGGAGCGATCGCCAGCGTCAGCGCCGTCCCGGCGGCCGTGAAATCGAGGCCGGCGTTGTCCGCCACTCGATAGCCGGCCGGCAAGGCGGCCGGAGCGACCACGGCCTGGGCGGAGCCACCCTTCAGGCTCGCGTGGTAAATCGTGAACCGCGCTTTGTCGCGGCCGAACTCGTCGCGGTCGGAGTAGAACGCCACCTGGGTGCCGAGGCTGTCCACCGAGATACCCTTGTAGTTGCCGCGGCCCGCCAGCAGCGTGGCGGTGGTGCCGGTGGCGAGGGTCCGGACGAAGGCGCCGTCCCGGGTCGAATCGCGCGAGGCCACGGTGTAGACCAGCACCTTGGCATGGTCATCGAAGGCGAACGTCAGGACGTCGGTCAGCCGCTCTTCGGCGCCGGTGGCCAGGTTCCGGAGGACCAGTGGGGAGCCGTAGCTCCGCCGGTCTCGCTGGGCGGGCCGGCCTCCATTGGCGCCGCCCGGGCGGCCCGCCGTGGAATCGGCGCCGGCGCTATCGGCGGTGACGTACGCCACCCAGGCCCCGCTCTCCTCGGGGAGCCGGAACGAGCGGACGTTGGCGATCGTGGTCACCTGACCGTCGGCGAGGTTCACGATGGCCAGGGCGTTGCGCGGCTGCGGGGCCCGCGTGCCACCGCCACGACTGGCGCGGGACGCGGCCCTGGCGGCCTCGGTTTCTGCCTGGGTCGGGAGCACCGTGGCCAGAACGAAGCGGCTGTCGGCGGTGATCTGGGCGGGCGGGGCGCCGCCGCCCCCGGGGCCGCCGCCGGCTCCACCCGCAGGCCGGAGGCCGCCCGGGGTGTTGTTGGGCCGGCCGAGAAAGCCTCTCGGGACCCGGTACTCCGTGCTTCCGCCGGTTGCGCGGATCACCATCTCGCCGTCGCCCACCTGGGGGACCAGGGTGTAGACAGCCCATTTGCCGTCGTTGGAGAGGGCCGCCCCGCTGATGGAGCGCCAGGTGTCCCAGTCGGCCTGGGTCAGCGCCTTTTTCGCAGGGCGGGTCTGGGCGGCAAGGGCGGGGGCGATGGCGAAGAGAGCCAGCGCGATCCGGCGGGCGATCGTCATGGGGCGCACCTGTCTGGGTGTGAAGGGGAACTTAGCCAGATACGGCTCCGGGGAGGGGGGCGTTGAGGCCGGCACGGCGCCGGCCTCTTGCTCCTCCGTCCCCGGGAGGGTTAGCATTGCCTCATGACCTCCGCCCTCCGCGCCGGCCGGTACTACTACTACGCGACCCAGACCCCGGGCCGCGGCGGGAGGCGTTGCAGGTAGCAGACGCTTTTCCTGATCCGAATTCACCACGGCCCGTGAAATCCACGGGCCGTTTTTTTGTGCCCTCGTTCCGGAGTGTACGCCATGAGTTCGCCCGCCGCCGTTCGCGCCCCGTCCGGTCCTTCGCGCCTTCGCCAGCGTTGGACCGCCTATCGGCCGGAGGATCACGCCGTGTGGGCCGAACTCTATCGCCGGCGGATGGCTGATCTCCCGGATCAGGCCAGCGCCGTTTTCCTGGCGGGCGTCGACGCGATCGGACTGGAACCGGATCGGGTGCCGGACCTCGCCCGGATCAATGAGCGGCTTGCCGGCCGCACCGGATGGCGCTCGGTGCCGGTGCCCGGCTTCCTGCCCGCGCCCGCCTTCTTCGCGAGCCTGGCCCGGCGGCGCTTCCCCACGGTCATCACCGTCCGCCAGGCCAGCGCAATCGACTACACGCCGGCGCCGGACATCTTCCACGACATTTTCGGCCATGTGCCCCTCCATGCCGATCCGGTGTTCGCGGGTCTGTTGCAGCGGTTCGGCCGCCTGGCGCTGGCCGCGCGTTCCCCGGCCGCGATTGAACAGGTGGCCCGCCTCTTCTGGTTCACGATCGAGTTCGGCCTCGTGCGGGAGAGCGGGGCGGTGCGGCTCTACGGGAGCGGTCTCATCTCCTCGGCTGCCGAAGCCGCCCACGCCCTCGGCCCGCACTGCGCCCGGCGGCCGTTCGATCTCGACACGGTGCTCGGGACCTCGTTCGACATCGACCACGTGCAGCCGTTGCTGTTCGTGATCGAGGACTTCGCCCAGCTGTTCGAGGCGATGGACGCCGCGGCGGAGATCGTGAAGAAAACTTGAGGGAGCGTCTCATGCCGGCTTCAGGCAGCGGGGGGCAAGTTCCATCGGGAGTCCTCCATCCCCTCTGCCGGGGTCGGCCGCGTGCACGAATTGTCCCTCGCGCTTGGCATCGTTGACGCCGTCTCGGCGGCGGCCCGCCGGGCCGGCGCCGTGAGGGTACTCCGCATCAAGGTCCGGATCGGCGTGCTGTCCGGCGTGGTCGCCGACGCGCTCCGGTTCGGCTTCGATGTGGCGTCCCGCGGCACCGTGGTCGCGGAGGCCGCCCTCGACCTCGAGGTGGTGCCGGTGTCGATCTGGTGCCCGGCTTGCGCCGCGGAGGTGAGGCCGGTGACCGAACTGCGCCTGCAGTGCCCGGACTGCGGCCTGCCGAGCGGCGAGATTCGGCGCGGTCGGGAGCTCGAAGTGGCCGAAATGGAGATCGACGACGGCGTACCCGCCGGTGCCGGGACCGGAGGACCGCGATGAGCCGTATCGTCGAACTCCGCCAGGGCATTCTCAAGAAGAACGACCTGCTCGCCGCCGATCTTCGCCACCGTCTTCGGGATCTCGGCGTCTACACGGTGAACCTTGTGTCGAGCCCGGGCACTGGGAAGACGGCCCTGCTGCAACGAACGCTCACCGACCTGCGCGCGCGCGGCCGCCGGGTCGCCGCCCTCGTGGGCGACCTCGAAACCGACAACGACGCGCGCCGCCTGGCCGCTTCGGGGGCCCCGGTTCGCCAGATCAACACGCACGGCCTCTGTCACCTCGACGCCGAGATGGTGACCGCCCATCTCGACGGCCTGCCGCTCGAGGACACCGAGTTCCTCTTCATCGAGAACGTCGGGAACCTCGTCTGTCCGGCCAGCTATGATCTGGCCGAGGATCTCCGGGCGGTGCTGCTTTCGGTGACCGAGGGCGAGGACAAACCGCTGAAGTACCCGACCGCCTTCAACTCCGCCGACGTCGCGGTGGTCACCAAAGCCGATCTCGCCGAGGCCTGCGAGTTCGACCTCGACCTCGCCCGCGCCAACATTCACGCCGTTCGCCCGGGCATTCCGATCCTGGTGACCTCGACCCGCCGGGGCGACGGGTTCGGTGCCTGGCTCGACCTGCTCGAGCAAAGCCGATCCTAGAAGGGAGGCCGCCATGTGTCTCGGGGTGCCCGGAAGGGTGGTGGAGATCCGGGACGATCCGGCCGGGATCCGGATGGGCAAGATCGACTTCGGCGGCATCCGGAAGGATGTCTGCCTTGCCTATCTGCCCGACCTCGCCGTAGGCGACTACGCAATCGTCCATGTCGGATTCGCGATCACCAGGATCGACGAGGCCTCCGCCCTCGAGTCCCTCCGGACGTTTCGCGAGCTGGGCCTGCTCGACGAGGAACTCGGCCTCGGTGACCCGGCGGACCTGGCCCCGCCGAGTTGCCCGCTGCCGTCGCAGGCCCGGCCCAAGCCGCGGCCGGCATCGCCGTGAAGTATCTGACCGAGTTTCGCGACGGCCCGGCGGCCCGGGCCCTGGCCCAGGACATCCGCCGGCTGGTGACGCGGCCCTGGACTCTGATGGAGGTCTGCGGCGGGCAGACACATTCGATCATCCGCAACGGCATCGACCAGATTCTGCCGCCGGAAGTCGAGCTGGTCCACGGTCCGGGCTGCCCGGTCTGCGTGACGCCGCTCGAACTGATCGACAAGGCCCTCGCGATCGCGGCGCGGCCCGGGGTCATCTTCTGTTCCTTCGGCGACATGCTGCGGGTGCCGGGGAGCGAAACGGACCTGTTCCGGGTCAAGAGCGCCGGCGGCGATATCCGCGTCGTCTACTCGCCCCTCGACGCCCTCGCACTGGCCCGCCGACATCCCGATCGCGAGGTGGTGTTCTTCGGCATCGGATTCGAGACCACCGCACCAGCCAATGCGATGGCGGTGCACCTCGCCCGGCGGCTGGACGTCCGCAACTTCTCGATGCTGGTCTCGCATGTGCTCGTGCCGCCGGCCCTCGAGGCGATCCTGTCCGCACCCGCCTCCAGGGTGCAGGGCTTCCTCGCCGCCGGTCATGTCTGTGCCGTCATGGGATATTGGCAGTATCCCCCGATCGTCGAGCGGTGGCGGGTGCCGATCGTGGTGACCGGCTTCGAGCCGCTCGATCTGCTCGAGGGCATTCGCCGCGCGGTGCGCCAGCTGGAGGCCGGGGAGGCTCGCGTCGAGAACGCGTACGAGCGGGCCGTGACGGAGGCCGGGAACCGGGAGGCCCAGCGGCTCCTTGCCGACGTGTTCGAGACGACCGACCGGACCTGGCGGGGGATCGGTGTCATTCCCGGCAGCGGCTGGCGGTTGGCGCCCGGGTACCGTGAATTCGACGCCGAGATCCGGTTCGACGTCGGCGCGATTCGCACCGCCGAGCCGGCGGCCTGCCGCGCCGGCGAAGTCCTCCAGGGCACGCTCAAGCCGAACCAGTGTCCGGCCTTCGGCACCTTGTGTACGCCGCGCACGCCGCTCGGCGCCACGATGGTCTCCAGCGAAGGCGCCTGCGCGGCGTACTATCACGCCGGCCGGTTCGCGCCGGCCGTGACCCATGGCTGACCTCGCCGCCCCCGAGGGATGGGTCTGTCCCCTCCCGCTTCGCGACTACGACGCGATCGTCCTGGGCCATGGCGGCGGCGGCCGGCTGTCGGCCGAACTGGTCGAACACCTCTTCCTGCCGGCCTTCGGCAATCCGGTCCTCCGGACCCTCGGCGACGCGAGTATCCTGGCACCGCCGGCCGGCCGGCTGGCCTTCACGACCGACAGCTTCGTGGTCCGCCCGCTGTTCTTCCCCGGCGGTTCGATCGGCGACCTGGCCGTCAACGGCTCGGTGAACGACCTGGCCATGCGAGGGGCCCGGCCGCTCTGGCTCTCGGCCGGCTTCATTCTCGAGGAGGGGCTCCCGCTCGCGACGTTAGGCGGGATCGTGGCCCGGATGGCGGAGGCTGCCCGCCGGGCCGGGGTCGAGGTCGTCACCGGCGACACCAAGGTCGTCGAACGGGGGCATGGCGACGGCTGCTACATCAACACGGCCGGCATCGGCGTGGTGCCGGACGGGGTGCAGATCGGTCCCGACCGGGCCCGGCCCGGCGACGTGGTGCTCGTGAGCGGTACCCTGGGCGACCACGGCATGGCCGTCATGAGCGTTCGCGAGGGCCTCGAGTTCGAGACGGCGATCCGGAGCGACTGCCAGCCGCTGGCGGAGCTGGTCGCCTGGCTGGTGGCGGAGGAGCCGGCCGGGGTCCACGTCCTGCGCGATCCGACCCGGGGCGGGGCGGCCGCGAGTCTGCACGAGATCGCCGGCGCGTCCGGCGTCGGGATCGAACTGGAGGACCGGGCGATTCCGGTGGCACCGGCGGTCGAGGCGGCCTGCGAGATGCTGGGGCTCGATCCCCTCCACGTGGCCAACGAGGGCAAGCTGGTGGCGGTGGTAGCCCCGGCCTTCGCGGAGCGCGCCTTGGGGTTGCTCCGGGCCCACCCGGCCGGGCGCAACGCCGCCCGGATCGGTGTCGTCGTCGATGCGCATCCAGGCATGGTGGTGTCTCGGACGGCGCTCGGCGCCACCCGTATCCTGGTGCCCGCCCTCGGCGAGCAACTGCCGCGAATCTGTTGAGGGGCTAGCCGGCGACCGGCAGGTCCAGGTAGAACGATTTCGACCGCCGCGGCGGTGCCTGTTCCAGTCCGATGGTTCCGCCGTGCAGTTCGGCAATCCGTTTGACGATCGCGAGCCCGAGGCCGCTCCCGGCCGTGTCCTTGCGCAGCCGCACGAAGCGGGTGAAGACCCGCTCGACGTCGGCCGCGGGAATCGGCTCGCCCTGGTCGGTCACGCGAATCCGGGCCATCGGGCGATCGGCATCGAGGAGGGCCAGGCTCACCTCGACCGGGCTCTCCGGCGCATAGAGCAGGGCGTTCTCGATCAGCGCCAGCAACGCCCGTTCGATCAGCGTCGGGTCGCCCCGAACCTTGGCGCTGTCGAACCGGCCGAGGCTGATCTGGCGGCCGCGGGCGTGGGGCAGGCGGCCGGCCCGGACCATCGCGTCGCTCACCACGTCGTCGAGGAACATCGGCGCCGTGGAGGTCACTTCGCTTGCCGTTTCGCCGCGGGCCAGCAGCAGCAGATCGCCGACGAGGTTGCTGAGGTGGACGGCTTCCGTCGAAAGCCGGTCGAGGATGTTCCGGTCGGGCTCGCCGCCGGCCAGCCGGGCCGTCTCGATCTGGTTGCGGAGGATGGCCACCGGCGTTCGCAGCTCGTGGGCGGCGTCCGCGAAGAAGCGGCGCTGGTTGGCGGCGGTCTCCCGCTCGCGGATGAGCGCCGCTTCGAGTTGACTCGTCAACGCCGCCAGGGCCGCCTGCAGCCGGCCGACCTCGTCGGTGGCGGTGGCCTCGGGCGGCGGGATCGGCTCGTCGGGAACCTCGCCGCGCGCCAGGCTCGCGGCGGCCCGGTCGGCGTGATCGGCCATCGCGGTGACCGGGCGGAGCGCCCGGGCCGAGACCAGGAGGGCCGCCGCCGAACCGACGACCAGCGCAAAAAGGCCGCCGGTCATGAGGACGATGCGCAGGTCCCGGAGCCGGCTTTCGACGGTAGCCAACGGCAAGCCGATGACCAGGCGGTACCCCTTGGCCAGGGGTGTGGTGATGACCCGCGCGGGTCCGTTCGGGGCGGCGATCGTTTCGGGGACGGTATCGAGGGTGCCGAGATCGAGGTGCCACAGATCCGGCACGTCTTCGATCGGCCGGCTCTGGGCCAGGTGGGTGCCGACCGAGTCGAGGGCGATGATCGTCCGGTCGCCGAAGACCAGCTCGGAGACGATGTGGACGACAGTCGCCTGCGGGGTCCCGTACTCGGCCAGTTCGCTGGAGAAGAGGGCGGCCGCCGCCATCTGGGAATGGCCGAGGGTCTGATCGACCTCCTCGTACCAATGGCCCCGAAGCACCGTGTAGAGAAACGCTGCCGCGAACGCGAACAGCAGCAGGAAGCTGAGCGCGACCGAAACGGCGAGACGGACCCGAAGGCCCCGAAGCGGATAGCTAGCCATTGGTGCCGGGTCGCAGAACGTACCCGGCACCACGAACCGTGTGCAATAGGGGGCGGCCGCCGGGCTGGTCGAGCTTCTTCCGGAGGCGGGCGATGTAGACGTCGATGATGTTGGAGGCCGGGTCGTAGTTCTCGTCCCAGACGTGGGCGCTGATCGTGGCCCGGCCGACCACCTGGTCGGCGTTCTTGGCCAGGAACTCGAGCAGCGAAAATTCAGTGGTGGTGAGTTCGATCGGCCGCCCGGAGCGGGTGACCGTCCGGCTGCCGGGTTCGATCCGGAGATCGTCCACCTCGATCACAGGCGCCCGCACCATGGGGTGACGGCGTTCGAGCGCCCGGAGCCGGGCCAGCAACTCATCGAGGGCGAACGGCTTCACCAGGTAGTCGTCGGCGCCGGCATCGAGTCCGGCGACCCGGTCCGGGACGCTGTCGCGGGCCGTCAGCGCCAGAATGATGATGCCCGCACCGTTCCGCCGAAGTGTCCGGGCCAGGTCGAGGCCCGAGCCGTCCGGGAGGTTGAGGTCGAGTACCATGGCGTCATACGGATCGAGGCCGAGCTTGGCGAGCGCGGTCTGCACCGAGCAGGACGCATCGGTGGCATGCCCCGCCTGCTGGAGGCCGCGGACCAGAGAGTCGAGCAACTGCGGTTCGTCTTCGACGACCAGAATCCGCATGGTGGGTGCGGGGAGTTCAGACTCCCCCAGGTAAAGGATTGCTCAAACCTAGCCCCGTTGCGTGAATGCAACGTTAACGATTCTCGGTCCCTGGCAGCGGTCCGGACTCGGGGATCGGGCGCAGGAGACCGCTCAGGAAGAACCCCGCGAGTTCCGCCCGGCCGGAGAGCCCCGATTTCCGGTATGCCGCTACGGCATGCTGACGCACCGTCTTCTCCGCGCGGTCGGTATCCCGACCGATCCGCCGGACACTGTGGCCGAGAATCAGTCGTCGGGCCGTGTCCTGTTCCGCCGGCGTCAGGCCCCAGTCCCCAAGTTGGCGGTCCACCGCCGTCGCCATGTCCGCCAGCACCCGCCCGGCCTGCGCCTGCCAAGCCTGCTGCTCGGCCTGTTTGGCCTCGAGCCGCCGGTGCGCGGTGGCGAGCGAGACCCGGGTGGCTCGCCAGCGAAGGCCCAGAAACACGATTCCGGCCAGGCTGCCGCCAATCAGGACGACCTCGACGACGAGGTGCAGGAGACTCGCCCGGCTGCCCGAGTCGAGGGCCAGGTCGCCGAGACCGGCGCCGGCGATGACCAGCAGGACGAGCACGAGAGCCCGATCGAGGCCGGAAACGGCCGATTCGGGGTCCGATTCGGCCTCCAACCAGCGGATGCCCGAGTCGATCGGGGCGTTTGTCGGATGGCTCGGGTCGTTCATGACCCTAATCTTGCCTGCGAACCTTTAAGGAGCGATGAAAATGCTGCCCGATCCGCTGCACCCCGCCGTTGTCCACTTTCCCGTCGTGCTGTCGGTCCTGCTCCCCGTGGCGATCGTCGCCGCCCTGCTGGCCGCGCGCCGTCCATCCCTCGGCCGGGCTCCCTGGCTGGTCGTCGTGGCCCTGTCGGCCGGGTTGGCAGGGGCGAGTTGGCTCGCGGTCGAAACGGGCGAACGAGAGGAAGAGCGGGTCGAGGATGTCGTCGGAGAGACGGCGGTCGAGCGCCACGCCGACCGGGCGGAGGGATTCCTTGCGGCGAGTGCGGTCACCGCTGTCATCGCGGCACTGGGACTCCTGGCCGGTCGGGCCGGGCAGGCAGCGCGGGGGTTGGCGCTGGCCGGCTCCCTGTTGCTCCTGGTTGCGGGGTACCGCGTGGGTCATTCGGGCGGGGAGCTGGTCTACCGCCATGGCGCGGCCCAGGCGTACCTCGGCGCGGGTGGCGAGGGTCTGACGGCCGTCGCGCCGGACCGGGAGGGTCGGCCGGCCGCCGACCGGCGCCGGGATGACGACGACGACGACCGCCGTTAGGCGTTGCCGGCGGCGAGCGCGGCCTGCCGCCGGCCGAGCCAGAGGGCGATCCCGAGCCAGAGGACCGAGAGCGGGGCGGCCGCCCAGGCCGTCCCCGCCAGCCCCAGCCCGAGCGCCTGCATGCCGCGCATGCTCCATGCGCCGACCTGGTCTCCGCCCCGGTAGACGAAGGTGTCGATGAAGTGCTTCGCCTTGTACTTGTCTTCCCGGGACACGACGGTGTAAAGGACTTCCCGGGACGGGCGCGCGACGGCGTACTCGCCGGCTCGGCGCAGGACCTGGAAGATGACGAACACCGCCAGCGTCGGTGCCGCGCCGAGGCTCAGGAATCCGAGGAACGACACCAGGGGCAGCAGGGCCAGCGCCACCGGTACCCCGAGCGCCTTGATGATCCGGCCCGTCAGAAAGGTCTGGGTCAGCAGGGTCAGGAGATTGACGGCGAGATCGAGCCTCGCGAAGAACGCCGTCTGGGCGGCCCGGTCCGCGTAATAGCGGCCGGCAATTTCGGCCTGCTGGAAATAGAGGACGGTCGAGCCGATGGTGAAGAGCAGCATGTAGAGACAGATGGCCAGCAGGTAGGGCGAGCGGGCCACGTGGAGAATCCCCGCCAGGGTCTGGCCGCCGATGACTTCCGACGCGGCGCCGTGCCGGCCGGCCTGGCGCTCCTGGTTTGCCGACAGCCGCCGGACGCATTGCACGGCAAGTTCGAGGAGGACGGCCGACACCAGAAACAGCGCCGTGGGGCCGACCCGCTGCGCGAACGTGGCGGTGACCGTTGCCCCGGCGATCCCGCCCAGGGTCCCGCCGACGCCGATGAATCCGAACAGTCGCTTGGCCTGGTCGGTCCGGAAGACGTCCACCATGAACGCCCAGAAGACCGAGACCACGAACAGGTTGAAGACGCTGGTCCAGACGAAGAAGACCCGGCCGACCCAGACCTGCCAGTGCTCCGGCATCAACTCGAACAGCCCGAAGAAGATCAGGATGTTCGCCAGGAAGAACCGGTAGGCGATCTGAATGAACTGGCGCCGCGGCAACCGGGCCACCAGGGCCGCGAACGGCGGATGCACGACCAGGGTGGCGAGCAGGGTGCCGGTGTAAAGCCAGGGCAGGTTGCGGGTCCCGCCGGCGAGCCCCATCTGTTCCCGGATCGGGCGCATGATGAACCAGCACGACAGGATGCAGAAGAAATACGCGCCGGAAAGCAGGAGGGTCCGGACCTCGTCGGTCCGGACCTCCACGACACGCTGCAGGAGCCGGGCGAGGGGTGGAGCCGGCGGGTCTGCCTTTTCCGTCAGGAACCCATCCTGGCGTGGTACGCCTTGAGGACCTCGGCCTCTCGCTCGGGCTTCATCCCGGCGCGCAGGTTCTCCTGGCGGTCGGCCGGACGGGTCCGGTGCCAGGCGAGTGTGTCGGCGGCGGTGAGCGCGAGCGGCCGGAACGTCAGGCCGGCCGCGACGGCTTTGTCGATGATTGCCTTGCCCCAGTAGAGCGTATCGCCGGCGTTGGGGATCCACACCGGCAGTTCGCCCCAGGGCCGGACCTTCTGGTCCTCGAGGAACTTCGCGTCGGCCCATGCCCAGGAGATATCGAGGCTGCCGGGCATGGCGGCACGAACGCCCGCGAGCATCTCCGCCTGCGACAGGGGCGACCGCGGGCCGGTGGCGTTGAAGGTGCCATAGGTCCGGGACTCGCACATCCGGATGGTCCACTCGGCGAGGTCGCGGGCGTCGATGATCTGGGCGGCATCGCCGGGCGGCGGGGCGAGCACTTCGCCACCGCGGGCGATCCGGACCGGCCAGTAGGTGAACCGGTCGGTCTCGTCGCCGGGGCCCACGATGAGACCGGGGCGGATCACGGTCACCTTGCCGGGATACCACTTCTCCGCCTCACGCTCCGCCAGCACTTTCATGGCGCCGTAGTACTGCATTTCCTCGACGTTGGGGTCGGGCATCGTGGCCAGCGGCGCCGACTCGTCCATCTTGGGGATGTTCCACTTGTCGTAGACCGACAACGTCGAGATGAAGACGTACTGGTCGGTCCGTCCCTTGAGGATCTCGCCGACGGTCCGGACCCAGCGCGGGAAGGTCGTGGGGTTGTCGATCACCACGTCCCACGTCGTGTTGCCCTTGAGCGCGTCGAGTTGGCCGTTGCGGTCGCCGGTCAGGTGCTTGACGCTCGCGGGCAGGTCCGCCTGCCGGCGTCCGCGGTTGAACACCGTGATCTTGTGGCCGCGGGCCACGGCATACCGGATCTCGTGCGGGCCGATGAAGCCGGTCCCGCCGAGAATCAGGATGTTCAGGGGTTTGCCCTGGCGCGGCGGATCGAGCGGGTGCCAGGCCGCGGGGCGACCTAACGACAGGACGCCGCCGGCCGCGGCGAGGGTCTGGACGAAATCCCGGCGGGAGGAGCTCATCGGACAGCCGTCGAGTGAAGGTCCGGGGAAAGTAGCCCGGCCCCGGAGTCCAGGCGAGCCCCCGGGCGGCTACCTTTGTGAGAACTGAAACCGGCGCCCGCCGCCGGTCGTCGGTTCTGATGGCATGCCCCGCGGTCGGCGGGCCCGATCTTCCCAATTGCGAGGTCCCTTGCTCGCTTCCGCGCTCCTGATCCTGGCCGGGCTGTCGCCCGATTCCCTCGTCTATGTCGGCCGCGACAAGTCGTTGGCCGTGCATCCGCCTCGGTTCGAGGAAAAAGCCGTCGTCGATGGCGTGCTCGACGAGCCGGTGTGGGACCGGGCCGCCCGACTCACGGGCTTCTCGAGCTACTACCCGACCGACGACCGGCCCGCCCCCGATTCGACCGAGGTCCTGATCTGGTATTCGCCCACGGCCCTTCACGTCGGGATCCGCGCCAGTGCTGCCCGGTCGGACGTCCGGGCAACTCTCGCCACCCGGGACAACCTCCAGCAGGATGACGTGGTCATGCTCTTCCTGTCGACCTTCAACGACGGGCGGCAGGCCTACGTCTTCGGGGTCAACCCGCTCGGCGTCCAGCTCGACGGCGTGTTGTCGGAAAACGGCACCGCGGCGTCCTCGGGGTTCTTCGGCGGGCTTGCCGGGGGGCGTCAGGCAGCCGACCCCAGTCCCGATTTCGTCTACGAGTCGAAGGGCCGCGTCACGGTCGCCGGATTCGAGGTCGAACTGGAGATTCCCTTCAAGTCGATCCGGTACCAGAACCGGAACGAGCAGACCTGGGGGATCCACGTCGAACGGACCCATCGCGCCACGGGAGCGGTGTCGAGCTGGGTCCCGGCCAAGCGGGACGCCGCTTCCTATCTCGGCCAGGCCGGGCAACTCGTCGGCCTGACCGATCTCCGGCGGGGCCTGGTGCTGGATGTGACGCCGGTGGTAACCAGCACGGCCACCGGCCAGCCGGGCGCGGGCAACGACTGGAACCTGTCGGGCGGCAACCCGCGGTTCGGCGCGGACGTTCGCTGGGGGATGACCACCGACCTCACCGCGAGCGGCACGGTCCGGCCCGACTTCTCGCAGGTGGAGTCCGATGCCGGTCAGGTGTCGTTCGATCCGCGCTCGGCCCTGTTCTTCCCGGAGAAGCGGCCGTTCTTCCTCGAGGGGAGCGAGCTGTTCGAGACTCCGAAGAGCCTCGTGTATACGCGGCGGGTCGTCGAGCCGGTGGCCGCCACGAAGCTCGCGGGCAAGGTCGGTGCCTTCAGCCTCGGGGCCCTGGCCGCGGTGGACGATCAGGCCCAGTCGGCCGACGGCCGCCACAACCCGGTCTTCGCGGTCACCCGGCTCCTGCGCGATCTCGGAGCCGGGTCCCGGCTTGGCCTCGTGTACACCGGCCGCTACGAAGCGGACCGGTCGAACCACGTGGCGGGTGTCGATACCCGGCTCACGTTCGGATCGCGCGTCGGGCTCAACCTGCAGGTCGCCGGGAGCCGAACCACCACGAGCGGAGTCGACCGCAACGGGGCGCTCTGGAACGGGGCCCTCGCCATCAGCGGGCGCCGGTTCAACTTCCGGTATTCGATCGACGCGATCTCCACCGGCTTTCGGACCCAGTCCGGCTTCATCGGCCGCGGCGCGGTCGCGAACGCCCGATTCATCAACCAGATCAACTTCTACGGCCGGCCCGGCGGGCTGGTCGAGCGGGCCTCGTTCGACTTCTCGCCGCTGCTCACGTGGCGGTACCAGGACCTGGTGGAAGGCCGCGCGGCCCAGGATCACAAGTATCACTTCAACGTCAATACCCGCCTGCGGGGCGGATGGGGCCTCTCCGGTTCCTTCCTGTACGAGTACCAGAAGTTCGATCCCGATCTCTACGCCGACTACGTCCTGATCCGGCCCGGGGTGGCCGACTCCGTCCGCCCGTTCGACGCCACGCCGGAACTCAAGAACGTCGACGGGGTGGCCTCGCTCACGACGCCGAATCTCGGCGGCTTCTCCGGCTACGTATCGTACGTCTGGGGGCGGGACGTCAACTTCTTCGAGTGGGCTCGGGCTGACATCAAGAACGTCAACCTCGGCGTGAATTGGCGCCCCTCCGAGCAGCTCCGCCTCGATGGGTCGTACATCCTCCAGGAATACCGCCGCCACAGCGACGGCTCGACGGTAGGACGCACCCACCTGCCGCGGGTCAAGGCCGAGTACCAGGTGAGCCGGGCGCTCTTCCTGCGGGTGGTCGGGGAGTATCGCGCGGACCGGCAGGACGCGCTCCGCGACGATGGCCGGACCGAGGATCCGATCGCGGTGTTCGACCCCGCCACCAACACCTACCAGCGGATCGGCGCCGCCGAGAGCAAGGTGCTGCGGGTCGACTGGCTGCTGGCCTTCCAGCCGAGTCCGGGGACCGTGCTGTTCGCTGGATACGGCAGCACCCGGCTGGAGACGCTCGAAAGCATGCCCCGCGGGCTCCGCCGGGTAGGCGACGGGCTCTTCGTGAAGCTGAGCTACCTGTTCCGGATGTGATCGCCGAGGGGGCCGAGGGGAATCGCCAGGCCGAGATGATCCGGCCCGGCGATGACCTGGGCCCGGCCCGGCCCGGCCGTGAGCTGCCGGCCGGCGAGATACCCGACCACCGCGCCGCCCGCCACGTCGGACAGCCAGTGCTTGTTGTCGTTGATCCTGGCGAACCCGGTCAGCCCCGCCAGACCATAGAACAGCACGTCGCTCCAGCCGTCCGGCGTCGAATGGGCCAGACTGCTGGCAATGGCCACCGCGACCGTCGTGTGGCCCGAGGGAAACGACGTGTTCTTCGTGAAGGGCCGGAAGGCCAGCGCGGCCGTGGTGTCGCGTGGCCGAACCCGGCCGATGACGACCTTGAGGGCCCCGGTGGCGGCGCCCGCCACGACGGCGGC
The DNA here is from genome assembly GCA_050183815.1 of Gemmatimonadales bacterium. GTDB lineage: Bacteria > Gemmatimonadota > Gemmatimonadetes > Gemmatimonadales > GWC2-71-9 > SHZU01. The sequence continues at coordinate 1,451 of JBFXAY010000082.1, read as the reverse complement.
GCCGAACGCCTTGGCCGTCGCCTCGGCGAGACGGGGATGTCCCGTGAGCCGGCCGGCTACCCACCCCGCCACGAGCGGCGGTCCGACCCAGCGGAGGTCGCCGAAGTGGTTGCCGAAGGAGGCGAGGTCGTTGGTCGCGGTGGATCGTTGCGCCTGGGCCTCGTCCCGCAGCCAGCCGTCGATCAGGACCGACCCGGCCACGAGTCCGGCGGCCGCGACGGCTTCGGCGGGACGGATCAGCGGTGGGCGCGCGGCCGAATCCGCCTGGGCGGCCGCGGCGGGGGGCAGCGCCGCCGCCAGCACCAGCAGCGCCCTAACGGCCTTCGACATCGAGCATCCTCGAGTGTCGCTGCAGCGTCCGCAGCACCGCACCGACCGCGATCGTAGCGCCGAAGAGCGCCAGCCAGCCGCGGTCGAGGCCCGGGCGGCCGGTCTGGCGGAACACGGTGCCGGCTTCGGTGATGACGAACATCGTGACGGTGCTGACCAGCGCATAGTATTCCTGCCGGAGGACCGTTCGCGGCGAAAAGGACAAATCCGCCCGCTGCCAGCGCCCGGGGCGCGGGATCAGCGCCGGCGTGCGGGCGGCCCACGCGCGCCAGCGGTTGCCAAACTCGGACGCGAGGAACCGCTCCTCGACGAAGATGATCCGCCGGTAGAACAGCGCCCAGGCCGCGGTCACCAGGACCGGCGCCCACCAGCGACCGACGGCCACCGCCGGCCCGAGCCAGAGGAGCAGGTTGCCGAAGTACAGCGGATGCCGGCAAACCGAGTAGAGCCCGGTCGTCGAGAGGGAATCGGCCACCTGGAGAGCCCGGTTCTTCCCGGATGCCCCGCGGGGGGCGTGCCCGATCACGAGCGCCCGGACGACGAGCCCGAGGGCGGCGAGGGCAAAGCCGGCCGTGGTGGCGGGGAACCGGAGTCCGGGCCGCTGGCCGGGTTCGAGGGGCGGGGCTGCGAGAATCAACGGGATCAGCAGCAGCGGAGGAAGCCAGCTCCGGTACCGGAAGAGCCAGGTCCCGGTGCGTTCGAAGTCCTCACGAAGCGCCATCGGCCGCCGGCTGGCGCTTGAACCAGAGGATTACGTCGCTGACGGAGATCGTTCCGTCGCTGTCGAGGAGCCGGAAGGTGACCTCGGTCCCGTACCCGGGTTGGATCGACCCGGCGGACATGATTTCCCAGTAGCCCCTGGTGGACCCGGCGTCGATTCGATATGTCGGTCCCCGCCGGGCGCCGTTGACTAACACCTCGAGCACCGCTCGGCTGGTGGCGGCCGCCATGAAAGCCACGACGCCTTTCGACTCGATGTGGACGTCCGGTGGCAGGCTCGCGCGTATTGTCTTGGTGTCGTCACCCGTGGTCAAGTCAAAGGCGGTATCCCAGACGCATAGGAAGTCGGCGATCGGCGGCATGAGGAGGTGGTTGAAGGGACCGTGGCGAACGACCGGGGC
>JBFXAY010000081.1:0-23238 GCA_050183815.1 Gemmatimonadales bacterium | reverse complement strand
CCCGGGGATCGTCGAGCACGCGGCCGTCGAGATCCACGCGCCCCGCGTCGGGCAGCCGCCCGCGAAGCGGACGACCGGGCAACTGACCGCCCGCGCCGGAAACGCGAACCGCCGCGCCCCAGTCAGGGACGCGGCGGTTTCGTTTCATTCGAGCTCCGGTCGGATCCGGGGCCGTTTCCGCCCGGATGTCGGCTCAGCGGCGGTGGCGCTGCACGTACTCCAGGCCCCACTGGAGCACATCCGCGCCCCGGAGACCGTGACGCATCGAGATCTGGATGGCATCGTCCTCCGACACGTTCCGATCGAGCAGCAGGTGGGCGATCATCGGGCCGCCGACGCGGTTGCCGCTGGCGCAGTGGAACAGCATCGTCCGGTCACCCCGGCCGCGCACCACGTCCAGAACGCGGGCCATGGTGTCGTCGGTCATCGTGCCGGCGGTGACCGGCACGTTGACGTACTCCATGCCAAGCTCGGCGACGAGTTCGGCCTCGTCGAAGGGTCGGGGCTCCATGGGATCGCGGATGTCGAGGATGATCCCGACGCCCGCCTCCTTGAGCGCGGCGAGATGACGGGCCGTGGGCTGTCCGCCGGCCAGGATTCCGGGGATCGGTTCGGCGGCGTTGGCCACGCCCGCGAGTGCTTCGAGAGGGGTCGTCATGGGAGGGAAAGAATAGCCGACTTTCGAACGGTCGTCAGGGGGCGATAGGTTTCCCCATGGTCCGGATCGCGATCGCCCAGTTCCGCCCCCGGAAGGCTGCCTACTCGGCCAACCTCGACCGGATCGGCGAGCTGTTTGCCGGCCTCGCTCGCCAGCAGGATCCGATCGATCTGCTGGTTCTCCCTGAAACGGCGTTGACCGGCTATTTCGTCGAGGGCGGCGTCCGCGAACTGGCCGTCACCGCCGAGCAGTTGTTCCTCGACCTGTCGGCCCGGCACGCGGCCAGCGGCGCGCCGCCCGTCGACCTCATCGTCGGTTTCTACGAGTTGTGGAACACCCGGCTCTACAACTCCGCGGCGGCCCTGCGCCTCGGCGGGCCCGACGCCGGGCTCCGGCACGTCCACCGCAAGATCTTCCTGCCGACCTACGGGGTCTTCGACGAGGAACGGTTCGTCGAGCCCGGCCGCTGGGTCCAGGCCTTCGACCTCGAGTTCGGCCGGGTCGCGGTGGTGGTCTGCGAGGACGCCTGGCACACCCTGGTGCCCACGATGGCAGCCCTCGACGGCGCCCAGCTGATCGTGGTGCTCGCGGCGAGCCCCGCCCGCGGGATTCAGCCGGGCGAACATCCCGACGGCAAGCCGGCGAGCACCACCCGCTGGGAACGGTCGGCGCAGTCGATCGCCGCCGAGCACGGGGTGTTCGTGGTAGTGGCGCATCTCGTCGGGTTCGAGGGCGGCAAGGCGTTTCCGGGCGGGTCGCTGGTGGCCGAGCCGCGCGGCGGCATCCTGACCCGGGCGCCGATCTTCACTGACGCGCTGACGGTGGCCTCGCTCGATCTCGACGAGATCACCCGGGCGCGCGCCGAGGAGCCGCTGCTTTCCGATCTCGAGACTCACCTGCCGCATCTCCTCGATGCCCTCGTGGCGCGCCGGGAGACCGGCCGGCTGCCGGGGCCGGCGGAGGTCCGGCCCGCCCGGCCCGCGGCTCGGCCCGACGTGGACCGCCCGCCGGCCCCTCCGCCCGCCGACGGCGACCCGCTGGCGATCGACCCGGGCCTCACCGAGCGATGGCTGGTCGAGTTTCTGCGCGACGAGGTCAAACGCCGGCGCGGGTTCGAGCGGGTGGTCATCGGCCTCTCGGGCGGGGTGGACAGTGCGGTGGTGACGTATCTGGCGGCCCGGGCCTTCGGTCCGGAGAACGTCACGGCGGTCCGGATGCCGTACCGCTTGTCGAGTTCCGAGAGCCTGACCCACGCGGAGCTCGTGATCGACGAACTGGGCGTCCAGGCTCGCACGGTGGACATCAGCGCCGGCGTCGACGGCATTGCGGCGCAGCTCGACGGGCCCTCGCCCGGACGGCTCGGCAACATCATGGCCCGGATGCGGATGATCACGCTGTTCGATCTCGCCGCGGCACTGGGGGGCATTCCGCTGGGCACCGGCAACAAGACCGAGCGGCTCTTCGGCTACTTCACCTGGCACGCGGACGACTCGCCCCCGGTGAATCCGATCGGCGACCTGTTCAAGACCCAGGTCTGGGCGCTGGCCCGCCACCTCGGCGTTCCGGTTCCGATCGTGGACAAGCCGCCGACGGCGGACCTCGTCGCCGGTCAGACCGACGAGGGCGACTTCGGCATCAGCTACGCCCGCGCCGACCAGATTCTCCATTGGCTGCTCTCCGGCTACGGGCCCGCCGCGATCGAGCGGCTGGGATTTTCCGCGGCGGAGGTCGAGCTGGTCCGGCGGCGGCTCGAGTCGACCCACTGGAAGCGGAAGCTCCCGACCGTCGCCATGCTGAGCCCCACGGCCATCGGCGAGTTTTATCTTCGCCCGGTGGATTACTGACCTTGCCCGCGGACGGCCTGTGAGCACGATTCCCGAAACCCGACCGATGTCGTACTCCCGCGGCGAGATCACCACCTTCGTCATGCCGAACATGCAAAACGTGCTCGGCGATCTTTTCGGCGGTGATCTGATGGCGCTCGTCGATCAGGCGGCGGCCGTGGCCGCCATGCGGCATGCGGGCGGCCCGGCGGTCACCAAGTCGATCGACCGGCTCGACTTTCACCATCCGATTCCCGTCGGCGCCCTGGTTACCTGCTGCGCCACGGTGGATTTCGTGGGCAACACGTCGATGGACATCACCGTCGAAGTGTTCTCGGAGAACATCGCCAGCGGGGTCCGGCAGCACACGCATACCGCCCATGTGGTGTTCGTGGCCATCGACCGGGAGCGCCGGCCGGCCAAGGTGCCGCGGCTCCGGCCGGATACGCCGGAGGAGCGGGCCCTCTTCGACTCGGCCCGCCGCCGCTACGAGGACCGGCGCCGCTGATGGGGAGGGAAACGACCGTCGTCCTCTCGGGCGGTGGGGCCAAGACCGCGGCCCAGTTGGGCGCCCTCGAGGTCCTGGCCCAGGCCGGAATGGTGCCGACGCGGTTCGTCGGAACGTCGATGGGTGCCGTGATCGCGGCGGGGCTCGCGGCCGGACTGTCGATCGCCGAGGTGATCGAACGGCTCCGTCACCTCGAGCGGGACGACGTGGCCGCGCTCGACCGGACGGCGTTCGTCAAAGGCGTCTTCGCGCAGTCCTTCCTCAAGGGTTCGCGCCTGCGGGCCACGCTCGAACGGCTGATGCCGGTCACCACCTTCGCCGAGCTCAAGCTGCCGCTCTCGGTCACGACCGCGGACCTCGACACCGGCGAACTGGTGGTGTTCGGGTCCGGCGGGCTCGACGCCCCGCTCGTGGACGCCCTCTTCGCGTCCTGCGCCCTGCCGGTGTTCTACCCGCCGGTCGAGTTGCTGGGCCGCCGGTTGGCCGATGGCGGGCTCCGGGCGGTCGTGGCCCTCGAAGTGGCCGCGCGCTTTCCGGCAGATCTGGTGATCGCGATCGACGTCGGTCCCGGATTCGATGCGGCGCCGTCCCGTGGCGGCCGTCAGCCGCCCGCGCTGATCCGGGCCCACAACGATGCACAACATGTCCTGATGGCCAGCAACACGGTGCTACAAGTTGCACTGTGGCGAACGACGCCGGGGCGCCCGCCGTTGCACTACATCCGGCCGACGGTGCATCGGGGCGAAACGTTTGCGATCGGGCAGATCGATTCGTATCGTGAAGCAGGACGCGTCGCAGCGCGTCGGGAACTCGGTCTCTCGGCTTGACCGAGTCGGGTTCCGGGTGGATCATTGGTCGAGCATTTTCCGGGGCGCCCCCACGACGCCTGTTCCGCGAGGCACTTCCCGCCTTCCGGAGACCGAAACGGAGGATCCGTTGACGACAACCCGCATCTTCACGGTGGAGGAGGCCGACCGGGCGATTCCGCTGCTCAAACGGATTCTCTCGGACCTGCGCGTCGAGTACGACATCTTCCGTGAAGCGGAAGCGTCGTACGAGTTGCTCGCGGCCGGTTCGCGAGCCGACATCGGCGAGACCGAGGCACTGGTCGAGTCGCGCACGGCGCTCACCGAATCCGCCGAGCGGGTGGATCTGCTGCGGCAGGAACTCGAGTCGATCGGGTGCGTCTTCCGGGGCTTCGAGGCGGAACTGGTCGACTTCTATGCACTCAGGGACGATCGGCTGGTGTTCCTCTGCTGGAAGTTCGGTGAGGAGCGGATCAGCCACTGGCACGAGGTCGACGCCGGCTTTCCCGGGCGGCAGCCGGTCTACCCCAACGAATTCAGCGCGATACTTCCATGAGACATTTCTGGCTTTTCGTCCACCTGGCCGGCTTCACCGTTTGGCTGGGCGGCGCGCTCGCGGCAATGACCCTGGGCATCATGCTCCGCCGGGAGCCGCGGGATCAGGTGGCCGCCTGGGTCCGGGCGCTCGGGGCGATCTACCGGTTCCTGATTCTGCCGGGCTGTCTCGCGGCCACGGTGTCGGGGCTGGTGCTTACCCTGATCATGTATGGCGGCCCGGCCGCGGCCGCCGGCGTGAGTCACTACCTCATGGCCATGCAGGGCACCGGCGTTCTCGCCGCGGTGATCACGCTGGTGTTCCTGGTGCCCAACGCGGGCAAGCAGATGCGGGTCGATCCGGTCAGTCAGGCGCCGTTGTTCGACGCGCTCCGCGCGAAGCAGGCGCGGTTCGGGATGATTTCCGGGGTGCTGGGGTTGCTGGCGCTCCTGACCGGCGCCCTCGGCCGGCCCTAGCCCCGGTCCGGCGCCGGCCGGTGTAGCACACCGGCCGGACCGGACACTCGCCACAGCGTGCCTCGCGGGCCGTGCAGACCCGGGCGCCCAGTTCCATGATTCCCTGATTGAACGACCAGGCGTTCGGCCCCGACTCGGGGACGAGCGCCTTTGCCGTATTCCAGAGCCGCCGTTCCTCGCGGGCCGTGGCACCGGTCCGGGGGTGAAAGGCCCGCCGGAGCACCCGCGCCACGTTGGTGTCGACCGCCGCCTCCGCCATCTCGAACGCGAAGGTGGCCACCGCCCCGGCGGTGTAGCGCCCCACGCCCGGCAGCCGGCGCAGCGTCTCGACGTCCGCGGGGATGGTGCCGGCGTAGTCGGCCTGGATCGTCCGGGCCAGCCGGTGGAGGTTGTCTGCCCGCCGGTAGTAGCCCAGCCCTTCCCAACTCTCCCGAACCAGGGCGGGTGACGACGCGGCCAAGGCGGAGAGGTCGGGGTAGCGGTCGATAAATCGATGGTAGAAGCCCTCGACCCGGCTTACCTGAGTCTGCTGGAGCATGAACTCCGAGACCAGGATCCGATACGGGTCCCGGGTGCGCCGCCAGGGCAGGTCGCGGCCGTGCCTGCCGAACCAGGTCACGACCAGGCGACGGAACTTCGCTAGGGTGGACTTCGACGGCATGGGGGGGCAAGATACAGGCATGGCAACACCGGTGCTCGGGATTCCGCGGCTCTTGGGCAGGGTCGTTCTCGGGGCCCTGGCCCATTTCGGGCGTTTCAGCCTTCTCTGCGTGGAAATCGTGCGCGGCTTCCGGGACTGGCGCGGCTGGGTGCCGCGGACCATCGCCGAGTCCGCGAGCATCGGGAGCGGGAGCCTTCCGATCGTCATCGTGATCGCCGCGTTCGCGGGCGCGGTCACGGCCTTCCAGTCCGGCTATCAGTGGCAGACCAGCCTCCCGCTCTACGTGCTCGGGACGCTCATCGTCTCGACCGTGGTGCTCGAGCTCGGGCCGGTGCTGGTCGGGCTCGTGCTGGCCGGCCGGATCGGTGCCCGCTATGCGGCGGAACTGGGTACCATGCGGGTCACCGAACAGATCGACGCGCTCGAGAGCCTCGGCCGCTCGCCGGCCTCGCACCTGATCATTCCGCGGGTGCTGGCGGGCTTCATCATGGTGCCGGTCCTCACCATCGTGGCGGATGTCATTGCCGTCGCCGCCGGCTGGTACGGCGTCCGCCAGGTGCTGCCGATCACCAACGAGGATTTTGCCTACGGGGCGAAGTACTTCTACCGGCCGTTCGACGGCTACTACTCCGTCATCAAGGCGTTCTTCTTCGGCGGGGCGATCGGGCTCATCTCCTGCTACATGGGCTTCAACACCAAGCAGGGCGCCGAAGGCGTGGGCCGCGCCACCACCGCCGCCGTGGTGGCGAGTTCGGTGGTGATCCTGCTGCTCAACGCCGTGCTCGCCCGGCTGCTGCTCAACCAATGATCGAGCTCCACGCGGTCAAGAAGCGGTTCGGGGAGCAGGTGGTGCTCGACGGCGTCGACTTCACCGTCAACGACGGCGAGACCGTGGCGCTGCTCGGACCGTCCGGCACCGGCAAGAGCGTGCTGCTCAAGCACATCAACGGACTGATTCACCCCGACTCCGGACGGATCCTGGTGGACGGCCTCGACGTGGCGGCACTCAAGCGCGACGCCCTCGCCGAATTGCGGACCTCGATCGGGTACGTGTTCCAGAACGGCGCCCTGTTCGACTCGATGAACGTCTTCGAAAACGTCCGGCTCGGCATCGTGAACGAAAAGCAGTACAAGGACCAGGCCTATTGCCGGGACCGGGTGGCCGAGTGCCTCCGGCTCGTCAATCTGCCGCCGGAAACCGCCGCGAAGTTCCCCGCCCAGCTGTCGGGCGGGATGCGGAAGCGGGTCGGCATTGCCCGCGCGATCGCCGGGAATCCGAAGTATCTCCTCTATGACGAACCGACCTCGGGCCTCGACCCGGTCAATTCGGACATCATCGACAATCTGGTGCGCCGGCTCTCCGAGGAGCTCGGGGTCACGAGCGTGATGGTGACCCACGACGTCCGCGGAGCGTTCCGGGTGGCGGACCGGCTCGCGCTCCTGAGCGACGGGCGGATCGTGCTCCAGGGAACTCCCGAGGAGTTCCGGGCGTCGAAGATCGACAAGGTGCGGGCGTTTCTCGAGCGCGACTTCGAGACCAAGGACGCGGCGTGAGCTGAACCATGGATCTTCACTACAAGCAGGAAGTCACGGTCGGTCTCCTGGTGCTGGTGGGCGCCGGCCTGTTTCTGGGCGGCACCATGTGGCTCAAGGGCACCCGGTTCTCCTCGGGCGACGCCGTGGTCCGCGTCGAGTTTCCCGATGCCGGCACTCTCAAGAAGGGGTCGCCGGTGCGGGTATCGGGTGTCAGCATGGGGTCGGTGGACGCGATCGAGTTCGAATCGATCGGCAAGGTGGCGGTGACGCTCCGGGTGAAGCCGGTCGTGGCCCCGCGGATCGATGCCACGGCCCGGCTCGCCACGGTGGGGCTCGTGGCGGACGCCATCGTGAACTATCACCCCGGCACCGCCAGCGAACCGTTACCCGAGGGCCGGACGATCCAGGGCGTGGTCGATCAGGGAATCACGGAACTGGGCACCGAACTCGGCGAGCAGGCCAAGACGGTGATGACCGGCGTCAATGAGATCGCCAACAAGCGGCTGGCCGACAATCTCAACGCCACGCTCGAAGCCATGCAGCGGTTCATGGCCATCTACGGGAACAGCCAGCGAGGCCCCACGGCCGAGATGACGGCCACGATGCAGTCGCTTCAGCGGCTGTCGGGCCGGCTCGACTCGACCCTGGCCCAGGCCGCGTTGCCCGGGACGCTCCGCCGGAGCGATACGCTCATGGCCAACCTCTCGGCCACGTCGGCCACGTTCACTACGACGACCGCCCAGCTCGACACGCTGCTTCAGCGGCTCAACCGGGGGCAGGGTACCATGGGCCGGTTGATGACCGACAGCCTCCTCTATGGCGACATGCATCGGGTGGCCGTGGCCCTCGAGAAGCTGATCGAGGAACTCCGGAAGAATCCCGGCAAGATCACCATTCAGGTCAAGCCCTTCTAACCAGAGCGGGTGCCGCCCCGACGTCCGCGCCGGAACCTCCGGCGCGGGGGCTGTCGCATTTCCGGTCGCTGCCTAAAGTTCGGCGGCCGGGGTGCGATAGTGAGACCCATGCGAATCCTTGCGTCGAACGTTCAGCTCTCGGCCGCCCATGTCTTCGAGGCGACCCAGAAGACCACGGAGCAGGTTCAGGTCCGGTTCCGCCCGGTGGGTCACGAGCACCGCCACGGCCACCACGGCCACCACGGCGGGGATCGCTACCTCCGGGGCTCCGATCCGATCGCCCAGCTGACGAAGCTGCTCGACCGGCTGCTCTCGAAGCGCGACGACACCGAGGGGTCCGGCGCGGACCGGCCCACCTCGATCGAGGAACGGATCGCGGCCGTCGTGAAGCGGATCGACGAGCGCCTGGCATCCGCCGCGAACCCGACGACGGCCGGTCAGACTGCGGCGACGCCGGCCGCCGAGGGGGGGGCTGCCGGAACGCCCCCCGCCGGTCAGTCGTCGAGTGACGGCAGCGTGCGGTTCCGCGTCGACTACCGCTATCGCTCCACCTACCGCGAGGCCGAAGCGCTGAGCTTCCGCGCCAGCGGGTCGGTGGTGACGGATGACGGCCGCCGGATCGACTTCTCGCAGGCGCTCGATCTGGCCCGGGCGTACGCCCGCACCGAAACGATCTCGCTCCGGCTCAAGGGAACCGTCGGCGCGGACAGCGCCACGGCCGGGACGGCCGCGGGGCTTGCCGTGACGGCCCGGAACGCAGCGCAAGGAACGGGCGGGGCCGAGGCGGGTCAGGTGCAGGACGCCGCCGGTCCGGCCGCGGAGCCGGCGACCCAGCAGGCGCTGAGCCTCGGCGGGAGCGTGCTTGGCATCGACCTCGACGGCGACGGGACCATCGACCCGAACTCCGAGCTCCTCGGCGGGTCGGGCAACGGCTTTGCCGAGCTGGCGCAGTTCGACGAGGACGGCAACGGATTCATCGACGAAGGCGACAGCGTGTTCAGCCGGCTGGCCCTGGTCGATCAGACCGGGAACGGATTGGCGGCCGAGAGCCTGGCGAGCCGGGGCGTCGGGGCCATCTACACCGGTTCGGTGGCCACGCCCTACACGGTGACGGATGCCGCCAACCAGCCGCTGGCGCAGCTGGCCCGGTCCGGGATCTACCTGAACGAGGACGGTACCACCGGGATTGCCCAGCAGGTCAACGTCCTGGTCTGACCGTTCGGTCCGGCAGGCCGGGCTGTTAGTTTTGCCCGATGCTCGGCCTGACATTCCTCGGTACCGGCGCCGCCTGCCCCACGGTGGAGCGCAACGTGTCGGGCCTCGCGCTCTCGCGCGAGGGCGAGACCATCCTGTTCGACTGCGGTGAAGGCACCCAGCGCCAGATGATGCGCTACGGGGTCGGGTTCACCTTCACCGAGATCTTCTTTTCGCACTACCACTCGGACCATCTCCTGGGCGTCGTTGGCCTGTTCCGCACCATGGGACTCATGGATCGGAAGGAAGGCGTCACGCTCTACGGCCCGCGGCCGGCCCAGCGGATCCTGAACCACGCCCTGGGCGTGGGGATCGAAAAGACCAAGTTCCCGGTGGAGATCGTCGAGCTCAAACCCGGTGACCGGATCCGCCGGAAGGAGTACGACATCGCGGTTTTCGAAACCGACCACCGGACCGACACCATCGGCTATGCGCTGGTGGAGAAGGACCGGCTGGGCCGTTTCGACCGCGATGCCGCCCTGGCCGCGGGGGTGCCGGAGGGCCCGCTCTGGGGGCAGCTTCACCGCGGCCAGACCGTGACCCTGGCCGATGGCGGGACCGTTGGACCGGAGGGGATCGTCGGCCCGCCGCGTCCGGGGCGGACGGTGGTTTACAGCGGCGACACCCGCCCGTGCGCCGGCGTCCGGGCGGCCGCCGAAGGCGCCGACCTGCTCGTCCACGAGGCCACCTTCGGGGAAGACGAACGGGCCCGCGCTCTGGAGACCGGTCACTCGACCGCCCGGGAGGCTGCCGAGTTGGCTCGAGACGCGGGCGTCCGGCGCCTGCTGCTGACCCACATCAGCGCCCGCTACAACCGCGATGCGCCCGAGCTGCTGGCCGAAGCCGCCGCGGTGTTCCCCGCGGTTTCGATTGCCCGGGACGGCATGACCGTGGACGTGCCGTTTCCCGACCGGTCCGGCTGAGTCGGGCCCGCCCTGGGCCGACCCGGCCCGACCGGGTGTTCGACCCGGCCGCCGCCGGGGCGAAAGCCCCCGCGGCTCACGGCGGGCGGCGCACCGGAAAGGCCGAGTGACCGACCGGTTCTGATCCGGCGCCGCCAGCCGATCCATTCCTCGACGCTCTCCAGCAGCAGCAACTCGACGCCCACCTCCCAGACGATACCCGTACCCGAGAGGCCGGCGAGCCGGGACTCCTGCGCCAACGCCGCCCGGAACCAGGCGACGGCCAGTTCGATCTGAGCGGCAACCGGTGACTGGACCAGGGCCCGGAACCGATCCGGCAGAATGGCGTACTCGTCCACCACCACCTCCGGAAAAACGGCGGCGAGTTGCTCCCAGCGTTCGAGAACCAAACGGCCCAGCAGACTGGGGCCGATCCGACCGGCGCCGAACTCGACGAGGGAAGGGAGGCGTCCGGCCGTCCAGAGGGTGACGGCCCAGACGCGGGGCACGGGAAGCATGACGAACCTCACTGGGGGCGACCCCAGCAAGGTCGGTCGGGCGGCGGCGGCGGGACTAACCCTTTCGCGCCGTCAGGTGACGTTCGAGCGCCGTTCCTGACCGGTCACGTAGCGGGGCACGTCGAACTTCTTCTCGGCCGCCTTGAGGCTCATGTAGCGGACGGTACCGAAGATCGGCCGGCGGTAGAAGGGCCGGTCGTAGCGCCCGAAGCACCAGAGGATGCCGCCATAGGAGTTCGGATCGCGGCCGTCGAGGGCATACTTGTGATTGAGGTGCTCGAGGATGCGCAGCGCCTCGGCCGCGTTCTCCGTCCAGAGCAGGACCGACTTGCCCCAGAGCATCCGGAGATAGTTGTGGAGCTCGCCGTCGCGGATGAGCGACAGCTGGCAGGCGTTCCAGAGCCGGTCGCCGGTGCGGGCGAATTCGAGATCCTCGTCCGAGTAGTGCGCGGGGCGCGGGTCGTCGGCGTGGTCCGCCAGCTCCTTCCGGGCCCATTCCGGGACCGCGTCCATGGTGCGGTGGCGCGGGTTGAACCAGGTCAGGTTGTGGGCCAACTCGCGCCAGACGAGCGCCTCGTCGAGGAACTTGGCGTACTGCGGCGCGGGGCCGGCGTCCCGGGCGGCGAGCAGGACCTCCTGGATGGCGATGTTGCCGAAGTGGAGGTAGGACGAGAGGCGACTGGTGGCGTCGACGTTCGGGTCGCCACGCTGTTCGTCATAGATCGGGAGGCCGCGCTCGAGAAAGGCGGCCAGTCGTGCCTGGGCCGCTCGCTCGCCGCCTCGGAGCGTGGGCGACGGCGCGACCGAATGATCGATGTCGCAGGCCGCCACCAGAGCGGCGATGGCGCGGGCGTCGGTGCCGGCCGAGAGCGGCTCCGCGAAGGGCACCTCGATCCGGCCCGCCTTGGCCGGTTCGGGGTTCGGAACCGGAAAGAGATGGTGCGGGAGCGCTTCCATCAGCACAGGTCGGATCGAACGGGCTGCGGGATACTCGCGTTCGTGGAACCGGAGCGGGACCACGGTGGTGGTATCGACCGCCACCACCGGCGTGTCGAGCTTTTCCCGCAGCCGCTTGAGCTGGCGCGGCTGGATGAAGGTCGGAAAGAACTCGGTCACCACGAGCGACGCGCGCCGGGCCAACGCCACCAGCGGCGAGTCACGCCGGCCGCGCTCCGCCCGCTCAGCCGCAGTCTCGAGGTAGAACGCGTAGCGGATGCCGCGCTCGGCGAAGCCGCGGTAGAGATCGGCCGCGCTCTCGAGAATGAAGGTGTGGTGGCGGTCGTTGGCCCAGGGATAGTCGTGCCTCAGCCCCTGGTACACGAGCACCGGGACGCCGAGTGCGTTCGCCTGTTCGACCGCGAAGTTGAGAGCGAAATTGGCGGTCGAGCGCATCGCGACGCCCTGCATCCAATAGAGCACGAATTCGCCGCCGGGCCGAGGAGCCCCTTCGCGGGCGGCATGGATGCGGAGGTCGTCAATCATTCGCGGAAGGTAGCGTGCCGGTCAACCCGCGTCGTGATCGAACCGCCAGCCGGTGGCTTCTTCGGGGAGGTTGTCAAGGAACCGGCGGCGCTCATCGTGCATTGCGGCGAGTTCCTCGGCCGGAATTCGCTCGAGCCCCTTGAGGACGAGCCGCATTCGCTGGCCCACGTCGAGCTTTCTCGTCCGGATCTCGTCGAGAAAGGTCCAGTACAGGAAATTGAACGGACATGCGTCACGTCCGGTGCGTTTGCCGGCGTCGTAGCGGCATCCGGTACAGCAGTTGGACATCCGGTTGAGATACGCGGCGGAGGAGACGTACGGTTTGCTGCCGAGGAGTCCGCCGTCGCCATAGGTGCCCATGCCGACCACGTTCGGCAGTTCCACCCACTCCATCGCGTCCGCGAAGCCCGCCCAGAACCAGTCCGACAGTGCCAGGGGATCGACCTCGGCCAGCGTGGCGAAGTTCGCCAGCACCATGAGGCGTCTGATGTGGTGCGCGTAGGCGGTGTCGCGGACGCCGCGGACGGCGTCCGCCAGGCAGGCGAGATCGGTGCGGTCGGGATCCCAGTAGAGGGCGGGCAGCCGGCGGGTGCGGCCGAAGTAGTTCCGGTGCCGGTAGTCCGGCATGAAACGCCAGTAGATGCCGTTGACGTACTCGCGCCACCCGATCACCTGGCGGATGAAGCCCTCGACCGACGGCAGGTGTTGCTGCCATCCGTCCCGCGCCGGCCCGGTCCGGCCTTTGCCGGCGCGGGCGCGGTCGCGGAGCCACGACACCGCTCGTTCGACGATCTCGCCCGGATGGAGCAGGCCGACGTTCATCGCCGCGGCGATCCGGGCGTGGAAGCCGAAGTCGTCGCCGGAAACGATTGCGTCCTGGAAGGGGCCGAACCACTCGAGCCGTTCGGCGACGAACTCGTCGAGCGCCGCGAGCGCCTCGGTCCGGCTGGTCGGAAGGTCGAAACCGGCGGTCGTGCCCCAATGGTCGGGAAGGGCATCGACCAGCTTCGTCACCTTGCGGGTCACGTCGTCCGCCGGAAACGCTTTCGGCGCCGGGGGCGTTCCGTGCCGCTGCAGCGCCTTGGCCCCGAGCCGGTTCTCCGGGTCGAAGTTCCACCGCCCGCCGAGCGGGTTGCCCTCGCGGTCCAGGAGGGTGCCGAGTCGCTTCCGCTGCCAGCGGTAGAAGTCCTCCATCCGGTAGAGCTTCCGGCCGTCGCTCCAGGCGGCGAAGTCGGCGCGGGAGGTGAGAAAGCGCCGGTCCGGGAGCACCGCCAGCGTGGTCCGGGGCGCGGCGTCGAGCGGACCGCGGACGGTGCCGGATCCGCGAACCGACTCCTGCGGCAGGTCGGCGAGCGCCAGGATCGACCGGGCGATGCCCCACTCGGCCGGTTGTTGCACGATCACGTCGGACGGCGCCGCCGCCGCCACGTGATCGAGGATTCCCTGAGCATAGGTGGAGGCGACCCGGTGGTCGACCTCGAACCCGCGGGCTCGGAGCTCGTCGCGAAAATGCCGGAGGGCCGACAGGACCAGCACGAGTTTGTGGCGATGATAGGGCAGCGCGGCGCCCTTGCCGGTGCTCTCGACGAGGAGGATCCGGCCGGCCTCGGGCCGCTCGGGCAGGATTGCCGTGGCCGAGGACAACTCCCAGGGGCCGACGAAAAAAGTGGGAAGGGCGGGCATCGGGGCGGTAATTTATCGGAATGCTCGCGCGCTTTGATCCGGTCCTCCTCACCCAGGTGGCCCTCGTCGTGACGGCGGCCCTCGCGGGGCTGAGCTGGACCATCCAGTTGGTCCACTATCCGCTGTTCCGGCGGGTGGGTGCCGCCGAGTGGATCGGGTATCACTCGGAGCATGTGAAGCGGATCACGCCGCTCGTCGGGCCCCTGATGGTGGGGGAGTTGGTGCTGTCGATCGGGCTCGCGGTGCTCGCCTGGCCGGCGAATCGGATGATTGCCGTGACGATGGTCTTGAGCCTCGTTGCAATCTGGTGGCTGACCCGGATGGCGGTGCTCGTTCATGAGGCCCTCGCCGGGCGCGCCGCAGTGCGGCGGGGAGGCCGGAGCCTTCTCGATCGGGATCAGCTGATCGGGATGCTGCTCCGGGTTGACCTAGGGCGGAGCCTTCTCTGGACCGGGCGGGTGGTGCTGCTGTTCTGGTGGCTGCGGCTCGGCGCCCCGGGGTGATTCCCGAAGGCCTCCCGCGGCCTTCTCTCGCGCCGTTCCGGCGACTCGAATGGAGGCGGAACCGCGTGCCGGCCGCCACGGTTTTTCCGCCACAACCGCCGCGCCGGTCCTGCCGGGGTCGGGTTCGGATGCGGTCGACTGCTGGTCGGGTTGTTGCGTCGTAAGTTGTTATTTTGCAATGACTTGGTTGGCTGGCTGCGGTCCGGCGTGAGATCCTGAGGCGGATCGGCCCACTGCTTGCACTACCGACAGGGATATACGGATGGGCGGTGGGCGGACTCCGCAGCGGGGCTATAGGACTAAGCTCCCCCTGCTTCGGTGCCTCTCACCGCTCTTCTCGTTTTCAGGCGGTCGGCTGGCCGCCGCCGGTGCGAGTTCGTTAGTCGTTGAATGGCAATCACATAGACCATTTGGTCCCGGTCGGCCGCGGTTGACGGGGCCGACCGGGATCACTAGTTTTGTGCGCCTTCGGGGGGCTGTAGCTCAGTTGGGAGAGCGCTGCAATCGCACTGCAGAGGTCAGGGGTTCGACTCCCCTCAGCTCCATGTACCGGTGCCCCTTGGTGTAACTGGCAACACGTCTGACTCTGGATCAGAAGAGTCCTGGTTCGAGCCCAGGAGGGGCAACTGAGGCGCGACGCGAGCCGATGGTTCGCGTCGCGCTTCTACTTTCCGGCGGTTCGCACTTCGATTGCGACGTTGCCTGCGGCGGCTGCCAGGTCGGCGGGTGAGACCGGCCGGCCCGCGGTGGCGGCGGTGACCCAGGTCAGCACGATGCGCATCAGGGCGCGGTATCCCTGCACCGCGATCGGCCCCGGGGTCGACCATCGCGGTACCCGGTCAACCGCCAGGAGACCGGGCAGGTATCCCTCGAGCGAATTGAAGTTGCCGTGGGTGATCGCCGGCAGCCGCCCGATCGTGGTCCGGCTGTCAGGCCCGAATCGCCGTTCGACGCCGCGGCGGGTCGTGTCCCGGCCGACGAGCCAGAGGAACGGAGCGCCGAGAGCGAATGGCGCGTCCGGGTCATCGGGGGCCACGTTGGCGTCGAGGCTCACCATCGACGAGATCCCCGTCAGGCGCTTGGCCAGTTCCGCCGCCGTCCGGCCACCGTAGCTCCAGGCGATCAGCGTGACGCGCGTGGTGTCGAGCTGTGCCTCTGCCGACGCGATCGCGGCAAGGAGGTCGCCGACCTGGGCGGCGATGGTCGCCGCTTTCTCGGACGCCGGCCGGTTCTCCCAGGGGAAGGTGAGCGGCGCATCCGGGGACCAGGCCGCCAGGACCACGTGGCCGTGACTGGCGAGCAGTTCCGACAGGGGGGCCTGGGCGGTCGGCGTGCCGTGCCGGGAGCCCCAGACGACGGCGGGCCACCGCCCCGGTGCCGTCCGCGCGCCGGCGATCGAGCGGAGCGGTGCGCCTAACGCCGCCTCGAAGGGCGGGGCCAGACTGTCGGTGCCGGTCGCGCCGGCGGCCAGCCACTGCAGGGGCGTGACCGCGCCGGCGGGCCGATCCGGGTCGGTGGCGGCGTCGAGCGCCGCCAGCTCGCCGAGGCGGAGACGGCGGCCGGCGGGGCCGGCGGCGGGATACCAGAGTGCGACCTGGATCGACCGATCACCTCCGGCCGCGGCCCGCGAAATCGAGTAGCTTCGAAACCCGACGGCGTGCGGGCCCGTCGGGACCCCCAGCCACCAGGGCAGCGAGTCCGCCTGCCAGCCGGCAATCAGAACAAGCGCCAAGAAGGGTCCGGGCATGTGATCCATACGTGCCGCGGGAGCGAGCCGTTTCCCGCCGGTTCCCGGAGCCCCAAACCAGGCCACCCGGCCGCCATCGAAAGCAGCGCGATGACGAGCGAGCGTTTCACCGTCGCCATTCTCTTCCTTCTCGCCGCCTGCGGTGGCGGCGAGAGGCCGGTCTCTTCCGTCACGACCTCGATCGACCGTGAGGGCGACACGGTCGAAGTGGCGATCCGCGGCACCCCGGGACCGCTCGAGGCGATCCGGGCCGTCGAGGAGGTCCGCATCGCGCCCGCCTCGGAGGACACCAGTCTGTTCACCGAGGTCTACGATTTCGAGGTGGACAACGACGGCCGGTTCTGGGTGTTCGACCGGCCCACCGGGTCGATTTTCCTGTTCGCCCCGGACGGCAAGCTGCTTCGGCGCGTCGGGCGGCGCGGTGGCGGCCCTGGCGAGTTCCAGTCCTCGAACGGCATGGAGCCGCGGGCCGACGGGGGCATTGTGGTGCTCGACGCCCAGAACGCCCGAATCTCGTTCCTCGACTCGGCCGGAGCGCTCGAAACCAGTTGGCGGGTGCCCGCGGGGTTTTCGACGACGCGAGGCCTCGAACGCGACGCCGAGGGCACGCTGTACCTGCGGCGTCCGGTGACCGATCCGGCGCCCGGAGACATCCTCGGACGAATGGGCCTGGTCCGGCTCAAGCCCGGAGGCGATTTCGCCGACTCGCTCGTGCCGCCAGATCTCGGGGTCGTTCGCGAAGCCTACGTCGCGACGAACGGGAACGGAGAGAACCGGAGCATGTCGGCCACCCGGGCTCGCCACTCCGCCCAGCCCCTCGAGGCCTGGCAGCCGGCCGGGGGGTTCGTCGCCGGGAACGGCGGCACCGGGCAACTGATCGTGGCGCGGCCGGGGGCCAAGCCGGTTCGGATCACGCGGGACATGCCCGCGGTCCCGATCGAGGAGGCCGAACGCGACGGCGAACGGGCCCGGATCACCTACAGCATGCGGCGAACCCAGAAGGACTGGTCCTGGTCGGGTCCCGAGCTGCCGAGCACGAAGGCGCCTTTTCGCAACCTGCAGGTCACCCGCGACGGACGACTCTGGGTGACGGTCGCGGTGCCGTCGGAGCGGATTCCCGACGACGAGCTGCAGGTCTCGAACGATCCCGAGCGACCGGTGGAACACTTTCGCACCCCGACCGTTTTCGAGGTGTACGAGCCCACCGGCGAGTTCGTCGGGCGGCTGGAATGCGGCAACGGCTTCACCCTGATCGATGCCGACGGCGACCGGCTCTGGGCCATCGTCCGGGACGAACTCGATCTACCCGGGATCGTCCGGTTCCGGCTCGAAATCCCGGCCAAGCCATGACGCCCGGCTGACGCGTTGTGGGTGGGGATGACGGCCCGTACCTTGGGTTTCGGGCCGGCCGGGTTTGCGAACCGGCGATCGGCCCGGTCCGACCCTCATTCCCGGAGCGCCAATGGTGGATTGGCTGGTGGTGTTCGGAGCCGCGGCCCTGACGCTGGCCGGGGCCGCGGGGGATGGCTATCCCCGCCGTCCCGATCTCGATGTGATCGCCTACCGATACGATCTCACGCTGTCGGATTCGAGCGACGAAATCCGGATGACCGCGACGGTGGAGTTCCGCTTCATGGCGGGCGGCCGGGCGGACCTGGGCCTCGATCTCGTCGGGACGCGCTCCGATGGCCGTGGCATGACCGTGGACGAAGTGCGGGATGCGGCGGGCCCCCTGTCGTTCACGCATCGGAACGACCGTCTCGAGATCGCCCTGCGAGCGCCGGGCGCCGCCGGGCAACTGACCCGGGTCGTCGTACGGTACCACGGGATCCCGGCGGCGGCCCTCAAGATCGGCCCCAACCGGCACGGCGATCGAACCTTCGCGAGCGACAACTGGCCCGACCTCGCCCGGAACTGGCTGGTGGGGATCGACCACCCCTACGACAAGGCGATGTCCGAGTTCGTGGTTACCGCCCCGGCGCACTACCAGGTCGTGTCCAACGGGCTCCTGGTCGAGGAAACCGACCTGGCCGGCGGTCTCCGCCGGACTCATTGGAAGCAGTCGGTGCCGATCGCCACGTGGCTCCAGACGATCGGGGTCGCCCGGTTCGCCGTCGAACATTCGGCGCCGGCGGATGGGATTCCGATTCAGGCGTGGGTCTATCCGCAGGATCGCGACCAGGGCTTCGCCGACTTCGGTGGTCCGACGGCCGCCGCACTCCGGTTCTACAGCGAGCGCGTCGGCCCCTATGCCTATGAGAAACTGGCCAACATCGAGTCCACCGCCGCGGGTGGCGGGATGGAGGCAGCCACGGCCATCGGGTATACCGAACGCCTGATCGGCACCCCGCGCGCCCGCGAGGTGATCGTCCACGAGATCGCCCACCAGTGGTTCGGGAACACGGTGACCGAAGCCGACTGGGACGACGTCTGGTTGAGCGAGGGCTTCGCGACGTATTTCACGCTGCTCTTCACCGAGCATGATGCCGGCCGGGACGCGTTCGTGGCCGGCCTGGAGCGGAGCCGGGCCACCGTTCTGGCGTACGACTCGGCGCATCCCGGCTATCGGGTGGTCCACGACGGCCTTCGGGACATGAAGCAGGTCACCAGCAGCCAGACCTACCAGAAGGGCGCCTGGACCCTCCACATGCTTCGCGGCATCGTCGGGACCGAGACGTTCTGGCGGGGCATTCGCGAGTACTACCGCCGGTTCCGGAACGGCAACGCCACCACGGATGATTTTCGGCGAGTGATGGAAGAGACGTCGGGCCTCGAACTCGACTGGTTCTTCCGCCAGTGGCTGACGCGATCGGGCGCCCCGGTGATCCGGGGGCGGTGGCGATTCGACGCGGGGGCGGGGAAGGTGATCCTGTCGCTGGAGCAGACCCAGCCCGGAGAGCCCTTCCGGGTGCCGCTGGAGATCGGCCTTCGCGACCGGGCGGACGGCCCGCTGCGGATCGAGCGGATCGAGTTGCAGGGAGGCAGCGGAAGGTTCGAGTTCGCGGCCGAGCGCCCGCCGGCGGCGGTGGCGCTCGACCCGAACTTCACGGTGCTGATGACGGCGGTGCTGACGCCCGACGGCGCCCGTTAGGTCGTCACGAGCCCGGCTTGCGGCTCCAGGGCGGGACCTCGCCCACCGAGCGGGTGTAGACGATCAGCTGGCCGAGGTGCTCGTGCAGGTCGCCCGACATGAGCATGACGACTTGCGGGAAGGTCCAGCTTCGGCCGAAGAGCTGGCGGCTGCCGAGCAGCGGTGTCAGGTCCGCCTCGGCCACCTGCTGCTTGGCGTGCTGCCAGGACTTCTCGAGGTGCGCCAGGACTTCCGCCTTCGAGGTGATCTTCTCGAGTTTGGGAATCTCCTCCCGGGGCGTCCCGAAACCGGCCGGCGGGGCACCGCCCATCACCATCGGCACGTAGACGTACCATTCGGTGGCCACGTGCATCAGCGCGTTGGCCACCGTCCGGGTTTCGGGCGTGGGACTCCAGAGGTACTTCGACTCCGGGATGGTATTCGCCAGCGCCATGATCTTGACCTGGACGGTGTCGAGGTCGGCCAGGAACTGGGCCCGGACTTCCGCGGCGGACTTCTGATCGAGCTGGGCGTGGGCCGACCGGGTGGGCACGGCGATCGCGGCCAGCGCGGTGAGCAGGGCCAGGCCGTGGATCGGGCCGGCTGAGGACGGCGAAGGCATTCGAAGGCTCCGGAGGTGTCGGGTTCTGGGGTTCAGGCCAGCCGTACGGCCGGCCCCCAGCCCGGTTTCGATCACCGGTCGTTCGGGACCGCCACCTGTGACGGGCGGCCGCCGGCGCGGGCCGAACGATAGAGCGCCTCGATGGCGGCCAGGTTCGCCGCGGCCTCGGTGGCCGGCCAGCGCGGCTCGGTCCCCGTGACGATGCAGTCGCCGAAGTGCTCCACCATGACCTGGTACTGGTCAGCCGTGCCGCCGACGTGCGTCTGGGACGGATTCCGGCCTCGCAGTTCGGTAATCGTCGTGGGTCCGGTGCCGGCCACGAACGCCGCCTCGACGGCCAGCGAACCTCCGGGGCCGGCCGCTTCGCAGATTTCCCGCCGTTCGAGGGTCAGCGCGCAGTCGAAGTGTGCGACGGCCCCGCTCGGGAACCGGAGCATGCCGGTGAGTTCCTCGTCCACGTCCGTCGGCCCGAACCGGGCCCACGCCACTGCTTCGACCGGCTCTTCGCCGGCCAGGGTCCGGCTGACGTTCACGCAGTAGCAACCCACGTCCATCAAGGCGCCGCCACCGAGGTCGGCGCGGAGCCGGATGTTGTCGGGGCGGTTGAGGCGAAAGGTGAAGGCACTTCGGATGCTGGCGAGACGGCCGATCGCCCCGCCCCGGATCAGGTCGACCATCCGCACCGTTCTGGGATGGAAGCGATACATGAACGCCTCCATCAACCGGACACCATTGGCCCGGGCCGCCCGATCCATCTCGAGGCATTCGGCCGCCGTGAGGCCGAGCGGCTTTTCGCAGAGGACGTGTTTCCCGGCCTCGGCGGCGCGAACCGTCCACTCCAGGTGCATGCTGTTGGGGAGCGGAATGTAGACGGCGTCGATCGCGTCGTCGGCGAGGAGGGCCTCGTAGCTGCCGTGGTGTCGGGGCACCTCGTTGGCCTGGGCGAAGAAGGCCGCCCGCGAGGCGTCCCGGCTCGCGACGGCGGCGAGGACGCCGTTGCTCGAGGCGCGAATGGCCGGGCAGACGGCGGCCCGCCCGATGTTGGCGGTGCTGAGGATTCCCCAGCGGATCGGTGCTGGCATGCGGGAACAGTACCGGCGCGCAGGACGCGGGGCCACCCACCGGGATTCGCTGGGGGGGCGGCGGAGCCGGCCGAGACGGTCGCGGCGCGGATCTCACGAAACCGGTACGATTGCCCAACGTGGCGCCCCCTTCTAACCTCCTTGCCACCCTGGATCCGGTTTTCGCCATGTCGCCATTCCGTCGCTCGTTCCTGGTCAGCGCCCTTGTCGCCGGTGCGGCGCTGCCCGCCGCCGCGCAGCAGGGAGTCATCGTCTACCGCCTGGGCCGCGATACCGTGGCCCTCGAGAAATTCTCCCGGACCCGGCAGAGCTTCTCGGGCGAGATGGTCACCCGAAGCGGAGCGGCCGTGATCCGGACCGAATACGAGATTGCGCTCGACCGGACCGGCTGGCCCACGTCGGCCGTGGTCCGGCGGGTGCTCGGCAACGGGGCGCCGATTCCCAACAACCCCACGGAGTACCGGCTGACCTTCGGGCCCGATTCGGCCACGCGGACCCTGGTCTGGCCGGACAGTACCTCGACCCGGAGCTACCGGGTGGCCCGCGGTTTCCCGGCAATGCCGGTGTTCGTCTACGCGCCGCTGGCACTGCTCCGGGGCCGCGCCGGCGGCGATTCGACGGGCACCCTCGGCCCGACGGGCAATCCCGGCTATCACGCCTTCGAGTCCGCGGGCGGGGACACCGTGCGGCTCCGCGGCGCCCCGTATGCGATGCGGCTCCGGTTCGACCGGAGCGGCCTCGTGTCGCTCGTGGACGGCACGTTCACGACCAACAAGTCGATTGGGACCCGGAGCGACGGCCCCGCTGACCTGGCGGCTATCGGTGAGCGGATGACCCCCACCGGCGTTCTCTCGCCGCGGATCACGGCGCAGGCCACCCTGATGCAGGCGCCGATCATGATCAACTACGGCAGCCCGTCGGTGCGGGGCCGGACGGTGTGGGGGGGGACGCTGATTCCGTACGACTCGGTCTGGCGGACCGGAGCCAACGAAGCCACCCACCTCGCCAATGCGAAGCGGATTCAGCTCGGCGACCTGACCCTCGAGCCCGGCCTGTACACGCTCTGGCTGCGGCATACCCGGGCCGGAACGTTCCTGGTCGTGAATCGGCAGGTGGGGCAGTGGGGCACGGCGTACGATCCGGCGCAGGACATCGGACAAGTCCGGCTCGGGCTCTCGGACCTGCCCGACTTCGCGGAGACGTTCGAGATCCGGATTCGGACGCTGGCGCGCGACCGGGGTGCGATCGACCTGCTCTTCGGCGACAAGATGGCATCGGCCGAATTCACGGTGCTGCCGGGACGGTAGGCGCGAGGGCGCCCGGCGGCCGGGTCGCCGGGCGCCGCCGAGGCAGGGCTAGTTCGCCAGCCGGCTGACCGCCTCGGGCGTCCGCTGGAAGCCGAGGTCGCTCTCGGTGGCGAGGCCCGCGGCCAGCAATTCCCGAAGGCCCGCGCGAACCCGGAACAGCGGCAGAGCGGCCGAGTCGGCGATCGTTTCAGGCCGGGCCGGCTGCTCCATCGCGGCGAGCAGCCGCCGGGCCCCGACGGTCAGGGTGCCGTCACTGTTGGCGCATGCCATGGTGACCTACAGTTTCGTTTCGCAGTAGTACCAATCCTTGCACTGATAGCCCGCGTTGACCCGCTCCTGGGCGTCCTCCTGGGTGCGCGGCGGCGGCACGATCACCCGGTCGCCCGGCTTCCAGTTGGCCGGCGTGGCCACGTGGAACCGGTCGGCGGTCTGCAGCGCGTCGATGAGCCGCATGATCTCCGCCATGTTCCGGCCGGTGGACAGCGGGTAGTAGATCATCGCCCGCAGGATGCCGTCGGGGTTGATCACGAATACGGCCCGGCTCGCCTCGGTGGTGCTTTCGCCCGGCATGATCATGCCGTACCGGGTCGCCACGTTCCGGTCCAGGTCGGCGATCACGGGGAAGGTGATCTTGACGCCGAAGTTGTCTTCGATGTTCCGGACCCAGGCAATGTGCGAGTAGACGCTGTCGATGCTGAGGCCGATCAGCTCGACGTTACGCTTCCGGAGCTCGGCCGCGATCTCCGCGAAGCCGATGAACTCGGTGGTGCAGACGGGCGTGAAGTCGGCCGGGTGCGAGAAGATGATCACCCAGCTGCCGCGGAAATCCTCCAGCCGGATCGGACCGTGGGTGGTTTCGGCCTCGAAAGCCGGCGCCGGCTCGCCGAGGCGGGGGAGGCCGAACGCAGTCGGCGTGGCTTGCGGGGCAGTCATCAGTCCCTCCGAAGGAACGGGGTTCATGCCCCCAATCCTATCCGGCGACCGGCGAGCCCACGGTGAAGACATTCTGAAACCGGCTCAATGGATGGTGCCCGCTTCAAGGGACCTTCACGGCCGGCTCATGCACATCCGGCAGAATGGGATGACCCCGAGAGGAGCCGTCATGGCCGCGGAACGCTTCGAAGTGACCCTTCACCGTCAGGGCGGCTATC
>JBFXAY010000080.1:0-23343 GCA_050183815.1 Gemmatimonadales bacterium | reverse complement strand
GCCCCGATCCGATTCGGCCCCGCCCAGACGGGGTCGTCGGGGTGGAGAACGCGGACCGGGGCGGTTTCGTCGGTGATTCGATCGTGCGGCGCGGCGACCGTCATCGGGTAGGGCGCCAACCCGTCCCGGAAGAAGGCCTGCTGCTGATACTGGACCAGCAGGTGCCCGCCGCCCCGAACATAGTCGAGGAGCCGGCCGTTGTTGGCCGCCAATGCCGGCTCGACCTCGTAGGCCCGGCTCCCCACGATGATCGCATCGAAGCGCGAGAGATCGCCCGATTCGAGGGCCTGCCGGTCGAGCAGCTCCACCCCGACCCCAAACCCGGCGAGGGCCTCCGGCACCTCGTCCGCCGCACCGCGGACATACCCGATCCGCCGTCCCGCGGCGTAGCGGACGTCCGCGACCCTGATCGTGGTTCCCGCGGCTACGAGGTATCCGCGCTCCCGGATGTGAGGGTAGGCCACCAGCGCGACCCCGTCGTCGTACCGGCGACCCCGCTCGTCGGTCACCACGGACCGGACCCGGTAGTCGCCCGGCGGGGTCCCCGGCGGAATCCCGACCGAAAACTCGACCGCCTGACGCTCACCCGGCGCCAGATGGAACCGAACGGGTGGTACCGGCCGCCACCCGGCCGGCAGGTCGAGCGCGACGGTCCCGGTCGCGCTGTCCCGGCCGCGCTGCAGCAGGCTCACGATGAGCCGCTGAGCGCCCGTGTCCGACGCGGCACGCAGGACGACCCCCGGCGCGAGATGCACGTCGAGCCGGGGCCGGACCGCCAGCGGATGCCGCTCCTCCCCGACCGCCTGGTTCCGCACCCGCTCGGTCACCTCCCGCTCGAGTACCCGGCGAACGCCGTCGGCGCCCTCGAATCCGAACGTCGCGATCACCGGCGGCGTTTCGAACGGCAGCCCCCACGCCGCGGCCGGCCCGGACCAGCGATACCACGCCCCGGTCCGCTCCTGGCGCAGGAAGTACGGACTGGAGAGTTGGGCACCGGCCAGCACGGCCAACCGGACCTCGCAGGCGAGCACGGCGCCCGGTGCGGCGCTTCGATCCTGCCCGAGGCAGTCGGAGGTCACCTGGAACCCTTCGGGAACCCGGAGGTCGAACCGCACTGCGGCCGGCCTGGCCCCGGTGTTCCAGAACGACAGCGCGATCCCGAGGTCTTCGCCCGGCACCAGGTCCCGCCGTTCGGCGACGGCATCCACCATCAGCCCTCGGCGGATCGCCTCGGCCTCGGCGGCCGGCGCGAGCAACTCCGACGCCTCGACCGACCCGGGCCGGGGCGGCAACGTATCGAGACCGGCGAAGATGGCCGACCCGCCGCCGGTCCGGTCCTCGAGGAGCGCGAGCCGGATCGGACTCGGCCCGAGGTCCTCCAGGGAACCCATGTCCTGCGAGCGATGGAGGCTCCGCCCGCGCATGGCGATCTGGTGGATCGACTGGCCAACTTCCGGATCGAGAACCCCGCCGTCGAGCGACAGCGTGGTACCCTCCCGGTCGAAGCGGGCCGACCGATAGAACTTGGCCGGTTGCCAAGGCGCGAGTCCCTCCTCGGTGGCGAGCTCGGGAAAGCGATTCGCGTCACCGGCGGCACGAAAGGCCTCCCGGGCCACCCAACCGGCCGCCTGATGTTGCCCGTGCCCGTCGCGCGGGGTGCCCGAAAAGATCGAGATCATCACCTGCGGACGAAACCGGCGGACCACCCGCACGGCGTCCTTGAGCAGCGAGTCCCGGGGCCAGAACTCGAGCGCTTCCTCGAGGCGCTTCGAAAAGCCGTAGTCGAAAGCCCGGGTAAAGAACTGGCGCGCCCCGTCCAGCCGCCGGGCGGCCAGCAGTTCGCCGGTGCGGATCAGGCCGAGGGCCTCACCGAGTTCGGGCCCGATGAGGTTCTGTCCGCCCTCGCCGCGGGTCAGCGCGAGGTATCCCGCCACCGCCCCTTCGCGGCGCACCAGATAGGCAAGCAGTTCGGTGTCTTCGTCGTCCGGATGGGCCCCGACCATCAGGACCCGTTTGGTGTGACCGAGCAGCCGCTCCGCGTGGGCCAGGCCGACCGCACCGCCGGTGGCGGGACCGGCCACCTGCGCCGACACCGACGCCGCCCAGAGACCGCCGATCAGCGCCGCTGCGGCTACCGCCGTCTTCACGCCGGGTCGTCTCCATCCTCGGCGTCGTCGGCCGGCTCCCGTGGGCGCTCGATGTGGAAGCGCTCCCGCCGTCCCAGGACGAACGCCAGCACGAAGGCGATCAGGGCGAGCACGAGCAGCAGCTGGGCGAACGCCTGCATCATGCCGTAGAGCAGCAGCAGCATGCCGGTCGAAACGGTGACGGTCCCGATCGCCCGCAGCACTTCATCGAGGTTACGCCATTGGGTCTCCCGGCCCCAGTAAATGGATGCGAGCAGGCCGGCCGCCCCGATGAGGAGGAGACCGTACCAGATCAAGATCCACCAGCGGTAGCCGATGATCATGGGGTCGGATCCGGGCTGAGCCGGCGGAGCGCCTCGAAGGTGTAGATGCCCGTGGCGTGGCCGTCGCTCCAATGCACCCGGAGCCCGTACGCGCCAACGAGGGCCAGGTGCGCCGGACGGACGTCGGCCGGGACCGAGGCCGGGTCGAGCAGGGGCCGGCCGGTCATTTCTTCGACGCAGCCGGCGCACGGACACGCGAGCCGGAGGGTACGAGCGGCAATGACGACGGGCGGCACCTCACGATCCCACTGGAGGGCGATTCCGTCGTCCCGCCGGGTGATGGCCACCGGCAACTCGGTGATCCTGCTCGTGGTTCCCTCCCCGCTTATGTTGTTACGGCGGACGGTAACACCGCTTCGCCCAGCATTGTCCCACGCCATCGACCGGGCTTCACGATGACCGCATCTCCCAATCCGTTCGGCAGCCGCGGCACGCTCGCTCTCGCGAGCGGCACCGCCACCATTTTCCGCCTTCCGGAGCTGGCCCGCCAGGGCCTCATCGACCTCGACCGGATCCCGTTTTCGATCCGGATCCTGATCGAGAATGCCCTGCGCCACGCCGGCCGCGGCGTCGTCACCGAAGACCACGTCCTGCAGATCGGACGGTGGACCGGGAAGCCGGCGGCCGGGGAGATCCCATTCATGCCGGCTCGGGTGGTACTCCAGGACTTCACCGGAGTGCCCTGCGTCGTCGACCTGGCCGCCATGCGCGATGCCATGGCACGCCTCGGTGGGGATCCCCAGCGGATCAATCCGGTGGTCCCCTGCGACCTGGTGATCGACCATTCGGTCCAGGTGGATCACTACGGGACGGCGGAGGCGTTCCGCCAGAATGTAGCCCTGGAATTCCACCGGAACAAAGAGCGTTACCAGCTCCTGAAGTTCGCCCAGCGGGCCTTCCAGAACTTCCGGGTGGTCCCCCCGGGTACCGGCATCGTCCACCAGGTCAACCTCGAGTACCTGGCCCCCCTGGTGCAGCTGCGCGATCAGTATGGTGAGCCGACCGCCTACCCCGACAGCCTCGTCGGCACGGACTCGCACACGACCATGATCAACGGGCTTGGGGTCATGGGCTGGGGGGTCGGCGGGATCGAGGCGGAAGCCGTCATGCTGGGCCAGCCCTACTTCATGCTGATCCCGGAAGTCGTTGGCATGAAGCTGGTTGGCGAGCTCCCGATCGGCACGACGGCCACCGACCTGGTGCTCCAGGCCACCAACATCCTCCGGAAGCAGGGGGTGGTGGACAAGTTCGTCGAGTTCTACGGCCCCGGACTCGGCAGCCTCGGCCTGGCCGACCGCGCCACCATCGCCAACATGGCGCCGGAATACGGGGCGACCATGGGCTTCTTCCCGGTGGACGCCGAGACGATCGAATATCTCCGCCGAACCGGGCGGCCGGCGGATGTGGTCGAGCGGGCGGAGCGATACTGCAAGGAAAACGGGCTGTTCCGGACGGACGCCACCCCGGATCCGGTCTTCACCACCAGCCTCACGCTCGACCTGGGCACCGTCCGGCCGAGCCTCGCCGGTCCGAAGCGGCCCCAGGACCTGGTCGCCCTCACCGACGCCCCGAAGAACTTTGCCGTGAGCCTCCCGGGACTGATGCCGGCAGCGGTGCCCGCCGACCGGCGGGCGGCGGCGACTGCCGGGGCCGATCGGTGGGTCGACAACGGGGGGGCCGTGGCCACCGCCGCCGACCCGGCCCACGAGGTCGAATGCCGCCTCGACGACCGGAGCTTCGCCCTCCGCGACGGGTCGGTCGTGATCGCCGCCATCACCAGTTGCACCAACACTTCGAATCCCTCGGTCATGGTGGGCGCCGGCCTGCTCGCGAAGAAAGCCGTCGAGCGGGGCCTGACCAGCCGGCCCTGGGTGAAGACCAGCATGGCGCC
Organism: Gemmatimonadales bacterium; assembly: GCA_050183815.1. GTDB lineage: Bacteria > Gemmatimonadota > Gemmatimonadetes > Gemmatimonadales > GWC2-71-9 > SHZU01. Next base: position 18,982 of record JBFXAY010000080.1, on the reverse strand, counting down.
CGGCTCCCGGGTGGTAACCGACTACCTCGACGCGGCCGGCCTGACGCCGTTCCTCGACCAGCTCGGCTTCAACACCGTCGGATACGGCTGCACCACTTGCATCGGCAACAGCGGCCCCCTGCCCCCGGCGATCGAGGATGCGATCGCGAAGCATTCGCTGGTCACCGCGGCGGTCCTCTCGGGGAACCGGAACTTCGAAGCCCGGGTCCATCCGCTGGTCCGGGCCAACTACCTGGCCTCGCCGGTGCTGGTCGTGGCGTACGCCTTGGCGGGCCGGATGGACCTCAACCTCGCGACCGAACCGTTAGGCACCGATCGGGAGGGGCGGCCGGTCTTCCTGGCGGACGTCTGGCCCTCGGCCGACGATGTCCGCCGGACGATGGCCGCCGCCCTCAAGCCGGCCATGTTCGCCAAGAGCTACGGGTCGGTGTTCACCGGCGACGAGGAATGGCGGGGACTCGCCGTCCCCGAGGGGAGCCGGTTTGCCTGGGACCGCGACTCCACCTACGTCCAGGAGCCGCCCTTCTTCATCGACCTGCCCGAAACGCCGGCCCCGTTCGCCGACATCGAGGGCGCCCGGGTCCTCGCTGCCCTCGGCGACTCGGTCACGACAGACCACATCTCTCCGGCTGGGTCGATTCCGAAGAACGGCCCCGCCGCCCGGTTTCTGCTCGACCGGGGCGTCGATCCGAAGGACTGGAACACCTTCGGCGCCCGTCGCGGCAATCATGAAGTGATGATGCGGGGTACCTTCGGCAACGTCCGGATCAAGAACGCCTTGGTACCGGACAAGGAAGGCAACTGGACCCTCGACTTCGGCACCGGCGAGACGGTCTCGATCTACGACGCCGCGATGCGCTACCGGGACCGCGGGACCCCGCTCGTGGTGCTCGCCGGCAAGGAGTACGGCACCGGGTCGAGCCGGGACTGGGCCGCCAAGGGGACCACGCTCCTCGGCGTCAAAGCCGTGATCGCGGAGAGCTACGAGCGCATTCACCGCAGCAACCTGGTCGGAATGGGCGTGCTGCCCCTCGGCTTCCAGCCGGGCGAATCCCGGGCAAGCCTCGGGCTCACGGGCCGCGAGGCGTTCACCATCCGGGGAATCGCGAGCGGCCCGGTGCCGGGCGGCACCGTGACCGTCATCGCCCGGGCCGAGGACGGCTCGGAGAAGACCTTCAAGGCCGTGGTCCGGCTCAACTCGAGCGTCGAGGTGGATTACTACCGGAACGGCGGCATCCTGCCCCGCGTGCTCCGGTTGTTTGCAGCCGAGTAGGCGCGCCACCGGGCCCGGATGGGCGCCCCGGCGTCGGGATGGCGCCGGAAGGCTCCGAAAGAAAAGCGCCCCGGGGATTGCTCCCCGGGGCGCTTTGGTTTCTGAGGGACGTTCAGGCGACCAGGTCTTTCAACCGGTCTCCCGTTTCACCTTCCCGGAGCCGTTGCAGCGCACGGTCGCGCAGTTGACGGATCCGCTCGCGGGTCACGCCCATCATCCGGCCGATTTCCTCGAGGGTCCGGCTGTTGCCGTCCTCGAGACCGAAGTAGAGGCGCAGCACCTTGGCATCGCGCGGCGGCAGCGTGGCCAGCGCCGCTTCGATGTCGTTCGTCTGGCTGTTGGCCAGGGTCGAACTGTCGGTGCCTTCCTGATCGGTGGCGGCAAACCGCTCCATCCGCTCGTTCCCGTCCCCGTCGCGGGTCGGGTGATCGAGCCGGACGGCCTCCGAGTTGAGCGCACTCAGACTGCGAACCGCCTCGGGCGTGAGGCCCGTGGCGCGCGCCAGCTCTTCGGTGGTCGGCATCCGGCCGAGGCGCTCCTTGAGGAGCGTCGTGGTCCGGCCGAGCCGGGAGAGGTCCGCCGTGCGGTTGAGCGGCACCCGAACGGGGCGCCCATGCCGGGCAATAGCGGCCTGGACCGCCTGCCGAATCCACCACACCGCGTACGAGATGAACTTCACCCCGCGATCGGGGTCGAACTTGCGGGCTGCGGTCATGAGCCCGAGGTTGCCCTCGCCGATCAGATCGACGAGCGGGACACCCCGGTTCTGGAACTTCTTGGCGACCGAAACCACGAACCGAACGTTATGCCGAGCCAGCTTTTCCTGCGCAGCGAGATTCCCCCGGAACGCTTTGCGAGCGAGTTCCATTTCCTCGTCTCGACTGAGCAGCGGTACGCGAGAAATTTCGTCCAGATACAGGTCGAGGCTCTCCCGGCCCTCGTCCACCGCACGGGCGATCTGGGCGGGTCGTGCCGCCCGGCGCTTCGCACGAGGAAGAGTCACAGATGTCCTCCACACAGTTGAAGGGACCTACCGTCGAGGGGCCGAACACTACCCGAAATCAGCCTGAAACCTCGGCGCGCCAATATACAATCTAAACCCAAAAAAATCAACAACTTAGCTAAAACACTCCCGGATATGGATTTGCAGCATTTCGCGCATTCCCGAATCACTCGCTCGGATAGACTACGCTCCAAAACGGCAATTCGTTTCCCGAAAATGCGCCGAAAGGTGCATCGCTCCTATCGGTTCAGTCTGATCGTTTCACGCTGCAACAAATGCCGTCCTTGCCGGCCTTCCGTGCATGGAGACGCCCACTGCCCGGCCCCATGCACTGGCCCCCGAAACGGCACCGGGTCCCGAGGCCGCCCTGGCCCGGGACCCGGCTCCCCCGCTCCCGGCCTCAGAGGGCCTTGAGCTCCGTCACGATCTTCTGGATCGAATCCTTGGCGTTGCCGAACAGCATCGCCGTCTTCGGGTTGAAGAACAGCTCGTTCTCGATCCCGGCGAACCCCGCCCCCATCCCGCGCTTGAGGACGATGATCGACTTCGCCTTGTCTGCATTGAGGATCGGCATGCCATAGATGGGGCTGCCCGGATCGGTCCGCGCGGCCGGGTTGACCACGTCGTTGGCCCCGATCACCAGACACACGTCGGTCCGTTCGAACTCGGAGTTGATCTGGTCCATGTCGAAGAGCTTGTCGTAGGGCACGTTGGCCTCGGCCAGAAGCACGTTCATGTGCCCGGGCATCCGGCCCGCCACCGGGTGAATGGCGTACTTGACGGTCCCGCCCTTCTTCTCGATCAAGTCGGCCATCTCCCGGACCAGGTGCTGGGCCTGGGCCACCGCGAGGCCGTAACCCGGGACCACGATCACGCTCTGGGCATAGGCAAGCTGCACGGCGACGTCGTCCGCCGTCGTCTGCCGGGCGGTGAGTCCCTCGGCGCTCTTCGTCGAACTGCTGGTGGCACCGAAGGCGCCGAACAGCACGTTCGCGAGGGACCGGTTCATCGCCTTGCACATGATCTGGCTCAGGATGATGCCGCTCGAGCCGACCAGGGCGCCGGCGATGATCAGCACGTCGTTCCGGATCACGAACCCGGTCATGGCCGCGGCGATGCCCGAGTACGAGTTGAGGAGCGAGATCACCACCGGCATGTCCGCCCCGCCGATCGGAATCGTCAGCGTGACGCCGAGGACCAGCGAGATGGTGACCACGGTGTAGAACGGCCAGAGCAGCGACTCGGGCACGGACACCTGGTAGGCGCTCACGCCCACCACCGCCAGGAACAGCAGCGCGTTCAGGAGCTTCTGGCCGGGGAATACGATGGCCCGGCCGGTCATCAGTTCCTGGAGCTTGGCGTACGCGATCAGACTGCCGGTCAGGGTCACGGCCCCGATCAGCATGCTGGCCTGCATGGTGATCGCCACGTCGAGCGGCAGGGTGGCGTTGGCGAGTTCGGACTTGAGGAACTCGGAGCCGCCGACCAGGAGCGAGGCACCGCCGCCGAGGCCGTTGAGCAGCGCCACCATCTGGGGCATCGAGGTCATCTTGACCGCGCGCGCCATCCAGAGTCCGAGACCGGAGCCGACGACGAGTCCGGCCACGATGACCTGGTAGGACACGATTTCCCGGTCGAGCAGGGTGACCACGATCGCGATGAGCATGCCGATCGAGGACACCCGGTTGCCGCGCACGGCGGTGCCGGGGCTCGACAACCACTTGAGCCCCAGGATGAACATCACCGAGGCGACGAGATAGCTGAGTTCGGTCAGGTGATGAGACATTACGACTGCCCCGGCTTCCGCTTGAACATCTGGAGCATCCGGTCGGTGACCATGTAGCCACCGACCACGTTGATCATCGCGAACACCACGGCCAGGAAGCCGAGGACGTTGGAGATCCAGCCGAAGTTGCCGCCCGCCACGATCAGGGCGCCGGCCACGGTGATGCCGCTGATGGCATTCGCCCCCGACATGAGCGGCGTGTGCAGGGTGGTCGGCACCCGGTTGATCAATTCCACCCCGAGGAACGTTGCCAGGGTGAAGATCACGATACTTCCGATCAGGACGTCCATTCCTCTATTTCCTCCCGTAGCGGACCGTGCCGTCGTGAACGACGCACATCGGCCCGACGATCGCATCTTCGAGATTGACCGCGAGCCCGCCGTCCTTGACCGCGTGCTCGAGCAGCGCCTGGATGTTGCGGCTGAACATGAAACTGGCGTCCTTCGGCAGGGTGCTGGCCAGATTGACCGGTCCGAGCACCAGGACGCCGTTGTGGACGACGTCCTCCCCGGCCTTGGTCAGTTCGCAGTTGCCGCCGGTTTCGGCCGCGACATCCACGATGACCGACCCCGGCCGCATCGACTCGATCATGTCCTTCATCAGGAGCCGGGGCGCCGGCCGGCCGGGAATCGCCGCCGTCGAGATGACGAGGTCCATATCCTTGACGTGGTTGCCGATCGTGGCCAGGACCCGGGCTTGCTGCTCCTGATCGAGTTCCCTGGCATAGCCGCCGCTGCCCTCCGCCTTGGCATCGGCCTCGACGAACTTCGCGCCGAGGCTCTCGACCTGCTCCTTGACAACGGGGCGGACGTCGAAGGCGCTCACCACGGCGCCGAGGCGCTTGGCGGTGGCGATCGCCTGGAGGCCGGCCACGCCGGCGCCGATCACGAAGGCCTTGCCCGGCGTGATCGTTCCGGCCGCGGTGGTCAGCATGGGCAGAAACCGGCCCAGCCGGGACGCGCCGAACAGCACGGCCTGATAGCCGGCGACTGTGGCCTGCGAGGACAGGATGTCCATCGACTGGGCCTTCGTGGTCCGGGGCACGAGTTCGAGCGACAAGCCGGACACGCCGGCGGCCGCGAGCGCCTCGAGCAGCGGACCGGAGGCATGAGGCGCGAGGAGCGAGATGAGCACGCTGCCGCGCTTGAATGCGGCCACAGCGGCGGGCTCGGGCGGCTGCACCTTGACCAGAAGGTCGGCGCCGTCCGCGGCGGCCGCGGCCGTCGGGACGATCTTCGCCCCGGCGTCGAGATACTGTTGATCGGGGAAGAACGCCGCGGTACCGGCACCGGCCTCGACCTGGACTTCGTGCTGCTGCTGGACGAGGCGCTGCACCGTGGCGGGAACCAGCGCTACCCGCCGTTCGCGGGCCGCTGTCTCCCGTAACAAGCCAATCCGCATCGGACCTCTCTTCGATGGAGTACGCGAGGGCGAGCGCGAGGAAGGCACACCCGAGGACAACCAAGCGCCGCGAATTTATCGCCGGATCGGGCGCAACGACAGTGGACTTTCCCGGGCAAACGCCGTAACCTGCACGCCGGATTTCCTTCAGCCTTTCTTCATGGAACGCGCGCGCGCCTTCGCTCCCGGATCGATCGGCAACGTAGGGCCGGGGCTCGATATTCTTGGCCTCGCGGTCCGCGGCGCCGGCGACACCGTTACGGTCCGGCGGCGCGCCGGCCGGGGGATCGTCATAACCGACCCCGGCCACCCCTCGCTCCCGACTGACCCGAGCCGCCACGCCGCCGCCCTCGCCGCGGCGGCGGTGCTCCGGCGGGCCCGGCGCCGGGACGGCCTCGAGCTCGCCGTCCGGAAGGGGCTCCCGCTGTCCGGCGGCCAGGGCGGCAGTGCCGCGTCCGCCGTGGCGGGCGCGGTCGCCACGAACGCCTTGCTGGGCCGGCCGCTCGACGAGGCGGACCTCCTCGAGGCCGCCCTCGAGTCCGAGGCGGCGGTGGCCGGGCGGCACCTCGACAACATCGCGCCGAGCCTCCTGGGCGGGCTGATCCTGATCCGGTCGCTCGAGCCGCTCGACGTCATCCGGTTGCCGGTGCCCAGAGGGCTCCGGATCGTCCTGGTGAAACCCGGGTACGAGCTGGCCACCCGCCGGGGCCGGGCGGCGCTGCCTAACGTCGTTCCGCGGGACGTGGCCCTGCACCAGGCCGCTCAGGTGGCGGCGATGGTCGCCGCCGCCGGCGCCGGCGACCCGGCCCTCTTTGCCCGGGCGATCGACGACCGCATTGCCGAGCCGGCCCGGGCACCGCTCCTGCCCGGCTTCGTTGCAGCCAAGCGGGCAGCCCTTCGCGCGGGAGCGCTGGCCTGCTCGATCTCCGGCTCCGGGCCGACGCTCTTTGCGCTGGCGGACCACCGGGCCACGGCGGAGGCCGTTGGGGCGGCGGTCGTCCGGGCCTACCGGCGCGCCGGCTACCGCGCCGACGTTCGCCTCACTGCGCCGGACCGGACCGGCGCCCGCATTCTTGCCTGAACGGGGTCCCGTGTCGCTTTCCCTCCGGTGTGATGCCTGCGGGTCGTCGTTCGGCCCGCTCGAACCGGTCACCCGCTGTCCGGCCTGCCGCGGCCTCCTCACGCTCCGCGACGACCGCCCGCCGGCCACCGTCGCCCGGCGGTTCGCCGAGGCCAGGCCGGCCGGGTCGCGGGACCGTTCCGGCGTCTGGCGATTCGCAGAACTGTTCCGGCCCGGGTTCGACGCCGTGGTGTCATTCCCCGAGGGCAACACGCCGCTCATCGAGCGGGCGGCGGTGGCGGCCTGGGCCGGCGTCCACCGGTTGGCCCTCAAGCACGAAGGCCTCAACCCCACCGGGTCCTTCAAGGATCGGGGCATGACCGTCGCCGTTTCGCAGGCCAAGGCGCTCGGCGTCCGGGCGGTCGCGTGCGCTTCGACCGGAAACACCTCGGCGTCGCTCGCCGCCTATGCCGCGATCGCCGGCTTACCCGGGGTCGTGCTGATTCCCGCCGGCAAAACGGCTCTCGGCAAGCTGGCACAGACGGTGGCCTACGGGGCTACGGTGCTGGCCGTCCGGGGCGATTTCGACCGCTGCCTCGAGCTGGTGGACGAAGCGGCGGCGCGGCTCGGGCTCTACCTCGTCAACAGCATCAATCCGTTTCGCCTGGCGGGGCAGCAGACCATCGTCTACGAGCTGCTGGCGGACCGAAGCTGGCGCGCCCCGGACTGGATCGCCCTGCCCGCGGGGAACCTCGGCAATACGTCGGCCTTCGGACAGGCGCTCCAGCGGGCCCACGCCCTCGGCCTGATCGATCGCATTCCCCGAATCGCCGCGATTCAGGCGGCCGGTGCCGCCCCGTTCGCCCGCAGCTTCGCCGAAGGGTTTCGAACCCGGTACGCGGTCCCGGCGGAAACCGTGGCGACCGCCATCCGGATCGGCAATCCGGCCAGCCACGATCGCGCCGTCGCGGCGATCACGCAGTCGAACGGCATCGTGATCGCGGTGTCGGACGAAGAGATTCTGGAGGCTAAACGGACGATCGACCGCGCCGGGGTGGGCTGCGAGCCCGCGAGCGCCGCGTCGGTGGCCGGCGTTCGCCGCCTGGCGGCGGACGGCACCATTCGGCCGGACGACGACGTGGTCGCCGTGCTCACGGGCCACATCCTCAAGGACCCGGAGATCCTCCTCGGCGATCGCGACCGGTCGATCCGGGAGGTCGATCCCACCATTGACGCGGTCGCCACCGTGCTGGACCGGCTCGGGTAGCCCGACGATCGGCCGAGGCGCCTCCGGCCGCGCTCGACGCGCTCAGGACCGGGGGTCGCCGTTACGCCGCCAGGCGCCGCAGGAGGCGTCGCAGCGCCGCGACGTCCGGCACGGCGAACCGGGCCGCACTCGGGCCGGGCCCGACCCGCACCGACACCGCGCTCCCCGGCAGCACCCGGAAGAGATCCTCGTCCGTCGCATCGTCGCCGGCGGCGAGGACGCCGGCGTCGTCGGCCATCGCGTCGAGAATCTCGCGGGCGATCCCGCCCTTGTTGATCCCATGCGCCCGCACCTCGACGATCCGGTTGCCGACCAGCACGTCCGCGCCGGTGCGCTGGAGCACCTGGGACAGGTGGAGCGCGAGCTCCGTCGCACTCCGCTCAGCGCCCTCCCGCGCGTTCCGCCAGTGCCAGCAGAGGCCGTACTCCTTCACCTCGGTAACGGCGCCCGGCGTGACCCGGGCAAAGTCCTCGAACACGGCACGGACCCGGTCCTTCCAATCGAGATTCACATGCGCGAGCTCCCAGCCACCACCCGGCGGCCGGGTGGCCGCCCCGTGCTCGGCGTGGAGCCAGAGCGGAAACTCGCCAAGGACCCCCTCCAGGAAGGCCCGGTCGCGGCCGCTCACGACGTGGATCTCGTTCCTCGGGTCGCGGCAGAGTGCGGCGACCAGCGCGAGCAACTCGTCGTCCGGGATCGCCTCGGCCGGCCGCGCCACGATCGGCGTCAGCGTCCCGTCGTAGTCCAGCATTGCCACCCGCTTGGGCGCGGACAGGATGCCGAGCAGCGCGGCATCGACCGAGCGGGGGTTGGTCGCGGGCCGGCGGGTGGAGCCGCCCGCCTCCGTCTCCAGCGCGCCGAGAAAGGTCCGGGCCCACCAATCGTTGTCGAACGACTTGACCCGGGTTCGCAGTCCGGCCATCCGGGCCCGCCGCTCGGCCTCCGGCATGGCCAGCGCCTCGGTCATCCGGTCGGCAAGGTGGTCGACCTCGTAGGGATTGACGATGACCGCCTCTGGCATGTCGGCGGCCGCGCCGGCGAATTCCGAGAGCACCAGCACGCCGTCACCGTCCACGCGCGACGCGACGAATTCCTTGGCGACGAGATTCATCCCGTCGCGGATCGGCGTCACCAGCATCACGTCCGCGGCGCGGTAGAGCGCCACCAGGCTGGGCCGGTCGATCGCCCGGAACATGTAGTGGATCGGCGTCCAGCGCGGCGTCGAGAAACGGCCGTTGATCCGGCCGACGAGCGCGTCGACCTCCTGGCGGAAGTCCTGGTAGGCGGGGACGCTCTCCCGGGTAGGCACCGACAGGTTGAGCAGCCGGACCCGCTCGTGCAGTTCGGGGTGCCGGGCCAGCAGGCGTTCGAAGCCGAGGAGCCGGCGGGGCACCCCCTTGGTGTAGTCGAGCCGGTCGACCGCCACCATCAGCTGACCCGGATCCTCGCCCCGGATCTCGCGGACCAGTTCGTCCACAAACGGCTCGGAGGCAAGTGCAGTGAACTCGGCCGCCGCCACGCCGATGGGAAACACCCCGAGCCGAACGGTCCGGTCTCCGACGGTGACCCGCTCGATATCGGTCGGCAGGCCGAGCAGCTCGGCCAACGCCACGGCGAACGACCGGAGGTAGGAGGCCGTGTGAAAACCGATGAGGTCGGCACCGAGGACACCGCGAAGGAGGTCCCGCCGGTGCGGCAGGGTCCGGAACACATCGGCCGTCGGGAACGGCACGTGGAGAAAGAATCCGACCGCCGCATCTGGGATCCGGCGCCGGAGCAATTCCGGCACGAGAAACAGGTGGAAGTCGTGGATCCAGACCAGATCGCCCGGCCGATAGACGGCGGCCACCGCGTCGGCGAACCGTTCGTTGACGGCGCGGTAGCTCTCGAAGTCGTCCGGATCGATCGGAACGAGCCCCGTCAGGCTGTGAAGAATCGGCCAGATGAAACCGTTCGAGAACCCCTCGTAGTAGCGACGGAGGTCCTCCTCGGTCAGGGCGACCGGCACCAGGCCTTCGGCCGCGAGCACGGCCGTCAGGTCCTGCCAGGCGGCTGGGTCCACCTGATCCGCCGGGACGCCCGGGTAGCCGAGCCAGAGCCCCTCGCGTTCCCGATGGATCCGGCCAAGGCCGCTCGCCAGGCCGCCCACGCTCGGAGCCACCGAGAACCCGCTGCTGCCCTGCACCACCGTGGTGGGAAGCCGGTTCGCGACGAGGATGACGCGGCTCATCTCAACACCAGGCCCGAACCCGCCCGTCTCTGGCGTCGAGCAGCTCGCCGATCGTCACGGCGGCGTGGATCAGCCCGACGTGGGTGTAGGCCTGCGGGAAGTTGCCGAGCAGTTCGCCGGTATCAGGATCGATGTCCTCGGAGAACAGTCCCACCGGGTTGGCGAAGGTGAGGAGGTGCTCGAACATCTCGATCGCCTCCTCCAGCCGCCCCACCATCGCAAGCGCCTCGGCGTACCAGAACGAGCAGATGGTGAAGGTGCTGGTGGTCTCCCCGAAGTCGTCCGGGTTCCGGTACCGGTAGACGAGCCCCTTGCTGGTCAGGAGCCGGCCGGTCGCCTCCACGGTGGCCACGAATCGCGGGTCGCGGGCGTCGACGATACCCAGGGTGGGCAGGAGCAGGTTCGAGGCATCGGGATGGACGCCATCGAGCGCCTGGGTGAAGTAGCCGAGGTCGGCGTTGTAGGCCCGGTACAGCACGGTGGCCCGCTCCCGTTCGGCGATCTCCTCCCAGTGCCGGGCCTCCGGTTCGAACCCGAGGCGCCGGGCCAGCGCGGCGCCGCGGTGAATCGCCACCCAGCACATGGCCCGGGAGAACGTGTGGTTCTTGAGGGAGGTGCGGAACTCCCAGATGCCGGTATCGGGAATCGGGGCGAGGCGAATGGCGTCGTCCACCATTCGCTTGACCAGCGGGAAGTACGCCTTCGGATCGTGATAGGCGATCCGAGGATCGGTCAGCAGCGTCTCGAGACAGAGCACCACCTCGCCCATCAGATCGTGCTGGGCCTGGAGGCTGGCCGCATTCCCGATCCGGACATGGCCGTTGCCGCGATAGCCGGCGAGGTGCGGGAGATACTCCTCGGTGAGCTGGCGCTCCCCCGCGATGCCGTAGAGCGGCTGCAGCGGTCCGCTTTCGACCACGTCGCGGAGGAAGACGAGGAGCCGCTCGCCTTCGCTCAGGTAGGCCAGACGCCGGAGCGCCTCCACCACGAAGGCGGCATCGCGGAGCCAGCAGAAGCGATAGTCCCAGGTCCGCTCGGTCCCGAGGGCCTCGGGAATGCTGGTCGTCGCGGCGGCAATGATCGCGCCGGTCTCATGGTAGGAGTGGAGCTTGAGACAGAGCGCCGAGCGGAGGACAGCTTCGGCCGCGAAGCCGGGCAGGCCGCAGGTCTTGGCCCAGCGGCGCCACCCTTCGACGGTGACGTCGTACTGGAATTGGATTTCGGCGAGGGTGGGCCGGCTCGGGCGGCGGCCGTACCGCACCGACACGAAGATCGGATCGGTGAGGGCGAACTCCTGGCGACTGCGAAGGTACGGCGGCGGCAGGTTCGTCGCGACGTCGAGCGTGCCCTCCGGCCAGTCAAGGCGAAAGCCGCCGTCGTTCGGCGCCCAGGCCGGTTCGGCGCGCCCATAGTCGGGCCGCGGGTCGAACTCGAGCGCCAGCCGCGGGCGCCCCGCCAGCGGCCGGATCAATCGAATGATTTCGGGCGGACAGGTGAGTTCCAATCCGTTCGCCAGCCGAGGGGCGAAGTCGATCACGTCCCAGCGGGCGTCACCGTCCTGGAACTCGGTCCGGACCACGTTGGTGTTGCGAAGGTAGGAGATCCGGCCCTCGACCCGGCGGCCCTGCGACAGCACCCGAAAGACGCCGGCCTGCGCCGGATCGAGGAGGCCGCCGAAGACGGAGGGTGAGTCGAACCGCGGCAGGCACAGCCAGTCGATCTCGCTGGACGGCCCGACGAGGCCGAGGACCCTCCCGTTCCCGAACGCCGCGTAGCCGAGGGCGGAGCGCCGCCCGGTCAACCGTCGACCTGCGCGGGGGAGGAGCCGGTTTGTCCGGCCACCGGCTCGGCGGGACCGTCCGGGAGCCGGACGGCGGCGGAACCGCCCGCCGGGGTCGCCCCCGCCGCCAGCGGGACTTCTCCGGTACCGGACGCGGCCGCCGCCGGAGCACGTTTGGGAGCCCGAAGGGCGAAGCCCGGCACCAGAGTGGCCACGAGCGTGTAAATCACCAGCACGTTCAGAATCGTCTCGTCGACCGGGAACCGTTCCCGGACGATATCGATCAGGACGAGCGCGAACACCAAGGTCGGCAGCAGCGCCACGCCGATCGGGGCGCCGCGTGGACTGGCCTCGACCCGCCGGGCACGCACCGGTCCCCAGGCGGTCGCGATCCGGATCGGCAGCAGCACCAGGGCGAGGCCCGCCGCAACGCCGACGATCGGGAGCGTCATCCCGCGGAAATCGATGTCCTGCCCGGCATGGAAGAAGTAGAACGGCGCGAAGAGGCGGCCGAAATCCTCGAGGCCGTTGAGGATCCGCTCGGACGAGAGCGCCGGCAGCTGCTCCCGGAACCGCTTCGCCGCGACCCCGACGAGGAAGGCGCCGACCAGGTAGTAGACCCCCAGCTGCCGGGTGACGTACGCGCAGACGAAGCCGAGGACGAGGAGGAAGGCGAACTCCGTCTGCGGGGCGTGGGTGGTGACCCAGGAGGCGAAGCCCTTGAGGATGAGCGGGACCGCCACCACGAGGCCAACGAGCGCCAGGCTCGCAATGCCGAGCTGCGTGCTGGAAATCGACTGCGTCACGAAGAAGAGCGCCCCGAGCCCGACAAACTCGGCGGCGACGCCGAACGCCCGAGTCAGGTCCCGCTCGGGTTCCTCGAGCCGGAAGCCCGACATCGAATCGAGGATGAAGCCGGTCGAGGGAATCAGGGCGGCCAGCGCCACCAGCCAGGCGGCCCGTTCCGGCAGCGCGAAATAGGAAATCAGGCCCCAGGCGGCGCCACCGACCAGCGCCGTCGTCACCGCCAGGTAGGCGAGAATCCGGACGGCGTTGGCCTTGAGTTCCGCCGAACTGACGTGGAGTCCCGCAGACAGGAACAGCGCCACGATCCCGAACGTCGACAGCAGACTGACGGTCGGATCGTTCTCGAGCCACCCCATGGCGCCGGCGCCGATGCCCAGTCCCAAACTCGTCACCGCGCTCGGAATGGCGAGCCGGCGGAGCAGGACTGGAACAACGAAGAGGCCCAGGACGAGCAGGGCGTGAACGAGATCTGTTGGCACGGACTCCTGCATTGCTGAAGGATGGGTTGACCGTCAGCCTGGGCCAAGACCTCCGTTAATGATTGATTTCAATGTACTTAGGGGCGGCGGCGGCGGTCAACGCCGCCGCCGAATTGGAGCGGAGAGCCCTAGAGAACCGGCGTCGGTTGGTTCGGGATCCGGACCCTGGTCTTCCGGCGGGGGGCCGCCGGGGCGGTGTGGTCGTCGAAGAACATCCCGGCCGGGCCGCGGGTCGATTCCACGGTCGCGGCCAAGGCTGTCAGCTCGGTAGCGAGCGCCTTCCGGCGACCGGCAGGCAGGTTGCCGAGCGCCTCGATCAGCCGGGTCTGGACGGTCGGGGGGGCCCCGTCGAGCAGGGCGTTGCCGGCCGGCGTGAGCGCGACCTGGACCCGACGGCCGTCCTTCGACGAGCGTTCCCGGGTCACGAGGCCGGCTCGCGCCAGGCGCGAGACGATGACCGACACCGAGCTCTGATCGGTGTAGGTCCGTTCGGCGACCTCGTTGATGGTGGCGGAGCCAGCTTCTCGAACGACCTGCAGCACGAAGAGCTGGGCCGTCGTGACGCCCAACTCGGTCTCGGCCGCCTTGGCGACCAGCCGAAGGGCCCGGACGATGCGCCGGAGGGCGTCCAGCGCGCTGCGAACTTCGGTACCTGCGGAATCTGTAACCACGGATACCCTCGGTGTTGGAGAGGGGTGACCGTCGCTCGACGGCCACCCCATGACAGCCAATACGAGGGAACACCCTTTACTGTTGACCGCCTCGAATCCGGGCCACCGCCCCACCCAGCTCCTCGTAGGCCGTCGGGTCGGTTTCCCGGAACGGGGCCATCACGTGCTGGATGGTGCCGTCCGGACCGATGACGAAGACTACCCGGGAGTCGAGCATCCCCGCCTGGGTCTGCCTGGCGATCCCGTACGCCTGGCCAACCGTGGCGCCCAGGTCGCTCAGGAAGGTGACCGGGTACTGCTTGTCCTTCGCCCAACTGGCCAAGGCGGTGTCGGCGTCGACACTGATCCCGAAAACCTGAACGCCGTTGCCGCCGTTGAAGATCGTCGCGTACTGATCACGGTACGCGTCCATTTGGATCGTTCAGCCCTTGGTCCGGGCCTTGTAGAAGAAGGCCAGGACCACCGTTTGCCCCCGGAAATCCTTGAGATGCATGGCCTTCGGCAGCACGCCGTCCTTCGTGGCGCCGGCCAGGGCAAAGTCCGGGGCCGCCGTCCCGACCGACAACGGACCGCTCTGCTGGGCGGCCGCGACCGTGGCGAACGCCAGGGCCGCCGCCGGAAACATCACCAACCCACGTCGCTTCATCCGACCTCCTCTGGGAGTCCCGTCAACGTTACAGCCGAAGGGCAAACCGGAACAGTCACTTGGCCAGAATCCGCCAGATCTTTCCATGCGCATCATCGGACACGTACAGCGATCCGTCCGGCCCCTGAGCCAGCCCGGTCGGGCGAATGTCGGTCGCCTGCCCCGCCGGAAGGACGAAATCCTTCCAGGTCCCGGTGGCCTTGCCGTTCTGGAACGGGATGAAGACGACCCGGTACCCCTGCTGCGGAGCCGGCGCCCGGTTCCAGGAGCCGTGGAAAGCCAGGAAGGCCCCGCCCCGGTACTCGGCCGGGAACATCGACCCGGTGTAGAACATCAGCGCGTTCGGCGCCCAATGAGCCGGGAAACCGATCGCCGGCTGGGCCTTCGAGGCACAGTCCCCCGCGGCGGTGCCGTCCCCGCCGTACTCGGGGTTGAGCAGCTTCACCTTCTTGCTCGGGTTGTAGAAGCAGTACGGCCACCCGTAGTCGGCGCCGGCCGGCACCGGCCCGAACTCTTCGGCGGGGTTCTCCCGCCCGTCTTCGGCCGACCACTTCCAGTTCTCGGTCAGCTGGTCGCGGCCGTGGACCGCCATGTAGAGGGTTCCGCTCGACGGCTCGACCGACAACGCCATCGGGTTCCGGAGACCGGTGGCGTGGCGGACTCCGTTTTCGGCGGTCTGGCCGGTCTTCCGGGCGTCGAACCGCCAGATCCCGGCGCGCTGGTCGGTTTCCAGGCAGGGATTGGGCGACGGGTACGGGCCGCGGCGATCCTCGCCGCTCTTCTGGCAACTGTTGGTCAGCGAGCCGAAGGAGACGTAGAGCGCGCCGTCCTGACCCAGGGCCAGTCCCTTTGAGGAGTGCCCGCCCCGGGGGAGCCCGCGGGCGATGGTTTCGACGGCCCCGGCCGGCGCCACGTCGCCGGCGCGATAGGGAATCCGCAGGACGCTGTCGTTCGCGGCGAAGTAGATGGCGTCGGACGCGAGGACGAGGCCGCTCCCGCCGACCCCCTGAAACAGCCAATGACGCTCGTCGGCGGTCCCGTTGCCGTCGGTATCGCGCAGCAGCAGGACGCCGGAGCGGTTGTGCGCCGCGATCAGATCGCCGCGGGGGGTCACCGCAAGGTGGCGAACCGGTCCGAGGCTGTCCGCCACCAGCACGGCGCAGAAGCCGGCCGGCAGTTTCAAGCCGGCGTTGTCGGGCGCGCAGGTTGGCGCCGGCCGCGGGGTCGGGCCGGTCATCGCAGCGGTGAGCAATACCGAGAGAAGCATGACGACTATCCTGATCGGGATTCGCCGAATAATAAGCGGAGCGGGCCGGGACGCGACCCGGCGCGCCCGTCACCGCGTCTTCACGATGCGAGGGAACGAGCGGGCTATCTTGCCACCGCCCTCAGCCACCGCCTCCTCACATGACCTTCAAGACCATCATCGAGCCTTTCCGGATCCACTCCGTGCAGGCTGTGCGGCAGACCACGCCGGCGGAGCGGGAGGCCGCCCTGCTCCGCGCCGGCTACAACCTGTTCGGCCTCCACGGCGACGAAGTGCTGATCGACCTGCTCACCGACTCGGGGACCGGGGCCCTGTCGTCGGCGCAGTGGGCCGCCTTGATGGACGGCGACGAGTCGTACGCCGGCAGCCGCTCGTTCTATCGGTTGCAGGAAACCATCACCGACATCACGGGGCTCCGCGAGGTGATCCCGACCCACCAGGGCCGGGCCGCCGAACACATCCTCTTCACGGTGGCCGTCCGGCGGGGGCAGGTCGTTCCGAACAACACTCACTTCGACACCACCCGCGCCAACATCGAATACGTGGGCGCCGAAGCCCGCGACCTGGTGATCGCCGAGGGACGGGTTCCCGCTTCGGTCCATCCGTTCAAGGGCAACATGGACATCGACCGACTCGAGGCCACGATCGCCGAGGTTGGGGCGGCCGCCATTCCGCTGGTCATGGTGACGGTGACCAACAACTCGGGCGGCGGCCAACCGGTGTCCCTGGAGAACCTCCGCGCGGTGCGCCGGGTGTGCGACCGGCATGGGCTCCCGCTGTTTCTCGACGCCTGCCGATTTGCCGAGAACGCCTACTTCATCAAACTCCGGGAGCCCGGCTATGCCGATTGGACGCCGCTCGAGATCGCCCGCGAGATGTTCTCGCTGGTCGACGGGTGCACCATGTCGGCCAAGAAGGACGGGATGGCCAACATCGGCGGATTCCTGGCGCTGAACGACTCGACGCTCGCCCAAGAGGCCCGGAACCTCCTGATCCTGACGGAGGGCTTCCCGACCTACGGGGGCCTGGCCGGCTACGACATGGAGGTGATCGCCGTCGGACTGCGCGAGGCGCTCCAGGAGGACTACCTCCAGTACCGGCTCCGCTCGACCGCGTACCTGGCCGAGGCGGCGGAGCGCGCCGGGGTCCCGACGGTCCGGCCCCCGGGCGGCCACGCGGTGTACCTCGATGCGAAGGCCCTGCTGCCGCACGTGGACCCGGCGGCCTACCCCGCTCAGGCCCTGGCGGTGGAGCTCTACCGGACCGGGGGCGTGCGGGGGGTAGAGATCGGGACGGTGATGTTCGGGCGGCCGCAGCCGGACGGGACCGATCTGCCGGCGGCCATGGAACTCGTCCGCCTGGCGATCCCGCGGCGGACCTACACCCAGAGCCACATCGACTACGTGGCCGAGGTCATCGCGGACGTCGCGGGCCGGCGGGACGCGATCCGAGGCTACCGGATGGTCGATCAGGCGCCCTGGCTCCGGCACTTCACGGCACGGTTCGAGCCCCGATAGGCGGAGGGGGCCGGCCCGGCACGAAACCGGCGGTCTACCTCGGACCCGGGCCGACCCCCTAACTTCCCCGCATCATGCCCAACTACCAGTACATCTTCACGATGCGCGACCTCCGCAAGGTCGTGCCGCCCAGCCGCGAAATCCTCAAGGGGATCTACCTGTCCTTCTACCCCGGCGCGAAGATCGGGGTGCTGGGCTCCAACGGCGCCGGTAAGTCCAGTCTGCTCAAGATCATGGCCGGCGTGGACCACGATTTCCTTGGCGACGCCCGGCCCGCCGACGGGATCCGGATCGGCTTCCTGCCCCAGGAACCTCAGCTCGACACCACAAAGGACGTCCGCGGCAACGTCGAGGAGGCCGTGGCTCCGATCCGGGCCCTCCTGACGGAGTTCGAAACGATCAGCATGAAGTTCGCCGAGCCGATGGACGACGACGCCATGAACGCCCTGCTCGAGCAGCAAGGCGACCTCCAGACCCGGATCGAAGCCCTCGGCGCCTGGGAACTCGACCGCAAGCTCGACATCGCCATGGACGCCCTCCGGCTCCCGCCGGGCGACGCCGACGTCTCGACTCTGTCCGGCGGAGAGCGGCGCCGGGTGGCACTCTGCCGGATCCTGCTCGACCAGCCTGACCTGCTCCTGCTCGACGAGCCGACCAACCACCTCGACGCCGAGTCGGTGGCCTGGCTCGAGCGCCACCTGGCTGAATTTCCCGGCACGGTGGTGGCGGTCACCCACGACCGATACTTCCTGGACAACGTGGCCGGTTGGATCCTCGAACTCGACCGGGGTGCCGGCATCCCCTGGGAGGGGAACTACTCCAGCTGGCTCGACCAGAAACGAAAGCGGCTGGAGCAGGAGGAGAAGGCGGCCTCGGCCCGGCAGCGGACCCTCCAGCGGGAGCTGGACTGGATCAGCATGTCGCCGCGGGCCCGGCAGGCGAAGGGCAAGGCGCGCATCAACGCCTATGAAACGCTGCTGGCCGAAGGGCAGCAGGAGCAGGAGGGCACGGCGGAAATCTCGATCCCGGTCCCGCCCCGCCTCGGCGACGAGGTGGTGGTGGCAAAGAACGTCAAGAAGGGTTTCGGCGACCGGCTGCTGTTCGAGAATCTGAACTTTGCCCTGCCCCGCGGCGGCATCGTCGGCATCATCGGGCCGAACGGCGCCGGCAAGACGACCCTGTTCCGGATGATCACCGGCCAGGAGCAGCCCGACGGGGGTGAGCTCGCGGTCGGCTCGACGGTCCAGGTGGCCTACGTCGATCAGTCCCGGGATGCCCTCGACCCGGACAAGTCGGTGTACGACGAAATCTCCGGGGGCCAGGATCAGCTCGACTTCGGCAAGCGGCAGGTCAACGCGCGGGCGTACTGCGCCGGCTTCAATTTCAAGGGAGCCGACCAGCAGAAGAAGGTCGGTGTCCTCTCCGGCGGCGAACGGAACCGGGTTCACCTGGCCAAGCTGCTGAAGAGCGGCGGGAACCTGCTCCTGCTCGACGAGCCGACCAACGACCTCGACGTGGACACGCTCCGGGCCCTCGAGGACGCCCTGCTCCGCTTTGCCGGCTGCGCCGTGGTCATCAGTCACGACCGGTGGTTCCTGGACCGGATCGCGACCCATATCCTGGCGTTCGAGGGCGACAGCGAAGTGTACTGGTTCGAGGGGAACTACCAGGATTATGCGGCGGACTACAAGCGCCGGAAGGGCGTGGCGGTCGACCAGCCGCTCCGCATCCGTTACAAGAAGCTCGTACTCTTGGGCGCGCGCCAATGTCGATGCTCCGTCAGAAGATATCCGTC
>JBFXAY010000079.1:0-23396 GCA_050183815.1 Gemmatimonadales bacterium | reverse complement strand
GGATGGCGGGAGCGGCCCACCGCCATCCCGTGGTCGTTGAGTCCGAACACCCAGGTCTCAGTGGCTCCAGTGACCTCGCGCAGCTGCACCGGCCCCGATGCGCCGGCGAGGAGGACCTGGGCATGCAAGCCGGCGGTGTATGCAACGCTCCCTTGGCTGTTCACCGCGATTGGTACGGCCGAAAAACCGGGCAACTGGAATTGCGTTCCGGTCGCCACGATCACCGGCTCGCTGGGCCGCGCGGTGTTCCAGCGCAGCAACTGAGTCTCGGTGTTGGAGTCCTCCATGACGCCGACGACGAATCCGCCTGCGACCGACATCTTCAGAGTGAGGGGATAACAAACGGCGCAGGTGGCCCCGCCGGGGCGGACCATCCGGCCCCCGGGATATCGCACCCAGAAGGCATCCATGGAGCCCAAGTACGAGCCGCCTTGGTTCGGCGGACGCCGAACGCCCACCATGGTCCCCGCGTCGTCGATTTGCCATGGGATGAAGTCGTCGCCCACCGGCTGGGGACTGGCCCCCGGCGATGGCCAGGCAAGCGGGAAGATGGAGTCAGGCGCCGCAACGTACGGGTCTTGGTATGCCAGGCCAACGACAGTACCGGCGCCGTTGATGCCTTGCACGATCAGTCGATTGAAGTCTCTGCCAGGCGGTCCGGCGAGCAGGTTGACCCGGGAAACCTGTCCGTTCCCGACGGCGGGACTGGGGCGGGGATCACCGCCGTCCTCATCGAGCGAGGTTGGCCCCGGCTGGGTACAGGCCAAGGAGAGGAAGAGGGCAATCGAAAGCGGCGGGAGAAGGGCGGTGCGCCGGGAACGGGGAACCGGATGGGACGGACGGATCACTGGTCGCTCGGGCGTTGGGGACGCCCGTTCAGCGACGAAGGCGGTCGGATCAGGACACCGCGCCGTCTCGAAATGACGAGGGGCAGCCGGGCCAGGAACGGCCGGCTGCCCCCGGGTGTCGCAGATGCGACTAGAAGTGGATCGACAGCCCCCCGCTCAGCACCACGTCGTGGGTGAGTTTCTTCCCGAAGCCGAGATCCGTGCTGTAGAAGTAGTCCTCAGCGTCGCCGCGGAGGGCCAGATTCTCGCCCAGGTGGATCCGGAGGGCCAGGCCGCCGACGCCACCGATCTCGCTCTTTGCGGCATCCCGATCCGGGGCCAGCGGGCTCGTGGTCCGGACCATGGTCGGCCCGGCGCCCAGGGCGATCCCGAGGAGGTTGCTCTTGGGGGTCAGGTTGAGCATCACCTTCCCGCCCACCGCCAAAACCTTGGTGCTTCGGGCAAACTGACTGCCTGAATTTGCAGTGATCCGCGCCCGGGCCGGGGAGAACATGGCCACGCCCTCGACTCCGAGGCTGGCGCCGGTCCAGTAGGTCAGGCGGCCGCCGAAGGCCAGGGAGCCGCGGCGAAGGGCTTCACGGGTCCCCTCGAGGCCGTCGGTCTTGGTCGGGGCGTATAGGCCCGCAAAACCATTCACTTCGATTCCCCGGCTCTGCGCCTGGGCGCTGCCGACCGCACCGGCCATGAGCCCCGCCGCGAGGCCGATTCCCGCCACCCTGCTCCTGATCGACAGCATTTGGTCTCCCCAAAATTAGGTTCGTTTGCTGGCCCTTCCCGGGGGCGAAAAATAGGAAAAACCGTGCCCCGGGGACATGGGCCATGATTCTACTGTCAAGATTCCCGACGAGGAAGGCGTGGAGATGCCGAATTCGTCTGGAGCCACCCTCGCCGAGCCGACCTGAACGCCCGTACCACCTACCTTCGGGTTATATTCGCCAGTCCCCGGACCCGATTTGCCATGAGCGACTTCGCCGGATTTCCCCGCGCCACCCGCCGCTTCTTTGCGGACCTGGGCCGGAACAACAACAAGCCCTGGTTCGAGAACAACCGGCCGACCTACGAAGCGGCCGTCCGCACGCCGATGAAGGCCCTGATCGAGGCCTTCGACGTCGCCCTTGCCGGCGTGGCCCCCGAATTCATCGGCGACCCGCGCCGTTCGATGTTCCGGATCAACCGCGACATCCGGTTCTCCAAGGACAAGTCGCCCTACAAGACCAACGCCGGCTGCTGGTTCTATCACCGGGACGCGGGCCGCGGGGTCGGCCAGGAGGCCGACAGCGGAGGTGCCGGGTTCTATTTCCACGTCGACGCGAAGGAATCGTTCTTCGCCGCGGGCGTGTGGATGCCGTCGCGGCCCGCGCTCGCCAAGCTGCGGGAGGCCCTGGTGGAGGACTGGGAAACGTTCGCGGGGATCGTGAAGGCGCCGGCCTTCCGCCGGCGCTTCGGGGACCTCGACCCGTCGGCGCGGCTCACCCGGGTTCCTCGCGGCTTCGCGCCGGACCATCCGGCCGCGGACTGGCTTCGCTTCCAGTCGTTTACCGTCGCCCGGGCATTGTCCGCCACGGAGATCGCGGGGCCCGGCCTGGTGCGCGGGATGGCGGAAGATGCCGCCCGGCTCACACCGTTCGTCCGCTGGCTCAACTCGGCGATGGGGTTCGAGCCGGCGCGAAGCCGGCTCTAGAAAGGGGGCGACCCGGCCGCGACCAGCGGCTGTTCGCTCAGGCCCCTGGGGTCGGGTCCGGAACCTCCGCCAGCAGCCCGTCCAGGTCGAGCCGCCGGGTGATCATCGCGAGGTTGCCCTCGGCATCCCGCGGCCAGGCTGCGGCGGGCAGGTCCCAGTAGAGCTCGACGCCGTTCTGATCCGGATCCCGGAGATAGAGCGCCTCGCTGACGCCGTGGTCGCTGGCCCCGTCCAGCGCGACGCCCGCCCGCACCAGGCGCCGGAGCGCGTCAGCCAGCGCCGCCCGGGTCGGATACCGGATGGCGAGATGGAAGAGCCCCGTCGTTCCGGGCGCCGGCGGCCGGCCGTCTTCGCTCTCCCAGGTGTTGAGGCCGATATGGTGGTGATAGCCGCCGGCCGCGACGAAGGCGGCCTGCCGGCCGTACCGCTGGGTGAGGTTGAAGCCGAGCACCCCGACATAAAAGGCCAGGGCGCGCTCGAGGTCGGCCACCTTGAGGTGGACGTGGCCGATATCGACGCGGGGGTCGATGGGCCGGAATTCGGGAGGATCGCTCACGCCCGCAATCTCGGGGGGCCTGGGGTGCCGCGCCAGCGGCCGGCGCGGTGGGGACCGGAAGGCCACCCGGCTCAGGCAGCGGCCCAGGAACGGTGTCGAGCAGCCGCCGGTACGAGCGAACCCGGCCCCCGAAAATGACGAAGGCGGCCGGCTTGGCAGCCGACCGCCCCCGTCCCTTCCCCTTCCCCTTCCCTACTGCACCGCGTTGACCATGTCGAAGATCGGCAGGTACATCGCCACCACCATGCCGCCGACGACCACACCGAGGACGACGATCATGATCGGCTCCATGAGGCTCAGCAACGCGCTCACGGCCACGTCCACTTCGGCGTCGTAGAAGTCGGCGATCTTCGACAGCATTTCGTCGAGACCACCCGTCTGCTCGCCGACGGCGATCATCGAGATCACCATGGGCGGGAACACCCCGGACGTCTGGAGCGGACCGGCGATGGTCTCACCGCCCGCGATCGAGGCCCGGGACTGCATCACTGCGTCGTGGATGACCCGGTTGCCCGCTGTCTTGGCGGTGATTTCCAGGCCGTCGAGGATCGAGACGCCCGAGGAGATCAGGGTGCCGAGGGTCCGGGTGAACCGGGACACGGCGGATTTCCGGAGCAGGTCGCCGATGACCGGCGCCCGGAGCATGCCGCCGTCGATCTGTTTCCGGCCGTCGGAGGTGTTGTAGTACTGGCGGCCCATGAACGCCACGACGACGGCGCCGAGAATGATGGCCCACCACCATTGGGTGAGGATCTTCGACGCCCCGATGACGATCCGGGTGGGCAGCGGCAACTCCATGTTCACCGAGGCGAACATGCTCTCGAACGTCGGGATGACGAAGATGAGGAGCACCGCGATGGCGATGACCGCGACCGACACGATGACGGCCGGGTACACCATGGCACCCTTCACCTTGCGGATCAGGGCGTCCGATTTCTCGAGGAAGGTGGCCAACCGGAGGAGAATGGTATCGAGAATACCGCCCGCCTCGCCGGCCGCGACCATGTTGACGTAGAGGTCCGGGAACGCCTTGGGGTGCTTCCGGAACGCGTCCGCCAGGGTGTTACCGGCCTCGACGTCGAACACCACCTGCTTGACGATGTCCTTGAGCGCCTTGTTCTCGGTCTGCTGCGCGAGAATCGTGAGCGACTGGACCAGCGGCAAGCCGGCGTTGATCATCGTAGCGAACTGCCGTGTGAAGATGACCAGATCCCGGGTCTTGACGCCCCCGGAACCGGGCATCTTGAACGACAGCTGCTTCGGCTGCTCCCGCACCGTGACCAGCAGCAGGCGGTTCTTCTTGAGGTACGCCATGACGTCGTCCTTGGTGGCGACGTCCAGCGTCCCCTTCATGATCTGCCCGCTGGTGGTGTTCTTCGCGGTGTACTCGAATACGGCCATTGCCCGCCTCCGTTATCGCCGAGCCACGGCTCGGTCGGCCTTGTCCCGCGGCAGTTCCGCGATCGGCTGGTCGTCCAGCGGCTTCTCGCCGATCATCCTCAGGAACTCGTTGGGATCGGAAGCGACCCGGAGACATTCCTCCTTGCCGACTTCCCGGTTCATGTACAACTGGTACAGCGCATCGGTCATTGTCTGCATCCCGTGCTTCTTGCCGGCCTGCAGGGCCGAGTAGATCTGGTGGATCTTGTCGTCGCGGATCAACGCCCGGATGGCCGGCGTGGCCACCATGATCTCGCAGGCCATGACCCGGCCTTTGCCGCGGTTCCGCTGGAGCAGGGTCTGGGTGACGACGCCTTCGAGCACGAACGCGAGTTGCGCCCGGATCTGCGACTGCTGGTTGCTCGGGAAGACGTCGATCATCCGGTTGATCGACTCCGCGGCCGAATTGGTGTGCAGCGTAGCGAGAACCAGGTGGCCCGTTTCCGCGATCGTGAGCGCCGCGGCGATGGTCTCCAGGTCCCGCATTTCGCCGACCAGGATGACGTCGGGGTCTTCCCGGAGGGCGTACTTGAGCGCCGACGCGAAGCTCTTGGTGTCGGTCCCGATTTCCCGCTGGTTGACGATGCAGCCCTGGTGCCGGTGAATGAACTCGATCGGATCTTCCACCGTGATGATGTGGCTCTTCCGTTCCTTGTTGATCTTGTCGATCACGGCGGCGAGCGTGGTGGACTTACCCGAACCGGTCGGCCCGGTCACCAGGATCAGGCCGCGGGGCCGCTCGGCGAGCCGGGCCATGACCGGCGGCAGCCCGAGTTCGTTGAAGGTCCGGACGCTGAAGGGGATCATCCGGAGCACCATGGCCACGCAGCCGCGCTGCTTGAACACGTTGCCGCGGAACCGGGCCAGATTCTGGATCCCGAACGAGAAGTCGAGTTCGTCCTCGAGCTCGAAGCGCTTCTTCTGCGATTCGGTGAGCACCGAGTAGGCCAACTGGAGCGTGTCCTTCGGGCTCAGGACGTGGTCCACCGAGCAATCCGTGATGTCACCGTCGATCCGGAGCTTGGGACGCTCCCCGGCGGTGATGTGGAGGTCCGAGGCCTCCTTGTCGATCATCTCCTGGAGCAAGGCCCGGAGATTGAGCCGGCGGCTGTCGGCGACGGCGCCCTGGGCCGCGTCGCCGAGCCGGGTGTCCTGATCGCTCATGCAGAGGTCTCCTTGACGACTTCCTCGAGGGTGGTGACACCCCGTTCGATTTTCTTGAGCCCGTCCATCCGGAGGGTCAGCATCCCGTCCTTGACGGCCTGTTCCCGCAACTCCGCCACCGAGCCGCCCCGGAGAATCATCCGGCGGAGTTCGTGGCTCATGGCCATGACCTCGTAGAGACCCGCCCGGCCCTTGTAGCCCGTGCCGCCGCACATGTCGCAGCCGGCGCCCTTCTGGAATGGCAGCTGGCGCGCCGGGGCATTTTCGTCGCCGAGGGCCTTGAGTTCTTCCTCTTTGTACTTCGCGGGCCCCTTGCAGTTCGAGCAAATCCGCCGGACCAGTCGCTGCGCCACCACCAGGTTGACGGCGGCCGCCACGTTGAACGGCTCGATGCCCATGTCCACCATACGGGTGATCGTGCTGGGCGCGTCGTTGGTGTGCAGCGTCGAGAGCACGAGGTGGCCCGTGAGCGCGGCCTTGATGCCGATGCCGCCCGTTTCCAGGTCTCGAATTTCGCCGATCATGATGACGTTGGGGTCCTGCCGCAGGAACGCCTTCAGGGCGGCGGCGAAGGTGAGACCGATTTCCGGTCTGACCTGCACCTGATTGATGCCCATCAGGTTGTACTCGACCGGATCCTCCGCGGTCATGATGTTGGTTTCGATGGTGTTGATCCGCTGGAGGGCGGAGTACAGCGTCGTCGTTTTGCCCGAACCCGTCGGACCGGTCACCAGGACCATGCCGTAGGGGTTGAGAATGGCGGACATGAGGTCCGCTTCCGCCTTCGTCTCGAAGCCGAACTTGGTCAGATCGAGGGTCAGGTTCCCCTTGTCGAGAATTCGGCAGACGATCTTTTCGCCGAAGAGGCACGGCAGGGTCGAGACGCGGAAGTCGATGACCTTGTTGCCCATCTTGAGCTTGAGGCGCCCGTCCTGCGGGATCCGCCGCTCGGCGATGTTGAGCTGGGAGAGAATCTTGATGCGCGAGATCAGCGCCGCCTTGAGCCGGATCGGCGGCTTCATGACTTCCTGAAGCACGCCGTCGATCCGGTAGCGGACCCGCATCTCGTGCTCGAAGCACTCGACGTGGATGTCCGAGGCGCCCCGCTTCACGGCGTCGGTCAGGATGCCGTTGATGAGCTTGACGACCGGCGCGTCGTTGATCTGCGCCTGGCTGACGTTCTCGTCGTCCTGGTCCTCGACCAGTTCGAGATCGTCGGTCAGGCCGAGCCCCTCCATGTCCTTGAGGATCTCGGAGAGCTGGGCCTGCTGGGTCGCGTCGCCCTGCTCGTAGTACTTCTCGATCAGGTTCCGGAGCGTGAACTCGCCGGCCAGGACCGGGAAGAGATCGAACCGGGTGATGAACTTGAGGTCCTGGAGGAGCCCGTGGTCGGTCGGATCCGCCATGGCCACGGTGAGGGTCCGGCCCTCCCGCTTGAGCGGCAGCACGCAGTGCTTCCGGGCCACGTCCGAGGGGATCAGCTTGAGGATCTTCTGATCGACCTCGAAGCGGGACAGGTCCACGGCCGGCATCCGGTGCTGGCGGGCCAGGACCTTGGTGACCTCGACCTCGGGGAGGACCCCCATTTTGACCAGGACGTACCCCAGGCGGTGCCCGGAGGTTTTCTGCTCCGAGACCGCCTGCGACAGCTGTTCCCGGGTGAGGAGGTTCTCCGAGAGGAGAATCTCGCCCAACCGGTCGCCGATGCCGGGGGGTACGACCGCCGTCGCCATGTTGTCTTCGGCCCCTCCAGGGGATCTCTGGGGTTCGGTCCCATTTGCAAGGAATTGCGCCACGCGAATGGGGACCAGACAGGAACCTCTATCGAAATGAGTGCCACGGGGTCTATCCGCTCACGGCACCGCAACTTGCGGTGCCAGTTGACGAACCAGACGGGGGGACAAACCGGGCACTTTTTCCAGGTCGGAAACCGATGCGAATGGCCCGTTGCTTTGGCGATATGCCACGATGGCTTTTGCCCGGGTTGGGCCGATTCCGGGGAGGCGTTCCAACTCCCTTTGGGTGGCGGAATTGAGTCGAATTGGGCCCGGTCGGGACACCGGCCGGGGGGCCGGATCCCCGCCCCGCCGGACGACCACGTTCGGAGGCTCCGGCGGCCGCCGCTCAACGGCAAGACCCCGGCGGTCCGGCCGACGGCGGCGGACCTGGTCGGTGTCCCCCAAACGGACCCTCGAGCCGATGGCCGCCAGGAGGGCCGGGCCGACCCCCGGGACTTGATCGACCTCGGCCAGGCTGGCGAAGCCGCCGGTCGAATCCCGGGTCCGGACCAGCGCCTTGGCCAGCCGGGGGCCGACCCGAGGCAGCCGGGCGATCTCCGCGGCAGTGGCCCGGTTGAGATCGACCCACTCGCCCTCGGCGATGGGGCGGGCCAGGCGGGCCGACTGGGCGAGATGAAGGGCGGGATCCGCCGGGACCAGGCCCGGGCCAAGAACCAGGGCGCCGGGCGGTGTGGCCGGGGACAGGACGAAGATGCGGACCGCATGGCCGAGGAGGGCCACGGCCACCAGGGCGCCAAGCGCACGGCGTTCGCGGGGAGTGATCATGCCCCGAGTCTCGGCCCGGGACTGTCGTTCGGCCTAACCCAAATTCGGAGAAACGGAGCGACCTTCGGGAAACGCCCACGGGCCCCCAGGGAGGAGGCCGACCGCTAGCGGTCGGCCTGGCGCACCATCGCCATCATCACGTCGCCGACGGCACCGAGCACGTCGGCGCTCAGCTTGTCGATCGAGTCGTCGGCCGTATGCCAGTAGGGGTAGCTGTAGCCTTTCCCGAAATCGGCGATCACGTCGACCATCCGGATCCCGCCCTTCTGGAGCGGCACATGGTCGTCGGAGATCGAACCGCCGTTCTCGTCCACGAAGTACCGGCCGTGGCCTCGGCGGGAGGCCGTCGACCAGAGATCCTCGACCACCTCGGGCGCCGCGCTGAGCGAAAAGCCTTCCCGCCGGAAGACCGATCCCGCGCCGCCCACCATGTCGAGCAGGATGCCGAACTCCGGCCGGGGCGCGAGCTGATTCTCCGCGTAATAGCTGGACCCGATCAGCACGTCAGTGTCGGGAAAGAACCCGTAGTCCTCGCCGTCCAGAAACAGCAGGTCGACGCCGATCCCCGGCGGATTCGCCCGGAGGGCGTCCGCCATGGCCAAGAGCACCGCCACCCCGGAGGCTCCGTCGTTGGCGCCGGGAATCGGAAGGCTGGCCCGGCTCCCGGTATCGGCGTCCGACCGCGGTCGGGTGTCCCAATGGGCGGCAAAGAGCAACCGCTTGGGGTTTCCCGGGTTGAAGCTCGCCAGGATGTTGCGGAGCGGGAGCGAGTCGCCGTCGTGACTCACGTGGGTCCAGGCCTGGACGGTCACCGAGTCGGCCCGGGTCCGGGCCACGCTGTCGATCCATGCGGCGGTGAGCCGATGGCCCTCAGTCCCCGGAATCCGGGGGCCGAAATCCACCTGGGTCCGGGCATAGCCCAAGGCGGCCTGCCCGTCGAACTCGGGCGCCGATTGCGGTTCCCGGCAGCCGGCGACGAGGGCACCGAGGAGCAGGAGGCGGAGGATCATCCGGAGAGGATAAGGGCTGGCCGGGACCCGCGTAAGGGCGCCGGCCCCGGGGGCGTTCGCCTAAGTCCGCCAGCCCATTAGGTTTCCCGCATGCGGATGCTCCGGAATTACATCCTCCGCTCGGTGGCCGGCCCCTTCCTGTTTTCGCTCGGGGCCTGCACCGGTCTCCTGCTTGTCAACCAGCTTGCCAAGAAATTCGGCGACCTCGTCGGCAAGGACCTGTCGTGGGGGATCATTCTCGAGGTCCTCGGCCTCTCGATCCCGTTCATCATCGCGCTCACCCTGCCAATGGCGGTGCTGGTCGCGATCCTCTACGGCTACAGCCAGCTCGGCCAGGACAACGAGATCACCGCGATGCGGGCAAGCGGCGTGTCGGTGGCGCAGATGCTCATGCCGGCCCTCGTGGCCGGCCTGTTCTTCGCCGTGGGCAACTTCTTCTTCGTCGATCAGGTGTTGCCCCGGACCAACGCCAGACTGGGCAATCTCCAGAACGACATCAGCCGGAAGAAACCCGCGTTCGCGATGCGGGAACAGGCGATCAATTCGCTGCAGCCGTATGCGATCCGCGCGGGTCGGGTCTCGCCCGGCACCGGCGAGATGCTCGACATCGAAATCTTCGACCAGAGCCTGACCGACGGCCGCCGGGTCGTCTACGCCGACAGCGGGATGATGGTGTTCGACGAGCGGGGCGTGGACCTGATCCTCAAGCTCTTCCACGGCAAGGTCCACGAGTACAAGACCGCCGAGCCGCAAAAGCTCCAGGTGACCCGGTTCGCCGAGAACACCATCCGGGTCCGCAACGTCCAAAACCTCTTCGAGCGCGACACGGTCAATTTCCGCCGGGGCGACCGCGAGATGACCGTCTGCGAGATGATGGACCAGGTGAGCATCAACCGGCGGCGGGCGGAGCGGTCCGCCGCCACGCGGCGGAGCCTGGTGGCCCAGGACCTCCGCAACCTGATGCGGACGAGCCAGACCGGCGTCAACGTCAACATCGGCGACACCGTGGCGTTCAACCACTGCGGCAAGTGGCGCACGGTCGAGAAGGCCATTGGCCGTTTCCTCCTGCCCGAGGCACTCACTGCGCAGGAGCCCGCGGCGCCGCCTCCGGCGGCTGCTCCGGTCCGGGAGCAGCAGGCGGTGGTGGTGCCGCCGCCCGCTCCGGTCCAGGAGCAGCAGGCGGTGGTGGTGCCGCCGCCCGCCGCCGCGCCGATCGCACCCGACCAGACGCCGGCCGTCCTTTCGAACCTCGCGGAGACGCTGTCGCTCCTCCAGGACGAACAGACCGCGACGACCCAGGCGAACAAGTTCCTGGTGGAGATCCACAAGAAGTACACCATCAGCCTGGCCTGTTTCTCGTTCGTCCTGATCGGCGTGGCCCTCGCCCTCCGCTTCCCCCGCGGCGGCATGGGCCTCGTGATCGGCGGCGGCCTGGCGATCTTCGCCGTGTTCTACGTCGGGCTGGTGGGCGGCGAGGCGCTGGCCGACCGGAACTTCATGTCGCCGATCACGGCGATGTGGGCGCCAAACATCATCATCCTGGCGGCGGGCATCATCGGCCTGCTCCGGGTCCGCCGCGAGTTCGGCTCCACCCGCGGCGGCGATGCGGCCGACCTGCTCGACACCCTGCTCCGCCCCTTCCGGTGGCGGCGGCGGGCCGCCACCTGATGCCGATCGTCCGCCGGCTGTCCCGCTACGTCCTGGGCCAGTGGCTCCGGATCTTCCTGCTGGCCGGCGCCGGGCTGCCGCTCGTCTCGGTGCTGGTGTATCTGACCGACCGACTGAGCCGGCTGCTCGACCGCGGCCTCGGCACCTGGGACATCGTCCAGGTCGGCCTGTTCGCGATTCCAGGTAACACCGCGATCATGATCCCCGCGGCCTCGCTCTTCGCCACCGTGTTCACGGTGGGCCCGCTGGCGCGGAATTCGGAGATCACCGCCGCCAAGGCCGGGGGCGTGAGTTTCTACCGCCTCGTCGCGCCGATCCTGGTGGCCGCGGCGCTGTCGGCGGTCCTCTGCTTCTGGGTGAGCGAGATCGCACCCGGCGCCACCGAACGGCAGCTCGAACTCGAGAAGGAGCGGTTCAACCGGAACGCCATCACCCGGTACGACTTCTCCTACCTGGCCGACGAAGGCTGGACCTACTCGATCCGCTATCTCGACACCGAGAAGAAGGTCATGCGGAACGTGCTCCTGGAGCACGCCGGCCGCGCCGAGGGGTACCCGAACCTCGCGATCACCGCGGACAGCGCCCGGTGGAACGACACGACCATGCGCTGGCGGATGGAAAGCGGCGCGTATCACGTCCTGGGTGACAGCCTGGCGCTCGCCACGGTCCGGTTCCAGGGCCTCGAACTGGCGAGCTTCAACGAGCAACCGCAGTCGATGCTGTCGGAGCCCAAGCGTCCCGAAGAGATGACCTACGGAGAACTCGACCGCTTCATCCGAACCTTGCGGCGGTCGGGCAACCGGGTCGAAAAGCTGGAAGTCGAGCTGGCGGTGAAACTGGCCCTGCCGGCGGCCTGTCTGGTGATCGCGCTGTTCGGGGCGCCGCTCGCCATGAGCAATCCCCGGGCGGGGGCCGCCTGGGGCATTGCCGTGAGCCTCGGCACCACGGTCCTCTACCTCCTGCTGATCAACCTCTCCAAGGCCGTGGGCGCTTCGGGCATCATGGATCCGACGCTCTCCGCCTGGGTTCCCAACCTCTTCTTTCTGGCACTCGGCGTCTGGCTGTTCGCCCGGGTGAGAACCTGAGCGTCGGCACCGACCATCTGCCTCCGGAGGACGCGTGGGTTTCGACCTCGACTTCGGCCCCGACGGACGGCTCCTGTTCGACCTGCTCCGCCGGCTGGTACGGGGCAACGAGGCGACCGTCACGGGATCCCAGGGCGCCGCCACGCTGACCGTTACCCGCGAGCCGGTCGACGGCAGCACATTCGCCGTGACGACGACCCGTTCCGGCGCTCTCGGCCGGGTCCACTCGGCCACCGGGGAGCGAACCGCCGCGTTCCCGGCCGAGGTCCCGTTCGTCCCGGCTGCGGCTACCCTGACCGCCGGATCGGATGCCTCCCGACCTCGGCTGATGGTCTGGTTCCAGGTACCCGACCTCGAGGAAGGCATCGAGCGGATCACCGACGAGTGCCGCCAGGCGGGGTGGTGGCTCATCCGCTCCGAGCCCGATACGGATGGCGAGCTGCGCCACCACGCGACCTTCCGACGCGGCGACACCTTGCGGATCCTGACGACGGCACCCGATGTGGGCTACGATGTCATCGTCCTGAGCGAGCTGCCGTCCGCGGCCCTGCCGGATTCCCTCACTGCCCGGGAACTGCCACCACCGATCGGTGCGGTCGTCCACGAGCCGACGGCGGCCGAACTGGCCACGCTCCGGGCACTCCTCGAGGCGGCGCCGAAGCCGCCCCCGGGTGGGTTGAGTGACGTCCTCCGCCTCGTCGGCGCGGACGGGGCGACCCTGCTCCATCGGGCCACGACCGCCGCCGCGTCGACCGAGGCCGCCGCTCATCCGGCGATAGAGCTGCTTCAGGCGGTCGGGCCGGGGACCGACCTCTCCCGGGCGACGCTTTTCCTGGGCGCCGAACCATGCGCCATGTGCGCCGGTGCGATCTGTTGGCGGGGCATCCGGCGCGTGGTCTACGGCCTGAGCACCGCGACCCGCGAATCGGTCGCCGTCGCCTATCTCAGGGATCCGCGGATTCGAGGCCGGGGCGTCCTTCGGGCGAACGGCATCGAGGCGGTAGGGCCGATCCTCGAGCCACTCGCGATGGCCCGGCTGCTCCCCGGGAGATGAGCTCGGCGGCCCCCTGATCCCAGACCCGCCGACTCGCCCAAAGAAAACAGCCCCCGCCGGATGGCAGGGGCTGTTTCGCCTTCAGGCCGGTCGGGCCGGGCTCAGAAGAAGTTGTACTTCGCTCCGAGCTGGACCTTCCACCGTGAGCCGAACGTCTGGACCCGGCGGAGGCTCGGCAGGACGATGTTGCCGCCGCTCTTCGGGAGGTCGTAGCGCGGCCGGTTGGCGGTGCCGTCGAACCCGACGACCCGGAGGAAGTTGAACTCCTCGAAGCCGCTGGTCTCGCGCTGGAGGCCCCAGTCGCCGTTCATCAGGTTGAGCAGGTTGAAGATGTCGGCCGAGATCTCCATCCGGTTGCCGCCCGGAACGGTGATGTACTTGGCGAGCCGGGCATCGAGGAAGCCGACCCACGGGTTCCGGCAGCTGTTGCGGTCCATGATCTGGCCGCGCTGGTCGCGGAGACAGGGCTCGGACTCGATGAACTGGTCGAGCGTGGCGAAGTCCGCCGGCACCGACAGGCTGATGTCGGAGGCGCTCGCCGGCACGAACATCAGGTCGTTGCCGCTGATGCCGTCGGCGTTGGCGTCGCCGTTGTAGGTGTAGGCGTACGGGAAGCCCGACCGGCCGGTGTAGATCAGCGAGGCGCCGATGTCGAGCGGCAGGTTGACGCTGCCGGTGATCTTGATCGTGTGGGGGACGTCGAACCCGGAGACCGCCAGGTTGCGGTCGGCCAGGGTCCCGTCGAGAGCGGTGAAGTTGAGGTTCGACGTCGCGATGCTCGACGTGAGCGAGTACAGATCCTTGGCCTGCGAGTACGTGTAGGCCACGCTGAAGCCGACCCCGTCGCTGAACCGCTTCTGCAGCTGACCGGTGACGCTGAACGACTTGTCCTTGCTGCGGTTCTCATGGGAGACGGCCGTCCGGAACCCGGCGTCCCGCCGGGACGGCGTCGACGAACCGGACGACGACAGAGTCCCGTACACGGCCCGGCCCTCGGCATTCGTGCTCGGCGCGTTCAGGTTGGCGTCGCTCAGGTAGAGCGAGTTCCGGTTCCGGGTCACCAGCGCGTCGATGGTGCCAACCAGGCCCCAGCCGAACTCGTGGTCGAGGCCGAGGGAGAACTTGAGGGCCTGCTGGAACTTGAAGTTCTCGTCGAAGAAGGCAACGTTCGCCGTCGGCGGGTTCGGGGCGCCCGTATTGGCGCAGGTTTCCGGCAGGTTGTTGATGTTCGCTGTGAAAGTCGGAACCGCCGCGCCCGTGCAGACCAGGGTCACCTGCTCCTTGCCGGTGCCGGTGAACGCGTTGGCCATCCAGACGTACGGCGGGCGGCCGCTGAACACGCCGGCGCCGCCGCGGAGCACGGTCATCCCGTCACCGGTCACGTCGTAGTTGAACCCGAGCCGGGGCGAGAACAGCAGGTTCCCGCTCGGATAGAGCGAGGTGTTGACGGCGAGGCTGCTGCTGGTCAGCGCGGAGTTCTCGACCGGCTTGTCACTGAAGGGCACATCGATCCGGAGGCCCGCCGTCAACGTCAGCCGATCGTTGACCACGAACCGGTCCTGCAGGTAGCCGCCCAACTGCTTCACCGAAAACTCGGCCGTGCCGCCGCCGGGCCGGAGCTCCAGCGACCGTTCATAGCGGTTCGGCGTCCCGGCGTCGTAGGCATCGGCGTTGGCAAAGGTCCAGACGCCCTTCGACCCCGCGAAGAACAGGTTGCGGAAGCTGAAGAACTCGTTGTGGGTACCGAGCGTGATCTGATGGTTCCCGGCCGGAATGGTCAGGTTGTTCGTGATTTCGAAGACGTTCTGGTCGAGCTCGTTGGCCTGAGAGAACTTCTCGGCACCGGCCGCCACGTAGGTCCCCGATACGTCCGCCTGAATCAACATCAGCGGCACGTCGGGGGTCTTGGCGTTCCGTCGGTCCCGAATCGTCTGGTAGCTGATCAGCAGTTCGTTCGACACGGCACCGAACTGGCTGTACAGCTTGGCCCGGGTGCTGTTCGTCTTGTCGGAGAAGAGG
The DNA here is from genome assembly GCA_050183815.1 of Gemmatimonadales bacterium. Classification (GTDB taxonomy): domain Bacteria; phylum Gemmatimonadota; class Gemmatimonadetes; order Gemmatimonadales; family GWC2-71-9; genus SHZU01. The sequence continues at coordinate 8,307 of JBFXAY010000079.1, read as the reverse complement.
TAGCCCGCGTTACTGAGCATCCACCCGTCGCGGTCCGTCCGGGTCCGGCTCGAGCGGCTGAAGTTGTCGTCGCTCGCCTTGACGTAGTTGTTGGACACCTCGAGGAGGTGGCTGTCGTTGAGCTGCCAGTCCACCTTCGCGAAGACGTTGTTGTCGGGACGGGTGATGTCCGGATTCTCCGGGCCGCCCGGGTCGAACCCGTACTTGGTCTGGCTGATGCTGCGGATCCGGTTGGCGGTGGCGTCGGTGACGCCGGTGGAGGCGATCGACGTTTCGAAGCCGGAGTACGGCGACAGCCGGGACTGGAAGTCGCCCGAGACGAAGAAGTGGGCCTTGTCCTTGACGATCGGCCCGCCGATCGTGCCGCCGTACTGCTTGACGCTGAAGTCGGCCAGCTTGGCCCCGGCGGTGTCCTTGCCGACCAGGCCTTCCTGCTGGTAGTAGGCGAACGCCGAGCCGGTGAACTTGTTGGTGCCCGACTTGGTGATGCCGTTGACCAGACCGCCCGAGAAGCTGCCGTAGCGGACGTCATACGGCGCCACGAGGACCTGGAACTCCTGAAGCGCCTCGATCGAGAGGGGCTTCGAGCTGGCCTGGCCGCCCGGGGTGCCGCTCGCGGCGAGACCGAAGATGTCGTTGTTCACGCCACCGTCGATCTGGATGTTGTTGAACCGGTTGTTCTGGCCGCCGATGATGGCACCGCCGCCCGCGGTCAGCACCGCCTGCGGGGCGATGTTGAAGAGCGAGGTGAAGTTCCGGTTGAACACCGGAAGCTTCTGGATCATGGTGTCCGAGGTCGTGGCCGCCGCACCGGTCCGGCCGGCGTTGATCAGCGGATTGGTGACCGCCGCGACCACGAGTTCCTGCAGGGTCACGATCGTGGCCTTCATCTCGAAATCGGCCGTGTACCGCTGGCCGAGCGCAAGCATGACGCCGGTCTTCGAGGCCATTTCAAAGCCGATGGCCCGCACTTCGATGGTGAACGGACCGCCCGGCGGCACGTTTTCGAGGTTGTACCGGCCGTTCGCGCGGGAGGAGACGCCTTGGCGCGCACCGGTCGTGGTGTTGATCACGACGATGTTCGCCCCTTCGACCGGTTGCCCGCCCTCGCGGGTGATGACGCCCTGGACCGCGGCGCTGGTGACACCCTGAGCCGCCAACCTGGCGCTGCCCAGCCCGAACGCCAAGGCCACGGCGCCGATCGTCCTGCCTACCATCGCCAACCGCATCGCTACACTCCGACGGTAAAAAAGGTGGGAATACCCCTTGTGACGGCCCAAACATACCCCCCGCTCAACCGAGGTCAAGAAGATCCGGTATCGGCCTCGCAACGATCGGATTTCGGGGGGACGAGGGGCCCCGGCTGGGGCCTCGGGCCCACTGGCCGCCGGCCGGATCGGCGGGTCAGGGCTGGTTAGAAGGCCCGCCGGGGCGGCGGCTCAGGCGGCCGGCCGACGGCGGTTCAGGCGCCCGCCCGCCGGCGCCCGACGGTCAGGAAGTAGATCGGGATGCCGACGCCCACGATGGCAAAGGTGACGCCGGTGTTCACGGGATCGGTGATGAAGGCGTTGATGACCATGCCGGTCGCCGCCAGCAGAAATACGATCGGCACGATCGGATACCCGATGGTCCGATACGGCCGTTCGGCATCCGGCTGGCGCCGCCGCAGGATGAACACGGCCAGGATCGCGAGGATGTAGAAGGGCCAGATCCCCAGCACGAACCGGTCGGCCAGCTGCTGGAAGTCGTTGAACAACACGTAGGCGCAGCCCAGCGCCGTGGCCAGCCAGATCGCCACCGACGGGGTCTCGAATCGGGGACTCACCCGGGCGATCCCCTTGAACAGGAGCCCCCGGTCCGCCATCGCGAAAAACACCCGCGGGTTGGTGAGCATCGAGCCATTGAGGCTGCCGAAGCACGAGATCATCACGATCCCCGCCACCAAACCGCCGCCCGCGGTCCCCAGCAGCGGGATCCGCTCCGCCGCCCGGGTGGCGATGATGGCCGAGCTCGGCTGCCCCTGCTCCACGACCGGCACCAGATAGATGTAGGCGGCGTTGAGCGCGAGATAGACGACGATGATGGCGATCGTGCCGACGATCAGCGCCAGCGGGAAGTTCCGCCCCGGATCCTTGATCTCGCCGCCGATGTAGGAGAGATCCGCCCATCCGTCGTAGGCCCACATGATCCGCACCAGGGCGGCCCCGACGGCGGATACCCCCAGCGGCATGGCCAGCCCCGACGGCTGGAAGTTGTTCCAGTTGCCGTTCCCCGCCGAGAAGGCGAGCACCACGAGCAGCACCATCCCGACGTACTTGGCAACGGTCGCGAAGTTCACGACCCGGGTGGCGCTCTTCACCCCGATGTAGTTGGTGAGCCCCACGACGAAGATCGTCACGGCCGCCGCCACCCGGACCTGGCCCGGGGTGAAGCCGGTGAAGTAGCCGAGATACTCGGCGAACACCGTCGCGATCCCGCCCAGCGCCGAGGCCCGGACCACCGCGAGCTGAGACCAGCCGAACAGGAACGCCGGAAACGGCCCGAACCCCTCTTCGAGATACGCGAATACCCCGCCCGACCGCGGGTACATCGTCGCCAACTCGGCCAGGCTGAGCGCCCCGAAGAGCGCCAGCACGCCGCCGAGCACCCAGGCGAGCATCACCGGACCCGGCTCTCCCAGCTGCGGGGCGATGGCGGCCGGAACCCGGAAGATGCCCGACCCGATCGTCGTGCCCACGATCACCGCCACCGCCGAGAACAGCCCTACTGTGCGGGGAAGACGCTCTGTCGTCATCAGGTCGGGTCCGGGTGGGGGAAAGGGCCGGCCGCCGCCCCCGGCGGAATCGGTGCCCGGAAACGGGTTTGGGAGTATATTCCCGAGTCTTTCACTGCACTATCCCTACGAACCGGCTGGGCTGATGGCTTCGATCGTCCGCGACCTCGTTACCCTCACCAAACCGCGGATCATCTCCCTGCTCCTGCTCACGACCATCGCCCCGATGTTCATCACGGACCGGGGCATTCCGCCGTGGAGCCTGATCGGCTGGGTGGCCCTGGCCGGGTACCTGATGGCCGGCGGGGCCAACGCCGTGAACATGTGGTTCGACCGGGACATCGACGGCCGGATGGTGCGGACCCGGACCCGCCCGATTCCGGCAGGCCGGATCCCGCCGGGCGCCGCGCTGCTGTTCGGCATCGCGCTGGGCGCGGTGGCCTTCGTGGTCTTCTGGACCCGCGTCAATCCGCTCTCGGCCTGGCTCGCCCTCGGCGGGTTTCTGTTCTACGTCGGGGTGTACACCATCTGGCTCAAGCGCAGCACCCCGCAGAACATCGTCATCGGCGGAGCGGCCGGGGCGTTTCCGCCGCTGGTGGGCTGGGCCGCGGTGACCGGGTCGATCGACCTCGCGGCGCTGATCCTCTTCGCGATCATTTTCTACTGGACGCCGCCCCATTTCTGGGCGCTCGCCTTGATCAAGCAGGGCGACTACGCCAACGTCGGCGTCCCGATGATGCCGGTGGTGAAGGGCGACGCGTACACCAAGCGCCAGATGCTCGCCTACACGGTGTTGCTGCTGCCGCTCACCGTGTTTCCGACGGTGGCCGGAACCCAGGGCGCGTTCTACGGCTTCGCCGCGCTGGCCCTCGGCGGGCGGCTGCTCTACTACTGCGTGCGGCTGCTCAGGGAACCGGGCGTCACGCCCACGGCGTGGAAGATGTACCGCTACTCGCTGCTCTACCTGGCCCTGCTCTTCGTGGCCATGGGCATCGACCGGGCCCTGCCCTTCGGGCACCGGGAACCGGCCCCCCGCCAGATCGACCTGATCGGCGCCGACGCCGCCCTCTCGCCGGCCGAACACCAGCCGCACTGACCTGCCGCCCGGCACCGCCGCCCGCGAAGGCGGCGGTCCTCGACGGCCGGCCCGGCTACCGGAGGACCTCCCGCCCCAGGAAGTTGACCACCTCGCGCACCCCGACCGGGGTCAGAATCTGCTGCCAGCGATCCACGCCGGGTTCGCGGTCGTCGTTCGACCGGAGCAGCCGGAACCCGCCTAACGCTCCCCGATCGGCGAACAGGTACCACCGCTCCGACGGCTCGAAGTACCGCCAGACCTCGTAGGCCGGCACCGACCCGCGTTGCTGGCGCCGGAGCACCTGGACCGGCAGCCCTTCCCGGAGGAACACCCGGCCCCGGTCGGTTTGCCACCCGGCCAGCCGGCGCTGGGCGTCCGAATAGAACGCATTGGCGTACACCACCCCGTCGTAGAACTGGGCCCGCCGCTCGTTGCCGGCGGTCTGCGGGGTGGGGTCCCGCGGCCGCCAGAAGGCCGTCAGGAAAGCCCGCTTCTCGTCGTCGGTCCCCTGGGCCGGCCACCCGGCGAGATCAGTCTTCGGCGCCACCACGGCCAGCGGCGCGAAGGCCTGGTCGAGGGACCGCCCGGACAGCGCCCCGAAATAGGACTCGTCGCTCAGCGCTCCGGGGGCGTACGCGGCCTCCGGGTCCGCCACGAACCCGGCCGCCCGGCTTTCGACCCGGCCGCCGAGTTCGAGCGCGGCCTCGAGCCGGTACCGATCCGGCGGCAGGTCGCCGAGCTCGAGCTGGCCGGTCAGGAGCCCGATGCCCGCGGCCACCCGGACCGGCGTCGGCCCCATGCGCTTCCGTTCGGTCCCGGCCTGATCGATGACCTTGAGCGTCAACTCGCCCTCGGTGGCCGTGCCCGCGTAGGTCTCGAGGAGGTACGCCACGGAGGCCGTGGGTCCGCCGACCACGACCTCCGGCGCGATCGCCACGATCAACCCGCCCCGCCGGAATTCGCCCGGCTGGGGGATCGTGTCGATGGACGCCACCGGACGAAGCCAGGGACTGATGAGGAGATCCGACATGGCGGGCGGAGCCCGGTAGCCGTCGATCGGGACGGACACCTCGGCCCGGCGGCCCGAGACCGAATCGGTGACGCTGGCCTCGAGCTGGAACCTGCCCGCGCCCAGGGTGAACCGGAGCAGGTCGAGCCGGTCCGCCTCCCCCCGCGGAGACGGGACGGCGGTCCGGCGCTGCCAGGCCTGCTGGTACAGGGTGCCGCCGGTGCTGTCGGTAACCCGCATGGTGAGCGCCAGGCTCACCTCGCCGGTCGGTCCGGCCGTCGGCAGTTCGGCCGGAATCTGGATGAAGGCGGTGACCTGCGTCTGCCCCGGGGACTGGGTCGGATCGGCCCGATAGAATCGTACCGTCCGCACCACGAGCCCGGTATCGGCCACGGGAACGGCCGACCAGAGCGACAGGATTCCGAACCAGACTCCGAGCATCATCCCCCTACGGCAAGATCAGGTCGCGTTGCGCCTCGGTCGGCGTGAGCACCGGCCCCTCGGGCGACCAGAACACGTTCACTTCACTCCGCACGCCGAACCGACCCGTCAGGTAAATCCCGGGCTCGACCGAAAACCCGACACCCGGCATCAGCAGGCGGTCGTCGTGGGTCTCGTAGTCGTCGCAGTGCGGACCGGAACCGTGAAGGTCTCGATCGATCGAATGGCCCGTCCGGTGGACGAAGTAATCGCCGTACCCGGCGGCCTCGATCACGGAGCGGGCAGCCCGGTCGATCTCGAACCCCCGGAGGGGACGTTTGTCCCGGGCCGCCTGCCACACGGTGGCCAGGGATGCGTCCCGGGCGTCCCGCACGATGGTCCAGACCCGCTCGACCTCCTCGGGCGGGGTCTTGCCGCTGAACCCCATCCAGGTCTGGTCGGCGAATACCGTCTCCAGCGACCGGCCCGCGAACAGATCGACCAGCACCACCTCGTCCCGGCCGAGCGCTCGATCCGATCCGGCTACCGGAGAGTAGTGCGGATTGGCGGCGTTCGGCCCGAAGCCCACGATCGGCAGATGCCCCGGATCGACCGCGAGCCCTTCCGCCTCGAGCAGCGACACGACCCGGCCCTGCACCCCGGCCTCGGTGACACCCTTGCCGCCCTCGGTGATCGTCTCGGCGATCACCCGCTTCGCCACCCGGGCGAGAATCTCCGCGGCCTCGAGATGATCTTTCGTCTCCGCCGGCGACCAACGGGCGGTGAACTGGGTCACCAGCCCCGCACTCGGCACCACGGTGGCGCCGACGGACCGAATCAGTTCGACGACCCCGTACGGCACCCGGTCGAGGTAGGGCACGGCATCCCGGTGGGAGATCTCCATCGCCACTTTCTTGCCGCCAAGCGTCCCCGCAAGCGCTGCCTCCAGCTCCTGCCAGCGCGCGTAGGGAATCACCTTGCCCGGAAACCCCTCGGCCGGCTGCAACTCGATCCGGTGCACGATGGCGACCGGCTCGCCTTCCCGGGGCAGCCAGACGAAGAGGCGACGCGTGCCCGGCCTGGTGCCGAGCATCCGGAGCGAAACCGGATTGACACCGCGGAATTCGAAGAGAAGCCAGCCGTCGGCCCCGGAGGCGTCGAGACCCGCGCCGAGGGCGGCGCGATCGAGGTCGGCCAGATGTTTCATGGGAGACTCCTTGGGCTACCAGTTCTGTTCGGCGTCGGCCGCCTTCCACCGGCAGGCCTCGTCGCCGCGGGAGCGGCATCGCTCGTGGACCATCGTTCCCTCGAAGCCCGCCGCGAGGCGCAGCGTTTCGGCTGCAAGGGCGCTGTAGAAATAGCAGCCCGCGCCGGCCATTCCGGCATCGATGGCGAGGGTTTCCGGCAACGCCATCGACAGACCGGCGGGATCGCGCTTGAGGTCGAGCCGGAACACCCGGCGGAGGGTCCGGGCCGCCGAGCGCTCGCCCGCCCGGCGCCGCATCGACCGGGGCAGCACCCGCCAGACGAGACCCGGCCGGCTGCCCGGAATCCGGCCGGCGTAGCGGGCCGCCCGGCGGCCGGCGTCGGAGTATACCAGCGTGGCATCCGAGCGGCGGCCGACGAGGCGGAAGACCTGGACGGCTTCGTCCCGGCTCACGGGAGTGTGCTTGTCCGCCATTTCGCGGTAACGAGCGATCTGGGCCGCCACAGTGGAACTCAAACCGAGCCGCTTGGTAAACGCCTCCTGCGCCAGCTCGGCGGGGAGTCCGTCGTTGAGCGGGGTGTCGAGATTCCGGATGGCTTCGAGCAGGGCCAGCGGAACGATCGCGTGAACCGAGGGCAGAGTACTCAAGCGTTCTGGGCGGTGAATGGCCGCAACTTAAGGACGACAATCCGCCACTCCAAGAGCGCTCGGCACGCCCGCCGGGCGTTAGATTGGCGCGATGCCGATCCTGTTGGCCGCCGCCGTGTCGGCCGCTCCCGCCGCCCTGGCCTGGCGGCTCCGGGCCCTGACCCTGTCAGGCGCGGTGGCCGCCCTCGTGGTCGGGACCCTGATCCTGGCGGCCACGGGCTGGCCGGGTGCGGCGATCCTCGGGGTCTATTTTGCGACCAGCACCGGCATCTCCCGCATCGTCACCGACCTTCGAGGCGCGGACGATGACCAGTCCCGGACCGAAACCCGCACGGCGCGCCAGGTGATCGCCAACGGCGGCCCGGCCGCGCTCGGCGCCCTGGCGGAGTGGCACACGCCGGGTCTCGGCCTCTGGCTCGTCGCGGCCGGCCTGGCGGCAGCCGGCGCCGATACCTGGGCCACGGCGTTCGGCGGCCTGAGCCCGCGACCGCCGCGGGACCTGCTCCGCTTCCGGGTCGTCCCGCGCGGCACCAGCGGCGGCGTCACCTGGTTCGGCACCACCGGAAGCCTCATGGGGGCCGCGACGATCGGACTCGTTGCCCTGTCGGTCGGGGCCGGGCCCCGGAGCTTCCTGGCGGCGGTCTTGATCGGCGCGGGCGCCACCGTGTTCGACTCGGCCCTCGGCTCGGGACTCCAGGCCCGCTTCTATTGCCCGGCCTGCGACCGGCCCACCGAGCGGCGCCGCCACTGCGGGACCGCGCCCCGGCTCGTCTCGGGCGTGACCTGGCTCGACAACGACGCCGTGAACCTGGTCTCGACCGCGGCTGCGGTCGCCACCGGCTTCCTCGCCTGGTGATCCCGTGAGTGCCCGCCCCGACGTGTTCGTCTCCGGCCTCGGGCCGGCCGGTGCCGCGACGGCCATCCGCCTGGCCCGCCTCGGCCTGACCGTGACGGCCGCGGACCGCGCGGTGTTCCCGCGCGAGAAGATCTGCTCCGAGTACCTGAGCCCCGAGGCCGTCCGCCAGTTGGAGGATCTTGGCGTCCTGGCCGAACTCCGGCCCCATGCGGTGGCACTGGACGGCGCCACGATCCATGGCCCCGCGGGAGCCCGAATGACCGGGCTGGTCCACCGAACGCTGCCCGCCGGACTACCGGCGTCCGGTCTGTCGATT
>JBFXAY010000078.1:0-23517 GCA_050183815.1 Gemmatimonadales bacterium | reverse complement strand
TCGGATCGACGGGGGGCAGTACGCCGATGACCTTGCGGCTCCAGTCGAGATACACCGGTACGATTGCCGCGCCGGCGCGCTGAGCGATCCAGTAGAAGCCGAGTTTCCACTTCCGCCCCGGCGTCCGAGTGCCTTCGGGGGCCACACCGAGGAGGAGGGACTCGGACCGATCGAACTCGGCCACGACCTGGTCGATCACGCCGGCCGGGGCGGCGCGGTCCACCGGCATGCCGCCCAGCCAGGTCATCAGCGGCCCGAGGGGAAAGTGGAAGAGTTCCTTCTTGCCGATATACCGGACCCGGAGATTCCAGACGAACACGAGCCCGATCGCGATCACGAAATCGAGGTTGGAGGAATGCGGCGCCACGATGGCGACGATCTTCCGGCGGTCGGGGAGAGAGCCCTCGAAGCGCCAGCCGACGAGGCGAAGCAACAGCCTGCCGACGACCCGGGTGAGGGCTCCTCCCCGGCGGGGAATCGCCGGCGGGACGAGGGCGGTCGTCAGGACGCTTCGCCGCGGAGGCGCTTGCCGATTCGTTCGACTTCTTCCATGACCCGAAGGAGGTTCCCGCTCCAGAGTTTCTCGATCTGCTCGTCGGTGTAGCCGCGCTTCACCAGTTCGAGCGTCACGTTGAAGGTCTCGCTCGCGTCACTCCAGCCGTCCACCCCGCCGCCGCCATCGAAATCGGAGCTGATGCCGACGTGGTCGATCCCGATCAGCTTCACCGCGTAGTCGAGGTGGTTGACGAACTCGGCCACGGTGGCGCGGGGCGGCGGCGGATATTTGGCGTTGAGGTCCGCCATGGCCTGCTGGAAGGCCGCCCGGTCGGCGGCGCCGGCGCGGCCGAACTTCTCGCGCAGGTCGGCCAGGGCTCGCTGCCGCTCGGGCGAGTCGCTCTGGCACTTCACGTAGCTGTTGAAGGCCACGATCTGGGCCACCCCGCCATTGCGGGCGAGGGCCCGGAGTTGCTCATCGTCGAGATTGCGGCTGTGGTCGCACAGAGCGCGCACGGCCGAGTGGGAGGCGATGATCGGCGCCTTCGAGAGGGCCACCGTCTGCATCATCGACTGTTTCGACGGATGGGAGATGTCGACCATGATCCCCCACTTGTTGAGCTCGGCGACGACCTGTTTCCCGAGGGGAGAGAGGCCGTTGTAGAGCCAGACGCCGTCCCGCTCGCCGGTGTTCGAGTCGGAGAGCTGGCTATGGCCGTTGTGGGCCAGCGAGAGGTACCGGGCACCCCGCTCGGCGAAGAGGCGGACGTTGCCGAGATCGGTTCCGAGGGGAAATCCGTTCTCGACCCCGATCAGGGCCACTTTGCGGCCGGAGGCGTAGATCGCCCGGGCCTCCGCCGCCGTGTGGGCGAGCCCGATCCGCTGCGGGGCGAGCTCGGTGACGAGCCGGTCGATGGCGTCGAACTTCTCCATTGCCTGGGCCTTGGCGCGGGCGTAGCCGGCCTCGTTCAATTCGCCGTTCTGGCCGACGTAGACGATCAGGAAGACCGCATCGAGCCCGCCGGCTTCCATGTTCGGCAGGTTCACCTGGGTCGGGAGCTTGGTTGCGTAGCTCCGTTCGGGGGTGAAATTGGCCGGGTTGATGTCGACGTGGGTGTCGAGGGTCATCACCCGGTCGTGCAGGGCGCGGGCCCGGGACAGTTGGGCTTCGGTCTGAGCGGACACGGCAGTTCCCTGGAGGGCGAAGAGCGTGGCGAGGCCCGCCGGTACCAGGATCCGGGCCAGCGGCGTGGGCCGACGAATGAGCATGAAGGCAGCTTCCGGCTGGGGGAGACCTCCAAAGATGGACCCGTCTCCCGCCCGGGCGAAAGGGTCGGGCCGCTTACTTTTCGAACGGACCAGGCGGAGATGCGGATGAGGGGTCGGATTCCCCCGGAGCAGTGGGAACGGATCGAGGCGCTGTTCGAGGCGGCCCGGGTGCTGCCGAGCGACGAGCGGCCCGGGTTCGTTCGCGCGCGGAGCGACGGCGATCCGCTGGTGGAGGCCGAGGTGCTGGCGCTGCTCGCGGTCGCCTCGCGCGGATTCGACCCGGGACCCGTCGTGGCCGCGGCGGCCGCGGCCGCCGGGGTCGACGAGCCGCCGGTGCCGGTGCGCCGGATCGGTCCGTTCCGGATCGAGGCGCCGATCGGCCGGGGCGGGATGGGGATCGTATACCGGGGCGTGCGGGACAGCGGCGATTTCCAGCAACAGGTGGCGATCAAGGTGTTGCCGGCCGCCCTGGGCACCGGCGACCTCCTCCGGCGGTTCTCGCTCGAACGCCGGATCCTCGCCGCGCTGGAACATCCCGGGATCGCCCGTCTGGTCGATGGCGGGGCCACCGAGGACGGGTTGCCCTGGGTGGCGATGGAGTATGTCGACGGATTTCCGATCACGGGGTGGGTGGAGCGCGAACGCCTCCCGCTCGAGGAACGGGTACGGCTCCTGATCGCGGTAGCCGAGGCGGTCCAGTTCGCCCATCGGAATCTGGTGGTGCACCGGGATCTCAAGCCCTCGAACATTCTCGTCGGGCGCGACGGGAAGCCGAAACTGATCGACTTCGGCATCGCCAAGCTCCTCGAAGGCGACGATCCGGGTGCCCCCGCCACCGAGGTGGGGATGCGGCTCCTTACCCCGGCCTACGCCAGTCCCGAGCAGCTTCGGGGCGATCCCGTCACCACGGCGACCGACGTGTGGTCCCTGGGCGCGGTCGGCTACGAACTGATGACCGGGCACCGTCCCTTCGACGGGGAGCCCTCGGGGCCGCGCTCGGTCGAGCACGCCATCCTCACCGATGATCCGATCCGGCCAACGACGACCGCGGGCCGCCGGCTGCCGCCGGATCTCGCCACCATTCTGCTGGCGGCGCTTCGCAAGGAGCCGGACCGGCGCTACGGCTCGGCGGAGGCGTTCGCCGACGATCTCAAGCGCTTTCTCGACGGCCGGCCGATCCGGGCCCGGCCGGCCACGTTCCGTTATCGCACCGCGCGCTTCGTGGGCCGCAACCGCTGGGCCGTGGCGGCGACGGTGGCGGTGGCGGGTCTCCTGGCGGCGGGCGGTTGGCGCCTGGCCCAGGAGCAGCGGCGGGCCGAGCGCGAGCGAGCCGCGGCCGAGGCGGCTCTGGCCTTCATGGACCAGCTGTTCCAGCAGGGCGACCCGCGCCGGAGTGTGGGCGGGAGTGCCACGGTGCGGGAGGTGCTCGACCGGGGCCTCGCCCAGGTCGAGCGCGAGGAGCGGGATCCCGTGGTCACCGCTCGTTTGCTCGCGAGCATCGGGTCGGCCTACGAGGGCGTGGGCCAGCCCGATACCAGCGAGACCGTGCTCCGCCGGGCGGTCGGTCTCGCGCGGGACGCCGGGGATCGCCGGACTCTGGTGCTGTCGTTGGGCGGACTCGGGCGCTTGCTCAACGGCCTGGGCCGCTATCCGGAGGCCGCCGACCTCGGTGCCCAGGCGGTGGCGGCCGCCGACCGCCTCGGCGACCCGGAGCTGCTCCGGCGGGCGCTGATGCTTCTCGGGACGGCGGTCGGCAATCTCCGCCGGGCCGACTCGGCCGAGCGGGTGATCGACCGGGTCATGGCGCTGGCCGCGACCCGGGGCGATACCGTGCAGGTCCTCACCGCCCGGTCGGTGATCGCCTCGATCCGGGGCCAGGGCGAGACGGCGCAGACCCTGCTCCGGGAGGCCTGGCGCCTGGTCGCCGCCGATTCGAGCCGGGATCCCTTCGCCGCGGCCCAGTATGCCCAGTCGGTCTCCGGCGGGTTCCGGGCCCGGGGCAACCAGCCGGACTCGCAACTCTTCTACCAGCGGCTCGCGGTGGACCTGAGCCGGCGGTCGCTCCCGCCCGGGCACCCCTGGCTGATCGATCCGCTGCGGGGTCTCGGGCTCGCGCTGCTGCAGGCCGGGCATCTTCCCCAGGCCGACTCGGCCCTGGCCGAGGGAACCCGGATCGCCGACTCCGCGGTGGGCCGGTGGTCGGTGGACGCGGCGAACATGCGGGTGATGAACGGGATCGCGGACCGGTTCAACGGCCGGGACGACGCGTCGCTCCTGGCGTTCGAGCAGGCCGTCGCCATTTTCGACTCGGTCCTGGGGCCGACGGCGCTGCAGCTGGCCCCGCCCCTGTCCAACCTCGGGGTGCTCTACGAGATGCGCGGCCGCTACGCCGAGGCGGAACGGGTGCTCGTGCGGTCGATGGAAATCCAGCGGGCCGCCAACGCCTCGAAGGGGGAGGAGGCCCTCGCCCTCAACGCCATCGGTCTGGTCCAGCGGCGCCAGGGGAAATTCGCGTTGGCGGAGGCCACCCTCCGGCGGTCGGCCGCGCTCCTGGACCGGGACGAAGGCCGCCGCCCGATGAAGCGGTGGCCGCTCGAGCATCTCGGCGGGCTCTACGTCGACACCGGCCGCGACAGTCTCGCCGTTGCCGCGTTCAACGAGGCGATCGGGTTCGTCGGGGGCGCGGACTCCGCCGCGCTGCGGGATCTCGGCGAACGGTTCCGGAAGGTCCTGCTTCGCCGGGGCCAGCGGGACAGCGCCGCCCGGGTGGCGGCCTGGATCGAGGCCCGGGTGGACAGCGCCCGGGCTCAGCGTTAGGCGGGTCGCCGACGGCGGCGCCCGGGATCGGCCGGGCGGCCCCCGGGCCCGGCCGGCGGCGGACCGCCGCGGCTACAGCAGGCGGCGAACGATCAGGATCACCGCGCTGACGCCCGAGAGGCCGAGAATGGCGGGACGCAGGCCGCGCCGGTCCACGTGCGGCAGGAGGCGGTGCGACAGCGCGAAGCCCAGGACCACGCCGGGAACGAGCAGCAGCCCCGCCAGCAATTCCGCCTGGCCGAACCGGCCCGCCCACCAGAGTCCGATCGAGGACAGCACCGCGCCGACCGTGAAGTAGGCCGAGAGGGTGCCCCGGATCAGCGGTCCCTTCTCCCGCTGATAGACGATCGCCATGGGCGGACCGCCGATGCCGGTGGTCGTTCCCATGACGCCCGAGACGACGCCGGCGCCGAGGAGGGTGGCCGGGCCCAGCGGGAGCGACAGCCCGGTGGCGGCGAGCACGACGGCGCTCAGGACCACGCCCGCGAAGAGCAGGTCGAGTCCCGGGCCGCTCAGTTCCTTGATCACCAGCACGGCCACCACGATGCCCACGACGCGGCCGCTCAACGACCAGCGCAGGTCGCGGTGCCGGACCGCGTGCGATTCGCGCCAGGTCATCAGCATCGTCAGCGAGAGATTCGCCACGAGGAGCGGCGCCGGGGCGAGGCCCGGGTCGATCAGGGCCAGGAGCGGCGCCGCGAAGAGCGCCATGCCGAAGCCGATGCTCCCCTGCAGGAACGCCCCGATGGTGAGGACCGCCGTGGCGGCCCCGAACTGGGGTCCGGTCACCGCGGGTCGGCCGGGACCAGCGCCTGGTAGACCAGCGCCGTGAACCGGCCGCCGACGTTGAACGGCACGTTGGGGAGATGCTGGGTGAGGATGATCGTCACCAGGCCGAGGGCCGGGTCCACGCTGTAGCTCGACTGGTAGGCGCCGCCCCACCCGAAGGTGCCCTCGGTGGCCGGACTGCCGCCGGCGCCGGGCCGCTCGGTGATCTGGAAGCCGAGCCCGAATCCGTAGCCCTCGGCCGTGAACAGGGTGTCGACCTGGTTGGTGGTCATCAGCCGAACGGTGGTCGGCGAAAGGAGCCGGGCACCATCGGGGGCCGCGCCGCCGTCGAGCAACATCTGGAGGAACCGGCCGTAGTCGGCCGCGGTGGAGACCAGCCCGGCCCCGCCGGCGAAGCTCCGGCGCGGCCCCTCCACGTAGTGGCCCTGGCCGCGGGCGCCCGCGGGCGCCAGAACCAGGGCGCCGGTCGAATCGCGCCGGTGGACGGCGGCCAGGCGGCCGGCCTTGTCGCGCGGGAGGAAGAAGTAGGTATCCCGCATGCCGAGGGGCTCGAAGATCCGGGTCCGGACGAATTCGTCCAACGGCGTTCCGCTCACGCGCTCGACCAGGCAGCCGAGCACGTCCGTGTTGTAGCCGTAGACCCAGCGCTCGCCGGGCTGGGCGACGAACGGCAGAGTGGCGAGGCGGTCGATCGTCGTGCAGATCGGCTCGTCCTTGTCGGCCGTGTACCATCCCCACCCGGCCGCGGGGCCGAGTCCGGCCGCCTGGTAGAGCGGGGCCACCAACCGGTCGGTGCCGTAGGAAATCCCGGCGGTGTGGGTGAGGAGATCGCGAATCGTGATCGGCCGGCGACCTGGCACGATCCGGCGGCCGGTGTCCGCCGCTTCGGCGACCGTGGTCCGGGCGAAGGACGGGAGGTAACGGGACACCGGATCTCCGAGGCCGATGCGGCCCTCCTCGACCAGCATCATGACCGCCGTGCTGGTGATGGCCTTCGACTGCGAGGCGATCCGGAAGATCGCGTCGAAGGCCATCCGCCGTCCGGCCGGTTTGTCGGCCCAACCGTAGGCGCCCTGGTGCACCGTCCGGCCATTCTGGAGCACCAGCGTTACGGCGCCGGCGATCGAGCCGTCAGCGACGTAGCGGTTCATTGCCTCGTCGATCCGGGCGGCGCGGTCGGGAGAGAAGACCAGCGGCTGCGCCGCCGTCTGGGTCGCCAGCGTGGCCGCAAGGGCCGACAGCCAAAGGATTCGCATGGGCCGCGGTAGATTGGGGGTCGCCCCAAGGTACGGCGGCGGCCCCGGCGGAGGCCAGAGGCGGCGGTCGGGAGCGAACGGTACCCGCGGCCCGGCCGGCCGCCGCCGGGACCGTGGGCTCGGCGCGATCCGGGCCGATTTCACCAAACCCACGAAGTCAGTGAGGGATCATGCGGTTCATCAAAGCGACGCTGCTGGCGCTCGCGATCCTGCCGACCCAGGTCCGGGCTCAGGGACTGGCGGCGCCCCCGGGCTGGAAATGGACCGCCGATGGCCAGGTCCGGATGGTCAACGACGAACAGACCGCCCGCGAAAGTGCGGACGCGATGTGGTTCGTCCGGATGCCTCCGGGGTTCCACATCACGATGGGCCCCGGCGGCGTGCTGTATCATCCGGAGGCGGGGGCCGACGGTCGGTTCGAAGTCGAGAGCGAGATCTTCCTGTTTCCGGGTACCGCTCAGGGCGAGTACGGCCTGATGCTCGGCGGGCGGGACCTCGGCGGGCGGGCCGGGTGGACCGCGTTCGTGGCCCGGCGCGACGGTTCCGCGGCCGTGCTCCAGCGCCGCGACGGCGAGACCCGGGTGGCGCGCGAGTGGCAGCCGTCGAGCGCAATCGTGCCGGGCCGGGCCGACGGAACCGCCCGCAACGTCCTCAAGGTCGTCGTCGGAACGGAGGTGGTGTTCACCGTCAACGGGGGCGAGGTGGCCCGCCTGCCGGCGGCGGACTTGATGCTGGACGGGACCATCGGCCTCCGGGTCGGGGCCGGGGTCAACCTCCACGTCACGAGCCTCGACCTGCTCCGGCACCTGGCTCCGGCGCGAACGCCGCGCAACGACTGAGGCCGGGGCCTACCCCCGGGCCGCGGCCACAAGGTCCGGTACCCGGCAGAGCTTGCGCCGGGGCCGGCCGGTTCGCTTGCCCTCCTCGTTTTCGCGGGCGGCGATCCGCTGCCATGCCGCCCAATCGACGAAGTCCGGCTGCCGGGTCTGGACCAGCATCGCGATCAGTTCCGGCGAGTTGGCCGGCGGCGCGAGCAACTGGTCCGCGTCCGCCAGGATCGCGTCCGCCGTTTCGCCGGCGTCCGGCTTGTTGGTGCCCACGACGCCGCTCGGCCCGCGCTTGATCCAACCGGCGGTGTAGATCCCGGGGACGACCGCCCCCCCGGCCGCCTCGGTCACCCGGCCGCCGACGTTCGGGATGGTGCCGCTTCGTTCGTCGAACGGGACCCCTTCGATCGGCACGCCCCGGTAGCCGACCGAACGGAAGACCAGCTCCACCGGCAGCTCCTCGGTTTCGCCGGTCGGTTCCGCGGCCAGTTTGCCGCCGCGCTCGACGAGGCGGTTGCGGGCAAGTCTGATCGCCCGGACCCGGCCGGCGTCGTCGCCGAGGATCTCGACCGGGCTGACCAGGAACCGCAGGGTGAGGCGGCGCGGCTTCCCGGTCGGCTGGCGGGTGCCGAACTCGCCCAGGACTTCGATCTTCCGCCGCTCGCTGGCGTCATTCGCGGCTTCGACTTCGGCGGTGCTCAACGGGTCGAGGGCAACCTCGTTCGGGAACGCGACGGTATCGGTGTCGGTGAGTTCGCCGAGTTCCTTCACCTCAGGCGTGGTGAACGCCGCCTGGGCCGGGCCGCGGCGGCCGAGGAGATGGACCTCGCGCACCTGCCGATGGCGAAGCGCCTCGAGCGCGTGGTCGGCCAGATCGGTGCGGGCCAGTTCCTCGTCGGTCCGGCAGAGGATCCGGGCCACGTCCACCGCGACGTTGCCGACGCCGATCACCGCGACCCGCCGGGCCGCGAGATTGAAGGCCCGGTCGGCGTAGTCCGGGTGGCCGTTGTACCACGCCACGAACTCGGTGGCCGGATGGCTGCCCTCGAGATCCTCGCCGGGAATGCCCATGCGGCGGTCCGACTGGGCGCCACTGGTGAAGACCACCGCGTGATAGTGGCGCCGCAGCTCGGCCACCGACACGTCCCGCCCCACCTCCACGTTGCCGAAGTACCGGAACCCGGGCCGCGCCGCTGCCTTGTCGAAGCTCCGGGTGACCGCCTTGATCTTCTCGTGATCGGGGGCCACGCCGAACCGGACCAGGCCGTAGGGCACCGGCAGGCGCTCGAACAGATCGACCGTCACCGGCCGGGTCGTCTGGGAGAGCAACTTGTCGGTGAGGAAGAATCCGGCGGGCCCCGCGCCGACGACCGCGACGCGCAGGGGTGAAGACTCCGTCATTGGCAGGCGTGCTCCGGAATCGCTGGGGATGCGAAGAAGGTATCCTCGTCGTTACCGTTGGGCCATGACACACGCGACGAGGCGGGGCCTCCTCGGCGCGGCCTTTCTGATGGCAACGTCCGCCGTCGGGCCGGGCTTCCTCACCCAGACCGCCGTCTTCACGAGCCAGCTCCAGGCGAGCTTCGCGTTCGCGATTCTGGTGTCGGTGCTGTTCGATCTGGCCGCCCAGCTCACGATCTGGCGGGTGGTGATCGGCTCGGGCCGGCGAGCGCCGCACGTGGCCAACGAGTTGCTGCCCGGGCTCGGCCATCTGCTCAGCGTGCTCGTGGCGCTGGGCGGTCTGGCGTTCAACATCGGCAACGTGGCGGGCGCGGGTCTCGGGCTCAACGCGCTCCTCGGCCTCGATCCGAAGCTCGGGGCGGCGCTCAGCGCGGCGATCGGCGTCGGCGTGTTCCTGGTGCGGGACGCCGGGCGCGCCCTCGACCGTTTCACCCAGATCCTCGGCGGGGCGATGGTGGTGCTCTCGCTCGTCGTCGCGGTGGCGGCCGATCCGCCGGTCGGCGAGGCCGTGCTCCGCACCGTGGCGCCGCTCCGGATCGATCCGCTCGCCATCATCACGATCGTGGGCGGGACCGTCGGCGGATACATCACCTTCGCCGGGGCGCACCGGCTCCTCGATGCCGGACACAGCGGTCCCGGCGCGGTGGCCGGCGCGACCCGGTCGGCGCTGCTCGGGATCGGGGTCGCCAGCGTGATGCGGGTGGTGCTCTTCCTCGGCGCCCTCGGCGTGGTCGCGTCCGGGGCGGCGATCGATCCGGCCAATCCCCCGGCGTCGGTGTTCCGGATTGCCGCCGGCGAACTCGGCTACCGGTTCTTCGGGCTGGTCATGTGGTCGGCGGCGATCACCTCGGTCGTCGGCTCGGCCTACACCTCGGTGACCTTTCTCGACCGGATCGTCGGCACCGACCCGACGCTGGCGCCGAAGCGCCGGATCCGGCTGATCGTCGGATTCATCGCGCTCTCGACGCTGATCTTCCTTGGAGTCGGCCGGCCGGTCACGCTGCTGGTGCTCGTCGGCGCCCTGAACGGCCTCATCCTGCCCCTCGGCCTCGGGGCGATGCTGCTGGCGTCGGTTCGCGAGCCGTACCGCTCCGCGGCCCGGCAGCCACGGTGGCTCCTCGTCGCCGGTACGACCGTCGCCCTCATCATGGCGGGCCTCGGCGGCTACACGCTGGTGACCCAGATTCCGCCGCTCCTCTCGCCACGCTGACCCCATGAAGTGGGCGCCGATGCCCGGTATTGCCAACGCCAATACCTCAAGGAACTCGATCGGCGTTTTGACCGCGGGTTCGATCCGGGGCGCAGCATCGCCGCGGAGCCGCGCGAGTTTCGGGCGCCCGCCGGGGTCTTCCTGGTCGCCCGGCTTCGGGGCGATCCGATCGGCTGCGGCGGTCTCAAGCTCCACGAGCGGGCGCCGGCGGAGCTCAAGCGGATGTGGGTGGCCCCAGCTGCCCGGGGCCTTGGCGTCGGGGCCCGGCTCCTGACCGAGTTGGAGGCCAGAGCCGCCGCCGGCGGCGGATCGATCGTCCGGCTCGAGACCAACCGGGCCCTCGCGAGGCCATCGCGATGTATCGGTCCCGGGGGTATCGGGAGGTCGCTCCGTTCAGCGACGACGCCTACGCCGATCACTGGTTCGCGAAGCGGCTCGGCTGACGGTCTTGTCGGGTCCATGGACCCGGCGTACACTCGTCAGGTGGAGCCAAACGCCGCCGAACTGACCCAGTTGCTGCGCGATCTGACCACCGGCGATCCGGTGGCGGCGGATCGGCTCATCCCGTTGATATATCAGGAGTTGCATCGGATTGCCGAGCGGCAGATGCGACGGGAGCGACCGGACCACACCCTCCAGCCGACGGTCCTGGTTCACGAGGCGTTCCTCAAGATGGCCGGGGCCGACGTGGCCTGGGAAAACCGGACCCACTTCTTTGCCGCCGCGGCCACGGCAATGCGGCGGATCCTGGTCGATCATGCCCGGCGGGTTCGGGCCCAGAAACGGGGTGGCCGCGGCGAGCGCATCGAGTTGAACGAGTCGCTGCTGTCGTCGGAGGAGCGGACCACCACGGTCGACATCGAGGCGCTCGATGTGGCGCTGGCCCGCCTCGGACAGCTCGACGAGCGGCAGGCCCGGATCGTCGAACTCCGCTTCTTTGCGGGGCTCGATGTGGTCGAAACCGCGAAAGTAGTCGGGGTCTCTCCGGCCACCGTGAAGCGCGACTGGCAGTTCGCCCGGGTCTGGCTCCGCCGGGAGATCGCCGCCTACCAGCCCTGACCGCCATGGATTCGCAGCAGTTCCAGAAAGCAAAGGCGCTGTTCCTGGACCTGGCGGACCTGCCGCCGGAACGCCGCCAGGCCGAGTTGATCCTGGCGTGTGGTGACGACCAGGAGCTCCGGCGCGAGATCGAATCGCTGTTCGCGGTGCACGACAGCGGCTCCGCGTCCTTCTCGACCGGGGGCGCGGTACGGGGGCTGGCCATCGCCGGGTTCGATCCACAGGGCTGGCTCGGACGCCGGCTCGGCCCCTGGGAGGTCGACGGGGTTCTCGGCCGGGGCGGGATGGGGACGGTGTTTGCCGCCCGGCGGATCGACGGCGGGTTCGAGCAGCGGGTGGCGATCAAGGTGCTGAGCCGCCAGCTCGTCGACCGAGAGGGGCGGGACCGGTTCGAACGGGAGCGCCGGCTGCTGGCGCGGCTCGAGCACCCCAACATCGCCCACCTGGTCGATGGCGGCACGACGGACGACGGCGTTCCGTACCTCGTGATGGAGTACGTCGAAGGATCCCCGATCGACCGCTGGTGTGACGAACGGCAGCTTGGGCTGGCGTCCCGGCTGGATCTCTTCCGGGCCGTTGCCGCCGCGGTGCAGCATGCGCACAGCCGGCTGATCCTCCACCGCGACATCAAGCCGTCGAACGTGATGGTGACGACCGACGGTCACGTGAAGCTGCTCGACTTCGGGGTGGCCCGGGCGCTGGAGACGCCCGACGACGAGGGGGTGACTCAGGAGGGCCTCGCGCCGCTGACGCCCGAATACGCCGCACCCGAGCAATTCACCGGGGCCGATCTCTCCGCGGCCACGGACGTCTATCAGCTCGGGGTGCTGCTCTACCGGCTGATGACCGGACGCGTGCCGTTCGAACACGACACCCGGCGGTTCGGGCTCCTGGTCCGGGAAGTCATGGACCGGATGCCGCCGCCTCCCAGCGATTCGGGATCCGCGCCGCTCGACGGGGCGGGGCGGGTGCTCGTCACCCGCGAGGAACTCGCAGGCGATCTCGACGACATCGTGATGATGGCGATCCGGAAAGAACCGGAGCGCCGCTACCAGAGTGCTGCCGACCTGGCGGAGGACCTGCGCTGCTATCTGGCGGGGCGGCCGGTCTCGGCGCACGGCGGCAGCCGGGGCTACCGGATCCGCAAGTTCGTTCGGCGCAACCGGGCGGCCGTGGTGGCGGCCGCGGTGGCCGGCGTCGCGGTCGTCGCCGGCGTCGGGGCCACCTGGCGCCAGGCGCAGGTCGCCCGGGCCGAGGCCGAAAAGGCGCAGGCGATCAACGGATTCCTCCGCGAGATGCTCGGGTCCTCGGACCCCTTCCGTCTCGGGCTCAACGTCACCGTCCGCGAGGTCCTCGACCGGGCCGGGCCGGCGCTGGACACCGCGTTCGCCGCCCAGCCCGACATTCGGGCCGGCCTCTGGTCGACCATCGGCGTGGCGTACGCGAAGGTGGGTGCCGGCCTCACGGCCGGGCGGTATCTCGATTCCGCGGTGGCGACCTACGACCGGCTCGGGCGGATTCCCTCGCGGGAAAGCTACGACGCCATCGCCAACCGGATCGCCGCCCTGTACGGCTCGCTCCGGTACGAAGAGGCGCGGAACGCCGCCGAAGCGGTCCTGCCGGCCTTTCGCGACCGGTTCGGTGACCGCGACACCATGACCATCGGGCTCCGCGGGATCCGCGCCATGGCGAGCGCGCCGCTCGGCGAACTCGACCGCAGCGTGGCGACGATCGACACGCTCTTGCCGCTGCTTCGCGAGGTGGCCGGCCCCGCCTCCCGTTCGGTGGCGACGCTGGAGATGGCGCAGGCGGGATTGATGACGCTGCAGGCGCGCCGGGCCCCGGAGGTGGGCCGGCTGGTGGATCACGCCCTCGGGGTGGCCGATTCCCTCGGCGTGGCGGCGGACCTGATCACCCTGAAGAGCATGGCAGTGGAGATCCTGGCCCGGCAGGGACGGACGGAGGATGCGGCCCGGATCGCCACCGAGGTGATTCGCGAGGCGGATTCCATCTACCAGGGAAATCCCGGCGTGACGATCGGGCCGAGGCGGATGCTCGCGCTGGCCATGCTCGAGAGCCGCCGCCTCGACTCGGCCACGGTCCTGATGCGGGGTGTCGTTGCCGATGCCAACCGGTTCCTGCCGGTCGACAGCGACAACCGGATCTTCCTCCTGCAGGACTACGCGACGGTGCTGACCTACACCGGTCAGTTCGCCGAGGCGGAGCGGCGGCTGCGCGAGGCCTACGACTTCTTCAACGCCCGGGACGACTCCGCCTCGGTCCGCCCGCTGCTTGCCTATCAGAATCTTGCCATGGCCATCCGGGCGCAGGGCCGGCAGGACGAGGCGCTCGAGATGCTGACCGGGCTGCTGCCGCGGTACCGGGCGATCGGCAACCAAGGGAACGACTACTACTTCGCCGTGATCAACGTGGCGAGCGTACTGCGCGAGGTGCGCGGCCCGGGGGCCTCCCTGGCGCTCCTCGACGAACATCTCGCCGGCGCGCGCGAGCGCCTGGCCGCCAGCAGCCGGCCCTTCAACCTGCTGCTCTGGAACCGCGGGCTCGCGCTCAGCGCGCTCAGGCGGTTCGACGACGCGGAGGCCATGTTCGTCGAGGTGCGCGACAACTATCTGGCGGCGCGCAGCGGCGACCGGAGCCACCCCGACGTGCAATGGGCCACGCAGCAATTGGCCGGCTTCTACGAGGCGGCGGGGCGGGCGGACGCCGCGGCCCGGATTCGGGCGGAGGGCCAGCCGCCGGCCCGGCAGGGCGCCGATTCCGGCTCTCCTTGACTGTCTAGGAGAGGCGTGGCATCTTCTCCTAGCCACTCTAGGAGAAGGCAATGGCACCCCACGGTTCGGCCCATACCCCCGAGATCCTCCAGGGGACCCTCGACTTGCTGATCCTCAAGGCCCTGTCGCTCGGGCCGATGCACGGATACGGCATTCTCCTGCGGATCCAGCACTTCTCTCGCGACGCCCTGGCCATTCAGCAGGGATCCCTCTATCCGGCCGTGTACCGGCTGGAGCACCGCGGCCTCCTGGCGAGCGAGTGGGGGACCAGCGAGAACAACCGCCGGGCGAAGTTCTACCAGCTCACCGCGGCCGGGCGCCGGCAGCTCCGGGAGGAGCAGGTGGCGTGGGGCCGGATGGTCGACGCCGTGGCGGCGGTGCTCAGCGCCACGCCGGCGGATCTCCCCGCATGATCGTTCACCGGCTGTGGGACTCGATACGGGCGCTCGTCGGGCGCCGCCGGTTCGAGGCGGACATGGCGGCCGAGTTCGAGAGTCATCTCGAGTTCCAGACCGACGAACTGGTGCGACGCGGGGTCCCGGTGGCCGAGGCGCGGCGGCGGGCCCGGGTGGCGTTCGGGTCGGTCACGGCCACGAAGGACGATGCCCGGGCCGCTCGGGGGATTCGCTGGGCGGACGAAGCCCGCCAGGACGTGCGCTTCACGCTGCGGGCGCTGCGCCGCTCGCCCGGCTACGCGGCGGTGGCCATTCTCACGCTGGCCGCGGGCATCGGGGCGAACAGTGCGATCTTTTCGGTGATTGACGGGGTGCTGCTCAAGCCGCTGGCGTTGCCGGATCCCGATCGGGTGGTCCGGATCGGATTCGGCTACCCGTTCGGGGCGCTCTTTACCTATCGGTCGGCCGGTTCGTACGAGCAGGTGGCGGCGTACGGCTACGGCAGCGAACTGAATCTCTTCGTCAACGGTACGGCCGAACGGGTCCGGGGACGCACCGTGTCGGCCGGGTTCTTTGCGATGCTCGGCGTCGCGCCGCGGCTGGGCCGGGTGTTCCGGGAGGGCGAGGACGCCCCCGGCGCCGCTCCGGTCGTCGTCGTGAGTGAGGGGCTCTGGCGCCGCCGTCTCGGAGCGGATCCCGCGGTCGTCGGCCGAACGCTGCTGGTGGACGGGGCCGCACGGGAGATCGTCGGGGTCATGCCGGCCCGGTTCGGCTTCCCGGACCCCGGGACAGACGTCTGGATTCCGGTGGAGATGAATCCCGCCAACGTGGGCACGATGTGGGGGGCGGGGGGCACGACGTTGATCGGCCGCCTCCAGCCCGGGGTGGCGCTTGGCCAGGCCAACGCCGAGCACCGGGCGCTGATCGGGACGATCCGCGATGCCTTCCCGTTCCGGATGCCGGACGCCTTCGGACAGGCGCCGGAGAATCAGGTCGAGCCGGTGGCGCTGGTGCAGGGCCGCGCGGTCCGGGCGCGACTGGTGCTCCTGCTGGCGGCGGTAGGGCTCGTGCTGCTCGTCGCCTGCGTCAACGTGGCGACGCTGAACCTGACCCGGCTGGCGGGTCGGGAGCGGGAGCTGGCGATCCGGCAGGCCCTGGGCGGGTCGCGGGGCCGGGTTTCCCGGCAGCTCGTCGTCGAGCAACTCGTCGTCGCCGCGATCGGTGGCGGCCTCGGGCTGGTGGTCGCTGCCGTCGGCATGCCGGTCCTGATCTCCTGGCTCCCGGCCGACACGCCTCGGCTCGACCAGGTCGCGCTCGACGGCCGGGCGGTGGTGTTCACGGCCGCCATCGTCCTGGTTGCCGCGTTGCTGTCCGCGTCGGCCCCGCTCCTTCGAATGCCCGGTGCCGGCCGGCTCGAACAGCTTCACGTCGCGGCGCGGGGCGGCTCGGCGGGACGGCGGGCCACGCGCCTGTCGGCACAGCTCGTCGGCGTCGAAGTGGCCCTGGCCGTCGTGCTGGTGATCTCCGCGGGCGTGCTGCTGCGGAGTCTTGGCCGACTGCTCGCGATCGACGTCGGCGTCCGGGTGGAGCGGCTCGTCACGGCCCGGGTCACGCCCAATCCGGCCCGGTGCGAACCGGGGACCGGGCAGTGCGGCTGCGATGCCGCCGGGTGCAACGGCTTTTTCGGGGCCGTCGAGCAGGCGCTCGCCTCGGTGCCCGGCGTGCGCGCGGTGGCGCTTGGCAACACCGTGCCGCTCGACGGCCGCTGGAATGGGTTCGCCATGGACATCGAGGACCATCCGGTGGCGCCGGGGCAGCCTGCCCCGCTCCTCGGCTTCCACGTCGTCTCGCCCGACTACTTCCGGACCCTGGGCATGCGGCTCGTGGCGGGCCGGCTCTTCACCCCCTTCGACCGCAGCCTCGATCAGCCCGTCGCCGTCGTGAGCCGATCGGCCGCGGCGAAGTATTGGCCCGGCGAAACGGCGGTCGGCAAGCACCTCAAGCCGGTGTGGCTCCGGACCCAGGCCACGATCGTCGGGGTCGTCGCCGACGTTCGGTCGGGGTCGCTGACGGACCCCGGGGCGGTCGAGGAGTTCTACTTCCCGATGGCGCAATGGAGCGTGCCGGCCATGACGATCGTCGTCGAGAGTGACCAGGAGGCCGGGTTGCTCGAACCGGGGATTCGCCGGGCCGTTGCCGGCGTCGATCCGACCGCGACGGTCAGTCAGCTGCGGTCGATGCGCAACATCGTCCTGGCGTCGGTGGCGCCGGAGCGAAGCTCCGGGCTGCTCGTCGGCGCATTCGCCGCGCTGGCCCTCTTCCTCGGCGCGATCGGCGTGTACGGGGTGCTGTCGTTCAGCGTCGCGGAGCGCCGTCGCGAACTGGCCATCCGGATCGCGGTCGGCGCGGTGCCGGGCGCCCTGCGGCGTCTCGTCCTGGGGCAGGCCTTCCGGCTGCTCGGCTGGGGTGTGGCGGCCGGGGTGGCGATCGCGTGGCTTGGCGCCTCGATTCTGGATCGCTTCGCGTTCGGCATCTCGGCCCGTGATCCGGTGACGTTCGCGGCCGTGCCGCTCGTCTTCGGGGCGATCGGCCTGGGCGCGGGTCTGCTGCCGGCCATCCGGGCAACCCGGGTGAACCCGACGGACGTGCTGCGCGGGGACTAGCGCCGGTCGCGAATACGCCGCACGAAACGGATGGCGGCGGCGCCGGCCGATTGGCATCGTTGGCGCACCTCAAACCGGCCCGCGAACCATGTCCGTCACCATCGATCCCGCGATCCTCTACTTCGGCACGCCCGTCGCGCTGATCAGCACCCGCAACGCCGACGGGTCCGCCAATCTGGCCCCGATGTCCTCCGCCTGGTGGCTGGGGCGTACCTGTGTCCTGGGCCTCGGCGCCCGTTCGCAGACGCCGGCGAATCTCCGGCGCGAGCGGGAGTGCGTCATCAATCTGCCGTCGGTCGGGCAGGTGGCCGCCGTCGACCGGCTGGCCCGGACCACGGGGTCGAATCCGGTCCCCGGGTACAAGGAGCGGATGGGATACCGTCACGAGGCCGACAAGTTTGCCCGGGCGGGCCTGACGCCGATCGCCGCGGAAACGGTGGGCGCGCCGCGGGTGGCGGAGTGTCCGGTGCAGCTCGAAGCGAAGGTGGTGGGCATCGTCCCGCTCGCCGAGGACGATGCGCTGCGGCGGGGGAGCCTGGTGGCGATCGAAACCCGCGTTGTCCGGATCCACGTCGACCCGTCGATCCGGATGGCGGGGGAGACCGACCGGATCGATCCCGACCGGTGGCGGCCGCTGTTAATGAGCTTCTGCCGGTTTTACGGGCTGGGGAGCGAGGTCCATCCATCCCGCCTGGCCGAAATTCCCGAATCGATGTACCGGCCGGAGTTCCGGGCCGCGGCCGGCTAGCGGCGGTCGGCACCGTCCCGGTCGGCCCGGCCGACGACCGCCTTGCCCACGGCGCGTCCGAGGACCTCGCCGGCCGTCAGGTCGAATCGGTAGTGGACCCCGCCCCAGACGCGCGACAGCGAGGCCTCGGCCGCCTCCCGGCGATACTCGGCCGCGGCGTCCGGAAAGAGAGAGGCGAGCACCTCGGCGGCCGCGGCGGAGATCGTGGAATGGCCCGACGGGTAGCTCGGGAACGCGGGGGTCGCGCACACGGTGACGAGGCTGGAGTCCGCGGTGACGGGCCGGAGGACCTGCGGAGCTCGTTCAGGTCGGCGAGGAAGTCGGGCGAGCCCGGATCGGGATGCGGCGGCGAGCGCATTTGTTGCGTATCAATAGATAACGCGAACGCCCGTAGATCATGTCAAGGGCGTCATACAGCCTTGGTGGCCGATTGCATGACTGTTTCCCGACTGGTAGTGTGCCGACTCGCATGAACCGATCGCGGCCGACGCCCTCATGACCGACACCGGCACGGCGGAATGGTCACGGGCCCGAGAACTCGTGCTGGCCCACGGGTCCCATCCAAGTGCCTACCAGGTGCTCAACCCCGGGTTCCGGTACTGGTTCTCCGCGCGCGGCGATGCGGTCGCGGGATACGCCGATCATTTCGGCGTCCGGGTCGTTGCCGGCGAGCCGGTGGCGTCCGACGCGCGGTTCGTCGCGGCGGTCGCGGAGTTCGAGACCGCCACGGCGCACGACGGGCTCCGGATCTGCTACCTCGCCGCCGAGTCGCGGCTGGCGGCGGCGCTGGCGGGCCGGCCGGAGTACGACCGGATCGCGATCGGGGCCCATCCGGTACTCGACCCCTCGGCCTGGCCCGCCACGATCGATCGGTACGCCAGCCTGCGGGCCCAGCTCCATCGGGCCCGCAACAAGGGAGTCGCGGTCGCCGAGGTGCGGTCCGCGGCGGCGGAAGCGGATCCGCGGCTCCGGGACTGCCTGGCCGACTGGCTCGCGGCGCGGGGCCTGCCGCCCCTGCACTTCCTGGTCGAGCCCGAGACGCTGGACCGCCTCGGTGACCGGCGGGTCTTCGTGGCCACCCGGGCGGCGGCCGTCGTCGGTTTTGCGGTGGCCTCGCCGATTCCCGTGACGGGCGGCTGGCTCCTCGAACAGCTGGTTCGCCGGCCGGCGGCCCCGAACGGAACCGCCGAGAGTCTGGTGGCGGCGGCGCTCGACCGGTTGCGCCTGGCGGGCTCCCCGGCGCTGGCGTTAGGCGTGGCGCCGCTCTCGGCGCGCGCCGGCCGTCCGGAGGTCCGGCCGCTGGTGGCCGGCGCGCTGCGCTGGGCCCGCGCCCACGGACGCCGGTTCTACAACTTCGACGGCCTCGAACGCTTCAAGGCCAAATTCCGGCCGGCGCACTGGGAGCCGGTGTACGCGATCGCCCGCGAGCCGGCGTTCTCGATCCGGACGCTCCTCGCCATTGCGGCCGCGTACTGCAACGGCGCGCTGCTTCGGACCGGGCTCCGGGCCGCGAGCCAGGCGTTCCGCCAGGAGGTCCGCTGGGCGCTACATTCAGCCCCTTCGTCCCGGAGGAATCGATGACCCGCTCGCCGGTATGCTCCCTCGCCGCCCTGTTCCTGGTGCCGGCCCTGGCCGCGCAGCCGAAGCCGCCGGCGCATTTCGAGAAGCTGGCCCACACCTACAGCATCGTTGCCTGGGACTCCGTCAGCGGGGACCTGGGCGTGGCTGTGCAGTCGAAATTCCCGAACGTGGGCGGGATCGTGCCCTGGGCCCGGGCGGGCGTCGGGGCCGTGGCGACGCAAAGCCTGGCCAATACCGCCTACGGCGAGGCGGGGCTCGACCTGATCGCCGGCGGACTCGACGCCGAAGCCGCGTTTCGCCGGGTCATGGCGGGCGACACGATGCTCGCCGACCGCCAGGTCGGTCTCGTCGACGCCCGGGGGCGCGCCGTGAGCTATACCGGCGACCGGACCTTCGACTGGGCCGGCGGGCGAGTTGGGGAGGCCGGAGTTTCGGGCGGCCGAGCCGCCGGTAAGGGGGTGGTGCTGGTCGGCTGGGGCTACGCGGCCCAGGCCAACATCATGGTGAGCGATCAGACCGTCCGGAACCTCGCCGAGACCTTCGAACGGACCCGCGGCCCGCTGGCCGACCGGCTCCTGGCGGCGCTCAAGGCGGGGCAGGCGGGGGGCGGCGACAAGCGGGGCATGCAGTCGGCGGCCCTTCTCGTGGTCCGGAAGAACGGCGGGTATCTCGGCGCCAACGACCGGTTCATCGACATCCGGGTCTACGACGCGCCGGATCCGATCGCCGAACTCGACCGGCTCCTCCGGCTCCACAAGCTCCACTTCTTCCCGAGCGAGCCGGCCGATCTGCTCGAGATCACCCCGGCGATCATCCGGCAGCTCGAGCCGATCCTGCTTCGGGAACCGGCCCGGGAGCCGAAGAAGTGGCTGCCGGCCCCCGAGGGCCGGGTCACCCCGCGCTTCCTCGAGGCCCTGCGCGACTTCATGTACTGGGAGAACTACGACGTCCGGGTCCGGATGGACGGGCGGATCGACCGGCTGGTGCTCGAGGACATTCTGGCCAAACGTCGTTAGGCGGTCTGGTCGAGCAGCTCGCGGACCTTTTCGGCCAGCTCGCGGATGGTGAAGGGCTTCTGGAGGAGCGGGGTGTGCTCGGGCACCACGCCGTGGTCGGCGATCACCTCCGCGGGGTAGCCCGACATGTAGAGCCAGCGGAGCGCCGGCCGGCTCCGGGACAGCCGTTCGATCAGGTCCCGGCCGGTGAGGCCGGGCATGACGACGTCGGTGAGGAGCAGGTCAACCGGCGCTCCCGATCCCTCGAGATCCCGCGCGGCGGCCATCGGGTCGGCGAAGGCCAGGACCCGGTAGCCCTCCCGTTCGAGCGCCCGCCGGATCACCGCCAGGATGCCGGGCTCGTCTTCGACGACGGCCACCGTTTCGGTGCCGCGCGTCGGGCGCGGCGCCACGGCGGCCTCCGCGGCCGCGACGGGATCGCCGGTCCAGCGCGGCAGACAGATCCGGAATCGGGTGCCCTGGCCGGGCGCGCTGGTCACGTCGATCGCCCCGTCGTACTGCTTCACGATACCCCAGACCACGGCCAGGCCGAGGCCGGTGCCCTTGCCGAGTTCCTTGGTGGTGAAGAACGGCTCGAACAGGTGCTCGAGCGTCGCCGAGTCCATGCCGGCGCCGGTGTCCGTCACCGTCAGCGCGACGTACTCGCCCGGGGCCACGTCCGGGTTGAGCCGCTGGTACTCGGTGTCGAGGACCACGTTGTCCGTTTCGATCCGGATCGATCCGGTCCCGGCGATCGCGTCGCGGGAGTTGACGGCAAGGTTGGCCAGGATCTGGTCCACCTGCGACGGGTCGATCCAGGTCGGCCAGAGCGAGGCGGTCCGCCGCCAGGTGAGCGAGATACTCTCGCCGATGAGCCGGGGGAGCATTTCGCCCATGTGCTCGGTGACTTCGTTCAGGTCGACGACCCGCGGTTGCGCGGTCTGTTTCCGGGCGAACGCCAGCAGCTGGCGGGCCAGGTCGGCGGACCGGTGGGCCGCGGCGGCAATGCCGGTGAGGTCGGCATGGAGCGGGTCGACCGAGGGAACCCGGTCGATCGCGAGCTCGGTGTAGTTGATGATCGCCTGGAGGGTGTTGTTGAAGTCGTGCGCCACCCCGCCGGCGAGCCGGCCCACCGATTCCATTTTCTGCGCCTGGGTCAGGGCGGCCTCGAGGGCGCGGAGTTCGCTCACATCGCGAATGACGCCGACCGTGCCGGTCATCCGGCCGGTCTCGTCGGTGAGACAGGTGACCGAGCTCATCACCGTCCGGGTGATGCCGTCCCGGCCCGTCATCAGGACCTCGCCGCTCCAGACACCGTTCCCGGCGATCGACGCGAGGGCATCGGTGCGGTCGCCGCTCAAGTAGTCGATGGGCAGCACGTCGCGAAGGGGCCGGCCGGCGACCTCTCCTTCGGTCCAGCCGAACATCCGTTCGGCGGCGGGGTTCCAGGAGATGACCCGGAACGCGGCGTCGGTCGATACGACGGCGTCCGACAGCCGCTCCACCAGGCGCGCCTGATGCTGGCTCCGGCGCTCCTCGCGGACCTGGTCGGTGATGTCCTGGAAGGTACCGATGACCCGCGTCGTGGTGCCGTCGGCATCCCGCATCGGGGCGCCGCGGGAATGGACGTACTTCTCCTCGCCGGAACGGGTGATGATCCGGTGGCGGAGGTCGTACGCGGTGCCGGACTGGATCGAGCCCTGAAACCGCTCGAGCACCAGGTCGCGATCCTCGGGATGCACCCGGCCGAGGAACGTCCACACCGACGGCCGCGCCGTCGCCGGATCGATGCCGAAAATGGCGTAGATCTCGTCCGACCAGAAATGCCGGTGCCCGACGAGATCGATCTCCCAACTGCCCAGCTGGGCGATGCGCTGGGCTTCCCGGAGGCGATCCGAGAGGATCCGGTGGCGGCTCTCGCTTTCCCGGAGCGCCCGCGCCGCATTCCGCTCGGCCGTCTGGTCCCGGAACACCAGGACCGCCCCGACGAGCTCGCCGGTTTCGCTCCGGATCGGCGCACCGGAGTCCGCGATCGGCCGGGCAACACCGTCCCGCCCGATCAGGACGGATCCTTCCGCGAGTTCCGTGACGGCTCCGCGGTCGAGCACCCGCCGGACCGGATTCTCGAGAACGGCATGGGTTCGTTCATCGGCGATCCGGAAGATCTCCTCGATGGGACGGCCCCGCGCTTCCGCCTCGGTCCAGCCGGTCAGCGCCTCGGCGGGCGGGTTGAGTTCCCGCACCAGTCCGTCGGGACCCGTGGTGATCACGGCGTCGCCGATGCTGTAGAGGGTGGTCCGAAACCAGGCTCGCGGTTCCGAGCGGTCCGGCCGGTCGGCGGATTGCGTCAAACGCTCCCCCCGGGAGTGATGCGGCCGGGCGACGGAGGTTGCCCGGTTCCGCGGCTGCGGCTGCTCAGTGCCTGCGGCCGGTCACCATGTACATGTGAAGGTTAGGGGTATTCCCGGGCCACCGGAAGGTCGGCGCGGGAGCTCCACTCGTTCATCGAGCCGTCATAGAGTCGGGTGCGGTAGCCCAGGAGCCGGGCGGCTACGTACAGGGCGGCCGCCCGGGTGCCGCTGCGGCAGAGGGCGACGATCTCGCGGTCGGGCCGTGCCCCGGCCGCGGCGAAGGCCCGCTCGAGGGCCTCCATTGGACGGAACCGGCCATTCTCCATCAACGTGGTCCAGTCGAGGTTCGTGGAGCCGGGGATGTGGCCCGGCCGGGACACCCCGGCTTCCTCGACCCGGCCCGCGAACTCATCGGCCGTCCGCGCGTCGAGGAGCAGCACGGCGGGATCGTCGCGCCGGGCCGCCACGTATTCCGTGGTAGCCACGACGTCGGCCCGAGGGGCAACCCGGGGCCGGCCCGCCCCCGGGGGAGCCGGGCCGCCGGCCGTGGCGTGTCCGGCGGCAATCCAGGCGGCCAGCCCACCGTCCATGATCCGGCTTCGGCCGCCGAGGCCCAGGTAGTCGAGCGTGAACCAGAGGCGGGCCGCGTCGAGCGGCGCTCCGTACACGACAATCAGACCCTCGTCGCCGACCCCGGCGGCGCCGAGCACCGTGCGCAGGGTCTCGGCCGCCGGCAGCTCGGTGACCGTCGTTCCGTGGGTTTCGGTGATGGCGGAGAGGAGGACCGGACGAGCGCCGGGCACATGCGC
>JBFXAY010000077.1:0-23608 GCA_050183815.1 Gemmatimonadales bacterium | reverse complement strand
ATCGTCCGGATCACCGCCAACCCCGGGGAGACCTTCCTCGATCGGATGATCGCGTTGGTGGAGGGGGCCTCGCGCCAGAAGACGCCGAACGAGATAGCCCTCACGATCCTGCTCTCCGGGCTGACCCTGATCTTCCTGCTGGCCGTCGTCACCCTGCAGCCCTTCGCGATCTACTCGGGTGGTCCGGTCGCCATTCCGGTGTTGATCGCCCTCCTGGTCTGTCTGATTCCGACCACGATCGGCGGTCTGCTCTCGGCCATCGGCATCGCCGGCATGGACCGGATGATCCAGCAGAACGTCATCGCCACGAGCGGCCGGGCGGTCGAGGCGGCCGGCGACGTCAACACGCTGCTCCTCGACAAGACCGGCACGATCACCCTTGGCAACCGTCAAGCGGTGGAGTTCGTGCCGATTCCCGGCGTCCCGTTGGAGGAACTCGCCGACCGGGCCCAGCTCGCGTCGCTGCCGGACGAGACCCCGGAGGGTCGCAGCATCGTGGTGCTGGCCAAGCAGCAGTTCAATCTCCGGGGGCGGCCGGTCAGCGAGACCGCGGGGCATGAGCCGATGCTCTTCGTCCCGTTCACCGCGGCCACCCGGATGAGTGGTGTCGACATGGGATCCGTCCAGTTGCGGAAGGGTGCCGGCGACACGATTGCGCGATGGGTGCGGGAGACCGGCGGCGCGGTGCCCCCGGAGATCGGCGCCGTCGTCGAGCGGATCGGCCGCCAGGGCGGGACGCCGCTGGTGGTCGCCGAGCGGGCGGGCGGCACCACCCGGGTGCTCGGCGCCGTCTACCTCAAGGACGTGGTCAAGGGCGGGATGCGGGAGCGGTTCGATCGGCTCCGGGCCATGGGGATCCGGACCGTGATGATCACCGGTGACAACCCCCTCACCGCCGCGGCCATCGCCCAGGAGGCGGGGGTCGACGATTTCCTGGCCGAGGCCAAGCCGGAAGACAAGCTGGCCCTGATCAAGCGGGAACAGCAGGGCGGTCGGCTGGTGGCCATGGCCGGTGACGGCACCAACGACGCTCCCGCCCTGGCCCAGGCCGACGTGGGTGTGGCGATGAACACCGGGACCCAGGCGGCCCGGGAAGCGGGCAACATGGTCGATCTCGACTCCAACCCGACCAAGTTGATCGAGGTCGTGGAAATCGGGAAACAGCTGCTGATGACCCGTGGGTCGCTGACCACGTTCTCGATCGCCAACGATGTTGCCAAGTACTTCGCGATCATTCCCGCGATGTTCGTCGGCACGTTCCCCGAACTACAGGCGCTCAACATCATGCGGCTCCATTCCCCCGAATCCGCGATCCTGGCCAGCGTCGTCTTCAACGCGCTGATCATCGTCGCCCTGATCCCGCTCGCGCTCCGCGGGGTTCGGTATCGGCCGAGCGGCGCGGCCGCGATCCTCCGCCGCAATCTCTGGATCTACGGCGTGGGAGGCCTGGTGGTCCCGTTCCTCGGCATCAAGGCAATCGACGTGATTCTGGTCCGGTTGAGGCTGGTATGAAACCGATGCTCGCGAAACAGCTTCGGCCCGCCCTGGTCGCGACGGCGGTCCTCGCCGCCCTGACCGGGCTCGGGTATCCGGCGTTGGTCACCGGGCTGGCTCAGCTCCTGTTCCCTCGTCAGGCCAACGGCTCGCTGGTCACCGTCGATGGCCGGGTGGTCGGAAGCGAGTTGATCGGCCAGGGGTTCTCCCGGCCCGAGTACTTCCATCCCCGTCCGTCGGCCGCGGGCGCCGGTTACGACGCGACGGCCAGCGGGGGCACCAACAAGGGCCCGACGGACCGGAAGCTGGCGGACACGTTGATTGCCGGGTCGGTGGCGGAGGTCCGGGCGACGGAGTCCGTATCGGGTCCGCTCCCGGCGGACATGGTGACCCGTTCCGCCTCGGGTCTCGACCCCCACATCTCCCCGGCCAATGCGTCGTTGCAGGTGGCTCGGGTGGCCGCGGCGCGGGGAGTGGGCGCCGACCTGGTGCGGGAACTTCTGGCGCGGTACACCGAGGGCCGGCAGTTCGGCTTCTTCGGCGAACCGCGCGTCAACGTCCTGATGCTCAACATTGCCCTGGACAGCGCCTTCGGCCGGCAGGGCCGGTAGCGACGGAGCGAATGCGATGCGTGTCGTGATGCTGGTATCGACGCTGTTGCTCGGAGCCCGGTCGGCGGTGGCGCAGGAGGCCACCGGGCCGAAAGTCACGTTCGGGGGGTTCCTCGACGCCTACTTTGCCTACGACTTCGGCCGACCGGCGACGTTCGACCGCGCCTTTACGACCCAACCGGCTCGGCACAACGAGTTCAACGTCAACCTCGCGCACCTGGAAGCGAAGCTCGAGGGCAACGGGATCCGGGCGCGACTGGCCCTCCAGGCCGGTACCTCGGTCCAGTCGAACTATGCGGCCGAGCCGACGGTTGGCGCGGTCAGCGGGCCGTCGCTGTCGCGCCACCTCCAGGAAGCCGTTGCCGGCGTCCGACTCGGCCGCACGGTCTGGCTCGACGGCGGGGTCTACCTGTCGCACATCGGCTCGGAGAGCTGGGCCTCGCGGGACAACCCGACGTACACCCGGTCGCTGATCGCCGATTATTCTCCGTATTACCAGGCCGGGGCCAAGGTCACCTGGACGCCGTCCGGCACCGTCACCGCCCAGCTCAATGTGGTGAACGGATGGCAGATCATCAGCGAGAACAACACGGCCAAGTCGGTCGGTTTCCGGGTCGATTATGCCGCGGCACCCTCGGTGACGCTGTCGGCGTACAACCTGATCGGCAACGAGATCCCCAGCGGCGCGGGGGGGCGGACCCGCTGGTTCCAGGGCGCGAGCGCCCGCGTGGCCCCGTCGGTGCGATCCCTGGTGATCGCCACTTTCGACGTCGGCGTTCAGGAGGGAGCCGATGGCGAGCGCAGCTCCACCTGGTACGGCGGAGCGTTGATTGGCCGGCTGCAGGCGACGCCGCGGGTCGCCGTATCGGCCCGGGTCGAGCGTTATGCGGACCCGGACCAGGTCATCATCGTCACGGGCGGGGCGGACGGGTTTCGGGTCTGGGGTGGATCGGTCGGTCTCGATGTGGTCACCGCCGAACGGGCGCTCTGGCGGACCGAGTTCCGCGGGCTGCGGAGCTCGGCTCGGATCTTTCCGGATCGGGACGGGCTCGGCGGCCTGGGGCGAGGCAACGCGTTGCTGGTGACTTCACTCGGGGTCACCTTCTAGGGAGGTCGCGATGAATTCGGGGTGGCGAGGAGTGTATCGGCTTGGAGTGGGCCTGGTGGCCGCATTGGCGGGCGTCGGGTGTCGGCAACCCCCGCCGGTCGATCCCGTGGCCGCCGCCGTGCTCGAGGGCGAGTGGACCGTCCTCCTGACGGTCGATCCGGTTCCGGGGCCCCATCGTCCCGACAGCATCCGCGGCACGATGGCGTTGCTCGTCAACCGAGGGGGCGTGACCGTTCCTGACTTTGCGGGGACCCCGCTCAACGTCGGTGTCCATGACCTGAAACTCGGCGTGCTCTCGCCGGGGTTCGACGGCAAGGAACTCCCGGAGGTGGTTGCGAGCGTTCACGCCGACTCGGTCGTGCTCGTGCTCGGCCCGGGGGCCTCCCGGCCAATCCAGCTCCGCGGCACGCTGGTCGGCGATTCGGTATCGGGTCGGTGGACCTCCATGCAGCGGGCCGCCGTGAGCCTGACCGGGGCGTTCGTCCTCCGGCGCGCCCGGTGACCGTCGTCGGACCCGCCGGCGATGGCGCGTTTGCCGACCTGGTTCGCACCAGGGAGCGCGGCAGGCTGAAACTGTACATCGGTTCGGCGGCCGGGACGGGAAAGACCTACCGGATGTTGACCGAGGCGCGCGCCCTCCGGGCCCGCGGCGTCGACGTGGTCGTCGGATTCGTCGAGACCCATGGGCGGGCCGAAACCGCGGCCCAGCTCGGGGACCTCGAGGTCGTGCCGCGGCGGAGGATCGAGTACCGCGGCGTGATCCTCGAAGAGATGGACGTCGACGCGGTCGTGGCCCGCCGCCCGCAAGTGGCCATCGTCGATGAGCTGGCTCACACCAACGTGCCCGGAAGCGCCCGCGCCAAACGATGGCAGGACGTGATGGCCTTGATCGACGAAGGCATCAGCGTGGTGTCCGCGGTCAACGTACAGCACCTCGAGTCGCTCAATGACGTGATCCAGCGGACCCTCGGCGTCACGGTCCGGGAAACCGTCCCCGACTGGATCGTCGGCGTCGCCGACCAGGTCGTCAATCTCGACATCTCCGCCGAGGACCTCCGGCAGCGGCTCGCCGAAGGCCGGATCTACCCGGCGGACAAGATCCAGGCCGCGCTCACCAGCTTCTTCACGCCCGAGAACCTGACGACGCTCCGGGAGTTGGCCCTCCGGGAGGTGGCCAGCTCGGTCGATCGGGCCCGGGAGGAAATCGCCGCACGTGATGCCCGGCCGACCGACCGCCGAACCGTCGACCGGCTCCTCGTGGCGATGTCGAGCCACGCCGAAGTCACGGCCACGCTTCTCCGGAAGGCCAGCCGGATTGCCGGCCGGCTCAATCAGGATTGGTATTGCGTGTACGTCCAGACGGCGGCGGAGAGCGCCGCTCGGATCGCCGCCGAGACGCAACGCCGTTTGGTCGACAACATTCAACGCGCCCAGGCCCTCGGCGCCGAGGTCGCGAAGCTCGAAAGCGAGGACGTTCCCGGCGCGTTGCTCCGGTTTGCGCGGGAAAAGGGCGTCACCCTCATCCTGGTGGGCCAGTCGAGCCGCACCTGGTGGCACCGGTTCCGGCGCGGTTCGGTGAGTGGCCAGCTCGCCGCCAACGACGCGGGGATCGACGTGCTGGTGGTGGCGGCGGACCGGGGAGAGCACCTGTCGTGAAAGTCTCCCACCGGCTCTTCATCGCGGTCGTGCCGGCGGTCTTCGGGGTCATCACGGTGGCCGCGCTCGCGTACTGGGGGGAATACCATCGGACCGCGCCCGAGTGGTTCGTGGGTTTTGCGGCGGCCTCGGCCGTCGGGTCGCTGATCGTCTCGTGGCGCAATACCCGGTTCATTGCCCGTCGGATCGAGCGCCTGGCCGCCGCCCTCCCCACCGAGGACGGTCCCCGATCGGTGCTGGCCGCCGTACGCGACGTCGCCCGACCGCGAAGTGGGGCAGACTCGGACGAGATCGACACGGTCATGACCGAACTCGACCGCCTGACCCAACAGGCGGCCGGGGTCGAGGAACGGATCGAACGGCGGGATCGGGAGGCCTCGGAACGGGTTCAGGAGTATGCCGCCCTGCTGGCCGAATGCGCCGCCGAGGTTGGCGGCCAGCTCGATCAGGTCCGGTTGCCGCTCCATATCCTGCTCGACAGCCCGTTCGGCCCGCTCAACGAGAACCAGGCGGAGATGATTGCCGCGGCACGTCAGGCCGCCGACCTGGCCGGCGTCGAGCTGAAGCGGCTCGAGGCCATCGCTTCGCTCGACCGGGGTGCCCTTTCCCTCCGACGAGAGTCCGTCAACGTCGCGGATGTCGTCCGCAGTCTCCGGCCCCAGATCGACGCCGAGGCGAGCCGGCGCGGGGTGGCCATCGAGTGGGATCTGGCCCCGGGCCTGCCCCGGATCCAGGGCGATCGGGATCGGCTGCTCGAGGCACTCGAGCTGCTGTTCCGGCACGTGGCCCGCCACGCCGACCCGGCCCAGCCGATCAGGATTGCGATCGATCGAGGTTCGGAGGGCGGCGTGGCGGTGACGCTGGATCATGGCGCGGCCTCGATCCTCGGTCCGGACGTTGTCCTCGCCGGGCGGGTGTTCGCCGCGCACGGGGGCACGATGGTCACGTCCGACGCCGTTACCCGGGTTGCGCTCGGTGGGGCCCGGTGAGGTGTGCCGTCGCGACGGCCCGCCCTCCTCCTGAGCCAGTTTGCCGTAGCCCTGCGCGTTACCCGTTACCTCGATCACCGGCGGGACCTCGTGCGACTCGGCAAGCTCGTCCTCTTCGTTCCGCTCCTGGTCTCGTGCGGCGGCGGCGATGCCGTCTCGCCCCCGCCACCTCCACCCCCGCCCCCGCCGCCCGCGGCGGTCGCCTCGGTGCGCCTGTCCACGACCGACGTGACCCTGGCGTCCGGCAGTGCCGTCCAGCTCACGGCCACCGCCCTCGACGGCACCGGCCAGGCGATTACCGGCAAGACCGCCGCCTGGACCACCGACAACGCCGCCACCGCGCCGGTCACCTCAACCGGTTCGGTGACGGGCACCCGGATTGGAACGGCCGCGGTTACGGCCACGATCGACGGCAAGTCCGCCTCAGCCCAGGTCGTGGTCACCACCGGCCCGGCCACGGCCCTCGAGGTCACCAGCGGCAATGACCAGGAGGCCGAGGTCGGCGCCGCCTTGCCGACCGGACCGCAACTCCGGCTCCGCGACTACGGCGACAACCCGGTCGCCGGCGCGGCGATCGGACTTGCCGTCGGGACCGGCAGCGGCCGACTGGTCGGTGCCGCATCCGCCACGACCGGGGCGGCAGGGACGGTCGCCTTCGACGGCTGGCGGTTGGGCGTTCTTCCCGGACCGAACACGCTCGTGGCCACCGTCAACGGACTCACCGCCACGATCCGGGCCACCGCCCGCTACCAGCGCTCCACGGTGGACCGCCCCGACGACGCCGCCGGCGATCAGTTCCACCTTATATATGCCGTGCCGAGCGACGGCGTGGACCGGGCCCTCGACGTGTCCGGCCGCCTGGCCGCGAGCGCCACGGTGGCGCAGCAGTTCCTGGCCGTGGCCACGGGAGGCCGGCGCCTCAAGCTCGATACTTTCAACGGCGGCGCCCTCGACATCACCTTCGTCCGCCTGACCCGCGCCGAGGCGGGGATCACGGCGGCGGCCAATCCCATCGACAGCATCGAGTCGGACCTCGCGCAGAGCGGTACCCTCGAGCCCGGCAAGCTCTATCTGGTCTGGTACGACGGCGGCAGCCGGGACGCCTGTGCCCAGGCCAAGCTGCCGCCCGGCAATCCCGGGCAGGTCGGGGCGTTCTATCTCAAGGGCTCATTCGCCGGCGGGACGGGGCAATGCCTCGACCTGGCGAGCGGGATGGCGGCCACGGCGGCGGATGCGCCGAGGTACTGGGAGTTTCTCGTCGCCCACGAGGCGCTCCACACGATCGGTGTGGTGGGCAGCCTGGCGCCACATCATCAGGCCGCCTATCCCGGCCACGTCGGAGAGCCCGCCGACCTCATGTACGCGGGCACGGCGCCGTGGACGCCGTCGGAGGTGGACATCGGGCACGACGACTACGCGGGCAGCGGGCTCGCGGCGTCGGTTCCGAACCTGTTCACGAGTTCGTTCGGCGAGACGGTTCCGGCCGCGGTGCTGGCGTCGCTCCGGGAAACCAGGCGACCGATGGTCCCGCTGACCGGGATCCGGATCGACCTCGTCTGCCGGCCGGTGACGCCGTAGGCCCGACGCCATTCGCGGGTGGCAAACTCACTTCTCTGGTAGCGGTGGGCGACCATACCGGCCGGCCTCATACACTAGCCGCCCGCGGAGCACCACAGCCTCGATGCGCCCCAGGGCGGCGATGTCCTCCGTCGGGTCGTCCGCGAGCAGCACCAGGTCGGCGCGCCGCCCCGGAGCGAGCAGGGAACCCAGCTCTCCACGGTAGCGCGCCGGCGCTGCGGTTGCCGTCTTCAGCGCCTCCATCGGGGAGAGGCCGGCCTCAACGAACAGGGCGAGCTCGTCGTGCAGGCTCGCGCCCGGGATCACCCATGGCTCGTCGCTCGCGTCGGTGCCGGCCAGGAGTGGCACGCCCGCTCGGTGCAGCTCCCCGACGAGGGCCAGCTGCCTGCGATACACCGCCGAGCCAGCACGCCGCTCTGCCGCGGACCAGTCATCGCGCATTCCGGCCACCCACCCGTCGCGTACCGATGCCGGCACCATGCTCAGACGTGGGTCGTTGATGAGCGGGTCGCCCGGCGCGACGAACGCACCGCGCAGTTGCACCAGCGTCGGGACCTGCCAGACACTGGCGGTCGCGAGCGTATCGAAGAGGGCACCGCAGGCCCGGGCATCGTAGCGGCCGAGCGAGGCCGCCAGCCGCCCGTCGGCGAGCAGGCCCATCGCATCGCGACTGGTGTCGGCGGCCACCCAGGCGAGCGTGCCGGGAATGCACGACTCGAGCACGAGGGTGAGGTGTTCGATCGTCCGCTGGCCGGCCATCGCCACCTCGCCCGGGGAGAGGCGCAGCGGTACATGTCCCTCGAGGGGAATACCCAGCGCGCGCGCCTCGGCTGCCAGCGCGCGGTAGTTCTGCGGATCGACCCGATCGTACACCTTGAGGAAGTCGTAGCCCCCCGCTCGGAATCGCCGTGCCGCCGCGCGGGCCTCCTCGGGCGTTGCCACTTCGACGCCGAACGACAGCACCGCCGGGACGCCGTCGAGCGCCGGCGACCCCCACCAGACCGTCGGGGCGAGCGTGTCCCCTCGCAGCCGCGCTCGCCACGCCGTCGCGGAATCGGCGAACGTGCCTGCATCGCGAATGCCCGTCACGCCGTGGGCGATGTACGCCGGGTAGTGCCAGCGCGCCCGACCGTCGCGGTGGGCGTGCGTGTGCATGTCCCAGAGGCCCGGGATGACATAGCGGCCACGCCCGTCGAGACGGCGGGTGCGCGCCGGCACGGCGACGGCGCTTGCCGGTCCGGCCGCCGCAATAGTATCGCCTGCCACCAGCAGCGTCTGGCCGCGTCGCACGACCCCCGCGTCCACGTCAACCACGGTGACATCGGTGATGGCCAGGTAGCGTCCCTCGGCGCCGCAACCACAGCCGGCGGCCAGGAGGAAGGTAAGTCTGTTGACATGGAGCCTGATGGTGCGGCTCATTGATGGACTCCAGCAGTTCTTGTCGCCGCGCCGTGGGAGGCGGAGCGTCGGGCGCCCGGCCAGTTCAAGGCTGGGTCATGCCGCCGCTAATAGTGAACGGGTTCGTGAACGGCGGTGACACATCCAGCGCGTAGTCAAGCGCCACAGGTTCCTGCGTGCACACGCGGTCCACCTTCTCTCCAATGAACGGGATCTGCAGCAGGCCGGGCGTCCGGCCGTTCGGGGCCTCGAAGAGAGAATAACAGCCGTTCGGCCCGACGATACCGATGAACCGCACCGTGAACGCTGCGGACCACCATCAGTCAATAACATCGGAACGAGGCCGCACCTCCGCAAGCTGAGGAGCTAGGGCCGCATGTCCCCGATGAACTGGCCGCAGTCCTCCGGCGCCGTCGCGGTGCAGGCGCCGCAGGCGATCCCGTTCACCGCCGTCGCGTTGAGCACCCAGCTGTTGCGCATCTCCACGGTCACCGGGGCCGCGCCGCGAGCGGGGATCGGTACGTCGCAGGTCAGGATCGTGCCGCACCCGGCGCGGGCACCCTCCCAGAACATGAACCCGGTCTTCGCCATCGTGCTGGTGCGGGCCTCCCGCTCGAACGCCTCCAGGGTCACGGTGGCACCCTGTTTCCCCCAGGCGAAGTTGAAGGGGATGAGGGTTCCTCCCAGCAGCGTGAGGCCGCCGAACGCCGTGGGCCGGTCG
Organism: Gemmatimonadales bacterium; assembly: GCA_050183815.1. Classification (GTDB taxonomy): domain Bacteria; phylum Gemmatimonadota; class Gemmatimonadetes; order Gemmatimonadales; family GWC2-71-9; genus SHZU01. Next base: position 14,053 of record JBFXAY010000077.1, on the reverse strand, counting down.
TCCGTCACCCGTTCGCCGAAGCCCAGGAACAGCTGGTTCTTCCACGAGACCTTGAGATTGGTGCAGCCGGTGGTCGAGGTCGTGAAGCCCACCATCCGGTCGTAGTTGACCGTGACCGTCTTGTCGCCATCCATCTTGAGATAGGCAACCCCGGTCTCGATTTCCGTGACCGGCGAACCCTCGAACGAGATGAACTCGGTCGCGTCGTCCGGAACCACGGGAACGAGAGGGGCGTTGGGCCGGGCGCCGGTCATGCCGCTCCGGCCGAGTTCGGTGGCAAAGAGCGTCACGAACTTGTCCCGGGGCACCTGGATCGTGATCGTGCGCGAGGCCTGGCCCGTGATCGGCACGAGGATCGGCGCGTTCTCGTTGACCACCGCCGGCATGCGCTGCCTGGTCTCGGTCACGTCACCGATGTAGGCGTAGAGCACGCCGGCCCGGGCAGCGGGGTCGATCGACCGGAGCGTCAGCGTGTGGGTGAACGTCGCGGGTGGCGGTGGGGGTGGCGGCGGCGGCGGCGGCGTGACGGAATCCGTGGCGCCGCCACCACACGCGGCGAGCGTGAAGGCCAGGGGCAGGAGGTAGCAGGGGCGCATTGACCGTCCGATCTCGAGGTTTGGCGGAAGGAAACTGACCATGGACCAGACGGCCCCCGCCGAAAAGGTCTTAACGGTTGTTAACGTGCCTGGAGCAGGCCGCAGTCGAGACAGGAAACCGCTCGGCGGACGGGGGCGTAGTGCCGTGATGCGTCCTGCCGTCGCAATGCTCGCCGCGGGGTCACTATTCGGGTCGCGGCTGGCGGCCCAGGCCCCAGGTCACAGCCGCGCCGAGCGGATCAGGAGCCTGAGCGACTCGAGCCAGTCGTACGCGGTGCAGCTTCCGCCCCGGTACGACGCCGCCACCCGGCTGCCCCTCCTCATTCTGATGGACCCCCGCGGCCGGGCGCCGATCCCGCTCGACTGCTTCTCGGATGCCGCCGACCGGCTCGGCTGGATCCTGGCGAGTTCCTACGACACCCGAAGCGACGAACCCGTCGACCCCAACACGACGGCCGTCAACGCGATGCTCGCGGATCTTCCCGGGCGGCTGGCGGTCGACCCGAAACGGATCTACCTGGCGGGTTTCTCGGGCACCGCGCGCGCGGCCTGGCCGATGGCGGCCGAGCTGCGCGGTCATGTCGCGGGCGTCGTCAGCGTCGGGGCCGGCCTCCCCTCGGGTCCGGCCCTGCTCGATCAGTTCCGGGGCGATTCGACGTTCGGGATCGCCGGCGGGGCGGGCTACTACGATTTCAACTTCTTCGAACTCCGCGCCCTGGCCGACACGCTCCAACGCCGGGGCCTGACGAGCGACCTGCACCGCTACCGTGACGGCCACAGCTGGCCCACCGCGACGGACTGCGCCGACGCCCTCTGGTGGCTCGAACTCCTCGCCATGCGAACCGGCCTCGCCCGGCGCGACACGGCCCTGGCCGGCGAAGGACGATCGCGAACCCGGCGCGAGGCCGACAGTCTTCGCGCGGCGGGCCAGGTGCTCGAAGCCGTCAACCGGCTCCGCGGGCTGGTTCGCGTCCTCGACGGCTGGATCGATGTCGGTCCGGAACGCGACGTGCTCGCCGGCTGGACCGCCACCGCCGAGTATCACCGCCGGGCCGAAGCGGAGGCGCGGGCGCTGGCCGAGGAAGTGGCCTGGCTCGGGCTCGCGGGCCGGGCGATCGAGCAGGTCCGGGAGGACGGCGGCGCCGTGACGAGCCGCCGGTTTCTCGAGGCGCTGCAGGTCGATCGCCTCCTCCGCGAAGCGGCGGACTCCGGCGGGTCCGAACGGGCCCTGGCCGCCGGGCGCCGGGTCGCATGGTTGTTCGGGCAGGCCGCCTTCTACCTGCCGCGGGAGTACCTCGCCGCGGGCAAGCCGCGGACGGCAGCGGAGTTCCTCGCGGTGGCCGCGGCCCTCCGCCCGCTGGGAGCGGACGCGTGCGAACTGGCCCGCCAGACCCGGACGGCGTCGGGGGCGCCGGCCGCCGCACCCGCCCTGAGGGGTTGCGAGCCCCAGGACCGGTAGCCCTGAGGTGATGACGCTCTCCGGCCCCGGAGCGCGCATTGCTCAATACCCCCCATCCCGCGAGCCCTCGTGCGCCCAGTCGCCGGTTGCCTGACCGCCGTCCTCTCCCTCGGCCTGCCCGGCACCGCGCCGGCCCAGGCAAGGGTCGACTCCCAGGTCGTCGCCCCCAACGAGGACGGCCTCATCTACTACCTGAGCCCCACGGGGGCGCATCTGGTCGCCGTTACCCAGAAGGGCAGCCGCTACATCGTGACCCGCGACGGCGTGGCCGGCCCGGCGGTCGACGCGATCCTCAATCCCGGGACGGCCGCCTGGATCATGAACTTCAGCGCCGACGGCGAGCGCTACGGCTACACGGCGAAGGTGGGGCAGGATTGGATCGCGGTGGTGGACGGCAAGGAGGTGTACCGCCGGGCGATTGGAACGAACGACCTCGTCCATCGGGGCGGGGGACCGCACCTCCGTTTCTCGCCCAACGGCAAGCACTGGGTGCTGTACTACCACAACCCGAGCGCCCAGCAGCCGGCTGACGATCCCAGCTGGTACCTGTGGGACGGGGTCATGGGTCCCAAGGGAGCCGACGCGAACCTGGTCGTGAGTCCGGACGGCGAACACCATGCCTACATCGTGGTGAACCCCGCCAACCCCAATCAGCGGGCCCTGGTGGTGGACGGCAAACCGGCCGGGTACGCCGGCTTCGATCCCATCTTCAGCGCCGACGGCACTCGGCTCTACACCACCCGCGAAGTCAGGCCCGCCCAGGGGGCTCCGGTGACGGAAGTGCTGATCAACGGGCGGCTCGTGGCGCGGGCCGCCAACGCGAAGATCCACATTCCGCCGGCGGGCAGCGGCGCGCTGATGCTCATTGCCCGAGCCGACCGGCAGGGGCGGCAGGTCTGGGCGATCGCGGCGGGCACCGGCATCGTGCCGAACAGCGAGTCGGCGCAGTTCGGCGAGGTGTGGTTCAGCGAGGACGGCAAGCACTACGCCATCAAGTCGACCCAGTCGGGCGGCGTGAGTCTCATCGTCGACGGGGTCCGCCACCGCGAGTACGCCTCGGTGGACAGCGTCCGCTTCACCGACGCCGGGCAGGTGGCGTACCTCGCGCGGGCGGGGAGCAAGTGGCTGGTGGTGACCGGCGATCAGGAATCCGACGTGATTCAGGGCTATGGGGCCCTGGCCACCGGCAAAGGCGGACGGGTCGGTTACGTGGCGACGACCAGTACGGGTCCGATGGTCGTGGTCGACGGCAAACCCACCCGGATCGACGGCCGGCTCGCGTCGGCGGAGGAGTTCCGCTTCAGCCCGGACGGAACCCGGGCCGCCTGGTGGATCGGGGTCGCGGGATCCCCGGGTGGAACCGTATCGGTGGACGGGGCGCCCGGCAGCGGCACCCTGCACGCCGACTTCGCCCAGATCGCGGCCCGTGATCCGAAGCGCTACCTCTGGAGCCCCGACTCGAAGTTCACCCTGCACTTCGGGGCGGCCGGGACCCAGTGGGGAAACGACTTCGGCTTCTTCATGGGCGACCGGTACTACTCGCTCGGCGACGTCCGCCGCGTGAGCAAACCCACCTTCACCCCCGACGGCCGGCATCTCTTCTGGCTGGTCGACGACGGGCAACGCGAAATGCTGGTCCTCTGGCTCGACGGCAAGCAGGTCTTCGAGTTCGACGGCCAGGGGCGCGCCCCGCTCGCGGGGGACGGCGCCGGCTGGGTGATGGGCGCCGACGGGGTGCTCACGCTCGTGGTGCAGACGGTCGAGGGATTCAAGCGGGTGCGGGTGACTCCGGGACCGGAGGCCGGCGTCGAGGCAATGCTGGCGAAGGCAAAGCCGGTGCGCTAGCGGGACGGGCAGGCACGTACGGCGCCGGCTAGATTGCTGCTCCCCCTTCCGGAGCCTCCAGTGCACCACCCGCGGTCGTTCGTGTCGTTCGTCGTTGCCGTCCTCGTATCCGTGCCGGCGGCCCGGGCCCAGCAGCCGGCCGCCGAGCCGATGGCGGCCCTGCGGGGCCAGTGGCAGACCGTGTCGGCCAATCTGGTGGCCGCCGCGGAGGAACTCACCGAGGCGGAATACGCCTTCCGGCCGGTGGCCACGGTGCGGACCTTCGGCGAAATCATCGGCCACGTGGCCGGCAGCCAGGACATGTTCTGCGCGTTGGCGCTGGGGGAGACGCCGCCGGCCGAGGATGCGGTGGAATCGGCGGTGAAGACCAAGGCAGGGCTGGTGGCCGCGCTCAAGGCGTCGAATGCGCATTGCGCGCGGGCCTACGCCATTGCCGCCGCCCGGTTCGGCGACGCGATTCAGATGTTCGGCGCTTCCAGCACCAAGGCCGACGCGCTGGCGCTCAATGCGGTCCATGACGGCGAGCACTACGGCAACGTCGTGACCTACATGCGGATGCAGGGGAAGGTCCCGCCGTCGAGCAAGCGGTAAGACACATTGGTGCCGTGGACGTCGAAATCGCAGCGCTCGACGTTGAGCCGCGGGATGTTCTCGCTGCTTGCCACGATCGCGGCCATGCGCTCCGCCCGGGAGAGCACTGTCACCGTGTCGCCTCCGCCGATGGCGAAGCTGTACTGGGGAGCGTAGATCCGTTCGAGGGTGGCGGTGTCACGGGTCTGGAGCGCGTCGATCAGTGTCCCGAAGAGCGCGTTCAACTCCTTGACGGCGGCGGTGCCGGCAGTTCGTTGCGCACTGAGGGGCGAGCCGGCGACGAGCAGGGCGAACAGGGTGGCAGACCGCATCGGTTCCTCCTGGCCGCAGGGTGACTCCAGCCAGGCGGACGCGCGCCGGGGGCGCGCGGCCCCTGGTCAGGTGTGAATCGGGGATTCGCAGCCCAGAAGCGCAAACACCCTGTTGAACCGACCGGAAATCCGCCTCCGCAAAGCCTACCGGTTGGCGGTGGCCGCGATCTCCGCTCCCCAGTTGCGCACCACCCTGAGCTCCGGCGCGGACGCGGGATCCGACTGGAACATCAGAAAGTGCTGCCCATCCGGCATCACGTCATAGCTCCGGTCCCCGTACACGTCCTCCTCGAACGGCCCCCGGAACAATTCTCTCGGTGCCCCCACGTCGAGCGTCGGGGACGTCCGGATGGTCACGGCCATCAGGCTGGCCCCGTTCCGGTAGAAGAGTTCGCCGCCACCCGGCTTCCACGCCGGCTCCGTCCCGCCATCGGCGGACACCGGACGTTTCTGGCCGAGATCGGGGTACGACACCACGTAGACCTGCATCCGCCCCGTCTCGTTCGACTGATAGGCGAGCCACCGCCCATCCGGCGAGAACCGCGCGTTGCGCGCTACCGCGGTGCCCGACATCTGGGTCACGGGATGGAGCGTGGCGGTGTCGTCGAGTTCGACGACGGACACGTTCATCCCCACCGGCCCACCATAGACGGCCACCCGCCGGCCGTCGGCGGACCAGTCGCTCGGCCAGTCGTCGCCCATGGCGGAATGGACCAGGTGCTGGTCGCCGCTGCCGTCCGCATTGCGCCACGCCAGGCCCGCATAGCCGGTGGCCTGCTGGAACACCGAGTGGAGAATCCGCCGCCCGTCGGGCGACCACTGCGGCTCGGTGAAATCCGGCGTTCGGGTGAGCCGGGTCCAGGCGCCGCTCCGGAGATCGAGCACCCAGATCTCCTGCCGCCGGGTAACGGCGAGCCGAGTCCCGTCCGGCGAAATCCTCGGATGCCGATACGGCCCGGCCTCCGTGGCGACCCGAGTGGCCTGACCGGACCGGTCGACCCGCACCAGATAGCGCTCCCGGATCTTGGGAAAGGTGTAGTACGCGACGTCGCCCCGGTCGTTGACGTTGAGGGCGACGGAGATGCCTTCCCCCGAGGCAAGCGACGCGCCTTCGAGCACCGGCACCGGTGCGCCGGTCACCCGGCCGCTGGAGAGATCGTACCGGACCGCGGTCCGGTCGCCGCCGGTGACGGACACGAGGAACCCGGGCTCCACATAGACGCCGCCGCCGCCCTCCGGCAGGCGGCGCCACTGGTCGGTCCCGGCCTCCATGATCGCGAGGTACGCCTTCGGGTCGCTCCGGCCCGCCGCCACGGTGAACAGCAGCCGCCCGTCGCCGAGTTCCTGCGGGGCGGTGTGACTGTACTCGCCGGCGGCGCTGTCAGGCGTGGTGAGCGGAGCCAGCACGCCGCCGCGATCCGACACGGCGTAGAGACCGCGCGAGTCGCTCACCACCACGATGGTGCCGTTGTGGCGCCACGCCGCCCCGGAACTCCAGAACGGCACCTCGGTGACGGCGATGGGCTGCCCGCCTTCGAGCGGCACCTTCTTGATCTGGCGCGACCTCGTGTAGAACCCGACCCAGGCGCCGTCCGGGGAAAAGAACGGATAGGTGGCGCCCTCGCTGCCCTCGATCGCCTCGGTGCGGAACCCGTTGACCGGGCGGCGATACAACCGGGACACGCCGTCCGACTCCGCCGCGAACACGACGGTCGCACCATCGGGCGAGAGCGCGGGCCATTCGGGATGCTCGAGAAACGTGGTGCCGGCGGGCGCCGGAACGCTCAGCCGAAGGACCGGCTCCGGCGCCGGACGGAGCCAGCCCCGGACGGCCGCGGCGGTCGCCACGACCGTCAGCGCCGCGAGGGCAAGCGCGGCCCGCCGCCACCGCGCCCCGTCCCGGCTGGCAACGGTCGTGAGGCGCCGGTACTGCGTGGTCGAATGCGCCACCTGTCCCTGGAGCGCGGCGGCGAACTCGCCCGCACTGGCGAACCGGTCGGCCGGCAGCTTCTCCAGCGCGGTGAGTACGGCGTCCTCGACCTCGATCGGAACCCGCTCCCGCCGCGCCACGATGCCGGCGGGCTTCTCGCCGAGCACCTTGGCGACGGTAGCCTGGATCGTGGGCCCGGTGAACGGCGGCTCGCCGAGCAGCATCTCGTAGAGCACGCAGCCCAGGGCGTAGACGTCGCTCCGGGCGGTGATCTCCCGCTCGCCGGCGGCCTGCTCCGGGCTCATGTAGCTCGGCGTCCCAAGACTCATTCCGGTCTCGGTCATCCGGACGCCGTCCGCCGTGCTCGCGGCGAGCGCGATGCCGAAGTCCGCCACCAGCGCGCTGCCGTCGTGGAGGAGAATGTTCTCCGGCTTGATGTCGCGGTGAATCACGCCGTGGCGGTGGGCGTAGTCGAGGGCCGCCGCCACTTCGGTGGCGATCCGGACGGCTTCGCCCACCGGCAGCTGCTTTTCCCGCTGGAGCCGGTCCCGGACGGTCTCGCCCTGGACGAACGGCATGACGTAGAACAGGAAGCCGTCGGCGGCGCCCGAATCGAACAGCGGCAGGATGTGGGGGTGCTGGAGTGCCGCGGTGGTCCTGATCTCGGCGAGGAACCGCTCGGCGCCGATCGCGGCGGCCAGTTCCGGCCGCAGCACCTTGAGCGCCACCTTGCGATCGTGGCGGAGGTCCTGGGCCAGGTAGACGATGGCCATGCCGCCCCGGCCCAGCTCGCGCTCGATCCGGTAGCGGTCGGCCAGCGCCGCCGCGAGACGTTCGGGACCCGCCGTCATCGACCCGAGGTGGTCAACGGCGGCCGGGCGAAAACCACGGTCTGGTGGGGCACGCCGGAATATCCGCCCGGGAGCGTGGCGGAGCAAGAATCCTCGTTGCGGCCCCCGGAACCGAACGGTACGTTCTCGCCAGCGCCATGTCGCCCTCGAAAGGGACCGGATGCTGACGCCCGCCGACGAGGCCCGGATCAGGGCCGGGTTCAACTCGTCCGATCACGACTATTTCGTGCTGGCCGGCCTCGCGGGCGAACCGTTTCTCCGCCACGGCCTCCTCTGCTATTTCGACGGGACCACGGTCGAGGTGGTCGGCTTCCCCCTCGCCGGCCCGGGCGGCAGTACCGACCTCGAGCGCCGCACCCGGCGGGTGCTCGACGAGTGGGCCGCCGATCCCTCCGTCTCCTATATCTATTACTACGGCCCGGTGGCGCTCGACGAGCCGTTCGGCGGGTCGTGGATCTGTCACTACCACGAGCCGCCCCGGCCGGAGCACGTCGACGTCTTCGTCGACCTGACCCAGCCGCTCCGGAAGCGGCGCCAGGAGGACATCCGCCGGGCCCGGGCCCGCGGCATCTCCGTCACCATGACCCGCCGGAGCTACCTCGGCCACGAGCACATCCGGCTCCTGACCCCGCTCTTCAGCCGGGGGGACATGACCACGGCGGACGCCTGCTCTCTGACCAACGTGGTCTCGATTCTCCGGGCGCCGGAGACGATCGTCTTCGAGGCCCACACCGCGGGCCGCCTGGTCGGTTTCGCGGTGACCCACCACTACTTCGAGGCGACCCCGATGGTGGTCACGGCCGCCTTCGATCCCGCCTTCCCCGGCGGGTCCGATGCGATCTACGGAGCGGCCCTCGCCCAATTCCGGGACCGCGGCGCCACCCGGCTCGGCCTGGGCTACGCGGCGGAGGGCGGGCTCTACCAGTACAAGACCAAGTGGGGCACCTCGCTCCTCGGCGAGCCGTTCCAGCAGCGGGTCTGGGGGCGCGAGTCCGCTCCGGAACCGGACGAGTGCCTCTACTGGCAGTGGCGGCTGCTCTGCGCGACCGAGATGGAGGAACTGGCGGCCGAGGAGGCCTGACGGGCTTCCGCCGAACCGGTCAGGCGGGATGCCGGGTGCGGCGACGGGCCGTTAGGCGCGCCGGCGCGGCCCGACCGGGGAACAACGTGGCGTAGCTGGCCCGGAGGGTCTCGGCGTCGCGGGTCACTCCCTGGCGAAACCAGGCGTCATAGGCGCCGAAGCGCTCGCGGGCGTCGGTGGACCCGGCCGTGGCCGCGAGCACCCCGGCCTGAGCCCCGCTCAAGAGCGCCCGCAGCACCCCATGCGAGGACGCCGGATCGAGGACGGCGCCGGCATCCCCGGCGGCCAGCCAGCCGGGACCGCCCGCCGCCGGCACCATCCGCCAGGTGACGTCCGCCCCGCGCGACGGACCGACCGGTGTCAGCCCCGCCAACCGCGCCGGCTGCCAGCCGCGCTCCGCCCGCCGGCCATCCAGTGCCAGCCGCGACCAGTGCCATCCTTTCGCGCCGAGCGGTGCGATCCAGGTCCAGCCGCCGGCATCCGCGGAGAGTTCCGGCTCGCGCGGCAGCCGCCGCGCCGGTGCCGCCGGGGCGGGCGCGGTGTACCCGAACGTGGCGATCAGGCGGGGCGACAGCCGCGTCACGCCGAGCCCGAGCTGCCGGGCGATCCAATGCCCGCCGCCGGCGGCGTCGATGGTGACGGCCGCGGGCAACTCCTCTCCGCCTTCGGTCGCCACGCCGAGGACTCGGCCTCCGTCGCGAAGGATGCCGGCGACGGCGGTGCCGGTTCTGACCTCGACGCCGAGGTCCGCGGCGCGGCGGCGCAGGCCGGCATCGAAGGTTCGCCGCCACGCCTGGAAGCCGAGCCACGGCCCTGAGGCGTCGCGCCCGAACCGGAGGAAGCGCCGCCGGCCCGCGCCGCGCACCCAGTGCCCCTCGTGCCGGGCCACCGTCGCTTCGGCGAGGAGATCGTCGGCGCCGAGCCAGCGGAGCAGGGGCTCGATGCCGGGGTGGAGGGTCTCGCCGGGACGGTCGCGCGGCGTGGCGTGCCGCTCGAGGAGGATGACCCGGGCTCCGGCCCGCGCCGCCGCGATGGCGGCCGCCGAGCCCGCGGGCCCGCCGCCCACGATCACGACATCGGTTCCGCGGGTGCGCCGCCGCACTACCAGGACACTCGCTTGTGGGTCCAGCGGCCGCCGCGGAGCATCAGGACATTGCCCGATGCCGGATCGACCAGCAGAAAGACCCGGCGGCGGACCCGGATCTGCTGGTGGAACGGCGGCTTCGGCGAGGTGGTCGAGGGACCGGCGTAGAACACCATGAAGCGATGCGCCGTGCCCTTGAGTTGGTGACCGGTCGCCTGCTCGGCTCGGCGGCGCTCGCGGTCCTCCGGGCCGGCCTGGCGGTAGGAGGCCACCAGCCAGCGGTAGTGCGTCGCGCCGAGGGCCCGGTACGCGGTGGCCATGGCGAGGGTCCGCTCGACGTAGTCCTGCTGGCCGATCCGGCCGGTGGAGCCGATGGTGAGCCGCTTGGCGACGGCGCTCAGGGTGTAGTCGGCGTGGGCGAAGCTCTGGTAGACGATGTGTTCCTCGCCCCCGCGCCGGATGATCCGGGGCGGATCGACGTCGTCCCAGGAGCGGACGCTGCCGTAACCGATTTCGTCGTCGGTCAGGGGAACCACGGTGCGATAGCCCTGGCCCTCGGTCCAGGCGAACTGCCGGGTGGCGTCCGGTGCCACGGCGGGCCAGAAGGCGCTCAGCGCCGCGCAGAGTTTCGAGTCTTCCGGAAAGGGGCTCCCGAGTCCGTAGGCCGCGAGATGCTGGGTCCGGTCCGGCAGCGTCCAGTCGCGGGCCACGTCCCATCCGGGCGCCATGATGCCCGCCGCGTCGTCGGGCAGGGAGGTGTGGCGCGGGTGGTCCGGCGGCGGCCGCTTGTCCCGGCGGCCCGGGGGCCGCTCGAGGCCGGCGGACACCACGGCGGTCATCGTCACGTCCTCCGCCGTGAAGGGAGACCTGGGCAACTGGAGATTCACCGGGAGCCGCATGTCGGAGAGCGGCGCCGGCTTCATGTACCAGACCCGGTGCTGCACCGCCGCCGGCAGTTGCTCGGTCCAGTCGCTCAACTCGGCCTGGTCGCAGCCGAACAGGAAGTCGGGGGCCGTCACCAGCGAGTACGCCGGGAGCGGGCGGCCGAGCCCGGGCGGGGCCTTCCCGCCCCAGGTGACCCGGGCCTCGACCCAGCCGTCGCCGGTGAAGTCGACGTAGTGGCGCGCGCGGTAGCCGCCCCGGTTGACCCGCTTGGCCACGTCGGAGAACTGGTTGAGGTCCACCTCGCCCGCGTCGGTCATCATGGTCCGGACGTGGACGTACGCCGGGGCCGGGCGGATCTCGTCGCCCTCGGCGTTGTGGGGGCCGACCACGTCGAGACTGGAGACGAAGCCGCCATCGTTAGGCACGTTGAAGCCAAGGGGGCGGCCGCGGTAGACCGCGGGCTCGACCAGGGGGTCGTGGGGGACCGGCACCAGCAGCCCCGGCGGGTCGTCGCGTCCAGTCGCGAACTCGGCGATTCCCTTCGTGAACCGGAACGGCGGCCGGGAGATGTCCGGTTCGGTCCAGCCGGTATCGAACGGCGCCCGGCGGTTGGGCCGGTGGACCAGGGCCAGGTGAATTCGCCGGATCTTCTCGTTGACGTGATGGGCCGCGAGGGTCACCCGGAGGCGGGGATGATCGGCCAGGCACTCCGGGCCCGAGAAGAGCTTGTGGATCGGAACCCAGAATTGCTGCCGGTCATCGCCCGGCAGATGCTCGTGGCGGTTCGGGCCCTGGAAGCGCATCGGCCGGCCCGCCGCGCGCGAGCCCTTGAGCTGGACCGCGAGGTACGCGGCGTAGTTGACCGGCGATACCCGGATCTGCTCCGGTCGCTGCTCCGCCACCGGCGTGAATCCCCGGACGGCGCCGACGTACTCGTGGGCCGTGGTCCCGACGCGGGCGACCCCCGTGCGCGAGAAGGTCTGATCGGCGTGGCACCGGTGGGTGGTCCGCGGGGCCGTGCGATACTCCATGGCGAAGACGACCACCGCCAGCGGATGCTTGCCTGCGAGCGTCCGGAGGGAGGCGATGGTGGCCCGGCGGGTGGCGTAGCAGTAGTTCTCGAGCAGGTCGAGCTCGGCCAGGGTCGGGAACCCCCGGAGGGGCTTGGGGCCTTCGGTCACCGCCGCGGAGGCGAACGCGTGGAAGAGGAGGCTCCGGCTCGGGGCGCCGGGCTCGATCCCGCGTTTGCCACTGGGGCAGAAGTCCTCGAAGCCGGGCCTCGCGCGGTCGATGCGCCGAAGCGGCCGGGCGAGTTCCTTCGCCAGGTCCGCCTTGGTGATGTCGAGGCCGTGGGCCCCGAGCAGGTCGGCCCAGCCGAGCGGGGCGAGCCGGCGGCAGGTGCGGGTGACGGCGTCGATGAGCGGCATCGGGTTCTCCGGGCCGGGGCTTGGGAGATGCTAGGCCGCGGCTGGGCCGGGCGCCAGTGATAGAGGGTGTTCGCTATGACCCCGCTCGTCGCCCCCGAGGGGGCGGCCTACGCTGGGTCCGCGAGACGGAACGAGATGAGTTGCGCACCCTCGTAGAGGAGTCGCTGGCCGACCGCGGCGAGTTCGCCGCCGGCATCATGGATGGTCAGGAAGTGATTCCCGGCGAGCTGGCCGACGCGGCTTCCGAAGCTGGTGCTGCCGTAGGGCACCAGCAGTTCGGCTTCGCTGAGCCCCGGCGGATGCCAGAGGACCTGCCCCGGGGCCGGGTAACTGGTGGCGTTCTCGTAGTCGACGCCGAGGTCGTAGTCGCCGAGCGGGACCCAGCCCGACTCGCCGCTCCAGCGGGCCTGAACCAGCCGCCCTTCGAACGGCAGCCGCTGGAGGAACGCGGCGGCCGTCAGCGGCGCGCGCCCGGTTTCGAGCGTGGCCGCGAACCGCGTCGGGCCGATCTGGACGGTCAGTCTGGTCATGGAAGGTCGTTTCCGGCTGGAGGGTCCGGGCGGCCGCGCGGGCGAAGAATCCGCCGCGACTCGCTCCGTTCCCCTTGGAAATATATGAACCGCCCGGAGGCTTGCGGCAAGGCCCGCCTGAGGCGGCGTGCCTGGCGCCACCTCGTCCCTTGTGTGCGGGTCGGCCGAGCGGCACCTTGGGCGATGCGCCTCCGCTTCCCGCACCCGCTGCTGCTCCTCCTCGGTGCCGTGCTGGTGGCCGCCCTGCTCACCTGGGTTCTCCCCGCCGGCGAATACCAGCGGGCACCCGACCCCGCCACCGGGCGCGACCTGGTGGTGGCCGGCACCTACCATGAGGTCGAGGCCCGGCCGGTCTCGCTGCCGGCGGCTGTCCTCGCCGTGCCGAAGGGCATCGTCTCCGGCGCCGACGTGCTGCTCGTGATCCTGATGGTGGGCGGCGTGTTTTCGATGCTCGAAGCCACCGGCGCTCTCGCGCGCCTCGTGGGCGGGGCGGTAGGCCGAGGGGGGCATCCGCTCGTCGTGATCACCGTGGTGAGCGCCGGGTTCTGCCTGCTTGGTGCGCTCGAGAACATGTACGAGGAGATCGTCGCTCTCGTCCCGGTGCTGGTGCTCTTGAGCCGGGCCCTCGGCTTCGGTTCGCTCACCGCTCTCTCGATGTGCCTCGGCTCGGCGGTCATCGGCGCCGCGTTCAGTCCGATCAATCCGTTCGGGGCCGGGCTCGCCCTCAAGCTCGCCGAGCTGCCGGCCCTCGGCGGTGCCGGCGTCCGGGTGGCAATGACGGTGGCCGCGTTCGTCCTGTGGGTCGGGTGGACCTGGACCCAGCGGTCGCGCGACGACGTCCGGCCGGAGACCGCCCCGCCGCCGCTCGAACCGCCCACCGCGCGGGACGTCGTGCTGCTCGCCCTCGCGATGGTGCCGTTCGTTCCTTATGTGTACGGCGTGCTGGCGCTCGACTGGGGTTTCAACGAACTCTCGGCCCTCTTCCTCGTGGCGGCCTTCGTTCTCGGCTTCGCGGCTCGCTGGAGTCTCCGGGACAGCGCCGACCGGTTTCTCACCGGGATGGCGGGGATGCTGACGGCCGGGATCTTCGTCGGGGTGGCTCGCGGCATCTCCGTCGTGCTCACCGACGGCGGGATCATCGACACGATCGTCTACGGCCTCGCCACGCCGCTGGCCGGGGCGCCGCCCCTCGCGGCCGCGCTCGGGATGGTGCCGGTCCACGCCCTGCTGCACCAGGCGGTGCCGAGCAACAGTGGCCAGGCCGCGCTGGCGATGCCGATCATGGCGCCGCTCGCGGATCTGCTGGGCCTGTCGCGCCAGGCGGCGGTCGTGGCCTACCAGCTCGGGGCGCCGCTCCTGGACATGATCACGCCGACGAACGGCGCGCTGTTCGCGATGCTGGGCGGTGCCGGCGTGTCGTTCGGCCGCTGGCTCAGGTTCGCGGTGCCGGGGATGTTGTTGGT
>JBFXAY010000076.1:0-23802 GCA_050183815.1 Gemmatimonadales bacterium | reverse complement strand
GAGATCTTCACCGATCCCGACCTGGCGGCCCGGTATTTCAGCACCGAGGAACGCCAGATCCTCCGGCGCCACATCCCCTGGACCCGGATCGTGGCGGATCGCCGGACGACCGACCCGGCGGGGACCCGGATCGAGTTGCTCGACTACCTGCTCACGGAACGGGAAACCCTGGTGCTCAAGCCGAACCGCTCCTACGGCGGCGAAGGGGTAACGATTGGGCCCGCGGTCTCCGAAACCGACTGGGATGCCGCGATCAAGGCCGCCCTCGAAGATGAGGACGATCGGTGGGTGGTCCAGCAGCTCGTGGCATTGCCGGTCCAGGAATTCCCGGTCCTCGGCGGTGAGGGCCAGGTGTCGTTCGAGCCGTTCTATGTGGTACTGGGCTTCGTGCCGAGCCGCTACGGGGTGGGGCTCGTGGCGCGGGCGTCGCAGAAGCAGGTGGTCAACGTGGCGCAACACGGTGGGGAATGTGCCGTCATGGTGAGCGCCTCTCACGTCTGAGGCCGGGCCGCTGGTGCGGCACGCCGAGGGCCGCGGCGCGATCGTAGTGCGCCTGCGCCTCGACGGAACGACCGACCCGTTCGAGCGAACTGCCCAGCGCCAGATGAAGCGACGGATAAAACGGTGCGACCGACTCCGCCGGGGCTGCCTCCGCGCGGCGGAGCGCCTCGACGTCCCAGGCCAGGGCCTCCGTCGGATCCGGCTCGAGCCGGGCCCGATAATGGGCCGCCATGCAGGCCTCGGCGTGGTTTTCCGCGCGTTCCCACGCCTGCTGGTAGCTGAGGCGCGCGTTCGCGATCCGACCCTCGAACTCGGCGGCGGTCCCCTCGAGGCAAAGCCGCACGACCGGATTCGAGGGATCGAGCCCCGGCGCCGGCTCAGCCAAGGGTGACGATGCCGAGCGGCGCGGTGGTCTTCCAGCGCCCGCGGGTGAAATCCGGGACCGAGACCGGCCGGCTCCGGGACGCCACCGACTGCTCGGTCAGCGGCGTGATGACGCTCCACGCGGCCGCGTCGTAGACGTTCTGGTCGGTCGGCAGCCCGTGCCGAAGACAGTGGATCAGGCGCCAGTCCTCGAGGAAGTCCATCCCGCCGTGGCCGCGGGTCGCCCGCTTCACCTCGTCCGCCTTCCAGAGCGGGTGGTCGTGGCTCTCGAACCAGCGATCGACGTCGTCCCAGCGGTGCTCGGCTGCGCTCTTCCCCTCGACGTACACCCGGCGGGGGTAGCCTTCGACCAGCCCGTGGGTCCCCTGGAGGACGTACTTGCGGCTGTACGGCCGGGGCAGATTGGTGTCGTGAGTGACGTAGATCGTCTGGCCCTTCACGGTGCGGATGAGCGTCGTGTTGACGTCGCCGAGGACGTAACGTTCCCGCCGTTTCGGGCTGTCGGCCGGGACGTGTTCGGCGGCCCACGCCTGGAGGCCGCGGGAGGGGCCGCTCATCGACACGAGGTAGTCGAACTGGTTGCCCCGGTTGATGTCCATCGCCTGGGCCACCGGACCGAGCCCGTGGGTCGGGTAGAAGTTGCCGTTCCGCTGGGTGGCGTGGGCCCGGCGCCAGAGCCCTTCGCCCTCATCGGCGAACTTGATGGCGCGGAGGTCGTGGTTGTAGCCGCACTCGCCGTGGAGGAGTTCGCCGAGGAGTCCCTGCCGGGCCAGGTTGAGTCCCAGCATCTCGAGCCGGTCGTAGCAGCAGTTCTCCATCATGACACAGTGCTTCCGGTATTTCTCGGCGGCCTCGACGAAGGCCCAGCAGTCGTCGAGCCGGTAGGCGGCCGGCACCTCGGTGGCGGCGTGCTTCCCGTGCTTCATCGCTGCCAGCATCACGGGCACGTGCCATTCCCACGGGGTCGCGGTGAAGACCAGGTCGAGATCCTCCTCGGCGCAGAGGCGCTCGAAATCCCGCTCGCCTCGGGTGTACCCGGTGGGACGGGCCTGGCCGGCTTTCACCGCCTGTTCCTGGGCCCAGGTGACCCGCTCGGGCCGGATGTCGCAGACCGCCTTGAGATCGACGCCGTCGATGGCCAGCAGGTTCTCGACGTGGGTTCCGCCCTGGCCCCCGACGCCGACGAAGCCGACCCGGACCCGCTCCATCGGCGGGGTGCGGAAGAGCAGGGGCTCCTGGGCGGCGGACTGCCCGGGGAGCGCGGCGAGCGCGGCGGCCGCGGTGGCGCCTCCGATGAAATCGCGACGGGAGAGATCGGCGGTCATTGGTCGCTCGCGTGGGTCGGGGTGGGACGGGGAACAACCTGGTTGACGAAGCCGGCAAAGGCGTCCATGTAGCGGTCGTGATCGGCCTCCCAGGCCGAGTCGTGGTCGCCGCCGAGGGGAACGAGTCGTTTCGGTTCCGGCGCGGCGGCAAACAGTCGCTCGCCGTGGGGGAAGGGAATCGTCCCGTCGCCGCGGGCATGGAGAATCAGGAGGGGCATGGCCAGCCGGCCGATCTTGGCCGCGTTGTCGAAGCGGTTGCTCGCCAGCGCGTCGATGGGCAGGAACGGATACCGCTCCGAGCCGACGGCCGGGACCGAGGTGAACGTCCCTTCGAGGATCAACCCCGCCGCGGGCTCCGTCGTGGCGAGCTCGGTCGCGACGCCCCCGCCAAGGCTGTGTCCGTAGATGACGATCCGGTCGGGTGCGACGCCGAGGGTGTCGCTCAGGTAGCGGTAGGCGGCCCGGGCGTCGGCGTAGACGCCGGCTTCGCTCGGCGTCGAGTCGCTGCTCGAGCCGAAGCCCCGGTAGTCGAACGCCAGCATGTTGAATCCGGCCCGGGCGGCATCCCGGTAGAATCGCTGGCGCTTGGTGAGGGTGATGTTGCCGGCGTTGCCGTGGCAGAAGAGGAGCCACGGGCCGCTGCTGTCGGCACGGATCACCCAGGCGGCGAGCGAGACACCGGGGGCCGAGCCGATCCGGACCGGCGTCAGGTCGAGTCCGAGCGAGTCCATGACCGGCACCTGCTCCCGGCCGCCGTAGGCGGTCGGCTGGAACACCATCCTGGTTTCATTCGCGAGGAGCCAGGCCACCATTCCGCCATAGCTCAGGGCGAACACCGCAAAAATGCCGAGGACCAGACGGCGGACGAGCCGGTTCATCGGGTGCCCGCTCCGGCGCCGCAGGGGCGCCCGCCGAACGAGCGACCCGCGGACAGGTGCGATGCCCGCATCACGTCCGCGGCCCGCCGGTCAGCGCCTTGAGCATCCGGTACCAGAAGAGCGACGCCTGGTGGAACGAGTCCACCAGGATCCGCTCGTCCCGGCCGTGGGCCCGAATGTCGTTCGGGTCCTCGAAGATCGCGCCGACGCCGTAGACCGGGATGCCACCGTTCCGGACGAACAGTCCGTCGGTGGCGCCGGTGGACATCTCCGGGACGACGGTGGCAGTGGGCCACATGTCCTTCACGATTGCCTCGATCGGCTCCATGACGTCGGCGCGAAGGGGCGACGGCGGGCTCGGCTTGGCCGGCGCGGCCACCGTGATTTCGACCTCGGAATCCGCCACCACGCGCGTCAGCGCGGCCTGCACCGCGTCCTGGCTGTCGTCCGGAAGGATGCGGCAATTGACCGTGGCCCGGGCCAGCTGCGGCAGGGCGTTGTCGGCGTGCCCGCCGAGGAGCCGGGTCGCGACGCAGGTCGTCCGCATGACGGAGTTGAAGTAGGGGGACGCGGCCGACAAGCGCGCTGCGGCGGCCGGATCGGCCGACTCCGCCACCGCCTTCATGTCGGCCGCGGTCTGGCCGGTTTCCGAGAGCGCCGATCGGCGGAAGAAAGCCCGGGTCGTTTCGTTGAGCCGGACCGGGAACTGATACGCCGCCAGCCGGCCGAGGCCCGCGGCCAGGCGATAGATCGCGTTGTCGGGCACCGGCAGCGAACTGTGGCCGCCTTTGTTCCGGACGTCGAACTGGAACGTCAGGTAGATCTTCTCGGCGGTCTGGACCGAGAAGCCCGTGGCCCGCCCGTCGACGAGCGCGCCGCCCCCGCCGTCGGTGTTGAGGGCGTACTCCGCGTCGATCAGGTCGCGGTGCTCCCGCATCAGCCAGGCAATGCTCTCGCCGCTGGTTTCCTCGTCGGCGGTGAGCACCATGATGAGGTCACGGTCCGGCCGGAACCCCTCCTGGCGGAGCCGGATGAAGTTCGCCACGAGGGTGGCGACGCCCGCCTTGTTGTCGGTCGTGCCCCGGCCGTAGTAGTAGCCGGCCTCCTCCCGGAACTGGTAGGGATCGAAGGACCAGTCCTCTCGTCGCGCGTCCACCACGTCCATGTGGGCCATCAGCATGATCGGCCGGGCACCGCCGGGGCGGCCCCGGTAGCGGACGATCAGGCTCTGATACTTCGGCTCGTAGCCGAGGATCCGGATATCGGCTTGGGGAAACCCGGCCGCCTCGAGGCGGGCCGCGAGCTTTTCGGCGACGAGGCGGGTGTTGCCGGCCGAGTCGCTGGTGTTGATCTCGATGATGTCCTTGAAGATCGCCCGCTCGAGCGCCCGCGGGTCCGGGGCCTGGGCGGCCGCCGGGAGTGCGAGGGCGAACAGGGCGAGGGTGACGACGGCTGGGCGCATGACCACTCCGAGGAGAGACGATGAATCTGGACCGGAAATATACCGGCGCGGCGCCGGGGGTAGGTTTCGGGCGTCCCGGCCGGGCCCAGCGGGGAAGGGCGCCCCGGCTGGCCCCGGTTGCGCGCCGCGACGGCGGCCTCCGGGCGAACCGACCACGACCCTCGAAAGCGATGGCCCCGATGCCGGACCTGGCAGGCAGAACGCTCTTCGTTACCGGCGCGAGCCGCGGCATCGGGCTCGCGATCGCCGTTCGCGCCGCCCGGGACGGCGCCAACGTCGCCATCGTCGCCAAGACCGATACGCCCCACCCGAGGCTTCCCGGCACCGTACACACCGCCTGCGAGGCGGTGGAAGCGGCGGGCGGCCGGGGTCTGCCCTGTGTGGCGGATATTCGGGACGAAGCCGCGGTGGAGGCGGCGGTGGCCGCAACGGTCGAACGCTTCGGCGGGATCGACATTCTGGTGAACAATGCGTCGGCGATCAGCCTGACCGGGACGCTCGAGACCCCGATGAAGCGGTACGATCTGATGCATCAGATCAATGCCCGCGGCACGTATCTCTGCTCGCAGAAATGCCTGCCCCACCTCAGGCGGGGCCGGAATCCGCACATCCTCAACATTTCGCCGCCGCTCAACCTCGAGCCGCGGTGGTTCGCGCCGCACGTCGCGTACTCGATGGCGAAATACGGGATGAGTCTCTGCGTCCTCGGGATGCACGAGGAGTTCCGCTCGGAGGGCATCGCCGTGAACGCGCTGTGGCCCCGCACCGGGATCGACACCGAAGCGATCCGGCTGATCGCCGGGGAGGCCGCCCGCCGGCAGTGCCGGTCCCCGGAGATCATGGCGGACGCCGCGTACCACATCCTGACTCGCGACGGCCGGACGTGCACGGGCGGCTTCTGGCTGGACGAAGAGATCCTCCGCGCCGCAGGCGAGACCGATCTGTCGCGCTACAATCCGCCCGGGGTGCGCGACGCGGACCTGATGCGGGACTTCTTCGTCTGAGTCTCCGGCCGACCGTTGCGGTCGGTGCTATTGTTGGGGCCATGCGAATCCTGCTCGCGCTGCTGCCGGCGGCGCTGCTTCTCGCGCCGTCGCGACCCGCCGCGGCCCAGGCGGACCCGTTCGACCGGGCCCCGTCCCGGTTCGCGTCCTTTGCCGGTGGCCGAATTCACTACAAGAGCCTCGGCACGGGGCGGCGGGCGGTGGTCTTCGTCCACGGCTGGGCGAGCGATCTCTCGGCGTGGCGGTATCAGGCCGCGGCCCTCGACGGGCGGGCCCGGTTGATCGCGCTGGATCTCCCCGGGCACGGACGGAGCAGCGCCCCTGATCGCGACTACTCGATGCGGTTCTACGCCGAAGCGGTGCGGGCCGTGCTCGATGCGGCCGGCGTCGAGCGGGCGGTACTGGTGGGCCACAGCATGGGGACGCCGGTGATTCGGGAGTTCTACCGGATGGCGCCGGGCCGCACGGACGCGCTGGTGGTCGTGGACGGAAATCTTCGGGCGCCAGGTCTCGACAGCGCGGCGGTGGAGCGGCAAGTGGCCCTGTTCCGCGGGCCGGAGGCCAAGGCGCGCTGGGGCCAGATGATCGAACCGATGCTGCCCGGCCCCGAGCGGGCGGCGGTGCGCCGGCGGGTGATCGCCACGGCCGAGTCGACGCCGGAGCACGTGGTGACCGGGTCGATTCGCGGGATGATGGATCCGGCCGTCTGGAGCCCCGACCCGATCAAGGTGCCGCTGCTGGTCGTGGTGGCGAAAGGGCCGAACTGGCCGCCCGACTATCGGGCGTTCGTGGCCGAACTGGCGGCGGATCTTCGCTACGAGGAGCTGGCCGGGGTGCATCACTTTCTGATGCTCGAACGACCCGACCTCTTCAATCCGATTCTGATCGAGTTCCTCCGGGCCCAGGGCGCGTTGACCGCCTGAACCCGAAGGAGGGGGAGCGGCCGGCTAGTTGCCGGCCGCCTTGATGACTTCGGTAATCTGGAGTTCGCCCTCCCGGACGGTCACGGTCACGTCCTCGCCCTCTTTGGCGCCCGGCGGTACCCACTCGAAGCTCACCGCCTCCGAGTCCGACTCACCCGGCTTCCAGCCGGTCGGAAGTTTGGTCCGGTAGAACTCGGCGATCTTGTCCACCGGGTCCTTGACCTCGAACCACCAGGACGTGCTGGTGAAGGTGACCGGCCCGCCGAGGTCGTCGTAGTAGTTGCCGCCCGTCTGCTCCTTGTATTTCGCACCGGGATGGATCGGTACCGCGCCCGCGTAGACCGCCGCATCCATCGCCTTCGGACGCGGGGCCAGCCCCGCGCGCGAGGGCCCCTGCAGACGGCTCATGATCATCACGCCGCCGAGCGCGATCACGCCGACCGTCATGGCTCGCTTGCCCCAGGACATCTGCCGACTCCCCATGAGAGGTTTCCCCTCCCGGTGGCAAGAGCCGGACCCACCGGGCCGGCGGCGGCTATCTCGTTTTCGGACACGAGGATGCCACAACGGCTCAAAACCGGCCGGGGACAGATTCCCCGGCGAACCGGGCGGTCGGGCGGGCATTTCCCGGCCCCGGCGGCGGGAAACGGAGGGCCCGCCTCCGGCGTATTGGAGGTATCGGGTCCGGCGAACCCGGCGCCTGCTTGTGCCGGGCGCCAGCCGGGGCCACTATCCACCGTCAGTTGTTCCCCATCCCCCTGGAGGCACCGTGCGTTTTGCTCTTGCTGTCGTCGCCGCTTCGTTCGTCACCACCGCCGCCGTTGCCCAGGACGCCGACCGGAGCGTCAAGGACGGTGGCGTGAAGGTCGCCGGGTGGAAGGCCCGCGTCGATCGCCGCCCGGCTTCGCAGGGCAAGACCGTCAACGACTCGCGGTTCGCTGAGGCGCCGGGCGGGTTCCGGATCTCAGTCGGCCCGGCCGGCAATTTCTGGAACGACGCCAACACCGCTTCGGGCGACTACGAGGTGAAGGCGACGTTCAAGGAACACAAGATGGCCGCCTCGCATCCGCACTCGTACGGGATCTTCATCGGCGGGCATGATCTCGAGTCGGACACCGAGACGCTGGCGTACTGCATCGTCTACGGAAACGGCACCTACTCCGTGAAGACGTTCCACGGCGCCAAGGTCACGACGATCGTGAACATGGAAGCAAACCCGGCGCTGCATAAGGCCGGCGACGACGGCGAGTCGACGAACGAGATCGGCTGGCGGGTCAAGGGCGACAACGCGTCGTGCGTCGTCAACGGCACGGTGGTCAAGAGCTTCGCCAGGTCCGAACTGGTCGGGCCCGACAAGCTGACCTCGACCGACGGCGTCTACGGCATCCGCGTCAGCCACAACCTCGAACTCACGGTCACCGGGCTCGCCAAGAAGTAGTGACCGTTCCGCCGGGAGGGGCGGGCGCATGAGGAGACAACCGGAACTCGTCACCAGCCGTCTCCTGCTTCGCCCCCTCCGGCTGGAGGACGCCGGCGCGGTTCAACGCCTCGCCGGCGACGCGCGCGTCGCCGACACCACCCTCAGCATTCCCCACCCCTACGAAGACGGGATGGCGGAAACCTGGATCGCCACCCTGGCCCCCGCCTGGGAGCAGGGCACGTCGGCCACATTCGCCATCCTTGACCCGGCTCGGGGCCTCGTCGGCGTCACCGGCCTCCGCATCGAAGCCGATCGGGTGGTGGCCGAGCTGGGATACTGGATCGGGGTGCCGTGGTGGGGCCGGGGTTTCGCCAGTGAGGCGGCCGGTGCCATGATCGGCTTCGGCTTCCGCGAGCTGGGGCTCGACCGGATCATTGCCCATCATCTGGTGCGGAACCCGGCCTCCGGCCGGGTGATGGAGAAGAACGGGATGGTGCGCGAGGGAATCCGCCGGGACTTCCCGATCCGCGGCCGGAACGAGGATCTCTTCCTCTACGGACTCCTTCGGGCCGACTGGGAGGCCGCTCAGGCTCAGGGCGCCCCGCCAAGCACCTGATCGAGCATCCGGGCCAGGCGAACCGCGGCCCGGGCCAGCTGGGTCATCGCCACCGGCACGTTGTCCGCCACGTAGGCGCCGTCGAGCTTGCGGGATGCCGGGAGCCGGTACGCCCGGTCCCGGGAGAGGCGGCGCCCCTCCTCGGCCCAGTCGGTGACCGTACCGCCCTGCCACTCGGCCCGGTGGTCGCGGGCCTCCGCGGCAACCGCCACGGTCAGGCTCGCCTCGGTCCACCCCGCCGCTTCGAACAGCCCGCTGTCCCAGACCCAGTGAAGGCGCCGCTCGCCGCGGTCCACGAAGTCGACCAGCACGTCGTTGCCGCCGTGGTCGTGGGCGTCGCCCACGTGGAGCGGCTGGTGGAGATCACCCACGAAGTGGATCAGGTACTTGAGGGCTTCGATTCGGGCGCCCTTCGGAGCCGAGCGATCGGCCAGGACCCGGCGAAAATAGTCGATCGCCTCGATGACGCAGTCGCCATCGGGACAGTCCCGGTTGCGGTCGTATGGTCCGCCGTCGATCAGGGTGTTGACGTAGTGCCAGGGCGCCGTTTCCGGGAGTGTGGGCCGGAGGTTGTCCGCCCAAACCGACCCGTCGGCAAAGCTGGTGTCGCCGAGGAGTTGGCGGGCGTGGGCCTGGGCCGTCGGGGTCATCAGCTGGAACGCCACGGCACCGATGGCGCGATGTCCCGATACGCCCCACCAGAGCGTCGTCCGGCCCGCTTCCGCTTCCGCTTCCGCGCCCGCGTCCAGTCCTGCGGCGGCGACCGGTGCGGCGATTCGGGCGACCGGCGGGGCCCGAACCGGCACCGGCCGGGGTGGCCAGGCCGCCAGGGTGATCAGGGGGAGGAGCAGTGCCGGCATGCGGGACCTCGGAGCGACGGAACGGCGCAGGGAGAAGCTGCCGCGGGACCGGAAAGAAAAAAAGGGGGCGGGCATCGCTGCCCGCCCCCCGGAACTTCAGCCCGATTCCCGAATCAGTTCTCGACGAGGATCAGGAACTTCGAGTTGGTCCAGAAGTGCTCCGGATTGGTGATCTGGAGCGCGCCCTGCACCTTGCCCTTGTTGTCGGTCACGCCGGCGGCGTAGGTCAGGTTCTGGTTGGTGACCAGCTTGTACTGCTTGTCCGACCGCGGCATCGGGATTTCGGCGGTCTGGCGCCGGTCGATCGCGGTGAAGGCCGACGGATCGAGGTTGTCGGCCGGCTTCAGGGTCTCGCCGGTGCGGGTCACGAGCAGGAACCGGGTGCCGCCGACTTCCTTGATGATGCCCCGCTGGATCAGTTCCTTCTTGGTGCCGACGACGTAGTAGACGGTGTTCTCGCGGGTGGTCAGAGCCGACACGGTGTCGGTCAGCTCCATGTTGGCCTGGGTCAGCGTGGTGACCTGGGCCTTGGTGCTGTTGAGCTCCGCCTCGAGATTCGCGATCGAGGTCTTCTGGCCTTCGACCATGGCGTTGAGGCCGTCGATCGTGGTCTGGAAGTCGGCGAGCACGGTGCGGAGGCTGTCCGACTGCCCGGTCAGGGCCTTGACCCGGCGCTGGCTGGCGGCGAGGCGGGCCTCACTGTTCTTCACCCGGGCGGTCAGATCCTTGACCTTCTTGAGGACCAGCGCCCGGTCGCTCGGCGACACGGCCAGCTGGCTCTCCGGGGAGACGACCGGCTCCACGGCCTTCTTGCCGGTGGACACCTTGGCCAGCTCGACGTTGATGTCGGCGAGCAGCTTGGTGGTCTCGGCCAGGTCCCGGAACAGGCTGTCCTTGGCGGCGGACACCGTGGTCATCTGCTCGACCTGGGTCCGGAAAAACTCGGTGGAGTCGGTGGGGATCGACTGAACGACCTGGCCGCGGGGGCCCCCGTTGCAGGCCATCCCGACGACGGCGGTTAGGGCAATGAGCGTCCGTTTCATGGCTTCCTCCATATGGCGGCGAGGGGCTATCCCCGCCTGGATATTCACTTTATGCAAAATGGCGACAGCGAAGACCAATGCCAAGCGACCGCGAATTACAATGCCATGGGACGACCCAGCGGGCGACCATTGCACATCTTGACAGTGTTCCGGTGCTTGACACCTGAGCCGTTCGTGACCCAAATTATTGTGCGGCAACAGCTTCCCGTATTCCAATCCAGCAGCAACACAGCCTGAGGACTGGTATGCCACGTTCAGCGCGTTCCTGGTTATTGGCGGCCCTGATGGCAATCGTCCCCGCACTGGCGCGGGCACAGGCCGGCTCGATCGCCGGGCGGGTGTCGGATAGCTCGCGGGCGGTCGGCCTGGCGGGGGCCCAGATCGCGGTCCGGACCATCGACGGCCGATCGGTCGGCTCCGCGGTCAGCGGCAGCGACGGCGCCTATCGGGTGGACGGCATCCCTGCCGGCAGCTACTCGGTGCTGGTCACCCTGATTCCCTATGCCCCGAAGCGGTTCGACGGCGTGTCCGTGACCGCGGGTGGCACCGCCACCGTGAACGCGGTGCTGGTGGGGCAGGCCTACCAGCTCTCGGAATTCCAGGTCACGTCCGTGTCCCGGGTTCCGGAGAAGATCACCGAGGCGCCGGCCAGCGTGACCGTCATTCCCTCGGTCAGGGTGGCGGAGGAACCGGCGACCACGGTGCTCGACCACCTCAAGACCGCACCCGGGATCTCGTTCTCCCAGGGCGGTCTGGTCCAGTCAAACATCGTGTCCCGCGGCTTCAACAACGTCTTCAGCGGTTCGCTCCTGATGCTGATCGACAACCGCTATGCGTCGGTGCCGTCGCTCCGCGTCAACGTGGCGAGTTTCTTCCCGACGACCAACGAGGACATCGAGCAGATCGAGTTCGTTCTCGGGCCCGGGGCGGCGCTCTACGGTCCGAACGTGACCCAGGGCGTGCTCAACATCATCACCAAGTCGCCGCTCACGTCGCCCGGCACCACGATCTCGGTCGAATCCGGGGTCCGGTCGAAGTCACCGTCCTTCGCCGGCACCAACGGCGAGGACAAGACGGGCGGCCTGGTGCGGGTCGGCTTCCGGCACGCGACCCGGCTCAGCCCGAAGGTCGGCTTCAAGATCTCCGGCGAGTACCTGACGGGCGCCGACTGGCGCTACGCCGATCCGGGCGACACCCTCCGCCCGAACAACTCGGGCACCGGCAAGGTCTCGTGCACCCGCACGGTGGCGGGCTGCCGGAACTTCGACATCAAGAAGTGGAACGGCGAGGCCCGCGTCGACGTCAAGCCGAACGAGGACACCGAGTGGATCACGAGCTTCGGCATGAGCAAGGCGCTCAACATGATCGAGCTCACCGGCATCGGGGCCGGCCAGGCGCGTGACTGGCAGTACCAGAGCCTCCAGACCCGGTTCCGGCACAAGGAGTTCTTCGCGCAGGTCTTCGGCAACTTCTCGAACGCCGGCAGCACCTTCCTCCTTCGCGACGGCAACCCGATCCGGGACAGCTCCCGGGTGCTCGTGGCCCAGGCCCAGCACGGTTTCTCCGTGGGCGAGAAGGAAACGGTCATCTACGGCGTCGACTACATCTACACCGACGCCCGGACCGGCGGCACCATCAACGGGTCCAACGAGGCCGACGACGCCATCAAGGAAATCGGCGCCTACGCCCACAGCGTTACCAGGCTGAGCCCCAAGGTCGACCTGGTCGGCGCGCTCCGGGTGGACAAGCACAACCGGCTCGAGAGCGCGGTCTTCTCGCCCCGCGTGGCCGTGGTGCTCAAGCCGAACGAGAACACCAACTTCCGGCTCACCTACAACCGGGCGTTCAGCACCCCGAGCAACAACAACCTGTTCCTCGACATTCCGGCGGGCCAGGCGGGACCGTACACGGTTCGGGCCCTGGGCGTGCCGGAAACCGGCTTCCACTTCCGGGCCAACGGCGGCTGCGCCGGCGGCGTCGACAACCTCTGCATGCGGGCGATCCCGGTGACCGGCAGCCCGACCACGCTGCTCCCGGCGAACGCCGTAGCCCTCTGGCAGCTGGCGGTTGGGCTCGTCTCGGCCAACCCGTTGGTTCCGGCGAACCTGAAGCAGCTCCTCGGGGCGATTCCGGCACCGACGACCCAGGTCGGGACCACCCTTCGCCTCCTGAACGCCACCACCCGTCAGTTCAACCAGATCGATCCGACCCAGGTGGCGGACATCGAGGCGATGAAGCCGAGCATCAACAACACCTTCGA
This sequence comes from Gemmatimonadales bacterium, assembly GCA_050183815.1. Classification (GTDB taxonomy): domain Bacteria; phylum Gemmatimonadota; class Gemmatimonadetes; order Gemmatimonadales; family GWC2-71-9; genus SHZU01. The sequence continues at coordinate 11,126 of JBFXAY010000076.1, read as the reverse complement.
GGCCGGCTACAAGGGCAACTTCGGCGGCAAGGCCCGGCTTTCGGTGGACCTCTGGTATGAAAAGCGGGAGAACTTCGTGGGCCCGCTGATCGTCGAATCGCCCAATGTGTTCCTCGACGGTGCCACCCTCGGCGCGTACCTGGTCGGGGCGTTCACGCCGGTCATCGGCGCCGCGGGCGCCCAGCAGGCCGCGGCGGCGTTGGCGCCTGCGATGGCCGGCATCCCGCTCGGCACCGTGGTGCCGAACGAGGGCGGCGGCCTCACCGACCGCCCCGACATCTTCCTCACCTACCGCAACTTCGGCTCGGTGGACGTGTTCGGCAGCGACATGGCGTTCGACTACATCGCCAACGACCGCTGGTCCTTCGCGGCGACCTATTCGATCGTCAACAAGGACTTCTTCTCGGCCGAAGAGGTGAACGGCCCGACCGATATCGCCTTGAACGGCTCCAAGAGCCGCGGCTCGGTCTCGGCCCGGCTTCGGGACGACCCCAAGGGCTGGGCCGCCGAGGCCCGGGTCCGGTACGTGAAGGGCTTCCCGGTGAACTCGGGTGTCTACGTGAGCCCGCAGAACAGCGACGGCAGTTTCATTCCGACCGACAGCTACGGCGTCGTGGACCTCCAGGGCAGCCTCCGGCCCGGGTTCTTCACCAGCCGGAACATGCTCCTCTCGGTCAGCGTCAACAACGTGTTCAACAAGGCGTATCAGACCTTCGTCGGGGTGCCGAAACTTGGCCGCCTCATCATGACGAAGATCTCGTACAACTTCTGAGCCGGCAGGTTCGGGAAACGCGGGAGGGGCGACTATCGCCCCTCCCGTTTTTTTGAGAGAAGGCCCGCATGAGTGCTGTCACGGAGCGGCGGACTGCCCCGTTCGTGGTGCCGTTCGCGGTGTTTGCGGCGATTCTGGTGGTGGCCCCACGGCTGTCGTTGTCGCCCCGGGTTCTCGGGGCCGGCTGGCTGGTCGTGATGGCGGTGGTGATCGCGGTGTGGTCGCGGGGCGTGGTGAGCTTCCGGCTCGAGCGGCCGCTCGGGACGGCGCTCCTTGGCGTGGGGGTGTTTCTCCTCTGGATCGGGCCCGACCTGCTGATCCCGGGGTACCGGGACGGCTGGCTCTTCCAGAACGCGGTGACCGGGCGGGCGGAGAGTTCTTTCCCTGCCGAAGGCCGCGGCGACCTCCTGGCGCTGCTGCTCAGGTTCGCCCGGGCGGCGGTGGTCGTGCCGATCGCCGAGGAGCTGTTCTGGCGGGGGTGGCTGCCACGCTGGGTCGACCGGCCGGACGGGTTCGCCGAAGCCCCGCTGGGCCGCTACACGGCGTGGTCCTTTGGGGTCACGGCGCTGCTGTTCGCGGCCGAGCATGGAGCGTTCTGGGACGTGGGCCTGCTGGCGGGGGTGGCCTACAACTGGTGGCTGATCCGGACCCGGAGCCTCGGGGACCTGATCTGGTGCCACGCGATCACGAACGGGTGTCTCTCGGCCTACGTCATCTGGGGCGGGCACTGGCAGTACTGGTAGCCGGCGGGAGCGGGCCGGCGGCCAGGTTCGGGCCGAACGAGCGGCGGAGCCGGCGAACCGGCCCCGTCCGCCTGGTTCAGCGGCCCCGCGGCAACCGGCCCTCGGCCGGCTTGAACACTTCCACCGACAGCGTCACCGTTCGTTCGTCGTCGGGGCCCAGGGCTCCGACGCCGACGACCTGGCGGGAGATCTCCTCTCCTCTGCCGTTCCGGATCGACAGCATCACCGAGTATTCCCAGACCTCGCCCCCGGACTCGGGGCCCCGGAGGACCCCCTCCACCGAGAGGGCGGAGAAGCTGGGAACCGGATCGGCCCCGACCGAGGTCGGATCGAAGCGCAGGTGATGCCGGCAGGCCGGACAGACCGCCGCGCTCTCGAGGATAATGGTCCGGCAATGCGGGCAGGTCCGCGTGGCACCGGGAGCACCCGGGCGGACGCTGCTCATTTCCCGGTGCCGTTATCCGACTTCCCGCTCTTGGCTTCCCAGCCGAACTCGACCTGACCGCGCATCCGGGACCCGGCGGCGACGGTGAGCGAACCGGCCTTGAGGTCGCCGTTGAGGACGCCGGTGGCCAGCAATTCGACCTTGGTGGCGCTCTCGACGTTGCCCTCGAGTTCGCCGCCGATGATGACCGTGTCGGCCCGGACGCCGCCCGTGACCTTGGCGCCGGCCTCGATCGTCAGGTTGCCCTGGACGTTCACGTCCCCCTTGAAGCGGCCGGCGATCCGGACGTGGCCGGCGCCTTCGATCTTGCCCTCGATCGTGAGCTCGGCCGCGATGAGGCTCTCCTTGGCGTCCCGATCGGGCCGGCGGGGCATCTCGTAGTTGGTGGCGGGGAGGTCGATCCGTGACTCCACCTTCGGGGCCGGGTCCAGGGCGGCGGTAGGGGCCGCGTCCTTCTTGTTGTTCTGATCCTTCCAGATCGCCATCGGGGGGCTCCTCTCATGATTGTCGGGCGCGGCAGCCTCCGGCCGAAATTCGTTCGGCAGGGTGCGGAGCCGGGCGGACGTTGAATGGCCTGCGGGGCGGGGCCCGACACGATGCGACGGGCCTAGCTAGGTGTTGACGAGGGAACCGTTAGGTGGGAACACACCGGGACCCGGACGGGCCCGGTTTCGGGTCAGCCTTCGGGGGTGCCGATGACTCGCGGTGTGAAGCCGATGGCACTGTCCGCGTCCCAGAAGATCCGCCGGGCGGCTTTCCAGTAGGTCGGTTTGGCACGGGCGATCTCGCTCTCGATCACGCCCTTGCGCCGGTTGGCGGCGTGGACGTAGCGCCCGTCGCCCACGTAGATGCCGATGTGGGTGACCTTCTTGCCCTTGCCGAAGATCAGCAGGTCCCCGGGCAGCAGCTGGGTCGTGTCTTTGGCGACCTCGACCCCGACGAGCGCCTGCTGGGCGGCGGTGCGGGGCATGTCCTTCCCGAAAAGCCCGGCGATCCATTGCACCAAGGCGCTGCAATCAAAGGCTTTACCGGGTTGCTTGGCGCCGAGCTGATAACGGAGGCCGACCTGCTCGCGGGTGAGGCGGACCAGGGAATCCCGGCCCGAGAGGATGGTCCGGCTCAGGTCGGCGAACGGCTTGGCGGACTGCGCGGACGCCGACCGGACGCCGCCGGCCACCGCCACGAGCCCTACCGCCACCGAGATGAGACGAACCTTCACGAACCGCACCCCGTTTTCGGACCGGCAGAAGATACCCGGCCGGCCGGGATCGGAAAAGGTTTGCAGTCGCAAACGGTCCCGGTCGGAGGGGCGCGGCCGTCGCCGGCGAAGACGCCGGCCGGTCCAATGGCCCCACGGGCCGTCATTCCGTTCCCGCCAGTTCGGGGTACTATTGCAGCGGAACCCGACTCTCGCACGGCATGCTCAAGACCACCCCGTTTCACGAACGGACCGCGCCGCTGATCGCGGGCCAGGCCTGGCGGCGCTGGGCCGGCCATTCCGTGGCCAGCGCCTACGACCTGGTTCACGATCGCGAGTACGCCGCGGTCCGGAACTCGGCGGCCCTGTTCGACATCTCGCCGTTGCAGAAGTACCTGATCGGCGGGCCCGACGCTGGGCGGCTGCTCGACCGCATGGTGACGCGGGACGTCGGCCGCTGCCGGGTGGGCCAGGTTCTCTACACCCCCTGGTGCGACGGCCACGGGAAGGTGGTGGACGACGGCACCATCAGCCGGCTCGGGGAGTCGGTCTACCGGCTCACGGCGGCCGAGCCCAACTACCGCTGGCTCCACCTCAACGCCCACGGGCTCGAGGTGGCGATCGAGGACGTGTCCGACCGGCTCGGGGCGCTCGCCCTCCAGGGCCCGCTTTCGCGGGACATTCTCAACCGGGCGGCCGACCAGGCGCTCGATGGCCTGAAGTACTTCCGGGTGATGAAGAACCGGATCGCCGGGATCGACGTCGAGATCTCCCGGACCGGCTACACCGGCGACCTGGGCTTCGAGATCTGGGTCCCCGCCACCGGCGCGATCGCGGTCTGGGATGCCCTGATCCGGGCCGGCACCGACTACGGGATCACGCCCGCCGGCATCTGGGCGCTCGACCTGGCCCGGATCGAGGCCGGGCTGGTGATGCTCGACGTGGACTACCACTCGGCCCACCGGGCGGTGATCGAGGCGCAGAAGTCCTCGCCGTTCGAGTTGTCGCTCGACTGGACGGTGAGCCTCGACAAGGGGCCGTTCAACGGCAAGGCGGCGCTCGCGGCGGAAAAGGCCCGCGGGCCGGCGTGGCGCTTCGTCGGGATCGAGGTGGACTGGGAGTCGCTCGAGGCCCTCTACGCCGCCGTGGACCTTCCGCCCGGCCTGCCGACCACCGCGTGGCGCCAGAGTGTCCCGGTGTACCGGGACGGGAAGCAGATCGGCTATGCCACCAGCGGCTGCTGGTCGCCGCTGCTCAAGAAGTACCTGGCCCTGGCCCATCTCGAGGCGGCCCACGCCGCGCCGGAGACGCCGGTCGAGTTCGAGGTGACCGTCGAGCACCGGCGGCTCCGGGCTTCCGCCTGGGTCCGCCCCCTCCCGTTTTTCGACCCGCCCCGAAAGAAGGCCTGATGCCCGCCAACCGGTACGACGCGATCGTGGTCGGCGGCGGGCACAACGGCCTGGTGGCCGCGGCCTATCTGGCCCGCGCGGGGAAACGGACGATCGTCCTCGAACGGCGCCACCTGATCGGCGGCGCGGCGGTAAGCGAGGAGGTCTTTCCGGGGTTCACGTTCTCGGTGTTCTCGTACGTCGTGAGTCTGCTCCGGCCCGAGATCATCCGCGACCTGGAACTGCCCCGGCACGGGCTCCAGATCCTCCCGCTCGAGAGCACCGTGACCCCGCTCGACAACGGGGACTACCTCGCCGGCTGGGCCGATCCGGACCAGACCCGGCGGGAGATCTACCGGCACTCGCCGCTCGACGCGGAAGCCACGGTGGAGTTCGGGCAGCTGATGCACCACATGGCGATGGCGGTCCGGCCGATTCTCTCGATGATTCCGCCGGACCCGACGTCGCTGGCACCGAGCGATCTGGCCGGCATGCTGCGGCTCGGCGGGCACATGCGGTCGCTCGGTCCGGAGCGGTTCCATGCGCTCTACAAGCTCATGACCATGAGCTCGGCCGACTATCTCAACGAGTGGTTCGAGTTCGACCCGCTCAAGGCCACCAAGTCGGCGAGCGGGATCATCGGGACGTTCCTCGGGCCCCGGTCGCCGGGATCCGCCTACGTCCTGCTCCACCACTACATGGGCGAGATCGACGGCGCGTTCCGGGCGTGGGGTTTCGCCAAGGGCGGCACCGGGGCGATCAGCAACGCCATCGGGCGGGCGGCGGAAGCGCTCGGGGCGACGATCCGCACCAGCGCTGCCGTGGCGAAGGTGCTCACCGCCGGGGGCCGGGCCACGGGCGTGGTGCTCGAGAGCGGCGAAGAGTTGATGGCGCCGATCGTGGTGAGCGGACTCGATCCGCGGCGGACCTTCCTCGACCTGGTGGAACCCAGCCAGTTGCCGGACGATCTGGTCACCGCGGTGCGCCGGTTCAAGTTCCGGGGCTCTTCCGGCAAGGTGAACCTGGCTCTGTCCGAGTTGCCGAATTTCACCTGCATGCCGGGTGTCGGGCCGCATCTCCGCGGGGCCATCTCCATCAGTCCGAGTATCGACTATCTGGAACGGGCGTACAACGACGCCAAGTACGGGGCATTCTCGCGCCAGCCGTACATGGACATCGTGATTCCGTCGATGATCGATCCCGGCATGGCGCCCCCGGGCCGCCACGTGATGAGCATCTTCGTCCAGTATGCCCCGTATCACATCGAGGGCGGCTGGACCGACGCCAAGCGCGAGGCGTTCGGCAACACGGTCGTGGATACCCTGACGAAGTACGCGCCCAACCTCAAATCCGCCATTCTCCACCGGCAGGTATTGACGCCCCTCGACATCGAGCGGATCACGGGCCTCTCGGAGGGCAACATCTTCGCCGGCGAACTGGCACTCCAGCAGCTCTTTTTCCTCCGGCCCGCGGCGTCGTGGTCGCGCTATGAGACACCGATCCGGGGGTACTACCAGTGCGGTGCGGGTACCCATCCGGGCGGCGGCATCATGGGCGCGTCCGGCCGGCTCGCGGCACTCCGGATCCTGGGGGACCGATGAGCCGCCCGATCGATACCGTGGTGATCGGCGGCGGCACCAGCGGACTCGCGGCCGCGATCGCGCTGGCCAGGACCGGTGCGGGGGTGGTCGTGGTCGAGGCCGCGCCGGCGCTGGGCGGGCTCCTCCGGGAGGTGGAGTTCGCCCCCGGGTTCCGCGCGGCCCCGTTAGGCGGTGACGCCGGCTGGTTGCCGCGGGAGGTGGCCCGCGGTCTCGATCTGCCGGAGCTGCAGCCCGAGGACGCCGGCCCCCGCCTCGCGTTCGACGGCAACGGCGGCCGCCTGGAACTCGGTCTCGACCCGGCGGCGACCGCGGCGGCCATCCGGCGGTTCTCCGCCCGGGATGCCGAGCGCTGGGCCGGTGTGGCGGGGCAGGTCCACCGCCTGGCCGGGATTCTCGGACTCCTCTACGTCTCGCCGGCGCCGCGGATCGACGTCGACCGGATCGGCGAGTTGTTCGGCCTCCTCAAGGTGGGTCGCCGGCTGCGAGGATTGGGGAAGGCCGAGATGGTCGACTTCCTCCGCCTGGTGCCGATGGCGGTGGCCGAGACGCTCGACGAGAGGTTCGAGTCGGACCTGCTCAAGGGGGCGCTGGCCGCCGACGCGCTGACCGACCTGGCCCAGGGGCCGATGTCCGGCGGCACCACGTTCAATCTGCTCCACCGCCACGTCGGCGCCCCCCTCGGCGCCCTCGGCGTCCGGCCTCGGTTCGAACCGGGCCGCCTGGTGGCGGCGCTGGTGGATCGAGCGCGGTCCGCCGGCGTGGAACTGCGCCCGGGGGCCCGGGTCCGGCGCATCGTCACGGCCGGCGAGCGGGTGGCCGCCGTCGAACTCGACGGCGGCGAACGGATCGAATGCCGTGACGTGCTGTCGAGCCTCGATCCCTACCGGACGATGCTCGAACTGCTGGATCCGGCGCTGCTCGACCCGGACTTCATCCGGGCCGTGCGCAACATCCGGTTTCGAGGCGCGGCGTCCGTCGTGATGGTGGCTCTCGACGGTTTGCCCGATGGGGTCCCGGAGCGGCTGAGCGGACTGGTGGTGGCGCCGTCGCTTCGGTTCATCGAGCGGTCCTACGACGACGTGAAGTTCCGGCACCCGTCCGCCGACCCGGTGGTCGAGGTGCGGTTCCCGGCCGGCGGGGCGCCGGCGGGCCGCCGGGTGGCGGTCATCGAATCCCGCTACACGCCGTATCGCCCGGCCCCGGACGTCCCGGCCGATCTCGGGGCGCTCACCGGCGAACGGGCCATTGCCGCGGTCGACCGGGTGCTTCCCGGATTCGCGGGGCGAGTGCTCCACCGGGCGGTGCTGACGCCGGCCGATCTCGAGCGCGAGTTCGGGATGCGGGAGGGTGCCGCCAGCCACGGCGAGATGATGCTCGACCAGATCCTGTTCATGCGTCCGGTGGCCGGGTGGTCGCGGTATGCGACGCCGGTGCCGGGGCTCTATCTCTGCGGGAGTGGCACGCACCCCGGCGGCGGCGTGGTCGGCGCCTCGGGTTGGCTGGCCGCCCAGGCGCTGCTGCAGGGGAGGAAGCGATGACCGGCTTTCAACGGACGACCACGACCTATCGGACCGGGGCCCGGACGCTGCCCGGTCACTACTACTGCTCGGCCGAGGTGTTCGGGGAGGAGGTCGAGAAGATCGGCCTCGTCCAGTGGCATTGCGTCGGGCGCTCGGAGCGGATCGCCAAGCCGGGCGACTTCTTCCTCCGGACCGTGGCGGGTGAGCCGCTGATCGTGGTCCGGGACCGGCACGGTGCCGCGCGGGCGCACTACAACGTCTGCCGGCACCGCGGCACCCGCATCTGCGAGCGCGAGTCCGGGCACTTCTCCGAAACCATCCAGTGCCCGTACCACGCCTGGACCTACACGACCGACGGCCCGCTCATCGGCGCGCCGCACATGCAGGAGGTGGAGGGTTTCGACAAGGGGGAGCACGGGCTCCATCAGGCGGCGGTGGCCGAGTGGGAGGGCTTCGTCTTCGTGTCGCTGGCCGAGGAGCCGGTGCCGTTCGACGAGGCGTTCGCGCCGGTGGCCGGGCGGTTCGCCCGGTTCGGGCTGGGGCAGCTCAAGATCGGGCGCCGGGTCCGGTATGAAATCGCGGCGAACTGGAAGCTCGTCTTCCAGAACTATTCCGAGTGCCTCCACTGCCCCACGATTCATCCCGAACTGTCCTGCAAGCTGCCCTACCAGAGCGGGGCGAACGACCTCACCGAGGGACCGTACCTCGGCGGGTACATGGAGATCACGGAGGGGAACGAGAGCGTGACCGAGTCCGGCCGGTTCGCGGCGCGGCCGGTGGCCGAGTTGCCGGCCGAGGATCTTCGCCGGGCGTACTACTACACCTTGATGCCCAATCTGTTTCTGAGCATTCATCCGGACTATGTGAACTACTACATGGTGTGGCCGGAGCGGCCCGACCTCACGGTGGTGGAGAGCGAGTGGCTCTTCCATCCCGAGGCCTTCGGCGACCCGGGCTTCAACCCGGAGGATGCGGTGGCCATGTGGGACCTCACCAACCGGCAGGACTGGCACATCACCGAGGAAAGCCAGCGGGGGATCCGGTCGCGGCGGTACGCTCCGGGTCCGTATTCCGCGCGGGAGAGCGTCCCGGCGGCGTGGGACCGGGCGTACCTCGCCATGATGGGCCACCTGAATTCCTGACGGGGCACCGGCAGATCTGTTTGGGATCGGAGGCCGGGTTCAGGAGGAAGGGCAGCCGTTTCGCGGGCTGCAGCCCGGGTTGACCGACCCCGGGGCTCGATACCGGCAGCCACCCCGGTCCGTGGCCGGCTCAGGCCCGGGCCAGGCTTCGTTCGATCTCCGCCGCGGCGGCGATGGCCCGGCCGACGTCGCTTCGCAGTTCGCCCACGAGGCGACCCAGGTCCGGCTCCGGGCCCGCCCCGGCCGTCACGGCCGCCTGCCGCAATCCGCCTAACGTCGCGACCAGATCGAGCAGGCCGGTCGAGAGTCCGTCCCGGGTCCGTTCGAGCGTCGCGGCGCTGTCCCAGTACCCCGCCGGCACCTGCCGCACCAGCGTGGCGGTTCGTTCGAGGCTCGCGAGGGCGTCGTCCACCGCGGCCAGGTCGCCGGCCGCCTCGACGGCGGCCGCGACCACCGGGTCGAGCCGGGTCCGCCAGCGTCCGACGTGATCCGAATCGCCGTCCTGCACATGCGACTCGGCGAGGGCGAGCACCTCGTCCAGGAGGCGCCGGGCACCGCCGGACGGGAGCTGCCGGACCGCATCGGCCTGGGCCGGAGTGAGCGGCCACGACAGCGGCTCCGGCGGGGTCAGCGCCACGGGCTCCCGGGTGTTCCGCCAGAGCAGCCAGGTGACGATCGGCGTCGCCCAGAGGAAATGTCCTGACGCGGAGATCCCGGCCATGAGGCCGGCGGCGGCGACGCTGCCGATGAGGATCGTTGGCAGGTGGGAACGGGACGCGGTCGCGGGGGCACTGGTTGCGGCGGAGGTCTCGATCGGAGCCGGGACCGTGCGCGCCGCGACCTGGCGGGCCAGTTGGTCCGCGGACGCGAAGCGGTCGCGCGGATCGGCCGCCGTGAGGGTCGCCACCACGCCGTCGAGCCAGGCCGGCAGGGTCGGGCGCACCGCCGCCGGGCGAAACCCGCCCGGGGCCGGGGTCGGCGGCTGCAGAGTGGACGGCCGGGGCGGCAGCGTCCCGGTGAGGGCTTCGTAGAGCGTGACGCCGAGAGCGTAAAGGTCGGCTCGGGCGTCGGGACGCCCGCCGGCCCAGACCTCGGGGGCGAGGTACGCGACCGTGCCGACCACGCCGCCGGTAGCGGTCATGGTGCCCTGTCCGTCGAGGCGCGCCGAGCCGAAATCCGTGAGCAGCGCGCGCCCGTCGGGACCGAGCAGGACGTTCGCCGGCTTGAGGTCCCGATGGAGGATGCCCGCCCGATGGGCGGCGCTGAGGGCGGCGGCGAGATCGGCCGCCAGCGTGGCGACGGTTTCGGCATCGAGCGGGCCGCGGTCGCGAACCGTCGCGGCGAGATCGGCGCCCGCCACGAGGTCCATGACGATGAGCGAGCGGCCGCCGCCTTCCACGAACTCGTGCACCCCGACGATGTTGGGATGGCGAAGACTCCGGACCAGCTCGACCTCGCGGCGGAGCCGGGCCCGCGCCTCGCGGGCGGAGGCCGGCGGCGGCACCAGCAGCTTGACGGCGACATCGCCGCCGACCGCACGGTCCCGTGCCGCGTAGACGATCGAGTAGCCGCCGCGTCCCAGTTCCCCGCCGATCTCGAACCGGTCGAGCAGTCGCTCGCCGGGTGCCAGTTCGAGCGCGCCGCCGACGGCGGTCATTTGCCCAGCTGCTCGAGGGCCCCGCGGGCGCTCGACCGCCAGCCGTCCTCGGCCTGGTAGTTCTCCATGAACGCTTCGAGATGGCGGCGTGCCGCGGCCCGGTCGCCGAGCGCGAACTCCGACATGCCGGCGTGATAGAGCGCCATGTAGTGGTTCGGCCAGAAGTCCGCCACCATCGCCATGATCGGTCCGGCGGAGCGGTCGTCGCCCGCGTCCGCCACCGGGTGGGCGATCTCGAAGACCACACCCGCCGCGCGCCACCGTTCGCCGGCCGGGAGCCCGCCGATCAGCGCGCGGGCCGGCTCGATCTTGCCCGCAAGGGCCAGGCAGGCCGCCTCGTGTGCCGTCCCGGCCATACCGGCGGGCGGCCGTCGCTGCTGCAGTGCCGTCTCGACTTCCAAGGCATTGCAGTACGGTTTCACCGCGGCGAACCAGGCCCCGGCGTCATCGGCTGCCGGTACTTCGGCGAAGCGGGCCGGCTCCGGGTGGAACGCGGTCGCGGGCGCCGGCCGGCTCCTGGCGATCGCCAGGCCGCAGAGGCCGATGTAGGCCGCGCCGAGGAGGTAGGGAGTCAGTCGCACGGGTCGCTCCGGGTCGGGTGAACAGGTGGCAAGACGTGTACCCGGGGTGATGCGCCGGCGCCGACTTCACACACGCCGG
>JBFXAY010000075.1:0-23984 GCA_050183815.1 Gemmatimonadales bacterium | reverse complement strand
GGCCCCTCCATGAACAGCTGGACCTGGCTGTGCTGGTCGGTCGCCCCGACCGCCGCGAGCGGGGTTGGTCCGGTGAAGATCGGCTGGCCCCGCCGGTCGACCCGTTTGCCGAGGCTTTCGGCCCACAGCTGGACGAACCAGGCGGCCAGCTCGCGGAGCCGGTCGCTGTACGGCATGAGGACCTGGACCCGGGCGCCGAGACCCACGTCCGCCGCCCAGAGGAGGGCCGAATAGAGACCCGCGGGGTTCTTGAGCAGCTCGGAGCGACCCGCTTCCTCGACGGCGCGTCCGGCGCCGGCCACGAGGGCCTCGACGTCGATGCCGATGAGCGCCGCCGGCAGGAGACCGACCGGCGTCAGGACGCTGAACCGGCCGCCGATGTCGGGCGGGACCTCCAGGGCCGCGATGCCCTCCCGTTCGGCGAGCTCGCGGAGCGGGCCGCGGGTCGGGTCGGTGGTGAAGGCGAGGTGGCGGACCGCGGCGTCGCGGCCCAGGGCCTGATCGAGCCATCCCCGGACGACGAGGTACTGGGCCAGGGTTTCGGCCGTGCCGCCGGACTTGGAGATCACGTTCACCAGTACCCGGCGCGGATCGATCCGTTTGAGCGCGGCCGCGATCGACGTCGGATCGACGTTCTCGAGGATGGTGATCCGGGGGAAGTACTCCCGGTCCTCGTCCGAGAGCTCGTTCCAGGCCGGCGGCCGGAGCCCGTTGAGCAGCGCCTTGGTGCCTAACGCCGACCCGCCGATGCCGAGGACCAGGACGTGGTCGTACGCCTGGCCGACCCCGTCGGCGAACCGGCGGATGCCCCGGATCACGTCGGTCTGGCGGCCGAGGCCGAGGAAGCCGTATTCGCCCTCGGCGCGCCGCTTCTCGACCTCCGCCAGGACGGCGGGGAACCGCTGGGCGAGGTCGGTCAGGCGGCTCCGGGCGAGACCGTGCTGGCCGTCGAGTTTGTCGGAGAGCATCCGGCCGTAGTGGAGCTTCATTGCGGGACCTCCAGGATGAGCCCGTCGAAGCCGGGCTCGATGCCGTCGGGCAGGGCCTCCGCCAGCGTGGCGTGGCCGGTTTCGTGAGTCAGGTGCGTCAGGACGGTTCGCCGCGCGCCGATCCGGCGGGCGGCCTCGATCGCCTCGGGAATACTGAGGTGGGTCGGATGCTGCCGCCACCAGAGGGCGTTGAGCACCAGGGTGTCGACCCCCCGGAGCCGGTCGACCGCGGCGGCCGGTACCGCCTTCACGTCGGTGACGTAGGCCATCGGTCCGACCCGAAACCCCAGGACCTCGAGGCTGCCGTGCTCGAACCCGATCGGGAGCACCTCGATGCCGGCCGCCGCGAAGGGCGCTCCGGCGGCGATCTCACGGAGCTCGAGCCGCGGCTTCGAGGTGCCCGGTACCGGCACGACGCCGTCGTCGAAAATGTACCGGTAACTCGTCCGGAGGAATGCCGCGGTGCCGGCGTTGGCGTACACCGGGAGCGGGGCGCGGGCCCGGAGGGAGAAGATCCGCAGGTCGTCGATGCCGCCCACATGGTCGGCATGCTCGTGGGTGAAGAGGACCCCATCTACGTGGCCGACGCCGGCGGCCAGCAGAGCGACCCGGAGCTCGGGCGGCGTGTCGATCAGGAGCGTCCGGTCGCCCACGGTGAGGACCGCTGCCGCCCGGTGGCGGGTGTCCCGGGGGTCGCTCGACCGGCAGACCTCGCACCGGCACCCGATCTGGGGGACGCCGAACGAGGTGCCGGTACCGAGGAGCGTCAGGCGCATCGAGGCGGGGCCACGCCGATCAGACGGATTCGATCCGGAGGAGGTTGGTGGTGCCCGCCAGATCGAACGGCACGCCGGCGGTGACGACGAACCGGTCGCCCGGCCAGGCGAGCCCCTTTTTCACGATTACCTCGCGGGCCAGCACCATCATCGAGTCGTAGTCCGGGCGCCGGTCCACCAGCGCGGGGACCACGCCCCACACGAGCGCCAGCTGGCGGTAGGTCGCCAGTTCCGGGGTGATCGCGAGGATCGGCATCGACGGCCGGTAGGACGCCACCGTCCGGGCGGTGAAGCCGCTGCTGGTGAGGCAGACGATGAGCGGGACGGAGAGGAGATCGGCCGCGGCGCACACGGCCACCGCGATCGCGTCCTCGGTCCGGGTGGTGACGTGGGGCTGGCTCAGGTGCGCCGCCGAGGCCTGCCAGACCGGGGCGTGGTCGTCGTCCTCGCCGCGGTGGCTTTCCACCTCGCGGGCGATCTGGTCCATCGCCAGCACCGCCTCGAGGGGATAGGCGCCCACGGCCGTTTCGGCGGAGAGCATCACCGCATCGGTCCCGTCGAGGATCGCGTTGGCGACGTCGCTCGCCTCGGCCCGGGTGGGGCGGGGCGCCTTGATCATCGACTCGAGCATCTGGGTGGCGGTGATGACCGGCTTGCCGTGCCGGTTGGCCTCGCGGATCAGTTTCTTCTGCACCAGCGGGACCTGTTCGAACGGCAGCTCGACCCCGAGGTCGCCGCGGGCCACCATGATGCCGTCGGCGGCGTCGAGGATGCCGGCGAGGTGCTCGAGGGCGGTGTCCTTCTCGATCTTGGCGATCAGCTTCACGTGCTTCGGCACCAGGCGCCGGAGTCCCTCGACGTCCTGCGGCCGCCGGACGAAGCTCATGCCGAGGTAGTCGACGCCGAGTTCCACGGCGTGGAGGGCGTCTTCGCGGTCCTTCGGCGTGAGGGCCGGGGTCGACACCTCGACGCCGGGGAGATTCATGCCCTTGTTCGCCTTGAGCAGTCCGCCGTAGCGGACCGAGCCGCGGACCCGCTCGCCCACGACGCTCGTCACGTCGATGGCGATGAGGCCGTCGTCGAGGAGGATCCGGCTGCCGGGCCGGACGTCTTCGGCGAGTTCCCGGTAGGTCGTCGGAATCTCGCCCGCCTCCGCGGCTTCCTCGGGTGCGAACGTCACCTGCTCGCCGTACTTGAGATCGATCGGGGCCTCGAGATCGCCGACCCGGATTCGGGGTCCGTGGAGATCGACCAGGATGGCCGACGCCTTGTCGCGCTGGCCCTGGACTTCCTTGAGATCCTTGATCCACTTCCCGCGGGTCTCGGTCGTGCCGTGCGACGCGTTGATTCGAACCACGTCGACGCCGGCGTCCAGCATGCCGCGCATCTGCTCGGGCTGTTCCCAGGCGGGGCCTAACGTTGCCACGATCTTGGTCCGGCGACTCTCTCTCGGCACAGTCACTCACTTCCAGGGGTAGGGCAGCGACGCCGGCCACGAGGCCTGAGGGCGCCCGCGGCCGCCGGCCGAAATGGGGCCGGCTCCTGCCAGACTATCGGCGAATCGGTGTTCCGGGCGAATCCGGCCGTTGTTGACAAGTCCAACAAACAGACGTGTTGATTGTAATCCTTTATATGGTAATGACATAGCGGCATGTTTCCAAACCCCTGTCCACACCGGAATGACCCCGGAAAGCGGCCAAAACACGGGGCGAATCGGGGTGTACAGTTATGTGGAATGCCGGATTTTTCCACATTCCGGGTGGGGAATCCGGTTCGGGGGTCGGAAGTAACTCGTTGCTTCGCCTGACGATGAGGCCGCGCCGGAGGATCGACATCGACGGGTTGGTTTTTCCGGGTCATCCACAACGGATGCACATAACGCCGTTATGTGGAAAATGGCCGACCCGACGTTTTGCCCATGGGCTTGACAAGCGACAAGACCGTTGCAGACCCAGGACCTTTGACGCCCCGGGTGTGAACGTCTAATTTGCTGGCTGGACAACCACTTACGACACTCAGACAGGACCTTGACGATGGCCTTGGCGGAAGCTCGTCTGGTGGCGGCGCCCTACGGCGCGGCCGTTTCGGTGACCGATTCCGGCGTCCGGGTAACCGACGAGAGCGTGCTGGCCGGCCCGGCCACCGACCAGGTGGTCTGGAAGGCGGTCTTCGGCACGGCCGCCGAACAGGAGGCGGCGCGCTGGCTGCTCTGGGAGGTCGGGCAGGCGGTCGGCGTGCGGCCCGCGTCGATCCACGAGCTCTATCTCGCCCGTGGCCGGGGCGAGTGCCGCGGCTTCACCGTGCCCGCGATCAACGTGCGGATGATCGCCTACGACACGGCCCGGGCGGTGTTCCGGGCCGCGCAGGCGCGGGATGCCGGCGCGATTCTCCTCGAGATTGCCCGGTCGGAGATCGCCTACACCGATCAGCGGCCGGCCGAGTACGTGGCGGTCATGATCGCCGCGGCACTCCGCGAGGGCTACCGGCTGCCGATCTTCATCCAGGGCGATCACTGCCAGGTCAACGCCAAGAAGTACCAGGCCGACCCCGAGGGCGAAGTGGGCGAGGTGAAGAAGCTCATCGCCGAGGAGGTGGGCGCCGGATTCTTCAATATCGACGTCGACACCTCGACGCTGGTGGATCTCGACCGGCCGACGCTCGACGAGCAGCAGCGCGACAACTACGTCCGCGCGGCCGAAATCACGGCGTTCATTCGCGGCCTCGAGCCGAAGGGGGTCACGGTGTCGGTCGGCGCCGAGATCGGCGAGGTCGGCCACAAGAACAGCACGGTCGAGGAACTCGACGCGTTCATGGCCGGCTACAACCGGACGCTGCCCACGCTCGGGAAGAAGCTCGTCGGGATCAGCAAGATCTCGGTCCAGACCGGAACGTCGCATGGTGGCGTGGTGCGGCCCGACGGCACCATCGCCGACGTGAAGCTCGATCTCAAGGCGCTCGAAGCTCTCTCCCGGGTGGCCCGGGACTCGTACGGAATGGGCGGCGCGGTCCAGCACGGCGCCAGCACGCTGCCGGCCGATGCGTTCGGCAACTTCCCCCGGGTGGAAACGGCCGAGATCCATCTGGCCACGAACTTCCAGACCATCGTGTTCGATCACCCCGCGTTGCCGGCCGACCTGCGGCAGCGGACGTATGCCTGGCTGGACGAGCATGCCCAGGGCGAGAAGAAGGCGAACGACACCCCGGAGCAGTTCTACTACAAGGCGCGGAAGCGGGCCATCGGGCCGTTCAAGCGGGAGTTCTGGTCGCTGCCGGAGCCGATCCGGGCGGAAATTGCGGGGGAGTTGGAGCGGACCTTCGGCTTCCTCTTCGACCAGCTGGGCATCACGGGCAGTGCCGAACTGGTTCGCCGGTTCGTGGCCGCGCCGGCGCTGCGCCACGAGGATCTGCACAAGCCCGCCGTCCGGGCGGTTGACGACGCGGACGCCGGAGAATGACGCGGCGGGCGGCCGGTCGCGCCGGCGGCGTGCGGGCCTGACGCCGACATCGCGCACCGCCGGGCAGAGGCCGCCGCGAACACTGGAAGGGAGACCGTCATGGGACGGGACGATCGCGAAGTCATTGTGGTGGAGAGCAGCGGCGGCGGCCTCAAGTGGCTGGTCCTCGGCGCGGCCGTCGGCGCCGGGCTGGCGCTCCTGTTCGCTCCCGGCAGCGGCAAGGAAGTCCGGCGGCAGCTTGGCCGCGGGCTCCGCAGCCTCCGCGACCTGGCCGACGATACCCTCGAGGAATTGAAGGGCGACGACGGCGACGAGAGCGAGGAGGCCAACCTCCGCGCCATGGCCGACGGCGCCACGTACGAGGAACCCGAGACCGAGCCCGCTCCCCGGCGCCGCCCGGGCAACCGGCCGAGCCAGGTCTCCGCGCGGGAGGAACTCGAGCGCCGTCTCGCGGCCGCCCGGGCCCGCCGCCGCCCGGTGCCGCCGGACGACGAAGAGGAACCGGTCGCCTGACGCCCGGGCGCACCTCCGGCTGGCACCGGTCCCTCGGCGGGTTCGCGGGCCGGACGCTCCAGGCGGCGGACGAGAACCGGATCCCGTTTCTCGCGAGCGCGCTGACCTTCGACGCGCTGCTCGCCGCGGTGCCGCTGTTCCTGCTCATCCTCGCGGGGATTTCCTGGCTCATCGGCAAGACCGGCGGTGACCCGGTCCGGGTCACGGATTTCATCGAGCGTTTCTTTCCGCCGCATCAGCAGCTGCCCGGCCGCGATCCGTTCGGGGCCGTCGAGGTGTTTCTGGGCGAGCTGGTGGTCGCGGCCCGCGGGCTGTCGTGGGTCACGGTCCCGGCGTTTCTCTGGTTCAGCACCCGCTTGTTCGCTTCCGCCCGGACCTCGCTCAACGAGATCTACGACGTGCACGTGAGGCCGGTCCGGCGCCATTTCGTCGTCGCCTACCTCGCCGGCAAGGCGCGCGACCTGGCGATGGTGGTGCTGGTCCTCGTCCTGTTCCTGGTGAACACCGCGCTCACCACCGGCCTCGCCCTGATCCAGGCCCGGGGTGGCTCGCTCTCACCGGGCTTCGCGTTCCTGTTCACGACGGCGGGGCGGATCGCGGGCGAATTGCTGGCGCTGGTGTTCCTGGTGAGCCTCTTCTTCACGGTCTACCACTTCGCCTCGATGCGGCGGCCGCCCTGGCGGGCCACGGTGGTCGCCTCGATCTTCTCAGCCGTGATGTTCGAGGCGGCCAAGCGCCTCTTCGGGCTCTACATCCGCAATCAGATGGCGCAGCGATACGCGGTCGACGTGAATGTCGGGGCCGCGGTGCTCTTCATCCTGTGGATGTACTACTCCTCGCTGGTGTTCCTGCTGGGCGGCGTGGTGGCGGAGACCTGGGAACTGCGGGAACTCCAGCAGAAACAACGGGGCCGCTGAGCGAGCCCGGGTCCGGATCGTTCGCCGGTCTCTGGAACCGCCGCGCTCTCGGGCCTCAACGAGGACATCGGCGCCGAGGGAGGTCACTCGTGCCGTGGTGCCGGGGGAGGGGCCCGACTATCTTCCGGGTGCCCCAGGTCCGAAGGGTGTCGGCGCGCGAACCGCGTCAGGACCTTGCCGGTAGCAGCGCTAAGCGATGTCTGAGATCGCTTCGGGGTGCCTGGGGCACTCCCCCTGAACGGTCGGAGCGGGGCGGCCAATGTGCCGCCCCGCTTCGTTTTTCGGCCCGCCGCTCCGGCGGTTAGATTCCCCGGTCCCACGCGAAGAAGCCAGCCCCGATGATTGCACTCGCCCGGAAATACCGTCCCCGCCGCTTTGCCGACCTCCTCGTGCAGGACCACGTGGCGGCGGCGTTGCGGGGCGCGGTGTCCCGCGGGCGGGTCGGGCACGGGTACCTGCTCACCGGCCCCCGCGGCGTGGGGAAGACCACCGCGGCCCGGATTCTCGCCATGGCGCTCAACTGCGAGCGGCGGCCGGCCGGCGATGCCACCGGCGAACCCTGCGGCGAGTGCCCCACCTGCGAACGGATCTGGAGCGGCGGGGCGAACCTCGACGTCGTCGAGATCGATGCCGCGAGCAACCGGAGCGTGGACGACGCCCGGGAACTCCGCGAACGCGCGATGTACGCCGCGTCCCAGGAGGATCGCTACAAGGTGTACATCGTGGACGAAGCCCACATGCTGACCCGCGAGGCATGGAACGCGCTTCTCAAGATCCTCGAGGAGCCGCCGCCGCGGGTCGTCTTCGTCTTCGCCACGACCGAGCCGCAGAAGATCGCGAACAACGCCGCCCCGGTCCTGTCGCGGCTCCAGCGCTTCGATTTCCGGCGGATCGGCGCCGAGGCGATCCGGGCGCGGGTCAAGGAGGTGCTGGCCGCCGAGCAGTTGACGGCCGAGGACGACGCGATCGCGGTGATCGCGCGTTATGCCGACGGTGGGATGCGGGACGCTCTCTCCGTCCTCGATCAGGCGCTCTCGCTCTCGGAGGGGAGCCTCACGGCCGAGCGGGTCCGGCAGGCCCTCGGTCTGATCGGGGACGAGGTCTACGCCGAGGTCCTCGAGGCGGTCGCCGCCAAGGACGCGGCGGCGATCTTCCCCGTCGTGGATCGGCTGCTCGCCGCCGGTGCCGATCTGGTCGAGTTCACCGGCGGGCTCGCCGATCTGCTCCGGGCGGTCCTCATGGTGGCGACGGGCGCCGAGCCGGAAGGGCTGACGGGGGTCCAGCGGGAGGTCGTGAACGCCGCTCGGGCGCGGCTCTCCGCCGGCGACGTCCTCCGGATGCTCGGTCTCCTGAGCCAGGCCGAACTCGCCGTGCGCCGAAGCGCCAATCCGCGCCTGGTGGTGGAAACGCTGCTGCTGCGGTGGGCCCTGATGGACCGCACCGTGGACCTCGAGTCGGCCCTGGCGGGTGGGTCGGTGGCACCGGAGCGGGCGCCGACCGCCGCCCCGGCAGCGCGGCCGCCGGCCGGCCGCTCCCCGCCGCGCGCCGAGCCCGATCGAGCCCCGCCGGCGCGGCAGCCGGCGCCCGAGGCGGCCCCGGCCGGTCCGTTGCTCACCGGTGCACTGGAACTCGACGGCCTCGTCCGCGTCTGGCCGGACGTGGTGGCCCGGGCCCGCTCCCGGAGCCCGCTCCTCGGCACGGTGGTGGAGAGCCTGACGCCGGTAGCCGCCACCGACGACAGTGTGACCCTGTCGGTCGGGGGCGAGGACGTGGCGCACATGCTCGAGGGGGCCCAGCGGCAGCAGCGCGCGATCGCCGAATTGCTGGCCGGGGCCACCGGCAAGCGCCTTGCGGTGCACTTCGGGGAGGAGCCCCGGGGCGACGCCAGGCGTGAGCGTCCTAAACGGTTGTCGGAAAAAGACTTGAAGGAAGAGAAGTTACGTGAACTGCGGACCCGGGACACCGCGTTGGATGCCGCAGCCGACGCGTTAGATTTGGAAATCGTGGACTAGTGCCGTTTCAGGGATCAGCGGAAGTCGATATGGCGGACCTTCAGCAGTTGCTCCAACTCAGCCAGCAGATGCAGGGCCGGCTGCAACAACTCCAGGCGGATCTTGCCGATCATCTCGTCGAGGCTACGGCCGGTGGCGGGCTGGTTCGGGTCGCCGCGGACGGCCGGGGGACCATCCGGTCCCTCGACATCGATCCGGCGGCCTTCGAGGGGCGCGACGCCGAGTTGCTGGCCGACCTGGTGCTCGCGGCCGTCGCCGAGGCGCAGCGTCGGGCGGCTGAAACCGCCCAGGCCGAAATGCGGAAAGCGCAGGGCCTGCCGCCGGTCGCCGGATCGTGAGTGTGGGGGCCATCGACGAATTGGTGGTCGAACTGGCGAAGTTGCCCGGCATCGGGCGGAAGACGGCGCAGCGACTCACCTACCATCTCCTCCAGCAGCCCAAGGAGCGCCTGAGCCGGCTGGCCGGCGCGCTCGAGCGGGTCGCGGGCGCGGTCCAGAGCTGCGAGGACTGCGGCGACTATTGCGAGGGACCCCGCTGTGCCATCTGCGCCGACGAGCGCCGGGACGCGGGCCTGCTCTGCGTGGTCGAGGAAGCATCGGCGGTGGGGCAGGTGGAGCGGGCCACCACCTACCGGGGCCGCTATCTGGTCCTCGGCGGGCGGCTGTCGCCGCTCGAGGGGATCGGTCCGGACCAGTTGCGGATCTCGCTGCTGCGGCGCCGGCTCGGCTCGGGGCAGGTCCGCGAGGTGATTCTGGCCACGAACCCTTCGCTCGAAGGCGAGGCCACCGCTACATTCATTCAACAACTCCTCGGCGGCACTGGGGTGCGGGTCAGCCGGCTGGCCCGTGGGTTGCCGGTCGGAGGCGATCTCGAGTACATCGACGGTTTGACGCTGAGCCACGCGCTCGAGGCCCGTCAGGAGGTGTCGTGAGGGCGACGCGAGCGGTGGCGTTCGCCGCCGCGCTGGCCGCGGGGCTCGGGCTGGGCTGGTATCTGGCCGGGCGTCACCTCGAACGGCACCGGGCCGACCTGTTCAGCGCCAACCGCTTCCGGCGGCTGGCCGCCCTGAGCTATCTGGCCGGACAGGTGCGGGTGGAGACGGTGCGGCTCCTGGCCGATTATATCGCCTGGGAGCCGGCGGCCCCGCTCCGGCGCCGGGCGCTCCGGGTCAAGCGGCGGATCGAACTCGAACTGGCGCGCGCTTCGTGAGGGAGACCGATTGGTGACTGGTGCGGCGAGCTGGTCGTTTGGCGAACAGGACGCGGAGCGGATTCGGGGCATTCTCGATCAGCTGCTCGGGGAGGCCAACGCCCGGACCTGCATCCTGGTGGACCGGACCGGCCAGATGCTGGCCCTGACCGGGGACGAGCCGGATTTCGATCCGGTGGCGTTCGCCTCGCTCACGGCCGCCGATTTCAGCGCCAACGACCAGCTGGCCCGGCTCCTCGGCGAGCCGGAATTCGGGGCCTTGTTTCATCAGGGGGAACGGGAGTCGCTGTACCTCGCCGACATCGCGCGCCGGGTCATCCTGGTGGTGCGGTTCGACAACCGGACCACGCTGGGGCTGGTCAAGCTCCGGGTCCGCAACGTCGTCGGCCGGCTCTCGGCAGTGTTCACCGAGATCTTCGAGCGCAAGGACGTCCCGCCCCCGAAGGTCGAGGCGGCATTCCTGGGCGAAGCGGAAGACGAGATCGACAAACTCTTCGGGGCTTGAGGCGGCCGGATGTCGCTCATCAACTACGCGTCGCGTGAAATCAACTGCAAGCTGGTCTACTACGGACCGGGGCTTGGCGGGAAGACCACCAATCTCGAGTACATCTACGAGAAGGTGTCGCCCTCGTCGAAAGGGAAGATGATCTCCCTCGCCACCGAGACCGAGCGGACCCTCTTCTTCGATTTCCTGCCGGTGGATCTCGGGACGATCCGCGGGTTCAAGACCCGGTTCCACCTCTACACGGTGCCGGGCCAAGTCTACTACAACGCCTCCCGCAAGCTGATCCTCAAGGGGGTCGACGGCGTGGTGTTCGTGGCGGACAGCCAGATCGAGCGGATGGAAGCGAACGTGGAGTCGATGCAGAACCTCTACGACAACCTCCTCCAGCACGGTTACGACCTGACCAAGATCCCGTTCGCGATCCAGTACAACAAGCGGGATCTCCCGAACGCGGCCCCGCTCGACGAGCTCCAGGAGAATCTCAATCCGGGCTGGCCCGTCGAGGACGCGGCCCGGCAGCGGCTCATCCAGAATCCTGACCGGCCGGGCGAGAATCTGGTGGAGGAAGTCGAGGGCACCTGGATCGAACGAGCGCCCTATTTCGAGGCCGTCGCGGTGCGCGGTGACGGCGTGTTCGACACCCTCCGCTCGATCAGCAAGCTGGTGTTGAAGACACTCGGGTGACCGTGAAGGGCGCGATCTGGACCCTGCCGAACGTCCTGACGATCGGCCGCATCGCGATCACGCCCGTCATTGCCTATCTCCCCTTCATCGAAGGGTACTGGCCCAAGCTCCTCACCTTCGTGGTCTTCCTCGTCGCCGCCGTGAGCGACGTGATCGACGGCCGCCTGGCCCGGGCCCGCAACGAAGTCTCCGACCTCGGCAAGATGCTCGACCCCCTCGCCGACAAGCTGCTGCTCCTCGCGACCGTCATCCCGATCTACTTCGTGGCCCAGGCCCGGCACGACCGCTACGACATTCCGGTCTGGCGGAGCATCCCGCTCTGGTTCTGCATCATCCTGATCGGCCGGGAACTCCTCATGACGCTGTTCCGCTGGTTTGCCAAGCGGCGCGGTGTCGTCATCGCCGCCCACGGCACCGGCAAGCTCAAGACGGTGACGCAGAACATCTTCGTCGGGGGCACGATTCTCTGGTTCGCCTTCCGGGACGCCTGGGATCCGCTCGACCTCCACCGGAGCGCCTTCTGGCAGTTCTGGAAGGAGTTCCACGGCCATTTCGTGTCGGTCAGCCTGGCGGTGGCCACCGTGCTGACGGTCTATTCCTTCCTGGTCTACCTGTACCGGTACCGGCGCCTGCTTCGCTGAGCGGGCGCCCGGCCCCCGCGGACTCCGCATGGATCTCGAACTCGTCACCATCGGCACCGAGCTGCTTCTCGGCTTCACCGTCGACACCAACAGTGCCTTCATGGGCCGGGCGCTCGCGGACGCGGGCGTCCGGATCGCGCGGCGCACCACCGTTCGCGACGATCCCGACCTGATTCGCGCCACCGTGGCCGAGGCGCTCGAGCGGTCGCGGTTCGTCATCACGACCGGCGGCCTCGGGCCGACCCGCGACGACATGACCAAGAAGGTGGTGGCCGAATTGTTCGACGCCCCGCTCGAGTTCCAGCCGCCGATCTGGGAGGCGCTGGTCGAGCGGTTCGCCAAATTCGGGCGGGTCCCGGCCCAGTCGAACCGCGGCCAGGCGGAGGTGCCGCGCGGCGCCACGGTGCTGCCGAATCGCTGGGGCACCGCCCCCGGGCTCTGGCTCAGCGGTCCGCGCGGCGAAGTCGTGATGCTGCCTGGCGTGCCCGCCGAGATGAAGGGACTCCTTACCCACGAAGTGGCCCCTCGGCTCCGCGAGCGGGCCGGCGGCCGGTCGGTCCGGTCCCGGGTCCTGCGAACGACCGGGATTCCGGAGTCGACGCTCGCCGAACGGATTGCCGCGGTCGAGGACGTCGTGGCGCCGCTCACGCTGGCCTACCTGCCGGGGATCGAGGGCGTGGACCTGCGGCTCACGGCCTGGGACGCGACCGACGCGGAGGCCGAGCGCGAGTTCGGCCGGGTGACCGAGGCGATCCGGGCGGTCGTCGGCGATCGCTGCTACGGAACCGACGACGACGACCTGGCCGCCGTGCTCGTCGATGCGCTCCGGGATCGGCGGCTCACCCTCGCGGTGGCGGAGTCCTGTACCGGCGGACTGGTCGGCGGCCGGGTCACCGCGGTGCCGGGCAGCTCGGATGTCTTCCTGGGTGGCGTCATTGCCTACGCCAACGAGCTCAAGACCGGGCTCCTCGGCGTCCGGGAGGACACCATCGGGTCCCACGGTGCCGTGAGCGAGGCGGTCGCCCGGGAGATGGCGCTGGGTGTCCGGGCCCGCTCGGGCGCGGATGTGGCCGTCTCGGTCACGGGGATCGCCGGGCCCGGGGGCGGGTCGGCGGAGAAGCCCGTGGGCCTGGTCTGGTTCGCCTTTGCCGGGCCCGAGGGCTTCGCGGGGGCCGATGGGGTGGCGGTCGAGCGGGTGATGTTCCCCGGGTCCCGGGAGGACGTTCGGGGCCGGGCGGCCCAGACCGCGCTCCACGGGGTGTGGCGGCGCCTTGCTTTACCCGACTCCCTGGCCGTGCCAAATTGACAGGGAAACCCGGAACGGGGGTTGCCGTAGGAGAGGTCGGCTAAACCCCCGAGATGTTGATGGCTGAGCCCCCGGCGTGCCGGCGGCTTGGCTTGGCTCGTAGGTCAAAACGACGGAGGTTACGGAGACTGATGGCCGGAGCGATGGATCAGGATCGACCGTTCGAAGAGGACGCCCCGCTGGCCGAGGCGACCGAACTGGAGACCGGCGAGGCGGCGACAGCCGCTGGGGCCGCCCCGCCCGCCGAGCCGGCGGACAGCGCGGTCAAACGCCTGTCTGAGCAGCTGGCGGAGGTCACCGACCGCCACCTCCGGCTGGCGGCCGAGTTCGACAATTTCCGGAAGCGGGTCGCCCGGGAACGGGTCGAGCTGGCCGACAAGGCCCAGGCCGCGTTCGTGATCAAGCTGCTCGACGTCCTCGACGACCTCGACCGGCTGGCGGCCACCGACCCCGACGGCCCGATCGCGGCGCTCCGCCAGGGCATCGAAATGGTGGACCGGAAGTTTCGGAAGGAACTCGAACAGGGTGGCCTCGAACGGGTCGACCCCGTCGGGCAGAAATTCGATCCGGCGGTCGCGGAGGCCGTGTCGGTCATTGCCCCGCCGGAGGCCGCGCAGGATCACACGGTCGCCGCGACCTTCCAGGTCGGGTACCGGTTCAAGGGAGCGTTGGTCCGACCCGCGATGGTGCAAGTCTACTCGTCCGAGGGACACGCCTGACGTGGCCACGAAGGATTTCTACCAGGTGCTCGGGGTCTCGGAATCGGCCACGGCCGACGAGATCAAGAAGGCCTATCGGCGCCTGGCCAAGCAGTACCACCCGGACGCCAATCCGAACAACCCCCAGGCGGCCGAGACCTTCAAGCAGATCTCGGAAGCGCACGGCGTGCTGTCCGATGCCGAGAAGCGGAAGAAATACGATCAGATGCGCCGCCTCGGCGCATTCGATTTCTCCTCCCGCGGCGGCCGGACCGATGCCGGCGGAGCGCGGGGCGCCGGGGCGCCCGCCGGCGGTTTTTCCGAGACGTTCGATTTCGGCGATTTCGGCAGCATGGGGCTCGGCGACATCTTCTCGTCGATCTTCGGCCGGGGCGGCAAGAAGGAGCAGCGCCGGGGCGATACCCTCGAGACCACGCTCGAAATCCCGTTCCGGACGGCGGTCCTGGGCGACAAGGTCCCGATGACCATCGAGGTGAGCGGGGCCTGTCCCGCGTGCGCCGGCAACGGGGCCGCGCCGGGAGCCACGCTGTCGCAGTGTCCGGAGTGCAAGGGGCGGGGTACCATTTCCTTCGGTCAGGGCGGCTTCGCCGTCAACCGTCCCTGTCCGCTCTGCCGCGGGCGTGGCAAGGTCGCGAGCGAGAAGTGCCACAGCTGCGGCGGCGCGGGGCAGGTGCGCACCGAGCGGACCTTGATGATCACGGTGCCCCCGGGGACCGACAGCGGCACCCGCATCCGCCTCAAGGGGCAGGGCGGCTCCGCCGGCCCGGGGGAACCCGCCGGCGATCTCCTGGTGGCGTTCGAGGTGACGGCGGACCGGTTCTTCCAGCGCGACGGCCTCGACCTCCACTGTCAGGTGCCGATCAACCTCGCCCAGGCGGTGCTCGGCACCAAGATCAAGGTCCGGACGGTCGACGGGAAGAAGGTGGTGCTCAAGGTGCCCGCCGGGACGTCGTCCGGGAAGAAATTCCGGATCAAGGGCATGGGCGTTCCGAAAGGGGAGCAGCGGGGGGATCAGCTCGTCGAGGTGACGGTCGCACTGCCGGACCAGCTCTCGCCCGATCAGGAGGAGCTGTTCAAGAAGTTCGCCGACTCGGCCAACCTCGCCTACTGAATCAGCCGTCGCGCCGGGTGTCGGTGCGGTATTGTTCGATGAAATCGCGGTGGGTCGCCCGCTCGGGCCCGCCGTCCGCGTGACGCTGGGTCCAGCCGCCGTCGGCGTCGAGCACCCAGGCCTGCCGGTTGTCCTCCCACATCCGTTCCAGCAACGACCGCAGCGTGGCCCGGTGGCCCGGGTCCTCGATCGGCGTGGCGGACTCGATCCGCCGGTCGAGGTTGCGGGGCATCCAGTCCGCCGAGGTGATGAAGGCCTCGGCCTGGCCGCCGTTGTCGAAATGCCAGGCCCGGGAATGCTCGAGGAACCGGCCGATGATGCTGATGACCCGGATGTTCTCGCTCACGCCCCGGACGCCGGGCCGGAGGGCGCAGATGCCCCGCACGATGAGATCGATCGGCACCCCGGCCTGCGAAGCCCGGTAGAGCGCTTCGATCACCGCCGGGTGATTCACTGCGTTCATCTTGGCCAGGATCCGGGCGGGCCGGCCGGCCTGGGCATGCTCCGCCTCGCGGTCGATCAGCCGGATGATGGCCGGCAGCATCCCGTCCGGCGCGACGATCAGCTTCCGGTATCCCGCCGGTGCCGCGAAGCCGGTCAGCACGTTGAAGAGATCGGAGAGGTCGGCGCCGAGGTCGGCGTCCGAGGAGAACAGGCCGAAATCGGTGTAGAGCCGGGCGGTCTTCGGCTGGTAGTTGCCGGTGCCGATGTGGACGTAGCGGCGGATCGCGTCGCCCTCGCGGCGGACCACGAGAATGACCTTGGCGTGGGTCTTGAGACCGGACACGCCATAGCTCACGTGGACGCCGACATCCTCGAACCGCTGGGCCCACCGGATGTTGTTTTCCTCGTCGAACCGGGCCTGCAACTCGATCAGCACCGCCACCTGCTTGCCCCGCTCGGCCGCGGCGGTGAGCATCCGGGCGATGTGCGAATCGCCGCCGGTGCGGTAGAGCGTCATCTTGATCGCCAGGACGTCCGGATCCTCCGTGGCGAGCTGGAGAAACCGCTCGACCGACGTGGCGAAGCTCTCGTAGGGATGATGGACGAAGACGTCGCCCTCGCGGATCACATCGAAGAGGTTGCGGGCCGCGGCCAGACGGGGCTGGGTGACCGGCGTGAACGGCGCGTCCCGGAGTTCGGGCCGTTCGATGCCTGCGAGCGAGAGCAGGTCCCCGGCGTCGAGCAGTCCGGTCACCTCGTAGACGTCGCTGGAGCCGAGTCCGAGTCCTTCGACTTCCTGGTCCGCGTTGAGTTCCGCGAGGAGCAGCTCCCGGAGCGAGGGCGGTGTCGCCGAATGGACTTCGAGCCGAACCACCTCGGCGAAGCGGCGGTTGCGGACCTCTTCCTGGATCAGCGAGAGCAGGTCTTCCGCTTCCTCGGGATCGATCTCGAGGTCGGTGTTGCGGCTGATCCGGAACGGATAGGCGCCGAGGATCTCGACACCGGGGAAGAGCGCCTCGAGGTGCTGGGCGATGACCAGCTCGAGCGGCACGAAGCGGGTGATCCCCGGGAGCGGCACCCAGCGCGGCAGGATCTTCGGCACTTTGACCCGGGCGAATCGCTCGTTGCCGCCGTGGCCGCGGAGAATCACCGCGAGCGAAAGGCTCAGGTTCGAGATGTACGGGAACGGATGGGCCGGGTCGACCGCCAGCGGGGTGAGCACCGGGAAGACCTGCTCGGTGAAATACCGGCGCAGGAACTCGCGATCCTCGGCACTCAGGCGGTCCGGATCCGTGGCGAGTTCGATCCCGGCGAGGCCGAGGGCCGGCAGCACCTCGGTGGTCAGGCAGCCGTCATGCAGGCCCTGGAGTTCGCGCACGGCCGTCGAAATCGCGGCGAGCTGCGCCTCCGGGGTGAGTCCGTCCTCCGCCGGTTCCTGGAACCGCACCGCCACCTGTTTCCGGAGGCCGGCGACCCGCACCTGGAAGAACTCGTCGAGGTTCGACGAGAAGATCGCGAGGAACTTGAGCCGCTCGAGGAGCGGGGTCCGGGCGTCGAGCGCTTCGTGGAGGACCCGTCGGTTGAATTCGAGCCAGCTCAACTCGCGGTTGAGGTACAGCGAGGGGTGGCGGAGGTCGACCTGTTCGACCTGCTCGGGGAGGGGCATGGGGGTCAAAAGTGGCCCCCGTTTCGGACCTTCGTGTAACGAGCTGGTCACGGTCCGGTGCGGGCCGCCGCCGGTTTGAGGTAGGCGTCGAGCCAGTCGAGGACCACGCCCCACCAGAGGCGCCGGTTGCGCGGCTTGAGGACGAAGTGCCCTTCGTCCGGGAAATAGAGGAACTGCGACTTGATGCCTTTGAGTTGCAGGGCCGAAAACGCCTGCATGCCCTCGGACACGTCGACCCGGAAGTCCTGCTGCCCATGGACGACCAGCATGGGCGTCTTCCACTGGGTCACGAAGTTCGCCGGTGACCACTGGGCCAGCAGGGTCCTGGCCTCCGGCGAGGTGAAGCGTCCGCCGAACTCCCAGATCGGGAACCACTGCTCTTCGGTGGTGCCCGCCATGCTTTCCGTGTTGAAGATCCCGTCGTGGGCGACGAGCGCCTTGAACCGGTCGGTGTGACCCGCGATCCAGTAGACCATATAGCCGCCGTACGACCCGCCGGCCGCGCCGATCCGGGCGCCGTCGACGTACGGCAGCGTCTCGAGATACTGGACGCCCTTCATCAGATCTTCGTAGGGGAGATCGCCCCAGTGGCGCGAGATCGCGTTGGTGAAGGCCTGGCCGTAGCCGGTCGACCCGTGGAAGTTCACCGCCGCCACCACGTAGCCGCGGCTCGCGAACATCGCGTAGTTCCACCGGGCGTGCCAGTTGTCGAGCCACGCGCCCTGGGGGCCGCCGTGGATCAGGTACGCCACCGGATAGCGGCGGGTCGAGTCGAACCCGGGCGGCTTGATCAGGAAACCGTGGACCGAGTCGCCCTTGGCGCCGACGAACGCAAACTGCTCGGCCGGCCGGAGATCGAGCTCGGCGAGCGCCGCGGTGTTGAGGTCGGTGAGCCGCCGCATCGGTTCCCGGCCGTCGAACCGGACCAGGTGGAGTTCGGGCGGCTGATTCGCCGATTGGCGGAGGAAGACGACCCCATTCCCCCGCGGGAGGAACTGCACGCCGGTGTTGGAGCCGCCGACCGCCACCGGCACGGGCCCTTCGGCACCGCGCCGGGTGGTGCCGGGAAGGGGGAGCCGGTAGAGATTGTGCTCGCCCCGCTCCTCGACCTCGACCACCAGCGACCGCGAGTCCGGCGCCCAGACGAGGCGCTGGACGCTCACGTCCCAGTCGGCGGTCAGGGAGACCCGCTCGCCGGTGGCCCGGTCGTAGAGCATCGCCTGCTGGCGGTCCGCCTCGAATCCGGGCGTGGCCATCGACAGGTAGGCGATCCAGCGCGCGTTCGGCGAATAGACCGGACTGTGATCGTTGCCTTTGTTCTCCGTCATCGCGACCAGGCCGGTGCCGTCCGGGCCGATCAGGAAGATGTCGTTGTTGGTGCTCGTGGCCACGACCGAGTCGGCGTTGTAGACCACTGCCAGCTCGGTGCCTAACGGCGAGATGCCGACGTCCTCGCCGCCGAGGGCCAGGGTCGGAACGTCGTGATCGAACGGCGTGATGTCGGTGGCCCGGCCGGTGGCCAGCTCGACCCGGAGGAGGTGCTGGCGGGTGCCGGCGCGCCACTCGTTCCAGTGGCGGTAGAAGAGGCCGTCCCAGAGCTGGGCGCTGGTCGGGAAATCCTTGGTCCGCTCGTCCAGGGCGCCGGTGGCCGGCCATTTGAGGTCGGACGCCACGAACACCGCGGCCGTGTCCGGCGACCACCAGAACTGATTGACGCCCGTCGCCAGGTTGGTGATCCGGACCGGCTCGCCGCCGTCGGTCCGGATCCGCCAGACCTGGGGCGCGCCGCTCCGGGTCGACAGGAAGAAGAGGGTCCGGCCGTCCCGCGCCCAGCGGGGCTGGAAGTCCGAGCCCGCGGCACCCCGGGTCAGCTCCCGGGTCGAGCCGTCGGTGAGGTTGTGGAGCCAGAGACGGCTCACGTTCCGGTTGTCGGCCAGGGAGGGCACCGAGACCGTGAAGGCCACCGAGCCGCCATCGGGAGAAATCTGGGGATCGGCGGCCGTCTTGAGACCGAGGAAGTCGTCGACCGTCATCGCCCGCTTCGTCTGGGCGGAAGCGGCCATGGGAAGCAGCAGGAGGCCGGCGGCCAGGGCCGCCCCGCCGATGCGGCGCGTCATCATGCGATCACTCCTCCTCCAAACACGAGTCCGTCCGGGCCGTACAGCACGCCGGATTGGCCCGGCGTGATGGCGCGGGCCCCCTCGCTCAGGTCGAGTTCGATGGCCGTGCCGGTCACCTGGCGCACCACCGCCGGCACCGGCCGGCTTCGATAGCGGATCTGGACCTCGCACCGGTCCCCCTCGCCAAGCGGGGAGGCGAGCCAGTTGAGCTCCTCGAGCCGGACCGATCGGCCCTCGAGGTCGGTTTCGTCGCCCACCACGACCGCGCGGTCGTCGGGGCGGATCGCCACGACGTAGAGCGGCAGCGCCCGGCCGCCCGGAAGCCCCCGGCGCTGGCCGATCGTGTACCGCGCGAAGCCGCGGTGCTCGCCGATCGTCTCGCCGTCGGTCGTCACGATCGGGCCGGGGACCAGCGCCGGCGCGTCCGCCGGCAGCCGCTGTTCGAGGACCGAGACGTAGTCGTCGTTCGGCACGAAGCAGATCTCGACCGACTCGGGCTTGTCCGCGGTGAGGAGCCCGAGCCGCCGGGCGTAGGCCCGGGTCTCGGGCTTGGAAAGAGTCCCCACCGGGGTCCGCATCCGGGGCACGATGCTCCGGGGAATTCCCCAGAGGAAGTAGCTCTGGTCCTTGTCCCGGTCGCGGCCGCGGTAGAGTCGGCCTCCGCGGGCCTCGACATAATGGCCCGTGGCGATCGAGGTACAGCCGAGGGCGTCCGCGTGGGCGACGAGGTCACGGAACTTGGTGAACGAGTTGCACCGGACGCACGGAATCGGAGTGCGGCCCCGGGCGTATTCGGCCACGAAGTCGTCCACCACGGCCGCGCCAAAACGATCCTCGAGGTTGAGGACGTAATGCGGAATCCCGAGACGGTGAGCGACGGCCCGGGCGTCGTTGATCGAATCGAGGGAACAGCAGGGGCGATCGGCGACCTGATCGCCGTGGCAGAAGAGCTTCATCGTGGCGCCGACCACTTCGTAGCCGCGTTCCACGAGCAGGGCGGCCGCGACCGAACTGTCCACTCCGCCGGACATCGCCACCAGAACCTTCTCAGGCACGGCCGAGCACCGCGGTGAGCTGCCGGACCTTGGCCACGGCGCCCGGGAACGCCGCGAGCACCTGGGCCACGTCGGCGTCGGTCGACTCGTGGCCCAGGCTGAAGCGGACGGCGCCGAGCGCCAGGGGGCGCGGCAGTCCCATTGCCATGAGTACATGAGACGGTTCGACCGACCCGGTGGAACACGCGGAGCCGCCCGACGCGGCGATCCCGGCCAGGTCGAGGTGCATCAGCATGGCCTCGCCGTCCACCCCGGGGATCGACACGTTGAGCACGTGCGGCGCCCGCGGCGCCGCCTCGCCGTTGACGATCAGGTCGGGCACGGTTTCCCGCAGCCCGGCCGCCAGCCGGTCCCGAAGGGCCGCGAGCCGGGCCGCCTCGGCGTCGACCTCTTGAGCCGCCAGCTTCGCCGCCCGCCCGAAGCCGACCGCGCCGGCCACGTTCTCCGTGCCCGGGCGGATGCCGAATTGCTGGCCGCCGCCGTGAATGATCGCGTCGATTGCCTTGCGGTCCCGGACCACGAGGGCCCCGATACCCTTCGGGGCGCCGATCTTGTGCCCGGACAGGGTCGCCAGGGCCAGATCGGCCTCCCGGAGGACGATCGGCACCTTGCCGAAGGCCTGCACCGCATCGGAGTGGAACGGCACCCCGGCCTCGCGACAGGCGGCGGCGAGCTGCTCGACGGGCTGGCGCACGCCGGTCTCGTTGTTGACCCACATGACCGACGCCACGGCCGGCCGGCCGGCGAGTGCCGCCCCGAAGCTCTCGAGGTCCACCAGGCCGTCCGGCCCGACCGGAAGGATCGTCTCCTCGCCACCCATCCGGACCACCTGATGGGCGGCCGCCAGGACCGCCTTGTGCTCGACCGCCGTGGTCACCACCCGCACCGGCCGGCCTTGATCGCGGGCCACCTGAGCGGCCCCGATGATGGCCAGGTTGTCGGCCTCGGTACCGCCGGAGGTGAAGACCACCTGATTCGGCTCCGCGCCGATCGCCTCCGCCACCTCCCGGCGGGCCTGTTCGAGGCCGGCCCGGGCCGCCCGACCGAACCGGTGGCTGCTGGAGGGGTTCCCGAACGCCGCCGCGCCGAGGAAGGGAAGCATCGCCTCGAGCACCTCGGCCCGAACCGGGGTGGTGGCCGCGTGGTCGAGATAGGCAGGCTGGGGCATGGCTGGATTATAACCTGTTGCGGGAGTACAGGTTGGGTCCGGGGGACCCGGGCGGACGTTACATGCTCGTGACGCCCAGGCCGACCACGTCGTCGACCAGGACGGTCTCGTGGGTATAGAAGGGCTCTCCGAACCGCCGGCGGATCAACGAGCCGTAGTGGGCGTTCTGGATTTCGATGAGCGAATAGAGGTCCTGGCCGGTGGGGAAGATCTCGCCGGCGCTGTCGGCCCCGTCGAACTGGCTCGCATAGCAGCGGATCGCCGCCATCTTGCGGTCGAACTGGTCCGAGATATCCACGACGAAGGTCGGCTTGACCGGGTCTTCGCGGTAGGACAGCGCGTAGAGGATCTTGCGGGGCCGGTGTTTCGCTCCGTCCGCCGGGTATTTGGCGAGGCCGGCCAGGAAGCAGGCGTCCCGGGCGAGTTCGGAGGCGATCCGGTGATCCGGGTGCCGTCCCACGGGAAAAGGCAGGATCACTACCTGCGGCGCAAAGTGCCGAATCGCTTCGACGACCGCCCGGCGGGCCTCCTCGGTGTTGTGGAGGTGGGCGTCCGGCAGGCCGGCGTTACGCCGCTCGCTCACCCCCATCACCTCCGCAGCACGGGCGGCCTCCTCGGCGCGGATCGCCTGGGAGCCGCGGGTACCGGTTTCGCCCTGGGTCAGGTCGAGGATCCCGGTGCGGTGCCCCTGGTCGGCGGCCTTGATCAGGGTCCCGGCGCAGGTCAGCTCGACGTCGTCGCGGTGGGCCGCAATGGCAAGCAGGTCGACAGGCATGGCCGAAGATAGACCGGGTCAGCGGACGGCGACGAGGTCGATCGTGAAGATCAGGGTTGCGCCCCCGGGGATCGGCCCGAGTCCGCTCTTGCCGTAGCCGAGTTCCGGCGGCACCACGAGCTGGCGGCGGCCACCGACCCGCATCCCGACCAGGCCTTCATCCCACCCCGAGATCACGCGGCCTTCGCCCACGGTGAACTCGAGCGGGGCGTCCTGCGCGGTGTTGGCGTCGAACGGTGGGCCGCCCGAGGCGAGGTACCCGCGGTAATGCACCGCGACCTGCGAGCCGCGGACGACTTCGGTGCCGTCACCCACCACGAAATCGCGGTAGCGGAGTCCGGAGCCGGTGGTCGTGAGCGAACCCACGTCGACGCCGAGGGACGGATCGAAGCGGGCCGCCTCGCCGCCAGCGGCGTTCTTGGCACAGGCGGCGGCCAGGCCGGCGCCGAAAAGGACGAGCAATCGGAGGTTCATCGGAGTCGGGTCAGTCGGGCAGCCGGCCGGTGAGCCAGTGCATGACGTTGAGGAGGAAGCGGGCGTTCTGGCCCGCGTTGGGAGCGTTCATGCCGAAGGGGTGCCGGTCCGGACCGGTGACCTGCGCGGAGAACATCGCGGCCTCGCCGAACAGGGCCACCCGCCCCCGCCCGACGCGGAGCAGGGCGCCCTGGACCATCCCGGCCGACGACACCCGCCGGGTCCGGTCGGAAAACCGCCAGGCCGTATCCGGGAGCAGGATCACGCCGTCCGTCGGAACTCGCAACAGGCCGACGGCGCCGGCCGGCACCGCGAAGGCCTGGCCGGTGAAGCTCCGGACGGAATCGACCCGCTCGGCCGCGGTGCGGCCCCGGGTCACGACATGATCGCCGAGGGAGCCGTCCGCGCGGCGGAAGCCGAACTCGTCGGTCACGGCCCGGCGATCCGTGGCGAAGCCGTTCTGGAACGTCACGCCGAACGCGGCGGCGAGATCCGCGGCGGCGCCGGGGAACGGCATGTGGTCGGCGATGAGCAACAGGGAGCCGCCGGCGGTGACCCAGTCGCGGACCGCGGCGATCTCTTCCGCGGTAAAGGCGCTGGGCGTCGGGAGATTCCAGTTCCCGCCGGCGTTCCGGGCCCCGAGCGCGTTGGCAATGACGAGGACCCGGGCCTTGGCCAGTCCGGCCGGGGAGAACGGCCGGGTGTTGGGTGCCACCGTCATCCCATCCCGGCGCAGGAGCGTGGCGAATGTGGCGTAGCGGCCGGTGGTCGTGTGGAAATTGTGGTGGGCCTCGTCGAGCAGGACCAGCGGCCCCGCGCCCGGGGCCCATTCGGGGTGTTCCACCGTCGGCGTGAACGCAGTGTCGCCGACCTGGCCGCCGCCCCGAGGGGCGAGGGGCGCGGCCTGGCCGCGAGCCGGGGAAATGCCGGTGAACAGGGCCAGGGCGCCGGCGAGGGCGGGGAGGAGCGGCTTGGGAGCGACAGGTGTCATCGGACTACTCGTAGCGAAGGGCCTCGACAGGTGCCATCCGGGCCGCCCGGTTGGCCGGATAAAGGCCGAACCCGAGCCCGATGGCCACGGACACGAGCACGGCCACGACCGCGCTCCAGAGCGGCGGCGACGCTTCGATCGACAGCGCCCGCTTGAGCAGTTCCCCGAGCGACATGCCCGCCCCGATGCCGAGGAGCCCGCCCAGCAAGGTCAAGCTGGCGGCTTCGACCAGAAACTGCCAGAGGATCTCGCGGCGGGTGGCGCCGAGGGCTTTGCGGGTGCCGATCTCGCGGGTGCGGCTGGTCACCGAGACCATCATGATCGCCATGACGCCGATCCCGCCGACGAGGAGGGCCACCCCCGAGAGCGCCACCATGACGAGGAAGAATGCCCCGGTAAGGTTGGAGATGATTTCGAGGAGCTGGTCCTGCGAGAGCATGTCGAAGTTGTCCGG
>JBFXAY010000074.1:0-24510 GCA_050183815.1 Gemmatimonadales bacterium | reverse complement strand
GTCATCGTGCTGCCCGGGGTCGGCGCCTTCGGTGCCGCCGCCGCCCGGTTGGCACCGGGGCGCGAGGCCGTCCGCGCGGCGCTCGCTGCGGGCCGACCCGCGTTGGGCATCGTCTCGGTCTGCACTTGCTGTTCGAAGGGTCTGCCGAGGGAACCGGGGCCGGACTCGGCATCATGGGCGGCCGGGTCGTCCCGCTCGAGGCCATGACGGTTCCCCAGATGGGCTGGAACGCCCTCGACGAAGCCCGGGACCCGCTCCTCGTCGACTCGGCGATGACGCTGGCCTACTACGCGAACGGCTACGTGGCGCGGCCGGACGACCCCGCGGTCGTCACTGCCTGGAGCACCCACGAGGCATGCCGGTTTCCGGCGGCGGTTCGGTTGGCGAATACGATCGGCGTCCAGTTCCATCCCGAAAAGAGCTCGGCTGCGGGCGTGCGGTTCCTCGCAAAGTTCCTGGAGACCACCCGATGACGGGATGGTCGACCGGCGGCTTGATCGCGGTGCCGGCGGTGGACCTGCGGGACGGCGCGGCCGTGCAGCTCGTCGGCGGCGACTTCGCCCAGGAGCGGCTCCGGCTCGCGGATCCGGCCGTCGTGGCTGCCGGGTGGCGGCGGGAGGGATTCGCCGAGTTGCACCTGGTTGACCTCGATGCCGCCGCCGGTGGCGGCGCGCAGTCCGGACTCGTCGATGCGATCGTCGCGGCGTCCTTGCCCCTCGGCCAGGCGGTCCAGGTCGGCGGCGGCATGGGAGACGAGTCGCGGCTCGAGCGGGTACTCGCGGCCGGGGCCGTGCGCGTGGTGGCAGGCACCCGGGCGATCGAGGACGCGGCGTGGATCGCCCGGATCAGCGCCCGGTTTCCCGGGCGCGTCGTCGTGGCCGCTGATGTGCGAGGCCGGGAAGTGGTCACCCGCGGCTGGACCCGCGGATCCGGTCGGTCGCTCGCCGAGGTACTCGACCAGCTGAACGAGTTGCCACTCGGCGCCGTGCTGATCACCGCCGTGCACGTCGAGGGACGTCTCGAGGGGCCGGATCTCGAGCTGCTGGCGCTTGCCGCCCGGCGCAGCCGGCATCCGGTGCAGGCCTCCGGCGGGATCCGGAGCCTGACCGACCTCCGCCGCCTGGCGGACCTGGGGATTCGCCGCGGGGTCATCGGCATGGCGCTCTACACCGGCCGGCTCGATCCGGCCGCCGCGGCCGCCGAGTTCGGCGGGGCTGCGACCAACGCTGACGGAGGGGAGTCGAACGCATGAGCATCATCGAACGCCGCACCCGCGAAACCGAAATCACCGTGCGGTTCGAACGCGAAGGCGCCGCAACGGCCGATACCGGGGTGCGGTTCCTCGACCACATGATGGTCACCCTCGGCCGCTACTCGGGCAGCGGGCTCGTCGTCGCGGCCCGGGGCGACCTCCGCCATCACGTGATCGAGGACGTCGCCATCGCCGTCGGTCTGGCGGCTGCGGAACGTGCCGAGGGTCCGATCGCCCGGTACGGACACGCGGTGATCCCGATGGACGACGCGGTCGTCGAGGCCGTGCTCGACCTGGGCGGCCGGCCGTACTACCGGGGCGGCCTGCCGAGCGATCTCTACGAGCATTGGATGCGGTCGTTCGCGGACAACGCTCGCGCCACCCTGCATCTGTTCGTCCGGCGCGGGCGCGACCGACACCACATCGTCGAGGCGGCCTTCAAGGCCCTGGGCGTGGCGTTGCGGCAGGCGCTCGAGCCGGCGGCGGCGGTGTACTCGACCAAGGGCGCGGTCCAGGTGAAGCGATGATTCTGCCGCGGCTCGTCGTGTGCCTCGACGTGCAGGACGGCCGGGTGGTCAAGGGCGTCCGTTTTCGCGAGCTCAAGGATCGGGGCGATCCGGCCGACCTGGCGGCCCGATACGAGGAGGCCGGCGCCGACGAAATCGTCTTTCTCGACATCACCGCATCCCACGAGGATCGAACGACTCTGCTCGACGTGGCCCGGGCGACCGCGGAGCAACTCTTCGTGCCGCTCACCGTGGGTGGGGGCCTCCGGACGGACGACGACATCGCCCGCACATTGCGTGCGGGCGCCGACAAGGTGACTCTCAACAGCGCCGCCGTGGCCGATCCGGCGCTGATCCGCCGGGCCGCGGACCGGTTCGGCTCGCAATGTGTCGTGGTCAGCATCGATGCCGCGGCGGAGGCAACCGGATGGCGGGTCCACACCCGCGGCGGGCGGACCCCCACGTCCCTCGACGCGGTGGCCTGGGCCCGGCAGGCGGTGGCCCTCGGCGCCGGCGAACTGCTGGTGACCAGTATCGACCGCGACGGCGCGCGCTCCGGGTACGACCTCGCGTTGACCCGGGCGGTTGCCGAGGCGGTCTCGGTGCCCGTCATCGCGTCCGGGGGGGCGGGGTCCGGCGCCCACGTGGCCGCCGCGCTGACCGAAGGGCGGGCATCGGCGGCGCTGGTGGCCGGTATCCTCCACGACGGCACCAGTACCGTTCGGGCGCTCAAGGAGTCGATGATGGCGGCCGGCATTCCAGTCAGGAGAACATGGTGAGCGATACCGCGAGGCTGCTGCAGGCCGTCGACGAAGTGGCCACGCTGGCCGGCAAGGTGGCATTGGAACGCTTCCGGCCCGGGATCGCGGTCGAGTGGAAGGGCGACGGGAGTCCGGTCACCGCCGCCGACCGGGCCGCGGAGGAGGCGGCCCGCGAGTGGATCGAGAAGCGGTTCCCGGGTGACGCGATCGTGGGCGAGGAGTTCGGCACCTCGGGCGATCCTTCCGGCCGGCGGTGGTTTCTCGATCCGATCGACGGCACCAAGAGCTTCGTCGCCGGGGTGCCCTTGTGGGGCACGCTGGTCGCCGTGGCCGATGGTGACGAGGTGCTCGCCGGTGCCATCAACTGTGCCGCGGCCGGAGAAAAAGTCACCGCCGCCGTCAGCGAGGGTTGCTGGTGGAACGGACGCCGCGCCTGGGTGTCGGGCGAAGCCGACCTGGCCAGGGCGACCGCGCTGGTCACCGATCCGCGGTTCCCGAACCGCGCCGAGCGGCGGCGTGGCTGGGAGCGCGTGGCGGAACGAGCGCGGGTCGTCCGCACCTGGGGCGACTGCTTCGGCTATCTGCTGGTCGCGACCGGTCGCGCCGAGGTGATGGTGGACGACCGGATGAACCCCTGGGACTCCGCGTGCCTGATGCCGATCATCGAGGAGGCGGGCGGCGTGCTGACCGACTGGACCGGCCGCCGCACGGCCTTCGGCGGCGACACCATCGCCACCAACGCGGCGTTGGCGGGCGAGGCCCGGCGGCTGCTCGGAGCGGGATCGTGATCGACCTCGGGACGCTGGACTTCGCCAAGGACGGGGGGACGGTGACCGTCGTGGCGCAGGACTCCCGGAGCGGGGCGGTGCTGATGGTGGCCCGCGCCGACCGCGAGGCCCTCGAGCGCACGCTCGCCACGGAGGAGATGCACTACCGCTCCCGCACCCGGGGGCTCTGGCACAAGGGTGCCACCAGCGGCAACGTCCAGCGGGTGGAGTCGCTCACCGCGGATTGCGACGGCGACGTGGTGCTGGCCCGTGTCGTTCCGGCCGGTCCCGCATGCCACACGGGGCAACCGACCTGCTTCG
Source organism: Gemmatimonadales bacterium (assembly GCA_050183815.1). Taxonomy (GTDB): domain Bacteria; phylum Gemmatimonadota; class Gemmatimonadetes; order Gemmatimonadales; family GWC2-71-9; genus SHZU01. The sequence goes on along the minus strand of JBFXAY010000074.1, from coordinate 20,903 downwards.
GGCAATCGGCCGGCGCGGCGGGACAGCTTGGCGTGCTGGATCGGACCATCGCGGCGCGTGCCGTGGGCTCGTCGTCGGCCTCCTCGGGAGCCGCCGCCGGCTCCGGGTCGGCTCGGGCACCGGGATACACGGCCAGGCTGCTCGGCGACCGGAACCTCCGCCTCAAGAAGCTGGGCGAGGAAGCGGCCGAGTTGGCGGTGGCCTGCGCGGACGGAGACCGGGACCGGATCCGGTCCGAAGCGGCCGATCTCGTCTACCACCTGCTGGTGGCCATGCGGGCTGCCGGGCTCTCGCTCGCGGACCTCGAGGCGGAACTGGCCCGTCGGGCGGAGGGGGGTATCTTCGGGGCTGGTTCGACATCACCCTGAGGAGTCCCATGCGCGTCCCCCGTTTGCTCGCCGTGTTCGCCCTCGTCGCCGCGCCGCTGGCGGCCCAGCAGTCCCGCGCGGTCACGGCCGAAGACTACGCCCGGGCGGAAGGTACGCTCGCCACGAAGCTCGCCAATCTCGTCGACCATGGGCCGGTTCGGCCGAACTGGATCGACGGCGGCCGTTTCTGGTACCGCAACGCGCTGGCGCAGGGCGCCGAGTTCATCCTGGTGGACTCCGACCGGAAACGGCGGGACCGGGCCTTCGATCATGAACGGCTGGCGGCGGCGCTCGCGCGGGCGGCGGATACCGCGGTGACCGCCACCGGTCTGACGCTCACCGACATGACCCCCGACGGCAAAGGCTGGAAGCTGACGTTCTCGGTGGGCCGCCGTGCCTTCGTCTGCGACGGTGCGGGCGCGGCCTGCACCGCCAATGGCCGAGCAGCTGCCCGGGGGGGCTTCGGTCGCGGTGGGCAGGCGCCGGTTGTGAACTCGCCGGATGGTACCAAGGCGGCGTTCATCCGGGCCAACAATCTCTGGGTCCGCGACGTGGCGAGCGGGCAGGAAACCCAGCTCACCACCGACGGCCAGGAAGACTTCGGCTACGCCACCAACAACGCCGGCTGGGTGAAGGGCGACAATCCGGTCCTGGTATGGTCACCCGATTCGAAGAAGATCGCGACGTTTCAGCATGACGGCCGCAAGGTCGGGATGATGTATCTGGTCAACACCCAGGTGGGCCATCCCCAGCTCGAGGCCTGGAAATATCCCCTTCCCGGCGATAGCGCCATCTTCACCATCCACCGGGTCATCATCGACGTCGAGGGTCGCAAGGTCGTCCGGCTCAAGATGGCGCCGGACCAGCATCGGTCCACCATCTGCGATCACGTCTATTGCGGCGGCACCTGGGCGGACGTCGAGTGGTATCCGGACGGCTCCCACGTCGCCTTCGTGTCGAGCAGCCGGGATCACAAGCAGGCCAATCTCCGCGTGGCCGACGCGGTGACCGGAGACGTGCGGGATGTCCTGGAAGAGAAGGTGGCCACCCAGTTCGAGTCCGGCTTCAGCGCCGTGAGCTGGCGGGTGCTCCCCGCGTCGAACGAGGTCCTCTGGTACTCGGAGCGGGACGACTGGGGCAACCTCTATCTCTACGATCTGGCGACCGGTGCGCTCAAGCGGCAGATCACGATGGGCCCCGGCCCGGTGCTCGATCTCATCCGGGTGGACGAGAAGGCGCGGGTGCTGTACTTCACGGGGGCGGGCAAGGAGGCGGGCCGCGATCCGTACTTCACCCACCTGTACCGGATCGGGATGGACGGGAAGGGCCAGACGCTGCTCACCCCGGAGGACGCCAACCACGGCAGTTCGTTCTCACCGGACGGTCGCTATTTCGTGGACTCGTACTCCACGCCGACCGATCCCGGCGCCTCGGTGCTGCGTGATGCGCGGGGCCGGCTGGTGCTCGACCTCGAGAAGGCCGACATCAGCCGCCTGGTGGCGGCGGGGTGGGTCCCGCCGATTCCGTTCACGGTGAAAGCGCGCGACGGAAAGACCGATCTCTACGGTCTCATGTACCGGCCGAAGAACTTCGATCCGAACCGGAAGTACCCGGTCGTCAACTACCTCTATCCCGGTCCGCAGACCGGCAGCGTCGGTACCCGGAATTTCGTCGTCGCGCGGGCCGACAAGCAGGCCATCGCCGAGCTCGGGTTCGTCGTGGTGGAGCTCGACGCGATGGGTACGCCGATGCGGTCGAAGTCGTTCCATGACGCCTACTACGGCCACATGGGCGACAACGGCCTCCCCGACCAGGTCGGCGGCATCAAGCAACTCGGCGCGCAGAACCCGTGGATGGACCTCGACCGGGTCGGGATCTGGGGCCACTCGGGCGGGGGGTTCGCCTCGACGGCCGGGATCCTCCGGTATCCCGACTTCTACAAGGTGGCCGTATCCCAGGCCGGGAACCACGACCAGCGGACGTACGAGGACGACTGGGGCGAGCGGTACCAGGGCCTCCTCGAGCGGAACCCCGACGGGACCGACAGCTACGACGCCGAGTCCAACCAGAGCCTGGTCAAGAACCTCAAGGGCAAGCTGCTGATCGCCCACGGGTCGATGGACAACAACGTGCCGCCCAACAACACGATGAAGATGGTGGACGATCTCATTCGGGCGAACAAGGACTTCGACCTGCTGGTTCTTCCGAACCGGCGGCACGGATTCGGCAACGAGCCCTACATGATGCGCCGGCGGTGGGACTACTTCGTCCGGAACCTGCTGGGGGCGGAGCCGCCGAAGGACTACGAGATTGGCGCGCCGCGACCGCTGGTTCCCTGACGGACGCCCCTCCCGAAATACCCAGCGGCGGGCTTCGAGCCCGCCGCTTTTCATTTGCGCCGGAGCGTGGCAACCATCTCCGGATGGAACCGGCAGCGGTAGCGGTCGGGCGTCGAGTCGGTGACCACCAGGGTGTAGCGATCGCCGGTCGAGAGGAGCCCCGAGTCCCATGACCGCCGGGATGCCGTCACGGTATGTGGGACGACATCATCGTTCTGCCACGTGATCGTGTCGCCGACCGACACCATCAGGGTGTCCGGGGAGTAGCGCAGTCCCCGGATTCGGATCACCACGTGTCGGCGTCCGCCCGGATCGGCGGGCACGGAGGCGACCGCCGCGATGATCGCGGCGGCCGCCAGGGTCGAGCGGGAGAACCGGGGTACCCTCATCGGGCGCCAAGCGATGTGGCGAGTGCGCTGGCATGACGCTCGTGGCCCCGAAAAACCTGCAGGGCGTCCGCGAAGGCCTTGCGAACCTCGGCGTTCTGGATGTTCGGGAGGAATTGCCGTTCGACGGCGCCGTTGACCGTCTGATGGTAAGCCAACTCGTTGGTCATGTAGGCCCGGTCGAATTCGGCGCCGCGGGACCGACTCAGTTGCTCAATCGTCTTGGCGGCCCCGGCCAGCAGTGACTGGCTCATGGCGTTGTCCTGCGCCTTCACGCCAAGCCTGGCTGCCAGTGCCGCCACCCCCGCATTGACGGCCTCGTGATCCCGAATCATGGTCTGGGCAAATTCCCGAACCCCGGGGTGGTCCGAGAGCGCCAGTGCCAGGTGGGCATACCGAATGTCGATCAGGCTGGCGGTGACGGCGACGTGGGCCATTTCGACGTCGGAGAGTTCTTGCTGGGCGGACAGGTGAGCGCTGACCATGACCGTGAGGCTCGCCGCCACTGCTTTCCATCGAGACATCGTTGATGCTCCTGTGAGAACGGGTGGATGTGGGCGCCAATAATGCGCCGCCATCCGTCCGTTCGCTATTGCCGATCGTACTGAAATCATGGCAGATCGTCCGCTGTCTGGGACGTCAAGATACAAAAGATGTTATCTTGAACCGATGGATCTCCTGAGCGATATCCTCGCGACCCTGCGGCTGCAGGGCACCCTGTACTTCCACACCGACTTCCGGCCTCCATGGGGCCTCCGGGTTCCGCAATACCGGCGGGTGGCCCGGTTTCACTTGGCCGTGCGGGGTGAATGCTGGGTCCGGGTCGAAGGGGCGGGACCGCCCTTCCGCCTCGAGGCCGGTGACCTGGCGCTGATCACCCGCGGGGCGGAGCACGTGCTGGCGGACACGCCCGACACGCCCTGCCGAACGGTCGACCAGGTCGTTCGCGAATCGGGATTCACGGGAAAAGGGGCTCTGGTGGTCGGGGCCCCGGACGCGGGGAGCCCGACCCGCCTCGTCTGTGGCCATTTCGCGTTCGATGAGGAGTTCCGGCACCCGTTCCTCGACCAGCTGCCTCCCGCGATCGTGATCCGGGCCGACGACTACGCAGACAATCCATCCCTCGACGACGCGTTCCAACTGGTGGCCCGGGAGGTTCGAGCCGGGCGCCCCGGGGGCAACGCGGTCGTCACCCGGCTGTCGGAGATCCTCTTCGTCCAGGCGGTGCGGCACTGGTTCGAGCGGGCGGCGGCCGACACCGGCGTCGTCGCCGCGATGAACGATCCCGGGCTCGGCAAGGCGCTAGGTGCGATGCATGCCGAACCCGCGGCGGCCTGGACGCTCGAGCTGCTGGGTCGCACGGCCGCCATGGGGCGGACGGCGTTCGCCGCCCGCTTTCGCGAGATCGTCGGCATGACGCCGATGGAGTACCTCACCACCTGGCGCATCCAGCTGGGCAAGCGCCTGCTCGGGGAAACCAGGCTGTCGCTCGATCAGATAGCGGCCCGGGTCGGCTACGAGTCCTCCGCCTCGTTCTCCCGCGTCTTCACCAGAGAGGCCGGCGAACGGCCCGGGGCGTATCGGCGTCGCACCGGCGGCGCCGGCCTGGCGTCGGTTTGACCGGGGCGGAAAGGGACCGAGCTACCGACCCGGAAGACGGACGACGTAGAAGTCCGCCGAATACCGGAAACGTGTGAAGGCGATCGACCGGCCATCGGGCGAGATGGCCGGTTGGGTTTTCTGGCCCGCGTCGAAGGTGAGCTGCTCGGGCCGGCCGTCTCCCGACGTGCGCATCCGGTAGAGCTGCAGCACCCCGGCCGAGTCCGGCTCGGGGTAGACCATCCAGGATCCGTCCCGGCTCACCCCGAAGCCGTCTACTCGCTGGGGGCTCCGGTATTCGTGGATCGGCTGGGGATCGCCGCCACGGCGCGGGACCCGATAGACGGTGTGCACCTCGGGCGCCCGATACGTCGTGAAAATGAGCTCGTCGCTCGAGCCGAGCCACTCGGCGTGGAGAACCTCTTCGTCGAATCCCGCCATCGGTACCCGGCGGGCCGGTACCCGGACCCGGCCGCGTTCCTGGTCGACGCCGATGACCCAGACCGACGACGGCTGGGGTCCGCCGGCGTCCGGATCCCCGTCGAAGACGATCCAGCGGCCGTCCTCCGACCAGCGTGGCCACCCGACCTCGGCGCCCCGGCCCAGCTGGCTGATCCGGGTGAGCGGTGCCGAAGAATCGGCCGGGACGAGCCAGACGTCGTCGGAGCCCTGCTGGTGCGAGTGGAAGGCGATCCAACGGCCGTTAGGCGACCAGGTCAGGCCCTGATCCTCCGAGACCGACGCCTGGACCACCTTCGTGGGGGCCGCGACCGGTTCGGCTCCCGTGGCGGGGATGATGCCGGCTTCCTGGGCGATGTCGGGGTACCGGTAGTCGTCGGTGACCCGCCGCCAGGTGCCGTAGGTCACGCCGAGTTCCGTGCCGGTCCAGTTCCACGAGGGCGTTTCCGCCTGGAAGGCCGTCCGGACCGCTGCCGGCCCGCCGGCCGTCGGCATCACCAGCACCTCGGTGTAGTAGTCCTGGACCTTGAACAGCACGGTGCCGTCGGCCGCGACCGAGGGGGCGTACGCATCCCGGGCGAACCGGCCGAGCCGCTGTCCGTTGGTCGTGTCCGCGGGGCCGAGGTCGAGCCGCCAGGCGTGGGTCTCGACGAACCCGCTGTCGTTCGGCAGCGCGAGGTAGAGCGTCTTGCCGTCGGGTGCCACCCCGATCGGGCCGTAGGTTTCCCGGTCCTCGAGCCCCGCCACCGGCGCCTCGCCGCACGGGAGCGTCACCCGCTGGCGGTCGTTCCCCCGGGCCAGGCAGGCCAGCCGGCCGTCCGGGAGCCAGGCGGGATAGGCAAGCGCGGCCGGAGACCGGACGGCGATCGTGGCCCCGCCCGCGGAGTCGACGATCCACAGGCGCGAGCCGTCGGCCCGGCGCTCGACGCCGGCGGCGCGGCCGTCGGGGGCGAAGGCGAGTTCCTTGAGGCCCGCCGGCGCGAGCGTGAGGCCCGAGTCGGCGGTGAGCCGGCCGCTCCACAGCGGTGCCCGGGTGCCGGCGGCCAGATCGTATCGCCACCAGGCCGTGGCATCGTCGCGTTGTTCGGTGATCAGGTGGCCGCGGGCGTCCCAGGCGAGGTGAAGGATCCTGGCCTGGCCGGAGGGAAGCCGGACCGGCTGGCCGCCGGCAAGGTCGCGGACCTCGAGAACCTCGGTCGACGCCGTGACGATCCTGGTGCCGCCAGGATCGATGATGCCTAACGGATCGCGGTAGCCGACCGGGCCGGCCGAGGGCACGGTGGCCACCAGCGCCGGCTCGTCGGGGAGCACCGGTTGGCGGCAGCCGGCCAGAGCGACCGCGGCGAGGAGCATCGCCAGCAAGCCGGGCCGAACCACCGGGTGCGATTCGATCGTCATTCGGGGCTCCCGGTGTTCAGGACGCGGCCTGGCGGACCACCTTCCCGCCGAACCGGGCGGCGGTGATCTCGGCGAGAATGCCCAGCGCGATCTCGGCGGGCTCCCGCCCGCCGAGGTCCAGTCCGATCGGTCCGTGGAGCCGGCCGATCTCCTCCGCGCTGAAGCCGGCGGCCGCGAGGCGCTCGCGCCGGAGCGCCTGGGTCTTCCGCGAACCGATGACGCCGATATATGCCGCCGGCGACCGGAGCGCGATCTCGATGGCCGGCTCGTCGAACTTCGGATCGTGGGTGAGGAGGCAGAGGCAGGTGGCCGAGTCGATGCCGACCTCCCGGAAGACCTCGTCCGGCCAGCCGACGATCAGCTCATCGGCGTCGGGGAACCGCTCCCGGGTGAGGAACGCCTCGCGGCCGTCCGCCACTACGACCCGGAAGCCGAGTGGCTTGGCCAGCCGGCAGAGGGCCGTGGCGATGTGGACGCCGCCGAAGATCAGGAGCGTGGGCCGGCGGGGGAACACCTCGTAGAGGACCCGGACCTCGCCTTCGGGCGCCGGCAGGCTCTCGCTCCGGGACGTGAGCCGGCGCAGGGCGTCCGCCGCGCCGGCGGCCATCATCTCGACGAGCGGTCCGCTCACGCCGCGCGGCTCGCGGCTGCCGTCCTCCCGGTAGACGAGCGACCGCCCCACCGGGCCCGCGCCGCCGATGATCGTGGCCACGACACTGCCGCGGTCGCTCCGCGCCGCCTCGAGCAGCTCCGGCCGCACGGCCGGCTCCACGAAGAGGGAAATGGTGCCGCCGCACGACAGGCCGAACTCCCAGGCCCGCTCGTGCGTGACGCCGTATTCGAGCGCCTTGGGCCGGCCGGCTTCGATCGCCCCCCGGATCTCCTCCACCACGGCATTCTCGACGCAGCCGCCCGACACCGAGCCGGCCATGCTGCCGTCGGCGGCGGCCAGCAGCACCGCACCCTCGCCGCGGGGCGCTGAGCCCCATACCTGCGTTACGACCGCCCGGCCGACTTCTCCCCGGGCAATCAGCTTCTGGTAATCGTTGAGCAGTTCCCGCATGAGAATCGTCCCGGAAAATTCGAAGGCAGGGCAGCCGCCGCGAGGAGGAGGCCGGTGCGCCCGCACCCCTCGGGGGCCCGCCTGCCGCCCCGAAATATTAGTGTGGGCTGGGTTCCTCAGCGACCCCGGTTGCGCCGCGTTGCGGCGGCGAGCCGGGCGGCGAGTTCCTCGAGCGAGGCAACCGAGCCGCAGGGCACCAGCGCGTCGATCCAGGGCAGCGCCGCCCGGAGGCCGGCCACGGCAGGTTCGAACCCCTCCTGCCCGGCGAGAGGGTCGAGCCAGTAGAGGCGAAAGCAGGAACGGTGGAGCCGGGCCATCTCGGCGGCGAGCTGGTCCGGATCGCCGCGTTCCCATCCGTCGGAGACGATCAGCACGACCGCGCCGCTCCGGATGGTCCGGCGGACCCAGCGGCGATTCAACTCGTGGAGGCTCTCGCCGATCCGGGTGCCGCCGTTCCAGTCCACCACCGTCCGGCCGATCCGGGCGAGGGCCGAGTCGGGGTCGCGGACCCGGAGCTCGCGGGTGATCCGGGTGAGCCGGGTCCCGAAGACGAAGACTTCGACCGGAGCCCCGACCTGGCTCACCGCGTGGGCGAACCGAAGCATCAGCCGGCTGTAGCGCTCCATCGAGCCGCTGATGTCGCACACGAGAGCCACGGGGCGCGGGCGCTGCGGATGGAACCGCCACTGCCAGGCAATCGGCTCGCCCGCGGTCCGAAGCGCGGCGCGGAGCATTCGGTTCTGGGCCGGTCGGGAGCCGCGCGAGCGCCGGTACGCCCAGCGGCGGGAGGGGCGGTGGAGCAGGGTGGGCCGGATCCGGGCCACCATGCGAAGGGCGTCGCGCGCCTCCGCCGCGGTGAGCGATGCAAAGTCGGCGTGCTTGAGCCGCTCCGCCTCGCTTGCAAGGGCCGGCTCGACGAGGGGCGGCAGCGATTCCACCTCCAGGTCGGTGGGCGGCGTCGAGGCCGGGAAGGTCGGCGGCGGGTTCGCGTCCTGCTTCATCCGGGGCAGTTCGGGGGCGTCGCTCCCGAGCGGGCCGTAGCGGCGCCAGAAAAGGCCGAACGCCCGATCGAACGTCTCGCGGTCCTCGCGGCGGCGGACGTAGATGGCGCGGCCCGCGGCGCGGATCGCCGCTTTGCGATCGACCCCGAGGAGCGTGATGGCCTCGCTGTAGAGGCGGGTGCCTTCCGGCGTGACGGTGAGGCCTGCCCGGCGCAGGATCCGGCCGAACTCGACGAGGTTGGCCGCGAGACTCACCGGCCCGCCTTCACCTCGGCGAGGAGGGTCTGCGCGGCGTCGCCCCGGATCCGGGCCACGTCCTCCTGGTATTTGAGCAGGACGCCGAGGGTCCGGTCCACGTCGGCCGGGGTGAGCTGCCGGGCGTCGAGGGACTCGAGCGCCGCCGCCCAGTCGAGCGTCTCCGCCACGCCGGGCAGCTTCGACAGATCCGAACTGCGGAGCCGCTGCACGAACGCCACCACCTCGGCCGCGAGCCGGTCGGGCAGGTTCGGCTGCCGGGCCTTGAGAATGGCGAGTTCGCGGGCGGCGGACGGATAGTCGATCCAGTGATAGAAGCAGCGGCGCTTGAGCGCGTCGTGGACCTCACGGGTCCGGTTGCTGGTGAGGATCACCCGCGGCCGGATCCGGGCAGTAATGGTGCCGAGTTCGGGAATCGTGATGGCGAAGTCCGCCAGCAGTTCGAGGAGGAAGGCTTCGAACTCCTCGTCGGCCCGGTCCACTTCGTCGATGAGGAGGACCGGCGGCACGGGGCCTTCGCCCTCGATAGCCTCGAGGAGCGGCCGGCGGATCAGGAACTCGCGGCCGAAGATGTTCCGGGTGGCCGCCGACTTCGCCTCGCCGCGGGCCTCGAGGAGCCGGATCTCCAGCATCTGACGGGGATAGTCCCACTCGTACAGGGCGGCCGAGGCGTCGATGCCCTCGTAGCACTGGAGGCGGAGCAGCTTGCCCCCGGTAAGGGCCGCGAGCGTGCGGGCGACCTCGGTCTTGCCCACCCCCGCTTCGCCCTCGAGGAAGAGGGGCCGGCCGAGCTTGAGCGCGAGGAAGATCGAGGTGGCCAGGTCCACGTCGGCCAGATAGCCCTCGCGGGCGAAGGCCGCCTCGACCTCCGCCACCGTGCCGAGGGCCACCGTCATTGCGCCGCCCTGGAGACGCTCGCGGCGAAGTCGGTCCAGAACTCTTCGGCGAGCCGGCGGGCGGTGCCTTCGAGGAGCCGGGCGCCGACGCTGGCCACCGTGCCGCCGACGTCGCTGTCCGCCTGCCAGTGGAGGACGATTTGCCGCGGGCCCTTCTCCTCGAGCCGGAAGGCGGTCACCGCGTCGAGGGTCGAGCCGGGCGCCTTGCCCCGGGCCCGCATCCTGGCACTCTCGCCCTCGACGATGTCGTAGAGTTCGACGTTCATCTTGAACTTGAGTTTGAGCATCCCGACCCCGAGGGCCGCCACGACGGTGAAGTGGGTGTCGTCGTGCTGCTCGACACTCTCGATCGTGTCGGCGCTGGCGGCCACCACCTTGGGATCCATGAGGGCGTTCCACACCTGCTGCCGGGTCGCCTGGATTTCAGGCGCGCCATCGAAACTCATTCGCATCGATCTGGACTCATTCGCTTCGGTCAGGCCCGTTCGCTTCGGTCAGGGCTCGTTCGCCTCGGTCAAAGCCCGATTGCGTCCACCAGCGCCCCATGGCACGGGGTGCGTCGATCGGATCGTTCGAGCTCGTTCGTGGCCGGCTTCCGCCCGGAACGTATCGCGGCCCGGCGGTCTCCGGGAGAGTCTACGGCACCGCCGGGTATCTCGGGGTGATTCCCATGTTGGCCAGCATGAAGGCGTAGACGTCCGCCGTTTCGTCGAGCCGCTTCGAGGTGCTGACCGCGCCATGTCCGGATTTCGTCTCGATCCGGATCAGGACCGGGGCGGTCCCGCGATGCCGCTCCTGGAGCGTCGCGGCGAACTTGAAGGAGTGGGCCGGTACCACCCGGTCGTCGTGGTCGGCGGTCGTGACCAGGGTGGCCGGATAGTTCACGCCGTCCTTCAGATTGTGGAGCGGGGAGTAGGACAGCAGGTTCCGGAAATGGGCCGGGTCATCGCTCGAGCCGTACTCGGCCGCCCAGTTCCAGCCAATCGTGAACTGGTGGTAGCGGAGCATGTCCATCACGCCCACGGCCGGCAGCGCCACCCGGCAGAGATCGGGCCGCTGGGTCATGACCGCGCCCACGAGCAGACCGCCGTTCGAGCCGCCTTCGATCGCGCACCGCTCCGGCGAGGTGTAGCCGTTTTGCTGCAGCCATTCCGCGGCCGCGATGAAATCCTCGAAGACCCGCTGCTTCTCGAGGAGCATGCCCGCCTTGTGCCACGACTCGCCGTATTCGCCGCCGCCCCGGAGATTCGCCTGGGCGTAGACGCCGTCCTGCTCCAGCAGGGCGACGAGCAGCGGGTTGAAGCTCGGGCCGAGGGTGACGTTGAAGCCGCCGTACGCGTAGAGCAGCGTGGGCCGCTTGCCGTCGAGCACCAGTCCCTTCTTGTGGACGAGGAACATCGGCACCCGGGTGCCGTCCTTGCTCGGGTAGAACACCTGCTTCGTCTCGTACTGGTCGGGATCGAACGGAACCGTGGTCCGCTGGTGCAGCGTCGACCGCCCGGTGGCGAGGTCGTATCGGAAGTTGCTCGGGGGGTAGGTGAGCGAATAGAAGGTGTAGAACACCTCCTTGTCGTCCGCCCGCCCGGCGAATCCCGCCACCATGCCGAGGGTCGGCAGCTCGATGTCGCGTTCCAGCCGGCCGTCGAGGCCGTGGACGAAGACCCGGTGGGTCACGTCCTTGAGATAGATCGCGAAGAGCTTCCCGCCGGCGGTCGTGGCCGCGTCGAGTGGCTCGGGGCGCTCCGGAAGGACATCCTGCCAGTTGGTCTCCTCGGCGTGGGCCGGATCGATCGAGACCACCCGCCAGTTCGGCGCGCCGCGGTTGGTCTGGACCAGGAGTCGGTCGCCGACGTTGTCGATGACGGTGTGGGAGTCCTTGAACCCGGCGATGACGCGGCGGAAGGTGCGGTCCGGCGAGGCGAGGTCCCGGATCCAGACCTCGTTGCCGTCGTTCCCCGCCTCGCTCCGGTCGGAGATGTTGAGGACGAGGTAGCGCTCGTCCTCGGTCACCGACGTGAAGTGGAACCGTTTCGGATGCGCATCGTCCGAGTAGACCAGCTCATCGGCGCTCTGAGGCGTGCCGAGGCGGTGGTAGTAGACGTTGTGGTGCTCGTTGGTGCCGGACAGCGCCTTGGTCGTGTCATCGGGCGCGGGGTAGCGGCTGTAGAAGAAACCGTCCCGGTACCACCCGATGTTCGAGAACTTGACCCAACGCACCTCGTCGGCGAGCGGTTTCCGGGTGGCCGTTTCCATGACCCGGAACTCGAGCCAGTCCGAGCCGCCGCTCGAAAGGCCGTAGCCGAAATAGGTCCCGTCTTTCGAGAGGGCGGCCGCCCCGAGCCGGACGGTGCCGTCGGCGGACAGCGTGTTCGGGTCGATCAGGACTTCGGGTTTGCCTTCGAGGCCCCGCTGCACGTAGACGACGGCCTGGTTCTGGAGGCCGTCGTTCTTCGAGAAGATGTAGTAGGGACCGGTCCGGGCCGGGGCCGAGGTACGGGGGTAGTTGTACAGCTCCTCGAGCCGCGCCCGGAGCCGGGTTCGGAACGGGATCCGGGAGAGGTAGTCGAAGGTCACCTCATTCTGCTCGGCGACCCATTTCTTCACCGCCGAGGCGGTATCGTCCTCGAGCCAGTGATAGGGATCCGGGACCGCCGTCCCGAAGTAGGTGTCGGCATGCGGCGTCTTCGCGGTCTTCGGGTATTGAATAGACTGAGCCATGAGGCTGGAGGCGGCCAGGGTGGCGAGTGAGGCGAGCAGCGGGGCCAGTCGGGGCATCGGCCCTCCGGGTCGGGTCGGTGATGGCCAAAGATAGCCCGGCTTGCTCCGGCGACTGCCCGGTCACCTCTGCGCCCGGACCGATCGCCTCCGCGGCCGGTCCAAGCCTTGGTGCCGGCCGACCAGGCCGGTCGGTACGCCGTCGGACCCACTCGGCGGGTTGCACAGTTCTCTCGGCGGCTTCCCGACCCTCTTGGCGCCGCGCCCGACCCCTCGGCGCCTTACCCGATACCCTCGGCGCCTCGCCCGATCCGCTCGGCGCTTTATCCGGTCCGCTCGGCGCCTCGCCCGATCCGCTCGGCGCTTTGTCCGGTCCGCTCGGCGCCTCGCCCGATACGCCCGCACCTTGACCGATACGCTCGGCGCCACACGGGATACCCTCGTCCCTCGCCCCGGACCCTCCGCGGCGGGCGCAGGTCATCCGGCCGTTGGACCGGCGCGCCCATTCGGCCAACGATCGGGTCCGGCGGGAGGGTGGAGTCCCCGGCCGGACCCGCGAATCACCTTGATTCCGGGCAAGACATCCGTGGGCAAACGACGTTGGCCACGACTTCGACCGGGCGAGGCCGGCGTCAGTCCGGCAGGGCAGGACCGAAGCGGAACACCGCCCCCGCCTGGCCGCCGACGTACCGCGTCAGCACGAGCGGGTCCGTCCGCTCGCCGATCGGTCCGTGGAGCTCGTCCGTAACGGCGAAGCAGGCGCCGCCAGGCGGGCAGAGATTGATGCGGAGCTGGCCCCCGCTGATCGTGAAGTTGAGGTCGGCGCTCGTGGGTTCCGGGACGCTCCCCCGAAGGACATTGGTGGTGAAGGTCACGACACCGGATCCTCCGTTCCCGTCCGCTGTGAAGTCGCGGAAATACAGGCCGGCGGCCACCAGGGTCCCGCCGTTCCAATCGGGGATCGGTGGGTAGGCGCCATCGATGGTGCTCAGAAACCAACCCGGATAGATCGGCAACTTCTCGATCGGGTTGGTCGCGCCGTTGCAGCCGGCCATGGCCAGGAGCGCGAGGCCCGCGAGGATGCCCTTCATGGATCCGCCTTCAGCTGCGGTGGTTGTGGCCGGGTAGTCCGATATTCGGGATACCTGGCCGGCCGGAGTGGCGTCACCGAGGCGGCCTCGGCCACGCCGGCGGCCGGGCCCGTTGCCGCGTTTCACGCGGTCCCCGCGGGCGCCGTCCGGCGGCCCGCCTCTCACTGGGGCCGTTGCCCGCCCTCACCGGTCCGGGACCAGAGCAAGACCGCCCCGCACGCGGAGCCCGTGCCCTGCAACTCGACTGGCAGCTCTGATGGCCCGCGATACAGCTCGACCGCCTCGAGACTCGCCACGCTCGTCTCGTCGATGCGCGGTGGCTCCTGCGACCCCCAGATCCAGATCCGGTTCCAGTCAAGATAGACCGTCAGGTAGCACTCGACGGAAAATGGAGTGAAGCCGTCGAAACACGTCATCCACGGGAGCCATGAGAGGGCGCCACCCCGATTGCTCGCCAGGGCAAAGCCGCCGCCACAGCGCTCCGGACGGCGGACGAACTTCATTCCGGGCACCTGCCGGAGCACGTCGGTGAGCGTCGAGTGTTCCCGCCGGGCCAAATCGGCCCTGGTCAGGAACACCCCGATACCCTTTCGGCGCCGTTCCTCGAAGATCCGCATCTGCGGGCTGAGCGGCGGAGGCCCGTTCCCCGATACCACGACGGAGTCGAGGCGCTGCGCCGCCTGCCCCAGGCGGATATCGACCCGGACCGTATCGTTGCCGGCAAAGCCCATCTCGCGGACGTCGGGTGCGAACCCAACGGCGGCGGTCGCGACCGCGAATCGGCCCCGGGGGATCGTGACGAACTCGAAACGACCCTCGCTGGTGACGGCGGCCGTCAGTCCCAGGCGGCTGATCGAGACCCGGGCCGTGGTCACGGGCAGACCGCGGTCATCGACGACCCGGCCGAGGAGAACGGACTGAGCGCCGGCCGGCGCCGGCCGGGCAACGGCGCAAATGATCACCAGCCACACCAATGCGAACCGGACCGTCCTCCCGGGAAGGAAAGACGGTCCGGTCAACTGCCTTCGCCGCACCACCGGCCGAATCCCGACCGGCTGCCCCGGCCGTCGGATCCGCGTCAGCCCGCCCGGCCGAGGGCGGTCTGAATCGCCCGTTTGGCGGCCACCCGGGCCAGGTGCGCCCGGTACTCCGCCGAGGCGTGCACGTCGCTGTTGACCACGACCGCGTCCGCCACCGCCGAGAGGGCGGCGTCGAGTGCCGCATCGTCGCCGTGAGTGCCGACCGCATCCGGCACGTTCGCCAGATACGCCTTCTCGCCGACGCCGGTGAGCGCCAGCGTGACGGTCTTGATCGACTTCCGGCTCTTGGTCACCACCGCCGCAGCCGCGGCGATCGGGTAGCCCGAGGCCAGCTGCTCGAAGCTCACGTACGACATGCCCGCCTTCTTCGGCGGCGCCGGGAGGACGATCTCGTAGAAGAGTTCGTCCTCCTTCATCGCCGTCTCGAACGGTCCCTGGAAGAACTCCCGGGCGGACACCGAGCGCTTGCCCGCCTTCGACCGGAGGTTGAAGGTGGCGTCCAGCGCCAGCATGACCGCGGGCATGTCGCTCGCGGGATCGGCGTGGGCCAACCCGCCGCCCACGGTGCCGCGGTTGCGGACCTGGGTGTCGCCGATGCCCAGGGTCGCCTCGATCATCAGCGGATACCGCTCGGCGATGAGCGCGTCGTCGAGAATGTCGCGGTAGGTCGTGGCGGCGCCGATCCGGACGGCCTTGCCCTTGGCACTGATGCCGCGCAGCTCGTCGAGCCCGCCGATGTCCACCAGCTTGCCCGGCTGGGCCAGGCGGAACCGCATCAACGGAATGAGACTGTGACCGCCGGCCAGCAGCTTGGAGTCGCCGGCGGCCAGGGCACTGAGAGCCTCACGCACCGATTTGGCGCGAACGTAGTCGAACCCGGCCGGAATCACTGGGCACCTCCCTTGGCCTGCTGGATCGCGGCCCAGACCCGGGCCGGCGTGAGCGGTTTGTCGATGTTCTTGATGCCGAGGGGCGCCAGCGCGTCGATGACCGCGTTGACGATGCAGGGCACCGACGCGATGGTGCCGGCTTCGCCGATGCCCTTGACGCCGAGCGGGTTCACGGGGGACGGCGTGTAGGTGTAGTGGGACTCGACCCGCGGCATCTGGCTCGCCTTGGGCACCGCGTAATCCATCATCGTGCCGGTGAGGAGCTGGCCGTCCTCGCTGTAGACGGCGATCTCCTGCATGGCCTCGCCGATGCCCTGGATCACGCCGCCGTGGACCTGGCCTTCAACGATCATCGGGTTGATGTGCGGCCCGCAATCGTCGACGCAGACGTAGCGGAGGATGGTCGTCTCGCCGGTTTCGGGATCCACCTCGACGGTGGCGATGTGGGTGCCGTACGGGAAGACGAAGTTGGACGGGTCGAAGAAGGCGCTGGCCTCGAGGCCGGGCTCCATCCCCGCCGGCATGTTCCAGGCGACGTTGGCCATCAGCGCCAGGTCGGCGAAGCTCTTGGCCTGCGCCGGCGAGCCCTTCACCTGGTACTTGCCGTCCTTCCACTCGAGATCGTCCTCGTTGGCCTCGAGCAGGTGGGCCGCCAGCTTCTTCGCCTTCTCCTTGACCTTGACGGCCGCGAGCTTGAGCGCGCCGCCGCCGACGGCCGTGGTCCGGCTGCCGTAGGTGCCCCATCCCTGCGGGGTGGCCTCGGTGTCGCCGGCCACGATCTCGACGTTCTCCACCGGAACGCCGAACTCGTCCGCCACGATCTGGGCGAAGGTCGTCTCCTCGCCCTGGCCGTGAGGCCGGACACCGAGATAGACCCGCACGACACCGGTCGGATAGACCCGGACGATGGCCGACTCGTAGAGTCCGCCGCCGAAGCCGATCTGGCCGGCCACCTGCGAGGGCCCGAGGCCGCAGATCTCGGTGTAGGAACTCATCCCGATGCCGAGGTACTTGCCCTGCTTGCGGGCCTTGGCCTGTTCTTCCCGGAACGCCTGATATCCGGCGAGCTCCATCGCCTTGTCGAAGGCGCCGTGGTAGTTCCCGGAGTCGTAGGTGATTCCGGTGGCCACCGTGTACGGCATCTTCTCCTTGGGGATCAGATTCTTCCGCCGGACGTCCGCCGGATCCTTGCCGATTTCGCGGGCGAAGGTGTCGACCAGCCGTTCGATCAGGAAGGTGGCCTCCGGGCGGCCGGCGCCGCGGTAGGCGTCGACCGGCGTGGCGCTGGTGTAGGCGCCGATCACGGTCCCCTTGATGTTGGGAATCATGTAGGCGCCCGAGTACATCAGGCCGTGGAGGATCGTCGGGACTCCCGGCGCGGCCGTCGAGGCATAGGCGCCCAGGCCGGCGTGGACCTTGGTCCGGAGGCCGGTGATCGTGCCGTCCTTGTCACCGCACATCTCGACGTACTCGATGTGGTCGCGGCCGTGGATGGTGACCTTGTAGTTCTCCGAGCGGTCCTCGGTCCACTTGATCGGCCGGCCCAGCTGCATCGAGGCCCAGGCCACCATCGCCTCGTCGGCGTACGCCGGGATCTTGCTGCCGAATCCGCCGCCCACGTCCGGTGACACGACCCGGATCTTGTGCTCGGGCACACCGAGCATCACGCAGCAGAGGAACCGGTGGATGTGGGGGTTCTGGCTCGTGGTCCAGAGGGTCAGCTGCCCCATCGACTTGTTGAAGCTCGCCACCGCGGCGCGGGGCTCCATGGCGGTGGGGAGGAGCCGCTGCTGGACGATTCGAAGCGACACCTTGACCGGCGCGCTGGCGAACGCTGCGTCCGCGTCGCCACCGGCGACGTTCCAGGTGAACGCCACGTTGCCGGGCACGTCGTCGTGGATCTGGGGCGCGCCCTTCTGGACCGCGCGCTCGGGATCGGTGACGCTGCCGAGGGGCTCGTAGTCAACGTCGACGAGGTCGACGGCGTCCCGTGCGGCGGCGCGCGAGTCCGCGATCACGAGCGCCACGCCGTCTCCCACGTAGCGGACCTTGTCGGTGGCGAGGAGCGGATGGGCGGGCACCTTGAGGTCGCAGCCCGGGACATTGAAGGCACAGGGCACCGGATTGACCTTGCCGGCCAGATCCTTCCCCGTGTACACGGCGATGACGCCGGGTGCCTTTCGGGCCTCGCTCACGTCGACCTTGGTAATCCGGGCATGCGGATACGGACTCCGCACGATCGCGGCGTACGCCAGGCCGGGAAGCTTGAGGTCGTCGGTGAAGAGCCCGGTGCCGGTGATCAGCCGGGGATCTTCGCGCCGCTTGATGCCTGATCCGAAGAGTGTGGCCACGATGATCTCCTCAGGCGTTGGCCGCGGCCTTCACGGCCTCGACGATGTTCTGGTAGCCGGTGCAGCGGCAGAGATTGCCCTCGAGCGCGTGCCGAATCTCGTCCTCGGACGGATTCGGGTTCGACGCAAGGAGGTCGGCCGCGGTCATGATCATCCCGGGCGTGCAGAAGCCGCACTGGAGGCCGTGCTTTTCCCAGAAGGCGTTCTGGAGGGCGTGGAGCGCGCCATCCCGGGCCATGCCTTCGATGGTGGTGATCTCGTGGCCTTCGGCCTGCACCGCGAGCACCGTGCAGCTCTTCACGGCCCGGCCGTCGAGGTGCACGGTGCAGGCGCCGCACTGGCTCGTATCGCAGCCGACGTGAGTACCGGTCAGGTTGAGGTCGTCGCGGAGGACTTGCGCCAGCAAGGCCCGGGCTTCGACCTCGACCGTGTGGCTCGTGCCATTGATCGAGAGGGTGACGGGTCGCTTCATGAACGCTCCGTGCAGCTGGATTTGAGGCTGGACCAACGGAAATTTCCGGCTTCGGTAGTCTACGCGCCAAGGCGGGGCGCGGCAACCATTTGGAGGCATCATTCCGGACCGAACGGGCCGGAATTGCGTCGGGTTCAGCGCGCGGTGGTCGTCTGGAGCCGGGCGAGCTCGGCCCGGGCTTCCAGCAGGGGAGGGAGGGTGGGGTCGGCCTCGCGCCAAAGTTCGACGAGCGCGGACCAGGTCTCCCGCGCGGCGGCCGGCTCCCGAGCCGCCTCGGCGATTCGAGCCACGGTGCCGAAACTCCGCAGCCAGTCGCCCTGGACCTCGAGGCCGAACTCGGGCGAGGCATTGGCCGCCCGGGCCAGCACCAGGGCCGAGTCCAGCTGGCCGAGGCCGAAGAAGGCTTCCGCCCGGAGCAGCCGGCCGAGGACCGGATAGACCGTGAAATCGCCCCGGCTGAGAGCATCGCGGGCCGCCTGATACCGGCCGTCGGCGAGCGCCACGTCGCCCTCGAGGATCGCCAGCGATTCCTGGTCCTGCCGGGAGTTCGGTCGGAGGGCAGCCATTTTCGCGGCGGCGGCGACATAGCCGCGGGCGCGGGCCAACTCGCCCGAGAGCACGGACTGGTGGCCGGCGAACATCAGCGCGGCCGCCTCGAGCTGGCTGGCTTTCGCAATCTCGTAGGCGCGGTCGAGGGCGGCCGCCGCCGTCGTCCGATCGCCCTGGGTCCGGCTCAGGTCGGCCAGGAGAACGACGTCGCGGTACTCCGAGAGGCTGCCGCGCGTCTGCAGCCGGATCGACTGGCGGATCTCCTCGCTCGCGAGCGCGTATTGTCCCCGGTACATCGCCAGGTACGCCAGGGCTCGGTGCCCGCGGGCGCGGTCCTGCGGCGACGGGAGCCGGAGCATCCGCCGGAACACCGCCGCGGCGGAGTCGAACGCCCCCACCATCACGAACGCCTCGCCCCACTGCTGGTTGAGGAACGTCGACTGCAGCCAGGTCGAGTCCCGGCGGTCGATCTCCGCATAGGCGTCGAGGGCCTGCCGGTAGTTGCCCTGGGCCTTTTCGGCGAGGGCAAGATCGTGATACCCGAACGGACTGGCGGTGTCGAGTTCAATGGCTCGCCGGGCGGCGGCCGCTGCCTCCCCGGACGCCCCGCTGGTGCGAAGCGCCTCGCTGTACAACAGCCAGCCGGCGGCCGACGGGAAACGGGTAGCGAACGATCCGGCCAGCCCCAGAAAGTCCTGAATCCGCCCTTCGGCCCGCGCCAGGCGCGTCTCGACGACCAGCTGTTCCGGCTCGGTGAGCCGGGCGGCCCGCCGCTCGGCCTCGCGCAGCCAGCGGAGGGCATCCGGGACTCGGTTCAGCCGGAGCTGGAGATCGCCGAGCGAGGCCTGCGCCATCGCGAAGCCGGTATCCAGTTCGATCGCCCGTTCGAGCAGCGTCAGCGCCACGGACCACTCGCCCCGGTTCTGGGCTTCGCCCGCCTCGGCGAAGGCGGTCAGGGCCGCGAACGACGGCGTCGTGACGAGCGGGAGCCGCGCCGCCGACTGCCACTCCCGGTCCCCCAGGGTGCGGCGGGTCCAGGTCGTGAGCCGTTCGACGGCGTCGAGCAGCCCTTCCGGGCCGTCGACGCGATCCTGACGGGAGGCCAGGTCGCGACCGGTGGCCGGATCGATGATGCGGAAGGTGAGTCCGTACCGGCTCCCGACTGAGGCGAGCTGGGTGATCACGACCGCCCGGCCCGACTCCCGGAGGGCGATCTCCCGGGCCAGCGCTTCGTCCAGCACGGTGTCGGCGATGGTCCTCCCCATCCGGCGGAGGCTCAGACCGATCGCGCTTCTCGGATACAGGGAAAAGCTCGACGACTGCCGGAGCCCGACCTCCGCCGCGACCCGAAGCGGGCGGCTCAGCGTCGAGTCGCCGGTGAGATTCTCGACGTCGGTAAGGACGACCATGGCGCCGCGGTCGAGGGTTCGGACCGGGCGGTGGGCCCACCAATACCACGCCGCGAAGAACAGCGCCGCCGCAACGCCGAGCGCGGGAAGCCGGGACCGCGCCCGGGCGGCCGGCACGGCCGACGGCTCGCCTGCGGCGCTCGCCAAGGGGCGTGGCGCGGAAGGGGCGGCGGACGCCGCCGGTCTCGACCCAGCCGCGGCCGGTTCCTGCTGCCGGGTGAGTTCCTCCACCGCGGCCTGCAACTCGGCCGGCGCCACAAGGCCGAGGTCCGCGTGGAGCCGGCGTCGGTGCTCCTGAAGATGCCGGAGTGCCGAGCCGGGATCGGCCCCGCGGCGGAGGGCCGCCGCGTAGCCGAGCGCGTAGGGGGTGGAAAGCGGATCGATGGCGACCAGTTGACGCCAGCGCTTGATGGCCGCGGCGGTGTCGGAGGCGTCTGACTCGCGGGCGGCTCGTTCAATCGCCTCCCGGGCGAGCCCCTCGAGCCGCGCCCGTTCGGCGGTGGCCCACTCGTCGAACTCGGCGGCGTTCGACAGGATGAACCCGTCGAGCAGCGGAGCATGGTACTGCGCGGCCATCGCCGCCCAATTCCCTTCGGCGTGAGCCGCCAGGAATCGGCCGACG
>JBFXAY010000073.1:0-24516 GCA_050183815.1 Gemmatimonadales bacterium | reverse complement strand
CGTTCGATAGCTGTCGCCGTGCTGCTCGAGCAGCGGTTCGATTCGTTCGTGCTCCATCCTGCCTCCTTGCCTACTGCGCGTAGGCTGCGAGTGCTTCCCGCAGCCGGGCCCTGGCGTTCATCAGCCGGGTCTTGCAGGTGCCTTCCGGGCTGCCGGTCAGTTCGGCGATCTCGGAGTGCGTGAACCCCTCGAGATCGTGCAGCACCAGCGGGATCCGGAAGACGTCGGGTAGCGTATCGATTGCCCGGTGCAGGCGCTCGGCCAGGTCCGGCTCGATCCGCCGGTCCGGGGCAGCGATCCCCACCGCGTCGTCCAGGTCGAACTCCCGGCCGGCCCGCCGTTTGAGCCGGCGAAGCCCCGACAACGCCTCCGTCACCGCCACCCGATGGATCCAGGTCGACAACTTCGCCTCCCCCCGGAAGGACTTGAGCGCGCCAAACACCTTCACGAACGCGTCCTGGGTGAACTCCTCCGCCAGCTGGTCGTCCCGGACGATCCGGAACACCAACCGGTGGACCCGACCGACATGGGCGTCATAGAGCTGCCTGGCGGCCTGACGGCTGCCCTCGAGGACCCGGGCCACGAGGGCCCGTTCCTCAGTCGGGGTCATGCATGCCCTGCTCCGGAGTTGGTACCGATTGGATGCCCGGGCCGGGAAAACCGTTCAGCGGGCTGGATTTGGGGGCCGGCCGGCGGCCGACCGGGCGGGTCCGGCGGCTACCGGGGATAGACGGCGATCCGATGGCTCCGGAACTCCATCCGGGAAGTCGCCGCCGCACCGTTGAAGTCGAGGCCGCCCGAGGCGCGTTTCGGCATGTGGCAGTCGACGCAGCCTCCGGCCTGGGCCTCGGTCAGGGGGCGGCGATGGCGGGCCTTCTCGTGACAGCCCACGCAGACCCGGGCGAAGACCGCGGGGTCGCGTTGGGTCCGGTGAACATCGTGGCAGGTCGAGCAGGTGAGGTCGGGACTTTGCCGGAAGCAGCGGCTCAGGGCCAGCAGGCCGACCTGGTCACCGTGCACGTCGGGCACCGCGGTCGAGTCGGTCGTGACCGGCTCGAGAAACTCGTCGAGCGGAAGGCCCGGCTGAAAGCTGAACGGCGGCTTCCGGAGCCGGCGGGGGCCCGAGTGGCAGAGCCCGCAATTGTCGAGCTGGCGGGCCCGGTCGAGCCGGCGGGGATTGAGGATGTTGGTCGGCTCGTCGGCGGGATCGGTCGACTGCCGCTCGAGGTGGACCCGGGCGTCTCCGTGACACTTGCCGCAGGTGATCCCGAGCTGATAGTCGTCCGCATAATGGGCCTCCGGACCCACACCCTCGATCCGGAAGGTCGTGGCATGACACTCCAGACAGCGCGGCGGCACCACCCGGGAGAAATCGATCGTCCCGTCCTGGTACCCGGGGCTGTTGATCCAGGCGTCCGCGGCGGTCAGGTACGACACCGGCAATTCGAGCAGGAGGCCGTTCCGCCAATAGAGATAGGTCTGCCCGCGGCGGCCCGAGCCGATGACGAGGTCGATCCGTTCGGTTCGGGACTGCTGCGCCCGCCGGTCGAAGGCCGTCTGATAGTAGCCGTCGGGCTGATGGGACATTTCAAAAAAGACGTCCGGCGACCGGGTCCGCAGCAGACTCCGGTCGGGAGCGAGCGGCCCCTTCACCCGCTCGGCACTCGGCAACGCGGAGGTCTGGAAATGCGCGGTTTCCTCGAATGCGGAGACGATCTCGGCATGGCAGCCGCGGCAGGGCGTGGTCGCCAGCACCGCGTCGTGGCGCGGCGCGGCCTCGGGCGCCGGGCGACATGCCGCGAGCAGCGCCCCACAAAGCCTGATCGCCCGAGCTGATTCTCGGGACCGACGGCAACCGGCCGTCAAGCTGTCCTTCCGTGTGGGAGTACCGCGAAGATACCCGAACCGGCCGCACTGTGCACCCGAACTGCCGCACCACAGTCACAATGCGTTCATGATTGGGGCCGCTCTCGGCGAATCCCGGTAAGCGGATTGGCGAAGTGGCGTCGAACAGAGGGGAGGAATAGCAGGGGCGGGACTCGAACCCGCGACCCCGGCATTATGAGTGCCGTGCTCTAACCACCTGAGCTACCCTGCCAAGGGCGACTATCCTAGCCCTGAGCCGGCCCGGCGGTCAAGGTTGGGCCGCCGGACCCAACACTACGGCGATTCCGGTTCCCCGAGGAGCGTGAACAGGTGCTCCCCGCGACGGACCATGCCATAGAGTTCCCGAGCCAACTGCTCCTGGACGGCCGGGTCGGTCTGGATCAGCTTGAGCCGCTTTTCAAGCGAATCCACCTCGCGCTCGAGCCGGACCACTTCGGCCGCCTCGTCCCGCTCCGACCGGCGGAGTTCGAGCCACTGGAGCGTGCTGTATTCCCCGCCCTCGAGCGCGAAGAGCAGCGCGAGCACCACGCCGCCAAGCGCGATCCAGCGACCCCGGGTCACAGTGCGTAGAGGTCCCGGCCCGGATAGTGCCCGAGGTCGCCGAGTTCCTCGTCGATCCGGAGCAGCTGGTTGTACTTGGCGACCCGGTCCGTCCGGCTCGCCGAACCGGTCTTGATCTGCCCCGCGCCGGTGGCCACCGCCAGGTCGGCAATGAAGGTGTCCTCGGTCTCGCCGGACCGATGGGAGATGATCACGCCGTAGGAGCTCGACTTGGCGAGCTCGATGCACTGCAGGGTCTCGGTGAGCGTGCCGATCTGGTTCACCTTGACCAGCACCGCGTTGCCGACGCCTTCCTCGATCCCGCGGCCGAGGCGGTCCACGTTGGTGACGAAGAGATCGTCGCCCACGAGCTGGACCCGTTCGCCCAGGGCCTCGGTCAGCTTGCCCCAACCGTCCCAGTCATCCTCGGCCAGACCGTCCTCGATCGAGACGATCGGATAGCGGTCGACCCACTGGGTGTAGAGCTCGACCATCTTCTCCGCGGAGCGGCGGCTCTTGTCGCCCTTCTTGAAGATGTAGTCGCCCGAGGGCTTGTCGTAGAGCTCCGACGCGGCCACGTCGAGGCAGATCGCGAGGTCCTTGCCGGGCTCATACCCTGCCCCGCGAATCGCTTCCATCACCACGTCGAGCGCCGCTTCGTTGGAGGGCAGCATCGGCGCGAAGCCGCCTTCGTCGCCCACGGCGGTGGACAGGCCCATCGAGGCCAGCACCTTCTTGAGGGCATGGAACACCTCGACGCCCATCCGGAGCCCGTCGCCGAAGTTGTCCGCGCCGATCGGCGAGATCATGAACTCCTGCGCATCCACGTTGTTGTTGGCGTGGGCGCCGCCGTTGAGGATGTTCATCATCGGCACCGGAAGAATCCGGGCCATCGGACCCCCGAGATAGCGATAGAGCGGGAGCCCGGTTTCCTCGGCGGCGGCCCGCGCCACCGCGAGGGACACGGCGAGGATGGCGTTGGCGCCGAGCTTGCTCTTGTTGGGGGTGCCGTCGGTCTCCATCATCTCGGCGTCGACCGCGATCTGATCCTCCGCGGCGAGCCCTTCGAGCCGGGGCCCGATGATCTCATTGACGTTCTTGACGGCCTCGAGAACGCCCTTGCCCGCATAACGGGACTTGTCGCCGTCCCGGAGTTCGACCGCCTCGTGCTCGCCGGTCGAGGCGCCGCTCGGCACGGCGGCCCGGCCCCGGGCTCCGCTCGCCAGCACGACTTCGGCCTCGACGGTGGGGTTGCCCCGGCTGTCGATGATTTCGCGACCCAGCACTTCGATGATCGTGGACATGACCTGGCGTCAATCCCGGTTGAGTGGAACGGGGCAGATGAAGAAACGGCAGGGACTTCCTGGTTGCCCAAGGATAGACAGCCCTCCAGCCGCAGACAACTCGATCACTCGACCGCGCCCATGGCGAGCATCGCGGCGCGTGCCTCGTCGGCCAGACGATCGCGGGCGGTATAGTCGAGGCCTGCGGTCGGAATCGGCCGGCCGACGCGCACGACGACCGGACCCGGTCGGGGCGAGATGCTCCGCTTGGGAAGCCGTTCGAAGGTGTCGACGCAGACGACCGGCACCACGGGCACCTGGGCGGCGATCGCCAGCACGAACGGCCCTTTCTTGAACGGCAGCAGCTTGCCGGAGAGGCTCCGAGTGCCCTCCGCGAACACGATCGCCGAGGTCCCGCGGCGGATCTGCTCGGCGGAGCGATCGTACGACGCGAACGCCGAACTCCGGTTGCCGCGGTCGATGGAGATGTGGCCCATCGCGTTGATCGCGGGGCCGAGGAACGGGATCCGGGAGAGCTCCTTCTTGAAAACGAACCGGGTCGAGCCGGGCAACGCCGTGAGCAGGGCCCAGATGTCGACCCAGGAGAGGTGGTTCGACACGAAGACCACCGGCCCGTCGAGCGCCGCATCCTCGAGCCCTTCGACCGCCACCGTCATCCGGTTCGCGGCGAGATTGCGCCGCCCGTATTCGAACTGGATCCGGTCGTAGAGACCGCCCCGTTCGTATCGGACGCCGCGCCACGCGGACCAGAGGACCCAGGT
Source organism: Gemmatimonadales bacterium (assembly GCA_050183815.1). GTDB lineage: Bacteria > Gemmatimonadota > Gemmatimonadetes > Gemmatimonadales > GWC2-71-9 > SHZU01. The sequence goes on along the minus strand of JBFXAY010000073.1, from coordinate 20,024 downwards.
GCCGTAGAACACGGTGAGCCCGACTGTCGCGGCGACGTAGCGGAGCGCCCGGATCATCGAAAGTGATCGAAGCCGGCAGCGGCAACGGGCACGCCGCGGAGCCGGAGTGCTACCGCCGGCGGCTCCATGACGATCCCGATCTCGGTGAGTGGCAGACCGCCGGGTCCCATCGGCCCCGGGTCGACGCCGGGCGGCAGGGCCACGAGCAACTCGTAGTCCTCCCCGCCCTGCGCCGCGAACACCGCCGGCTCCCCGCCGGCGACCGCGGCCACCGCGGGGTGCACGGGCAACCGCTCCAATTCGACCCGGGCGCCGACCCGGCTGGCGGCCGCGACGTGGGTCAGATCGCCGGCGAGGCCGTCGCTCAGATCGATCAGCGCCGTGGCCCCGAGCCCCGCCAGCCACCGGCCCGCCGCCACCCGCGGCTCCGGCCGGGCAAAACTGGTCCGGGCTCCGGCCGCCGGCTCGGCCCCTCGCTCCCAACTGACGAGCGCGGCACGGGCACCGCCCAACGACCCGGTCACGAACAGCCGGTCCCCGGGACGAGCTCCGTCGCGCCGCACCGGCCGGTCCGTCCGGCCCAGCACGGTGACCGCCAGGGTGAGCGCGGCGCCGCCGGTGAGGTCCCCGCCGACCACCTTCGCTCCCACCGAGTCGGCGACGGCCCCCACGCCGCCCATCAGGTCCGCGAGCCACGCCGCGGTCGCGTCCCGGGGCGCCGCCAGAGCCACCAGCACGGCTTCGGCCGCCGCGCCGACCGCGGCGAGATCCGACAACGCCCCGGCCGCCGCCCGCCAGCCGATCTCCTCCGGCCGCAGCCAGGCCCGCCGGAAATGCACGTCCTCGACGGCCAGATCGGTGCTGACGCACCAGCCGCCCGGCAGGAACGCGCAGTCGTCGCCGAGCCCCTCGGCGCGTCCGCCTAACGTCCGGGCAATCGCCCGGATCCGGTCGAACTCGGGACCCCGGCCCAACTCGATCATCGGACAGTCACAGCCGGATCGGCGCGGCGAGGTCGTCGAGCACCGGGTACTCGATCAGGGGCGGTTCCCGGCGAAGGAGGTCCCAGCGGCGCCAGACATCGGGAAGGGCGGCGGTCACGTCCATCGGCCGCATCGAGCGGGCGGTACACCGGCGGGCGGCCAGATCGGCCGCGTCGCCGAGCGCCTGGGCCCCGGCAGCCGCCGCCAGGCAGGTGTCGACCCCCTGGGCCAGCCAGGCCCCGATCAGCCCGCTCAGGGTATCGCCGCTGCCACCGGTCGCGAGCCCCGGGTTCCCCGCCGCCACCGTCAGGGCGGCCTGCCCCGGCAGGCTGATCACGGTCGGGACGCCCTTGAGCAGTACGGCGGCGCCTAGCGTCTCCGCCGCCCTGGCCGCGGCACTCCAGGGATCGACCCCGAGATGGCTCGCCTCCTCGGGAAAGAGCGCCCGGAACTCGCCGGCATGCGGCGTGACCACGACCGCCCGCTCCCGGGCGAGTGCGGCGAGTCCCGCAGGCGCCCCCGCGAAGGCCATCAGACCGTCCGCATCGACGACGAGCGGCGCGCGCGTGGCGCCGGCCACCAGGGCAATGAACCGGTCGCGGCCCGCCGTCCGGCCGAGCCCGGGACCGATGACGACCGCGTCGGCCTGGGCGAGCACCCGTTCCGCGGCCGGCGAAAGCTCGGCGAACGACGTCGGCGCCGTCTGCAGATCCGGCTCCGCCCCGGCGAGTACCGCGACCGAGTCCGGCGGCGCCACGGCGTAGACGAGGCCGGCCCCGGCGGCAAAAGCCGCGCGCGCCGCGAGCCGGGCCGCCCCGGTCACTCCGGCGTCGCCACCGACGACCACCACCCGCCCGCGACTGCCCTTGTGACTGTCGGCGGCAAACCGGGGGATCGCCCGCGCCGCGTCCCGGCGGCGGAACAGCGTCGGGCACCCGGCCGGCGGCGCGCCGAGGCCGATGTCGACCACCGCCACGTCCCCCACCTCGTCCCGCGCCAGCAACTGACCCCGGCGATAGCCGCCGAACGTGACCGTCAACGCGGCCCGGACCGGCTCATGGGAAGCCCCGGTGTCGAGGTCGAGGCCCGTCGGCCCGTCCACGGCAACCACCGGCCGCTCGAGTTCCGCGATCCGGCTCATCAGACTGGCGACGTTGACCCGGGGCCGCCCCGAGGCGCCGGTCCCGAGGAGCGCGTCGACGGCCAGCCCGACGGCCGGCCACGGCCCGTCGGGCTCCACCTCGCGGACCCCGGCGTCCCGGGCCAGGCGGGCCTCGAGCCGGCAGAGGTCGGAAGCCGAGGGCGCGGCGGCGACGACCCAGACGGGCAAGCCGAGGGCTTCGAGGGCCCGGGCCACGACCCAGCCGTCACCGCCGTTGTTCCCCGGACCAACGGCGACGAGCGTACCCTGCCGGACCGCCGTGGGAAACCGGCGGGTCAGCAACGCCGCCACCCCCCGTCCGGCCGCTTCCATGAGCGACTGGAGTGACGCGCCGGCCGCCACCGCGTCTTGGTCCCATTGCCGGGCCAGCGCGGCGGTCAATACGGGAATCGGCACCATCGGTTGAGTCGGGTGAGAAGGATTACTTGAGGCTCTGACCGATGGCCCGGCCGATCGAGATCTCGCCGTTGTCGATCCGGAGATTGAACCCGCAGTCGGGATTGGTGCAGACCCAGGCCTTGTAGGTGATCGGAGCGCCGTCCCGGCCGTAGTCGGAGAGCGGAATCAGCACGCCGTCGCCGCACTTCCGGCACCGCGGCCATTCACCGGGATTGGTCATCGGTCCCTCCCTCCGGTCAGCCCTGCACCTCCGGGCCCCGTTCGTCGAGCGCGAAGTCGGCCAGGTCGCCGACTCCCTGCCAGGCATACCCCGAGCCGAACTCGGCCTGGAAATCGTACACCTGGTGAAAGTCCTCCAGCCGGTCGGTCGGCTGGGTCATGAGCAGGCCGACCTCGACCAGGGCGAACACGATCCGGCCCAGATCGTCGGTCCGGCGAATGCCCCAGAACTCGAGGACCTGACGGGCCAGGAGGCCGTACTGCTCGAGCGCCCAGTCGCGGCAGGCCCACGCCAGTTCCGATCCGGACACGTGGCGCCGGACCGGCAGCCGATGCTGCAGGTACTCGATGCCCCCGAGGACGAACAGGTACGCCTGTTCGTCGTAATGGCTCTCCCGCCGACGCAACTCGGCGAGCAGGTCGGGAGCCAGGCGGATCTCGATCACGCCCGCTTCCGTCCCGCCGAGGGCTGATAGAGCGGGAAGCCCGCCGTGAGCTCCCGCACCTGCTTGCGCGCGGCCGCGATGGTCAGGTCGTTCGGGGCGCTCAGCACCCGGTCGATCAGGCCCGCGATCGTGGTCATTTCGGCTTCGCCCATCCCCCGGGTGGTCATCGCCGGCGTGCCGAGGCGGATGCCGCTCGTCACGAACGGCGGGGCCGGATCGTCGGGGATCGAGTTCCGGTTGACCGTCATGCCCGCCTGGCCGAGGATTTCCTCCGCCTGCTTGCCGGTGACGTTGCGGCTCCGGACGTCCACCAGCATCACGTGAGTATCGGTTCCCCCGGACACGATGCTGAATCCGCGTTCCACGAGGGATTCGGCGAGCCGGGCGGCGTTTTTCACGACCTGCCGGCTGTAGGCCTTGAAGTCGTCGGTCGCGGCCTCCGCGAACGCCACGGCCTTGGCGGCGATGACGTGCTCGAGCGGTCCGCCTTGGGTGCCCGGAAACACGGACTTGTCGACCGCCTTCGCCAGGGCGCCGATCGAGAGGATCAGGCCCCCGCGGGGTCCGCGCAAGGTCTTGTGGGTCGTACTGGTGACGATCTGGGCGTGGGGCACCGGCGACGGATGGGCCCCGCCGGCCACCAGCCCGGCGAAATGCGCCATATCGACGAGAAGCGTGGCCCCGACCTCGTCCGCCACCGACCGGAAGGCCGCGAAGTCGATGATCCGGGAATAGGCACTCCCGCCGCACACGATCAAGCCGGGACGGAACTCGCGCGCCTTGTCCCGGACCTGGTCCATGTCGATCCGGCCGGAGGCGGCGTCCACGCCGTAGTGGGCGGCTTCCCAGATCGCGCCGCTGTGATTGACGCCATGACCATGCGAGAGGTGGCCGCCGTGCGGCAGGGACATCGCCAGGAGCCGGCCCCGCGGCGGGAGCACCGCCATGAAGGCCGCGAAGTTGGCCTGGGCGCCGGCATGCGGCTGGACGTTGGCGTGATCGGCGCCGAACAACGACTTGGCCCGGGCGATGGCGAGCCGTTCGATCTCGTCCACGACCTCGTTGCCGCCGTAGTAACGCTTGCCGGGATACCCTTCGGAATACTTGTTGGTCAGCGGCGTGCCCATCGCATCGATGACCGCGCGAGAGGCGAAGTTCTCGCTCGCGATCAGCTCGAGCCCGTCCCGCTGGCGGGTGAGTTCCTGGTCCACCAGGCGGGCGACGAGGGGGTCGGCGGTGCGGAGGGGCGCGGTATGATCGAGCATTCAGGAGTTCTCCACCTCGATCTTGGCGACCCGGCGCTGGTGGCGCCCGTCGGCAAACGAGGTTGCGAGCCAGGTTTTCAGGATTTCGACACCCTGTTCATCGGACACGAAGCGGGCGGGCAGCACGAGCACGTTGGAATCGTTATGCTCCCGCGACAGGCGGGCAATCTCGGGCTCCCAGGCCACCGCGGCCCGGACACCGTGATGGCGGTTCGCCGCGTAGGACATGCCGAGCCCGGTGCCGCAGAGCAGAATCCCCCGGTGCGCCTCGCCCCGGGCCACCTTGTCCGCCACCACGTGGGCGAAGTCGGGATAGTCCACGGATTCGGTCGAGCTGGTACCCACGTCCTCGGCCGCGTAGCCGAGACGCTCGAGTTCCGTCTTGAGGCGCTCCTTGAGCGCGAAACCGGCGTGATCGGCGCCGATCGGAATGGACTCTTTCGCCATGATCTCGTGGGGCGGTGATCGGAGAAAGGTATATCCGGTCCGGCCGCCTCAATAGGTGTAGAAGCCGCGGCCGCTCTTCCGGCCCAGATAACCGGCCGCCACCATGCGGCGGAGCAACGGACACGGCCGGTACTTCGGGTCACCGAGCCCCTTGTGCATCACCTCCAGGATGGCGAGGCAGACGTCGAGGCCGATGAAGTCCGCGAGCGTGAGCGGCCCCATCGGGTGGGCCATCCCGAGCTTCATCACGGTGTCGACCGACTCCGCCGTCGCGACGCCCTCCATGACGGTATAGATCGCCTCGTTGATCATCGGCATCAGGATCCGGTTCGCGACGAATCCGGGATAGTCCTGCACCTCCACGGGCGTCTTGCCGAGTTCGCGGGACATCTCGAGCACGGTGGCGGTGGTCGCATCGCTGGTGGCGTGGCCCCGGATGACTTCGACCAGCTGCATCACCGGCACCGGGTTCATGAAATGCATGCCGATGACGTTCTCGGGCCGGCGGGTCCGGGCCGCGATCTCGGTGATCGAAATCGAGCTGGTGTTCGAAGCCAGGATCACGTCACTGGCGCAGATCCGGTCGAGCGACTCGAAGATCGAGAACTTGAGCGTCGGGTTCTCGGTGGCGGCCTCGATCACGATCTGGGCGGGGGCCGCCCCATCGAGCGAGGTCGAGGTCTGGATCCGGCCGAGAATCTGGGGCGGCGCATCCGTCGGGATGGTGCCCTTCTTCGCCTGCCGGTCGAGGTTGCCCTGAATCGTGTTGCGGGCCTTGTCGAGCGCCTGCTGGGACACGTCGATCAGGGTGACACTCCACCCGAATTGCGCGAACACGTGCGCGATGCCGTTGCCCATGGTGCCCGCGCCGATGACTGCGGCCTGCTTCATTGCGCCTCCTCGAAGTGCCAGCGGACGGCCAGCGCCGATCCGATGCTGAGTGCCACTGTGGCCAGGATCCCGCCCTCGGGGCCGAAACCGCCCCCGGTGAACCAGGCCGGCCGCCCGGGATGGAAATCGATCCAGGGAATGTCGAACGGCAGCCCGCTCACCGGCGCCGCCAGTGCCGCCAGCAGCAGATTCCAGCCCAGATGCGCACCGGTGGCCGTCGCGATGCCTCCCCGTGCGAAGAACGTAAGGCCGAGAAACACTCCGGCAAGGGCGATGTTGCCGAGCCCGAGCGGCGTGACGTCCGGGTTGTTGAAATGCGCCGCCGCGAATCCGACCGACGTCAGGACGAGGGCCGGTCCCCGCCCGATCCCTCGCGCCATCGCCGTCACGGCGAGCCCGCGAAAGGCCAGCTCCTCCATGAAGGCCGGCGGCAGGAGCACGAGGGCGAGCAGCGCCACCCTCTCGAGATAGGCGCCGAGTGCGCCGCCATCCATCGCCCACGAGGATCCCGCCGGCAGCCCGGCCACGAGCGCCACCACCGCCAGCGCGCCGGCGACCAGGAACCCGCGGCGGAAGCCGAGCCAGCTGTCCCGCCGCCCCGCCCAGCCGAGTTCGCGCCATTCGAGCCGGAGAATCCGGCGTCCGATGAGCCAGGTCAGTCCGCCGTATACCGCGATCCCCGCCACCGCCTGGATGGCGGCCGCTTCGATCAGGCCGACCTGCCGGCCGGGCCGGGCGGTGTCGAGCAACAGAAAACCGCCGATGGTGACGGCGGTCATTCCGAGGTAGCCGAGGAACAGGTAGACGAGCGACCAGCCGACGGCCCAGGCGCGGGCCGCCGGGCTGGTTGCGGGAGGTTCGGCGCCGGTCAGACCGCCTCGACCGAGAGGGCGACGGCGTTGCCGCCGCCGAGGCAGAGGGTCGCGAGGCCGGTCCCGACCTGGCGATCGATCATCGCGTGCAGCAACGTGGTGAGCACCCGGGCGCCGCTGGCCCCGATCGGGTGCCCGAGCGCGATCGCACCGCCGTTGACGTTGACCCGGGCCGGATCCCAGCCCAGCCCCTTTTCGTCGGCCAGGCACTGGGCCGCGAACGCCTCGTTCGCCTCGATGAGCCCGTAGTCGCCGATCGAGGTGCCCGCCTTCTTCATCAGGTTCTGGACCGCCATGATCGGCGCGAAGAAGAGGTCCTTCGGCTCACCGCCGCCCGTGGCGTAGCCGGTGATCCGGGCCAGCGGCGTGAGCCCGTGGCTCCGGGCGTACGCGAGTGACGACACGACCACGGCACTGGCGCCGTCGTTGAGGGTCGAGGCGTTGCCCGCCGTCACCGAGCCGTCCTTCGTGAATGCCGGCTTGAGCTTCGCGAGACCCTCGAGCGTCGTGTCCGGCCGCGGGCCTTCGTCCCGGTCCACGACCGTCGTCCCCGCCCGGCTCTTCACCTCGACCGGCACGATCTCCCTGGCGAACTTGCCCTGCGCCATGGCCGCGCCGGCCTTTTTCTGGCTCTGGAAAGCAAACTGGTCCTGGGCGCCGCGGCTGATGCCCGCCTTGGTGGCGGTGTATTCGGCCAGGTTTCCCATGTGCTGATTGCTGAAGGAGTCCCAGAGACCGTCGTGGATCATGCCGTCGAGCAGCGTCTGATTGCCGATCTTGACCCCGCCGCGGATGCCCGGGAGATAGTGCGGCGCGTTCGACATCGACTCCATCCCGCCGGCCACGACGAGCTGGTTGTCGCCGGCCTTGATCGACTGGGCGGCCAGCATGACGGCCTTGAGGCCCGACCCGCAGACCTTGTTGATCGTCACGGCCGGGATGACGCCGTCGAGCCCGGCGAGGATCATGGCCTGGCGGGCGGGCGCCTGCCCGGTGCCGCCCTGGAGGACATGCCCCATGATCACTTCGTCGATGGTGCCGGCGTCGACCCCGGCCCGCTTCAGAACGTCCTGGATGACGAGGGCGCCGAGTTGCGGCGCGGTGAAGCCGCTCAGGCCCCCCAGATACTTCCCGATCGGGGTCCGGTTGGCGGCGAGAATGACGGGCGTGGTGGCGTCGGACATGAGACGGGTCTGCCTGGATCGTTGGTGCCCCAAAATAACCGGAACGGGACGGCGGCTCCACGCCTAACGGAGAGCGCCGAGCCCGGCTAGCGGCCCAGGGGCTGCCCTTCCCCGGTCAGCCGGGCCACCGCCTGGCGCGCCTCGACGACGGGGGCCTGGACGCCGGAGTCCGCCTTGGCCCAGGCCCGAAGGAACCGGGAGTAGGCCCGGACGGCCGCCGGCTTGTCGCCGGCGGCCTCGTAGGCGCGCCCAAGCAGGAGCTGCACCCAGGGCGCCACGCCGCCATCGGTCGTGAAACCGTTCTGGAGCCGTTCGATCCCCTGCTGGCGGGTGGCGGCGTTCATGGCGAGCGCCTCGGCGTACGCCAGCCGCGCCGGTGCGGTCACGATCGGATTCCCGCCGGCCCGTTCGACCCCCTGCCACATGAGGCGCAGCCCACCGACGGTGTCCCCTCGAGCGAGCTTGACCCGGCCGAGCGTCACGGCCACCAAGCCCTTCAGCATCGGCGGAAAGGCGGTGGAATCGCGGGCCAGGCTGTCGGCCAGGCGCTCGGCCAGGCCGACGTCACCGCGCCCGAGGGCGATCTGGGTGACGAACTGGACCTGGAAGGGGTTCCGCCGCGGCGCCGCGAGCGCCCGGTCGGTCATGGCCGCGGACGGGCCCTCCGGCCAGCCCAGCATCGCCGGCAGGACCGCCGCCAGGTAGCCCATTTCCCCGTTGCTCCGCGACAGACTGTCGATCAACGGCTTGGCCGCATCGTGCCGCCCCATGCCGAGGAGCGTGGTGGCGATCACCGCCAGGTTTTCCCCCGCGGGGCGGTAGCCGAGTTTCGTTGCGACCGCTCCGAGCCGGTCGAAACGCGCGAGCGCCGAGTCCGGATCGACGTCCGGGTGGGCCAGGCCGACCCGGAGCGACCAGAGCGCGCCGGACCGGCTCCCGATTCGCGCCATCGCGGCGGAGTCCGCCACCCCGGTCGCCAACACCGTACGAGCCGCCCGGAACGCCTCGGCCTCGTCGGCCGAGCCGGCGTCGGCAAACACCTCGATGTAGTGGTCCAGCGCCGCCGTGTCCGCCTCGGCCAGGGCGAGTTCCGCGGGGTGAATCGCCGCCGGCGCCAGCGTCGAGTCGAGTGCCAGCACGGCGTCGAACGGTGCCCGGACCGAGTCGCTCGAGAGCGGGTGAATATTCCGTTCGTGGTAGCGCACCTCGCCGAGGACGAACCAACCCTCGACGTCCTTCGGGTACTCCGCGAGGTACCGTCGCATCGTGTCGGCGGCCCCGGGGGTCCCGTGCGAAAACATGTTGTAGCCGACCACGAGCGCTCGCTCCCGCGGGGGGAGCCGGTCGGCAAACCGCAGCGCCGCGTCGCTCGCGGCGACCGACTGGGGGCTGCCGTAGCCGCCGGTCCAGCCGATGCTGGCCGCCCGCCGCAGGTGGGCCAGGCTGAACGTCGAGTCGATCGCCACCGCGCGGGCAAAGGCCGCCTGCGCCGAGTCCCAGCGGGATCGCCGGTAGTACTGCTCGCCCTCGAGGTACGCTCGCATGGCCGGCAGGGAGTTGGTCGTGATCCCGCCGACCTGCAGCGACGGCACCGGTTCCCGCGACTGCCAGATCCCCCGCACCAGCGAGGCACTCAACGCATCGACCAGCTGAAGCACGCTGTCCTGGGCTCCGTCCACCTGGGCGCTCGCGAGCTCGCCACCGTCGGGCCCATGCAGCTTGGCCGAAATTCGCACCCGGGACCCGGCCGCCACGACGCTCCCGAGCACCACACTGCTCGCATCGAGCCCCCGGGCCAGGCCGAGCGCGGACGTCACGTCGCCGACGTCGCCGCCGGCCTTGCGAACGCCGTTCAGCACCAACCGCGGCTCGACCGCCCGGATCCCGCCGACCGAATTGAGGTTCGTGGTCAGCAGATCGACCATGCCCTCGCCCAGGGTTTCGACGCCGGCGCCGGACACCGAGAACGGCAGGACCGCGATCGACGCCGCCTCCTTCCGGATGGGGCTCGCGCCGGACGGCCGGAAGAACAGCACGCCGAGTGTCGCCACGAGCGCCACGGCCAGCACCGCTACAGTCGTCGTCAGCCGCCGAGTCCGGCTGGCGGCCACCGTTCCCCCGCCCGTTGCCGCACCGAGGGCGTCGGCGAACGCCTGGACACTGTCGAACCGCCTGCCGGGATCGCCGTCGAGCGCCCGCGCCACCACCGGGTCCGCCGCCGGCGGGGTCGCTTGGGCCACCTTGCTGAGCCGGGGCCGGGGCCCCGTGAGGCTGCGCGCCAGGGCGGCCTGCACCGTCGGCGCCGCGAAGGGCGCCTCGCCGGTCACCATCTCGTAGAAGACGCAGGCCAGACTGTACTGGTCGGCGCGCCCGTCCACCTCGCTCGCGGTGGCCTGCTCCGGACTCATGTAGGCCGGCGTGCCCACCGCGAATCCCATCCCGGTAAGCCGCTGATTGTCCTGCGCGGCGTTCACCGCGCGGGCAATACCGAAGTCCGCGACGACGGCGTGCCCGCCGGAGAGCATCACGTTCTCCGGCTTGATGTCGCGATGGACCACACCCTGGCCGTGCGCGTAGCTCAACGCGCTGGCGATTTCGCGCGCCAGGGTGACGGCTTCGTCGAACGGGATCCGGCCCCGGGCCATCCGGTCCCGGAGCGACTCGCCTTCGACGAACGGCATGACGTAGTAGAGCACCGGACCGACGGCGCCGGAGTCGTACAGCGGGACGATGTGGGGGTGCTGGAGCCGGGCAGCGAGTTCGATCTCGCGGAGGAACCGCTCCGGACCCATCGTCATCGCGAGCTCGGGCCGGAGCACCTTGATGGCCACCAGGCGGCCATGCTTCCGGTCCCTGGCCCGGAAGACCGTGGCCATACCGCCCTCGCCGATCTGCGCCTCGACCTCGTAGCGATCGGCGAGGCCGGCGCGCAGCTGGTCGAGAACGCCCGGACCCGTCACGGCAGCCGGGCCCGGGTCCGGATCTCGCCGGCCACCCGCGCCGAGAACTCTGCCACCGGCATGATCTCCTGCTTGTTCCCCGCCCCACGGGTCCGGACCGCCACGGTACCGGCGTCCGCCTCCCGCTGGCCGATGACCGCGAGATAGGGAACCTTCATCAGCTCGCCGCCGCGGATCCGGTAGCTCAGCGTATCGTTGCCCGCGTCCAGCACGGCCCGGATTCCGGCCTGCCGGAGCACGGCGGTCACCGACTCGGCGACGGTCTTCTGATGATCCGAGATCGGCAGCACCCGGACCTGCTCCGGGGCGAGCCACACCGGAAACGCGCCGGCGAAGTGTTCGATCAGGATCGCCATGAACCGCTCGAAGGACCCGCTCACCGCCCGGTGGATCACCACCGGCCGGTGGGGGTGGTTGTCCTCCCCGACGTAGGTCAGGTCGAAGCGCTCGGGCGCCGCGTAGTCGAGCTGGATCGTGCCAAGCTGCCATTTCCGGCCGATCGAGTCGCTCACGTCGAAGTCGATCTTGGGACCGTAGAACGCCCCGTCGCCCGGCTTCAGTTCGTACGGCAGCCCGGTGGCCTCGAGCGCGGCCCGAAGGGCGGCCTCCGCCCGGTCCCACATCTCGTCGGTGCCCACCCGGGTTTCGGGGCGGGTGGCGAACTTGAGCGTGGCGGTGAGGCCGAAGGTCTCGTAGTAGCCCAGAATGAACTTGGCGAGGCGGTGCACCTCGGCCGGGATCTGGTCCTCGGTGAGGAACACATGGCAGTCGTCCTGCTGGAACTGCCGGACCCGGGTCAGGCCGGAAAGTGCCCCGGAGACCTCGTTCCGGTGCAGCACGTCGTAGGTGCAGTAGCGCAGCGGCAGGTCGCGGTACGAGTGCTTCTTCGCCTGGTACATCAGGTAATGCGACGGGCAGTTCATCGGCTTGAGCGAGAAGTCGTGTTCTCCGGTCTCGTTGTCGAGGACCAGGAACATGTTCTCGCGATACTTGCCCCAATGGCCGGAGATCTCCCAGAGCCCCTTGTTGTAGAGGAGCGGTGTCTTGATCTCCTTGTAGTCGTCCCGCTGCAGTTCCCGGAGGAAGTCGTTGAGCACGTTCACCATGGTCGTACCCCGGTCGGTCCAGAAGGCCGCCCCGGGCGCGAACTGGTGGAACAGAAACAGGTCGAGCTCCTTCCCCACCCGCCGGTGGTCGCGCTTGCGCGCTTCCTCGATCCGGTGGAGGTAGGCCTCGAGATCCTCTTTCTTGAACCAGGCGGTGCCGTAGATCCGCTGCAGCATCTGGCGGCGCTCGTCGCCCCGCCAGTAGGCGCCGGCCGTGGTCAGCAACTTGAAGTGCTTGAGCCGGCCGGTGGACGGGACGTGCGGTCCTCGGCAGAGATCGACGAACGGGCCGTCGGTGTAGATCGTGATGGTCTCGTCCTCGCCCAGCTCGGAGATCCGCTCGAGCTTGAGCGGGTCGTCGGCGAAGCGGCGGTTGGCTTCGTTCCGGTCGACCACTTCCCGCTCGAACGGGTAATCGGCGACGGAGACTTCCCGCATTTCCGCTTCGATCCGTTCGAGGTCCTCCGGCGTGAACGGCCGGGGCACCTCGAAGTCGTAGTAGAACCCGTCCTCGATCGGCGGGCCGAAGCCGATGCCCGCCGTCGGGAAGATCTTCCGCACGGCGGTGGCCAGGACGTGCGCGGCGGAATGCCGGAGGACCTCGAGCGCGTCCGGATCGCGGTCGGTAAGGATCGACACCGTCGCGTCCCGCTCGATCGGCCGGCCCAGATCCCGTATCTGGCCATCGATTCGGATCGCGAGCGCGGCCTTGGCAAGGCCGGGCCCGATCTGCCGGGCAAGGTCGTTGCCGGTCGAGCCCGCCGGCAGCTCGCGAACGCTCTGGTCGGGAAGAGTCAGGCGAACCACGCTCATTGCATCAACTCCGTGGCGGCCGGCCGCACGATCACCGGGGTCCGCGGAGCGAGCCAGAAGTACAGCGCCAGGCCCGAGCCGACGAGGAACACCAGGAGGAGCAATCGCAGCAGCGGCCGTTTGGTCATCGGTCGTTTCGTGCCGGTTCCAAGGTCTATTAACTTAACCGTATGCAGCACCGTCGCATACGCTCCGATGACGGGACCGGCATCGCTCCGACCCTGCTCCTCGGCCTGGGCCTTGGCCTGGCCGCCGGCTTTGTGCTGGGTGAACTCTACGCCGGCGAAGGACGGCGTGCGGTCCGGCGCGCCCTTCCCTGGCGGAAACAGGCCGAGAATCCCAGCGCTTCCGACCTCTCCGACGACCTCCAAAGCCGGCTCCGGGAACTCCTCGGCCCCGACGCCGACACCCTGGAACTGGTCCCGGTGGGCCGTAACGCCATCGAACTGCACGGGTGGGTCTCGTCCCGCCCGAGCCGCGCCCGGGCCATCCGCGCGGCCCGGGACGGACTCGATCCGGCGATCAAGCTGGTCGACCGCCTCCTCGTCTGGGGCGAAGACGACGGGCCCACGGCCGAAATCCCGATTCCCGAAGATTCCGACGCCTCATGACCGAGCCGCTGCCCCCGCAATACGACCCGAGAGACGTCGAGCGCCAGCTCTATCGCTGGTGGCAGGACCGAGGCTGCTTCCAGCCGCGGGGCCGGACCTCGCCCTACGTGATCATCATGCCGCCGCCCAACGTGACGGCGCAGCTCCACATGGGGCACGGGCTCAACCTGAGCGTCCAGGACACGATGATCCGGTTCGAGCGGATGCGGGGCCGGGACGCGGTCTGGGTGCCGGGTACCGATCACGCCGGAATCGCCACCCAGAACGTGGTGGAGAAGCTCCTGGCCAAGGAGGGCAAGACCCGCTTCGACGTCGGTCGCGAGGCGTTCGTCGAGCGGGTCCGGGCCTACGTCGCCGAGACCGGCTCGACCATTCTCGAGCAGATCCGCCGCCTCGGCGCGAGCTGCGACTGGAACCGGACCTACTACACCTTCAGCGACGAACTCTCCCGCGCCGTCAACGAGGTGTTCGTCCGGCTCCACGAAAAGGGCCTCATCTACCGGGGCAAGTACATCATCAACTGGTGCCCCAGGTGTCTCACGGCCCTCTCCAACGAGGAAGCCGAGAAGGAAGAGACCGACGGCCGGATCTGGCGGCTCCGTTACCCGCTCGAGGACGGCTCGGGCCACATCGTCGTGGCCACGACCCGCCCCGAAACGATGCTGGGCGATACGGCGGTCGCGGTCCATCCGGAGGACGAGCGCTACCGCGAGCTGGTCGGGAAAATGGTCCGGCTGCCGGTGGTGGACCGGCTGATCCCCATCGTGGCCGATGAGGCGGTGGACAAGGATTTCGGCACGGGTGCCGTCAAACTCACCCCGGCTCACGATCCGCTCGACTTCGAGATCGGCAAGCGCCAGGGACTCCCGTCGCTCGACGTCATGACCGACGATGCCCGGATCTCCGACCAGGCGCCGGAGCGGTTCCGCGGCCTCGACCGGTTCGACGCCCGCAAGCGCGTCGTGGCCGAGTTCGAGACCGCCGGCCTCCTGGAGAAAGTGGACAGTCACCGTCACGCGGTGGGCCACTGCTACCGCTGCGGTACCGTGGTCGAACCGCGGCTCTCAGACCAGTGGTTCGTCCGGATGGCGCCGCTCGCCAAGCCGGCGCTCGACAAGTACCGGGACGGCACCCTCAACTTCGTGCCCGAACGCCGCGGGAACGAGTACGCCGTCTGGATGGAGGGAATCCGCGACTGGTGCATCTCCCGCCAGATCTGGTGGGGCCACCGAATTCCGGTCTGGTATTGCGACGCGAAGGCCTGCGGCCGGATGACCGTCGCCCGGTCGGCCCCGGATGCCTGCCCCGCCTGCGGCGGGAGCGTCACCCGGGACCCGGACGTGCTCGACACCTGGTTCTCGTCGCAGCTGGTGCCCTTCAGCGCCCTCGGCTGGCCGGACCAGACCGCGGACCTCGCCCGCTACTACCCGGGCCACGCGCTGGTGACCGCCCCGGAGATCCTCTTCTTCTGGGTGGCCCGGATGATCATGTCCGGGCTCGAATTCGAGCACGCGGTGCCGTTCACGACGATCTACCTCCACGGCACGGTCCGGGACACCCAGCACCGCAAGATGTCGAAGTCCCTCGGCAACGGGATCGACCCGCTCGACGTGATCGACCGCTACGGCGCGGACGCGATGCGCTACACGGTGATCGGCGGGCTGGCGGTCGGAACCGACGTCATCCTCGACCCGGACGACCTCGAGGGGTCGTTCGCCACCGGGCGCAATTTCGCGAACAAGATCTGGAACGTGGGCCGGTTCGTGCTGGCCAACCTCGACGGGCCGGTCCGGCCGCTGGCCGGCTCCGCTCCACAGGCGATCCGGCGCGAAGAGCTCGAGCTGGTGGATCGCTGGATCATCGCCCGCTGCGAACGCACCGTCGTCGAGGCCACCGAGGGGTACGAACGCCTCCGCCTCAATGACGCGGCCAACGCCGTCTACCGGTTCCTCTGGAACGATCTGGCCGACTGGTACCTGGAGGCGATCAAGCCGCGCCTCTACGGCGACCAGCCCGGCGGCGACGTGGCCCGCGCCGTCGCAGTACAGACCCTCGACGTGGCCCTTCGTCTCCTCCATCCGGTGATGCCCTTCATCACCGAGACGCTCTGGAAGCGCCTCCCCGGCCGGCCGGAGGACGCCTCGATCATGCTGGCCGAGTGGCCCCGGCCCGACCGCCGGGGCGCCGACGCCGACGCCGACGCCGACGCCGAGCGGGTGTTCGGCGCCGCGCAGGAGATCGTCAACGCGATCCGCTCGATCCGGGCCGAGTATCAGGTGCAGCCCGGCCAGGCCATCCGGGCGTCCGTCACCGGCGGGGGCCCCGCCGTGGAGGCCGCCCTCGCCCAGGCCGCGCCCATCATCAGCCGGCTGGCCAAGCTCGCCGACCTCGGCCGCGCGGCGCCGGAATCGGACGGGGCGGCGAGCGCGGTCCTGGCCGACGGCACGGCCGTGACCGTACCGTTAGGCGACCTGGTGGACGTCGCCAAGGAGTGCGCCCGTCTCGGCGCCGAGGCGGACCGGCTCCGCCAGGTCATCGGCAACCAGGAGAAGAAGCTCGCCAACGAGCAGTTCACCAGCCGGGCCCCCGCCGAGGTGGTCCGCAAGGAGCGCGAGAAGCTGGCGGCCTGGCTGGATCAGGTGGCGGTCCTCGACCGGAAGCGGGCCCAGCTCGGATGCTCCGCCTGAAGCCGGCCGCGCTGGCCGTTCTGCTCGCCGCCGCGGGGTGCGCCCAGATCGGGGCCCCGCCGGGCGGACCGCCCGACAACGTGGCGCCCCGGCTGCTGGCCACCCGGCCCGAGTCGCTGGTGGTCCTGGCCGATTTCAAAGGTGACGTCGAATTCCAGTTCGACGAGGTCGTGAACGAAGGGAACGCCCCCAACTTCGGGCTGGGCACCGGCGACCTGGAGAAACTCGTCGTCCTTTCGCCGACCACCGAGGTCCCGGTGGTGAAGTGGAAGCGAAGCCGGATCGTCGTCCACCCGCGGGAAGGCTGGCGGCCGAACCGCGTCTATCGGGTCGAACTGCTGCCCGGTCTCTCGGACCTGGCCAACAACCGGACGACGGCTGGAAGGGTCATCACCTTCACGACCGGGGCCCCGGAGCCCACCCGCTTTCTCCAGGGGCGAGTGGTCGACTGGACCACGTCACGCCCCGTCGCCCGGGCCCTGGTCGAGGCGCTCCTGCTCCCCGACAGCCTGAGCTACAAGAGCGCCGCCGACTCGACCGGCCGGTTCCGCCTCGGCCCGCTCCCGGACGGGGAGTACCTGGTGTCCGGCGTCATCGATGCGAATCGCAACGCCCGGGCCGACCGGCGGGAGGCATTCGACTCGCTCCGCCTGGCAGCCGATCGCGACTCGGTCGGTGAACTCTGGGCGTTCCAGCACGACACCGTCGGCGCCCGGATCCAGACCCTTGCCGTCAACGACTCGCTGTCGCTGATCGTCACCTTCAACCAGGATCTCGATCCCCATCAGCGGTTCGTGCCCGATTCGTTCCAGGTCCTGGCTCTGCCCGACTCGACCGCCCTCGGCGTGGACACCGTCGTCACCAAGGAAGTGTACGACTCGCTCTTCCGCCGGGCAGCGCCCGCGGATACCGCCACGAGCGACAGCGCCCGGGCGGCACGGGCCCGCACTGACAGCCTGGCCAAGGTGCGGGCGGACTCGATCGCCCGGGCCGATTCGCTCCGCCTCGCGGCCGAAGCCCGGCGCCGCGGGGCACGGACTCCGGCCCGGCCAGTCGACGAAGGGCCGCTGAAGACGAAGCCGCCGTTGTTCGACAACGTGGTCATCCGGGTCCGGGCGCCGATCGAGCCGGGCCGGCGCTACGCCGTGGCGGTCCACGGCGTCCGCAGCGTCAGCGGCGTCCCGAGCACGGCAATCCTCGGCATTGCGGTGCCGGAGCGGAAGGCGCCCGACACCACCGCCCGCGACACGACCGCGGCCCGGCCCGACACGGCGGCGACACCTCCCGACACCGGTGCAGCCCCGCCCGATACGGTCGCCGCGGGGCGCCGCACGGCTCCGTTTGGCCCCGCCCCGCTCCGCCCATGGTTTGACGAGCCCCGGAACGGGGTGCGTCGGAGCCGGGCCCCCAGCCTCTCGCGATGAGCGACCACCGGCGCGGCCTGCCCTCGGTGGACCGGCTGCTCCATCTGCCCGGCGTCGCGGCCCTGCTCGAGTCGGCACCCAGAAATCTCGTCGTCGCCGCAGCGCGGCAGGTCCTCGAGCGAGCTCGCCGCGATCCGGCCTCCGTTCCCGACGACTGGACCGCCGAAGTGGCCGAGGCCGTGGCGGTGCGGAACGCGCCGTCGCTTTACCCGATGGTCAACGCGACCGGGGTCGTGCTCCACACCAACCTCGGCCGCGCCCCGCTGCCCCGGGCCGCCATCGAAGCGGCCCTCCGGATCGGCGGGGGATACTCGAATCTCGAACTCGACGTCAGCACCGGGGCGCGCGGGAGCCGGATGGACCATTGCGCGGCCCTGCTCGCCGAGCGGGCCGGCGCCGAGGAGGCCATGGTGGTCAACAACGCGGCGGGCGCCCTGATTCTGGCGCTCAACGGGCTTGCCGCCGGCCGCGACGTGCTGATCTCCCGCGGCGAACTGGTCGAGATCGGCGGGTCGTTCCGGATTCCCGACATCATGGGAAAGAGCGGCGCCCGGCTTCGCGAGGTGGGGACCACCAACCGCACCCACCTCGCCGACTACCGCGCCGCCGCGAGCGACCACACCGGCGCGATCCTCGTCGTCCACCGCTCGAACTTCCGGATGACGGGGTTCGTCGCCTCGCCGCCGTTAGGCGAGCTGGCGGCGCTCGCGCGGGATCTCGGGGTGCCGCTCATCTTCGACGCCGGCAGCGGGCTGCTGGTGGACCTGGGGCGGTACGGCCTGGTGGACGAGCCGCTGGTACCGGAGAGCGCGGCGGTGGCGGACCTGGTGGTCTTCAGCGGCGACAAGCTGCTGGGCGGCCCCCAGGCCGGGTGCCTCGCCGGACGCCGGAGCGTCCTGGCGCAGCTCCGCCGGAATCCGTTCGCGCGGGCCCTCCGAACCGACAAGATGACCCTGGCCGCGCTCGAGGCGACCCTCGCTCTCTATCGCGACCCGGACGCCGCGGTGCGGGTGATTCCGGTGCTGGCCATGCTGACGGCCGATGCGGCCGCGCTCGCCGACCGGGCCGAGGCATTGGCCCGCTGCCTGAGCCCTCACTGGCCCGCCACCCTGGCGCCGGGCCAATCGGCCGTCGGCGGCGGATCGTTCCCCGAGGCGCCCCTGCCGACGACGCTCGTGCGCGTCGACCCGGGCCCGATCGGCGCTCAGGCGCTCGCCCTCAAGCTTCGCGTCGGCACTCCGCCCGTCCTGGTCCGCGTCGAGGATGGCCACGTCATCCTCGACCCCCGCACCATCGCCCCCTCGGAACTCGACCTCGTGGGCCGCGCCTTCGCGGGAGCCCTCCAATGAAACGCGCCGCCTTTCTCGACCGCGACGGCACCATCATCATCGACAGCGGGTTCCTCCGCGATCCGGACGCCGTCGAACTCTTGCCCGGAGCCGCCGCCGCGATCGCATCGCTCCGCGCCGCCGATCTTCTCGTCGTCGTGGTGACCAACCAGAGCGGCATCGCCCGGGATCTGATCAGCTGGGACGAATACCAGGCGGTCGCCAACGAACTGGACACGCTCCTTGCGGAGGCCGGCA
Source organism: Gemmatimonadales bacterium (assembly GCA_050183815.1). Taxonomy (GTDB): domain Bacteria; phylum Gemmatimonadota; class Gemmatimonadetes; order Gemmatimonadales; family GWC2-71-9; genus SHZU01. Next base: position 969 of record JBFXAY010000073.1, on the reverse strand, counting down.
CCCGGATCGACGCGACCTACGTCTGCCCCCACTACCCGCCCCTCACCGGTCCGTGCGCGTGCCGGAAGCCCGCCCTCGGCCACTATCGCGCCGCCGCCGAGCGCTTCGGGATCGATCTCTCGCGCTCGCTGTTCGTCGGCGATCGGCTGACCGATGTGGAGCCGGCCGGCCCGCTCGGCGGACGCGGCATGCTGGTTGAGACCGGCGCCGGAGGCGAACACCGCGAGGCCGCCGGGCACCGCGGGATCGAGATCGTCCCGGATCTCGCCGCCGCCGCCCGGCGATTTCTCTCGGGTCAGTCGCGGCCGTAGCCGGGATCGTTCGGGCGGCGTTGCGACTTGATGCGCCAGCCCCTTGCCGAGTCGGCGATGGCGACGGCGAGCCGCCGGGATCGGGTGGCGGGCTGGCGGGCGCTGCTGATCCAGTGGAGCACGATCCGACGGTACCCCGGCGGCTGTTGCTGAAAGAAGGTCCAGGCCGCTTTCGAGCGCCGGAACCGCCGTTCCTCCGCCGGATCGAGTGCCGCCAGTTCCCGCTCGTAGGAGTAGCGGTCGTCCTTCGCCGGATCCCGGCGTTCGTAGGCGGCAATCCCGGCCGGCCGGACCCGGTTGGCCGCGAGGAGTGCCGCCATCTTCCTCCGATTGACCGCCGACCAGAGGCTCCGGGGCTGGCGCGGCGTGAAGCGAATGACGTAGGCCGCGTCATCGACCCGGTACCGCACGCCGTCGATCCAGCCGAAGCAAAGGGCCACGTCCACCGCCTCGCCCCAGCGAATCGACGCCTTGCCTGTGGCGACTTTCCGGAATCCCACCCAGAGTTCCGCGGCCGTTTCGTGGTTCCCGTCGAACCAGGCCTCGAACGCCGCTACGGTCGGAAAGTACCGGGGCTTCCCGGGGGGACTCACCCGGCGCCGCCGAGGCCGCCCGGACGACACGGCGCCCCACCGCCGGGCACGACCCGCGACCGGGC
>JBFXAY010000072.1:0-24800 GCA_050183815.1 Gemmatimonadales bacterium | reverse complement strand
CGGCTCAACAACATGGGGTACTTCGCCGGCTTCTCGGAGAAGGATCTGGTCCAGCTCAAGTGGGCCATCGAGGAGTTCCAGGCCGATCACGGGATCAAGGCGACCGGGCGAACGGACGATCCGGTGACCTTCAACCGGATCGCCCACGAGCACGGCGATCTGCTGCCGAACGAGAAGGTGCCGTAGCCCATGGCCAGCACCATCTTCATTCCCGATCTCGTCGAGGAGACACCGAACGGGATCTTCGCCAGCGGACCGATCCGGGCGAGCCTGCCGGTGCTGGTGGCGCCTACCGGCGAGGATCGGAAGGCGGCGCACAACACCATCCGGCAGGAGTTGGTGGTGGTGGCCTGCGCGAACCTCAAGGAATACAACTTCCGGTTCGACTCGTCGGTGGTCCGGGCGGTCGCCCGGGAAGGGTTCCTTCAGTTGGGCCGCCTGATTGGCCGGCACCGGGGGGCGCCCCTGTCGCTCTTCGGGCACGCCGATCCGGTCGGCCCCCTCGACTACAACCAGGCACTCAGCGAGCGCCGCGCCCGGGCCATCTTCGCGGTGCTGGTTCGCGATCCGAAGATCTGGGAGCAGCTGTTCACCAACCAGGAAAAGGCCATCGGCGACGACTGGGGATCGGCGGCGCTCGACGAGATGGTGGCCGGTCTCGGCGTGCCGGCCGGCACCTCGACCAAGGGGCTGGCCCCGGAGACCGCCGACGGCATCCGCCGGATTCTCGGGTTGCCGGCCGGGGCGTCCGTCAACAACTCCGCGGTCCGGCTGGCCCTGTTCGAACGCTACATGGACTTTCTCCGCGACGGCCTCGACGGCGCGGTGAAGTTCCCGGTCCTGTCGGCGACCGACGATTTTCTCGGTCGCGGGAAGCAACGTGCCACGCTGCAGGGCTGCAGCAAGTTCAACCCCCAGCTTCTGTTCAAGAAGTCGGACCAGGATCGCTTCGACAAGGACAAGGTCAAGGCGCTCAAGGAGGAGCGCGACGCCAAGAACGAACCCAACCGGCGGGTCGTCATCTATCTGTTCAAGCCGGGGACCGTGGTCGACCCGGACGTCTGGCCGTGCCCGACCGCCCAGCAGGGTCCCCAGCGGTGTCTTGCGCGCCAGTGGTCGGACGCCGAGGATCGGCGGGAGAAGCGATTCGTCGACCATGCGCGCCGCTTCGGGCGGGCGGTCCGGCCCGAGGCCCGGGTACTCGAGCCGGCCAATCCCGCCCTGGCCCAGCGTCTCGGCGAGGAGGAGACCACGTTCGGCTGCCGGTTCTACCACGGGCTCGCGCTGCACTCCCCCTGCGAACGGGACCTGAAGATGTGGGGGCTCCGGATCCGGGTCGACGCGCCGACGCTGCGGGAACCGGGTGGACTCAACCAGTCCAATCGCAAGGTTCCGCTGGCGGACCGGCGGTTCGTGGCGGTCATGGGCACGGCGCCGGACGCGCCGACGGTTCGGGGCCGGACGACCGCCGGGGGGATCATTGGACTGCCGTTCTTCGACCCGAATATCCTGATCACCCTCAAGCTCGACGCGTTCGCCGCCCTGGTTCCGCCCCCGCCGCCGAATCCGGACCAGCCGAAGAGCGACTCGGACCGGTTCGACGACGAGGATCAGTTCCTGGTGCTGCGGCTCGAGGGCAGCAAACTCCGGCCGATCCGGGTCCGGGACGAGCGTTCGCTCGGGTTCGACCCGGATTTCGACGGCGATCCGGAACCGATCAGCGAGGAGGACGGCCGGATCGGCGTGCTCCAGCGCCTCTACAATCTCGGGTACGGCAAGGACGATACCGGCGGTGACCGCTTCGGCAACTGGAGCAACGACGAGCGGCGCGAGTTCGTCAAGCAGTTCCAGCGGGACAACAACCTGACCGCGGACGGCGTCGTCACACCGGAAACCCGGGATAAGCTGATCGAGGTCCACGGCTCATGAGCACGGACCACTTTCCCAACACCTCGAAGCCGCCGGATCCGTCGCTTCGGCCGTTTCACCGCATCAATGCCCCCCACTACGACGTGGCGGTCGATTCGAACGCGAGCCGCCGTGGAGCCAAGCGACCGCCGTCCGGACTGGCCAAGGAATCGGGCGCCCGGGGGCCGGAGGCGTTCAAGGACAGCGGCTTCCTGGAACATTTCGCCAAGCTGGCTGCCAAGCTCCTGAAAGCCGGCCTGCTGGCGGTGCCGATTCTCGGCGGCGTCCTGGCGCTGGTTGACGAAGCGCTGAAGAAACTGACCGGGACGAGTCCGATCGAGGAAATGTTCGCGATACTAGGGCGGCTCGCCAGCTCGAGCGTCGAGGGCGCCCTGTTCGCGAAGATCCTGCGGTCGATTCCCGCGTGGGTGCCGGTCGGCCGGCGGGGGTACCGGGCCGAGTTCCGGTACGAGGAGGATGGAACGCCCCGGACGACGACCAAGGAGGAGGAGCGCGAGGTCGAAGGGTTCCTGACGGCGAGCTACATGATTCAGAACGATGTGGTGTTCACCCAGTGGGCGAAGTACCGCCACTGGACGTTTCACGTCCTCCCGACTCCGGGATACCGCTATCTGATCGGAAACGGCAACATCCCCGATCCGAACGAAGAGGAGTTCCTCAAGAAGGACTCGTTCTCGAACGACCAGGCATTCACCGAGGTCCTCCGAATCTACGGGCAGCACCGCCCGGGCGGCGAGCGCGATGCCGGAGCGCTCGAATGCCTGATGGACCTTGGCGCGATCGGAAAACCCCCGGGGGATAACGGGTTTCACGGCGTTCACTACTCGAGCGTGTGGCCGTACTGGCCCATGGCCGGCGACTACTTCTGGGCGGCGGGCCGGTGGAGCTACGACTGCGCCCGGGCCGTGGCACAGGGCAAGACCGAGCTGTACCCGACCCAGATCAACCCGATCAAGGCCTTTGCTACTGCGCGCGTCGAGGGGGTCAAGTTTCCCGAGAACGGCGGCGCCGTACCGGCCGTCAGATTCTTCTTCCTGGCGACGTCGGAGGGCGGGTTTCGCGACTTCCATACGGTGCCCGGCCGGAAGGGCCCCCCTGGTGAGCCCCATATCACGTTGCGCGACCGGGACTACGAATTCATCGTGGACCTGCCACCGCACGAAGCGGGGCGAAGTCCCTATCAGGTCGGCGCGACGATCGACTTCGCCCTCAATACGCTGGTGCTCCGACCGCGGCTTCTGATGCAGATCCGGCGGGCGCCGTTCGCCGTCGGCAACGTCGTCCCGAAATTCGCCGACGGCCTGAAGCTGGTGAACATCGAGCCGCGGGTGGAAATCCTCCGGCCGCCCAACCCGACGGAGCGTCCGAAGCAGGTCAAGGTGACGGTGCCGCTCAGCCAACTGCCGGCCGCCGATCCGCAGGCGAAGGAGCTGGTGGCCTTCGAGCTGTCGTTCGGTTGGCACGACCCGGCCGGCGACGAGGCCAAGGACATGGTACGCGTCAAGGCGTCCATTCACTTCCCGAAGGTGTACAGTCAGTCGGGGCCGGTCCGTCTGGTGACCGGCATCAACGGCCGCTGGAACCTCCTGGCCCAGACCATCGACCGGAAGTCCAGCGAGCCGCCTCAGAATCCGCCGCCGACCGATCCCAAGGTCATCCACAAGGTGCTGATGTTCCTCCCCAAGGACGCTCCGGTCTCGGTGGTGGGCAGCGGGATCTGGTTCCACGGCTTCGGAGAGTTCATCGAGGGCGAGAGCCTGGAGAGCCGGCGCCTGTCGGTCGGCGGGCTCCTGGTGAACGTCGACGACGAGACCAAGAAGCGGCTCAAGGCCTTGCTCGACGACGCTCGCAAACTGGTCAAGGACCTCAAGGACGTGGGCCAGGACGTCAAGGAGCCGAAGGAGAAGCTCCGCCGCGAACTCAAGAAGCGAATCGAGGAGGAGAAGGCCAAGGGCACCGATCCCAAGGTGCTGGCCGAGTTGGAGCGGCAGCTCAACGGGCTGGTGGACGGCCTCCCGGACACGCCGGATGGGATCAAGGCCGCCCTCGGCGAACTCGACAAGCGGCTCGCCGGCCTGCTCGACATTTTCGACGGGATCGAGGAGTTCCTCAAGGTCACCGACGATTTCATCGGCGAGCGGTTCGTGCCGGTCTGGCACGAGGACATCGACAACGAGCAGAAGACGGGCGTGGAGGAAAGCAAGCGGGTATCGGCCATCGCCCGCACCATGTTCCTTCATCCCACGCCGGTGATCAACCGCCACGACGAGCCGATGGGATGGGTCGAATTCATCGACGGCAGCCGCGGCAACCTCGGCCGCGCGCCGATCCGGAGCTTCATCGACCTCGATCCCGCCGGGCGAGCCACCGCCGGCAAGCTCCTCGAACTCGTCCGGACGCAGGGTGGGAATCCGATCCGGGTCCGCATGGTGGCGCCGCCGTTCACCCAGGCCGGCAGCGGGAACAACCTCGCCCAGCGGATCAACCCGCCCCAGAAACGTTCCGACTACGAGTTCGAACTGGAGCTGGAGGTCGTCGGATTCCCGTTTCCGGCGGACGACGACGAACCGAAGAGCTAGCGCAGGCGCGCCGTGAACTCCGCGAACAGTCCCGCCTCGGGCCCCGGCGCCCGCGCCAACGCACTGGTCAGCCGGTGCAGGGCGTCGCGGCCGAAGAGGCCATCGAGGATCCAGAGCTGCAGCGGTCCGGTGCGATAGAACGCATCCGGCTGTGGGGCGCCGTACGAGCCGCGGAGCCCATCCTTCCGCCGAATGCCCGCCTCGACCAGGGTCGCATGGCCGATCCACTGCGCCGTGCCCTCCTCGAGTTCCAGATGCGTCTCGGCGAGTGGGCACCCGATCCGGCGGTCTCCCTGCGGGACGGTGACGGTGTCGAGCAGGCGATAGCGGGCGCCTCGGAGCCCGATGAACTGTCGCGCGGCGGCGCGGGCGGCGGCCGGATCGGGCGGGCCCGCGCCGAACAGGGCATCGTAGGCCGCGAGGAGCGCATCCACCTCCCGACCGAATGCCGCCGAGATCTCAGGCGACCCGGCGTAGCAGGCCGTGCGCATCGCGTTCCGGTCCGGCTGGACGTCCCAGGCCGGCCAGGCGTAGCGGCGCTCCTGGTCGAGCCACGCCGGGAACTGGACATGAAGATGAAACCCCTCGTGGACGGCCAGCTCGGCCTGGATCAGCCCGGGATCCACGTTGGCCCGCTTGAGCATCTCGCCGAACTGGCCGAGGCGGCTCAGGTCGAGGGGAACGGGCAGCACCGCGGCCCGCGCCACGCCGGCCGCACGGAGACGCTCCTGATCCTCGGCGGGTAGCAGGCGGCTCCGGCGTATCGAGCCATCGGCCGTCGGGTCCGCTCGGGGTCCGGGCCGGGTGAGATCCGCGAACCCGTACAGCGGGGTCGAGAGGGGCGGCAGTCGCGTCAACTCAACCAGCTGGAGACCGCGGCGGGCGCGCCAGACGAGGGTACAGGCGGGCGTGGCCGGCGCGCCGCGGAACGCGGCGGTATCAATGGCCAGTACGACCGGCTCGTTCGCCGGCGCAAAATCGTCCCAGACCGGCGCCGTGGCCGCAATCCTGTCGAGGAATTCGGCGATCGCCGTGACGCGGGCGTCATCCCGCGCGGCGGCGCAGGCGGCCTGCGCCGCCAGCGCCGCCGGCGAGAATCCCGCGGCCAGCGCGGCGAGGACCGCCGCCGCCGATCGGGCCGAACCAACATGTCGGCGCATGACGCCTCCGGGGGACGACCCCTGAACCGATCACCGGCGCCATCCGCTGTCAAGGTGCGCCGCTCGCGGGCGAGTCGAGCGGCGCCGCCCGGCTAGTGGGTCCCGTTCCGGCTCAAGCCGACAATTCGCCCTTCGGCGCATCCAACACTCGCGCCTGTGGCGGTGATCGTCCAGGCGAGCGGATTGGTGCCGGGCGGTCCCCAGGCGTTGTTCCAGTCCGCCGACTCGGAGAAGTCGGGCAGCGACAGCAGGACGTCCGTGCCGCCGAGCCAGGCGGCCGTCGCCGTCATGAAGACGGCTGCTCCCGTGCCGATGCCGTAGTTGGCGGTCACGACGTCGGCGGCAGCCGCGGTGGTGGCGAATTCGAACCGGAGCCGGGCGTACGGGCCTGGCAGGCTGGTCACGTCCGGTACTGGAAGATGGGCCGGCAGCGCGATCGTGCGATCCACGAGCAGCGAGGCGAACTCGGACACCTCCCGGAACGCCTGGCCCGGAATGACGGCGTTCACGGTGATCCGGTGAGTGTCGTTGTCGCGTTGGATGGCGGGCGGCACGCCGTAGGCGGTGAAAAAGGTGGCACCAGGTACGAACGACTGGCTCCAGAGCGGAGCAGCGTAGCACGAGGAGCCGGTGAGCAACCGGGTTCCCGCCCCATTGAGCTGTTCCCCCGCCTCGAGGCCGGTGACCATGATGGTGGCGCTTGCCGGCGCGACCGCCTCGGCGCTGGTGAAATCCAGCGGGGTCCCTAGGGAGCCACCCTCGGCAGGGTCGAGATCGCGGCGGATGATGAGCCGGTCGACGGCGCTGAAGCCGCCGCTGTTCGCCTGGACGTGGGCGACCAGGTCATGCGAACCGGGCACGATGTCGGACAGCGAGCCGCCGGGAAGGGTGCTGGTGAACGTGCGGACCGCCTCGCCGAAGGATACGAACGCCACCTGGCTGGCAGTGAGATTGACCGTCGAGATCGTCGCCGTCCGGCCGGATCCCGCCGGATTGCCGCACAGCACATCGCCCCGCGTCGTCTGAAGCTCCGCGGCGGACGAGAACTGCAGCAGCAGGCTGTGGTTGTTGCCGAAGCCGGCGGTGACGAAGGCAACGCCTACCCTTGGCGCGGTAACCTTCGAGAGATAGCCACCGGTCGTGCCCGGGAGTTGTTCGACCCAGGGTGCTCCGTCGCCGTCCTGCAGGGCGAGCCAGATCGGGGTGCCGGTGCCACAGCCCGCGAAGTCGAGGGACACGTTGGGATCGTTGACGACGGCGTCCAATGACGCGGTCCGGTTCGGCAGGCCCGGTGCGGTGCCGGTGATGGTCAACGGGTACCGGCCGACCGCAAGGTTGTTCGCGGCTCCCACCCGGAGGCTCACGCCGGTCCCGGTGGTCGCGGCGGGGGGCGCCGCGCTCAGGCCGGCCGGCGCGCCGGACACGGTGAATGTCACCGGGCCGGAGAAGCCACCGGTTCGGTTGATCACCACCAAGGCGGCCGCCCCTCCTCCGCGGGACACCCCGATCGATACCGGTGTCACGGCGAGCGTGAACCCGCCCAGCGGGGCGGTCACGGTGAGCGCCACCGGTGCGGTGGCTGCGGGGAGGCCGGCCGCGGTTCCCCGAACCGTGAGGTTGTAGACGCCCGCCGCCACGGTGCCGGCAACGTCGACCGTGAGCGCCGAGGTGTTCCCCGTCGCCGAAGGCGGGTTGAAGGTGGCGGTCACACCGCTGGGCAACCCCTCGGCGGCCAAACCTACGGCTCCGGCAAAGTTGGTTCTGGTGATGGTGATGGTGCTGATGCCGTTCCCGCCGGCCGGGGCGGAAACCGCCGTGGCGGCGAGCGCGAACCCAACCGGATTCACGGTGAGGGACAGACTCGCGGTCACGGCGGTCACGCCGGACCCCGCGGCTCGCACCGTGATGGTGTAGGTGCCCGGCGTGGTCGTCGCCGCAACGGCAATCGTCACGGTCGCGGTCGTCACCGCGTTGGAGGTCGAGATGCCGGAGACCGACCCGGTCACGCCGGCGGGCGCACCTTCCACGGTCACGGCGGCGGCGCCGGAGAACCCGCCGGCACCGGTGACGGTGACCGTCACCTGGTCGCTGCTGCCCTGGTCGATCGTGAGGGCCGACCGGCTGAGCGAAACCCCGATGGTGGGATTCGGTTCGGTGGTGCCGCCGTTGTGTTTGCAGCCGAAAGCCGTCAGGGTCAGGCCGAGGAGCACGGCCAGGCGGTGCGCGTGGGTCGTCTTCATGTCGCGGTCCGTTCCGTTGAGTGCATGACGCACCTGGGGTGAGTAGAGCCCGGGCAGGCGGGCGGTTCGTCGCGGGAGTTCATTGCGCCAGTCGGGGGACCGCGAGGCGGGCCAGGGCGAGCGTGGCGGCGTCGCCGTTTCGGGGTCCGGCGCGCTGGATGGCCAGCAACCGGTCGCCGGCGAGGAAATACCGGGTGCCGGCGATGCCATCGGCGTGATCGTCCCAGGGTCCGGCGGCGGCGCCAGCCCCGGAGTCGCCCGTGACGATCCGGGTCAGGCCGCCGATGCCCCGGCTGAGGCCGAACACCATGCGGCCATCGCGCCAGGTCGGGGTCAGTACGACGACGCGGTGACCGCTGCTGTAGTAGGTGCAGCTCGCCCCGTCGCCGTAGACGAGGGCGGTCGACTCGCGCGATCGATACGGGGCCACCGCCAGCGGTCCCAGGACCGCCTCCGCTTCCGCCCGGGTCACCAGACCACAGGGATCGGGGGCGGCGCCGGCGACGCTCGCGTCGGCGGCGGCCACGGCGAACGGCTGGTCGGGTACCGCCGCCAGGATCCCGGCGGCCAGCGGCTCGGCGGCCGCCGGCGCGAGCGAGACGTCATTGATGGCGATCAGGATGCCGAGGTGTCCCCGGCGGGCCGCGAAGAGACCGGCCGGGAGGCCGCTCACCCAGTCCCAGTCGGCGGTCCATTCCCCGCGCGAGGAGCCGAAAGCGCCGAGGGATGCGGCGCCGAGTCCCGCTTCCATTTCGGCCCCGTCCACCTTGACCTCGACGGACACCATGCCCGGCTCGCGACCGGGTTCGGGGTCGAGTTCGTACATGCACCCCGCCCCACTGGACGACGGCGTAACCGACTCGGCGCTGGCCACCCGGACCGGCACGCCGCGCAGTCTCCGGCCGAGGAGTTCGCTCACCCGCGCCGGGGGGAGCCAGCCGCAGGGGTCCGCACTCACCAACTGCGGGGTGAAGGGCGGCTGGGTGACCGCCGGGCTGGCGGGTGCCGGCCGGCCAGCGTCCGCCGATCCGCAGGCCAGTGCACCCAGGCACAGGACCGCGAGCCAGCCTTGACGTTTTTCCGCGGGAGACTTCCATTCGAGGGTCATCTCGGGCGCTCCACCACGAAGTGATGGAGCCAGGATGACCGCCCGACGTTATTCGGGTGTTCCGCCGGCCGTTATTTCCGCAGGTAACGGCCAGACGCGGCTTCGCCAGTCCCTCGGGATCCTCTGATGCCGCGACTGTTCACGTTGGGATTGTTCGAGTTACGCGCGTCTGATGGAACCGGCGCCCCGCTCCCGGCGCAGCCCAAGCGGCTGGCGCTGCTCGCCTATCTGGCCCTGGCCGAGCCTCGCGGATTCCACCGGCGCGACGCCCTGCTGGCGCTCTTCTGGCCCGATTCCTCGCAGGACGAGGCCCGGAACGCCCTCCGCCAGGCCCTCCATTATCTCCGGCAGTATCTGGGTGACGAGGTGCTCGAGACCCGTGCGGACGACCGAATCGGACTCGTCGCGGGCTCCTTCTGGTGCGATGCCTCGGCGCTGGAGCAGGCCGTCGCGGCCGGTGACGACGCGGGCGCCGTGTCGCTCTATCCGGGCCCGTTCCTCGACGCGGTGTTCGTGCGCGGCGTGGCATCGGAATTCGAGGAATGGGCCGCTCAGACCCGAGTCCGGCTGCGGACGGCGGCGAGCCAGGCGGCGGGCCGGCTCGCGGAACGCGAGTGGCGGGCGGGGCGGGCGGCCGAGGCGGTTGCCGCGGCGCGGCGGCGGATCGAGATCGAGCCGGACAACGAGGCGGCCTGGCGGACGCTGATCGGGTGGTTGGACGATGGCGGCGGCCGGGCGGAGGCGCTGGCCGAGGCGGATCGACTCCGGGAATTGCTTCGACAGCGCCACGGTGCGCCCCCGTCGCCGGAGACAGCCGCCCTGATCGATGCGATTCGGAGCGGGAGCCGGGAACCGGCCCCGGTTCCGGGCAGCCGGTCCGCGACGGAACTGGATCCGGTGGCCCCGGCCCCGATCGCGGTTGGCGACCGAACCGGCATCTCCGGCGAACCGGGTGCGCCTGAGCCCGCCGGGCGGCCCACCGGACGGCGGCGCCCGCTGGCGGCCGCCCTCGTGACGTTAGGCATCGCCGCCGCGATCTGGGCCGGCCTCCGGCTCGGCGCCGGGGAGGCACCGCCGCCCGGTCCGTCGGCCGGTCCCGACCGGGTGCTGGTGGTGGACTTCGTCGATCGGACGCCCGCGCGGACCCTCGGCTCGCTCGTGGCGGGCGCGCTTCGGGTCGACCTCGCCCAGTCGACCCGGGTTCGGGTCCTCACCGCAGCGCAGACCCGGGCGGCCGTGAAGCTGCTCGACCGGCCGGTCGAGGTGACGATCGACGATTCGCTCGCCCGGGCCATCGCCGTCCGGGAAGGGCTCAAGGGATTCGTCACCGGCGAAGTTCAGCCCCTCGGCTCGTCGTTCGTGCTGACCGCCCGGCTGGTTTCGGTTCCCGCGGGAGACCAGTTGGCGGCCGCGCGGGAAACGGCGCGGGACAGCACCGACCTCATCGGTGCGATCGAACGGCTGTCCCGGTCGCTTCGGCACCGGATCGGGGAGTCGCTGGCCCAGGTGAGCCGATCGCTGCCGCTGTCGCGGGTGACGACCGGTTCGCTCGCGGCGCTCGAGAAGTACAGCGAGGGCCTCCGCCTGCTCGACCAGGGCCTCCGGGCCGAAGGGGTGGCCCAGCTGGAACAGGCCGTGGCCATCGACTCCGGATTTGCCACCGCCCAGCGGATTCTCGGCGCCACCTACGGCGTGCTCGGCGAACCGGCCCGCGCGGCGAACGCGCTGGAGGCGGCGTTCCGGAACCGGAACCGGTTGCCGTTCCGGGAACGGCAACTGCTGATGGGTTCGTACTACCGGAACGCCACCGGGGAATACCAACTGGCGGCGGCCGCCTACCGGGCGCTGCTCGAGGTGGACCCCAACGACATCGCCGCGCTCAACAATCTCGGTCTGACGCTCACGTCGTTAGGCAGCTACCCGGCGGCCGAGAGTCTCTTCGTCCGGGTGGTCGCCGCCGATTCGAATCAGGTCAATGCCCGGCTGGTGCTGGCGGAGGCGCAAGCCATGCAGGGGCGGTTCGCGGCGGCGCAGGCCACGATGGCGGAGACCGCGCGGCGGTTTCCGGACCATCCGACGGTGCCGCTCACCCGGATCTACGTGGCCGCGGCCGCCTCCGACTGGCCGGAGGCGGAGCGGCTGGCCGGAGCGCGGCTGGCGCTCGTCACCGCCACCATCCAGCGGATCGATGCCCTGCAGACGCTGGGCGAGATCGAGGCGATCCGCGGACGGCTCCGGGCGGCCCAGGAGCATCTCGAGGAGTCGATGCGGCTGGCGCGGACCGCCGCGTCGCCGCGGAAGTACTGGTGGGCGGCGGCGGTGCTCGCGTCGATCGAGGGGCGCGATCGAGGGCAGCCCGCGGCGGCGCGCCAGCTCGTTCGCCGGGCGCGGGCGGCGTTTCCGCCCGGGTCGCTGGCCGCCGGCGATCTGCCGGTGGCGCAGGTCGCTGCGGGGCTCGGTGCCGCCGCCACCGCGAGGGAGCTTCGCGAGCTCTTCGCCTCGGCGGGCGCCGATGCCGCGGAGCGGGACTGGGGCGCCGCCTTCGTCGCGGCGGCCGAGGAGCGGTGGTCCGACGCGGCGGTCGGGTTCGCCGGGTTGGCCGGTCCCGCGCAGGAGTGCGCGATCTGCGCGCTCCCCGAGCTGGCCAACGCGCAGGAGCAGCTGGGTCAGGCCGATGCCGCTCTGGCCACGGCCGAACGATACCTGGCGACGCCGTTCATCCACCGATTCGAGCCCGACGCCCTTTATCTGGCCCAGGTGCTCCGCCAGGTGGTCCGGCTGCGGCAGCGGCGGAACGAGCCGGACCTCGCCGAGGCCGCATACCGGAGGTTGGTGCAGTTCCGGAGCCAGGCCGATTCCGACGTCGTGGGGGGGCTGGCTTCAGCTCCCCGGTAACGTGAGGCGGAACCCCTCCGGTGGGTCGACGCCGAGGAGATGCTTCACGAGGAAATCCCACTGCCGGCGGATGAAGTACGGGTCGGCGGCAAAACCGTGGTTGCCGTACGGCATCACCAGGAGATCGAAGTTCTTGTTGGCCTTGATCAGGGCGTCGATCAGCACCAGCGTCAGGTTGGGCGGCACGTTGTCGTCCACTTCGCCGTACGCCAGCATCAGCTTGCCCTTGAGATTGGCGGCCAGAGACTGGACGTCCTGGTTGGCGTAGTTGTCCCCGCCGTCCTTCCGTTCCAGCAGCCCCTGGTATTTCTCGCCCCAGAGATAGGTGTAGCCGCGCTGATCGAAGTTGCCGGCGCTCGACACCGCTGCCTTGAAGAAGTCGGGATACATGAGCATGGCCCGGGCGGACGAGTAACCGCCGCCGGAGTGCCCGTAGATCCCCACCCGCTCGATGTCGACGAACCGGTGCCGGGCGGCCAGCTGCCGGATCGCGGCAACGTGATCGGGGATCCCGTTGTCGCCCATCCGGCCGTAGTAGGTGTCGTGGAAGGCCTTGTTCCGGAGCGGGGCGCCCATCGCGTCGAACGCGACGACCACGAACCCGAGCTCGGCCACCGCCTGGCCGTTGCCGCCGCCGCCGAGGGCAAAAGTGTGGAGCCCCATCGGACCGATCTGGGGACCGGGGTAGATGTAGTCGACGATCGGGTACGAGGCGGTCGAGTCGAAGGTCGACGGCAGATACATCACCCCGTGGATGTCGGTGACGCCGTCACGCGCCTTGACGGTGAAGGCGCGCGGCATCCGCCACCCCAGCGCGGCGAGACCGCTCAGGTCGGCCCGCGCCACCTCGCGGATCACCCGGCCGGCCCGGTCGCGCACCACCGTGACCGGGGGCTGGTCGACCGCCGACCGGGTGTCGACGAAGAAGCGGCCGCCGGGTCCGGCGCTGATCATGTGGTCTCCCTCCTCGGGCGTGAGTGCCGTGAGCCCCGTGCCGTCGAGATTCACCCGGTAGAGCACCCGGTGGTACGGGTTCCGTCCCGCCTCCCGGCCCCGTGCCGTGAAGTACACCTGCCCGGCGGCTTCGTCGACGTGCTCGATGTCGCTCACCATCCAGGGACCTTCCGTGAGCCGGTTCCGGACGGCGCCGGACGCCCCGTCGATGCGATAGAGATGGGCCCAGCCGTCCCGTTCCGAGTACCAGAGGTGCTGGCCGCCCACCGGCCGCCAGACGGCGCCGCCGATGAATGGGTGGAGGTCGACCTGCGTGGCCCGACGCTCCGTCAGGACGGTCCGGGTCCGCCCGGTCGCGGCGTCCACTTCCACCAATTCGTACTGCTTGTCGCCGCGGGCGCCGACGAGAATCCAGGCTCGGGTGCCGTCATTGCTCCAGCGGACCCGGGGCCAACCGGATTCGGTGGAGGCCCCGAAGAGGAGAACGTCACCGTCGTGCGGCGGGCGGTCGACCGGCGTAATCCGCCGGCTGGCGACATCGATCAGATGGTAGGTGACCCGGGGCACCACGCTGTCGCCCGCCATCGCGTAGGGGAAGGTGTGCACCACCGGCCGGCCCTGCTTCGGTTCGATGACCGCGAGAGATTCGACGCCCCGCTCGTCCACGCGGAGGGTCAGGATCTTCGCCCCGTCCGGCGACCACCGTAGCACCGGCCCGAAGCGAAGACCCAGGCGCTTCGCGGTGACCTTGGCGGTGGGATCGAAATGGGCGCCGTAAGCCTGGTCGGGGGTGCCGTCGGTGGTGAGCTGGAACCGTTCGCCGGTCGCCAGGCGGCGGGCCCACAGGTTCCCGTTCTCGTGCCAGACGACCAGGCTCGAGTCCGGCGAGAGGCTCTCGTGGTCGAGCGTGATCCGGGTGGTGTCGGCGGGAGCGCAGGTGTAACCGGTGAGTTCGCAGCCCATCCAGACCTTGCCCCGGCGGAACCGGATGGTGCTGAGGTCGCCCGAGACGGCGAGGCCGGGCAGGGTCATCGTAGCAGGGTCGACCGCGGTATCGGCGGCGACGGTGAGCGCCTGCGCCAGCCGGGCCGGATCGAGGAAGGGACGCTGCGTGTTGGCCGCCGCGTCGACCACGATCCACTGGCGGCCGGCCGGCGTCCGATCCTCGAACCAGAACCGGGCGCCGTCGAGCCAGACGGGCTGGACCTGCACGTGACTCACCATCGTCGCCGCCTGGGCCGGCGTGAACCGCTCGGCTCGGAGGTAGTCGGCTAGCGTGCCCTGGGCGTGGAGCGGGCCGGCAAGGAGGCAGGATGCGGCGAGGACCGCGCCCGGGAGAAGCGCGGGAGAACGTTCCGGCATGGCGGGCTCAATGATCAGGGTCAGTCCGGAAGATATCGCGTCGGCCCGGGGGGCGGGCCAGTGGCCGGTCCGCCACGGCGTTTGGCAGACGGAACGGACGCAGCCGGAGCCGCGACCGGAAATCGAGTAGCTTTCGGGATCCCCAACGGATGATGCCGATGCCGAGTGCGCGCCTTCTCGCGGTTGCCGTGGCGGTTGCCGGCACCGGTGTGGTGTCCCTTGCCGCCCAGGATGGCGGGCGGCCCAACGTCGACCAGCTCCAGTCGGTCGTCTCGCTCCTCGCGGGCAACGATGCGCCGGTCTGGTCCGCCGACGGGAAGCGTCTCATCTATCCGGGCGCCGACGGCGGCCTCTGGAGCGTTCCCGCCGACGGTGGGCCGGCCACCCGGCTGGCGGAGGGTATCGGCGCGGGCACCCAGTTCCGGCGGTCGCCGGACGGCTCGATGGTGACGTACGTCAAGGCGGTCTCCGGCGGGAACGACATCTTCGGCTGGGATCTCACCGCCATGACCGAACGGCGGATCAGCCGTCTCTCGGGCCACGTCCGGTCGTATTCGTTTTCCCCCGACGGGCGGTCGATCGCCCTCGCCAACGACCGCAACGGGAGCGAGGACGTCTGGGTCGTGAACGTGGCCGACGGTTCGGCCGCCCGGGTCACCGGGAGTCCGCTCTACGAAGTATTCCCCTCGTGGACCGCCGACGGCGCCCGGATCCTCTATACCCGGCTCGATTCCCGGTGGGTCGATCATGACGTGTTCGAGATCGCGCCGACGGGCGGGACGGCCCGGCCGGTGCTGTCGGACCGGAACTTCTTCGACTACCGCCAGGGCGCGTCGTTCGGCTTCGTGAAGGCCTCGCCCGACGGGCGAACGATTCTGTTCCGGTCGCAACGGAGCGGCTGGGCCACGTATTGGGTGGTGCCCCTTCGCGGCGGGGTGCCGCGGCAGCTGGCGGCGGAGCCGGCGGACCAGAGCGAGGCGGTGTGGTCGCCGGACGGGAAGGAGGTGGCGTTCCTCTCGATGACGAACGGCACCCAGAGCCTCAAGGTGGCTGAGGCGGCAACGGGCAAGGTGCGGACGGTGGTGGCGCCGGCGACGGGGATGGTGAGCCGGATCGAGTGGTCACCCGATGGGACGCGAATCTCCTACGGGCTCGGGACACCGACGCGGGCGGTGGATCTCCACGTGGTGGCCGCTGCCGGCGGAACGCCGCGGCAGCTGACTTGGTCGGGCGGCGTGCCGGCGGCCGATCTGATCGAACCGGAGAAGATCAGCTGGACCAACGGCGGGGAGACGATCCACGCGTATCTCTTCAAGCCGAAGGGCCTGGTGCCGGGCGTCCGGGCGCCGGTGATCATGTACGTCCACGGCGGTCCGACCTCGCAGTTCAGCGACAGCTATCAGCTCCAACCGCAGTTCTTTGCCAGCCAGGGGTACGTGGTGATCGCGCCGAACGTCCGGGGCAGCTCAGGCTACGGCAAACGGTTCGAGGATCTCAACAACCGGGACTGGGGCCACGGCGATCTCCAGGACGTACTGGCCGGCGTGGCCTGGGCGAAGAAGCAGCCGTATGTCGACCCGGGAAAGATCGGAATCACGGGGATCAGCTACGGCGGGATGCTGACCATGTACGCCATCTCGTTCGCGCCCGGGGTGTTCCAGGCCGCGATCTCGGGTTCGGGCTACGGCGACGTCCGCGATTTCTTCACCGTGGTGCCCGTGCTCCAGCACAAGCAGCTGCTGACCTATGAGCTGGGCCCCTGGCCCTCCACGCCTGCCGTCGAGGCCATCTACCGGCGGAGCTCGGCCATCCACAAGGCGGGCGACGCGACCGCGCCCGCGTTGATCATTCACGGCTACGGGCTCGACCCGCTCGATACCGACTACGCCGCCTGGAAGTTTGCCCGCGAGTTGGCCAAGCATTCGAAGCTGGTGGAGTACCGGAAGTACCCGGGAGAGACCTACTACGTGTACGGCAAGGAGAACGTCCGGCAGATGCTGGGCGACATGCTGGAATTCTTCGATCGGTATCTCAAGGACGGTTCGACCGACCTGAGCCGCTGATTCCGCCGGCGAGGACGACTCGCCCCGCGGCGGCCGATAGGCCTCGCCTCAGGAGCCACTGACGCGGGCCGCGCGGTGGGCTCCTCGTTCAGTCGGCGGGTGGCGGCGGGGTGCTTTCCTCGGCGGGGTTGGCGGCGGGCCCGGCGGGATGCAGCGCGGCCACCTCGCGCCACCATGCGTTCGGGCCGTTGGTGCTGTTCCCGGGTTCCGCCGGCCGGCGAGCTCGATCACGGTCGTCGAGTGCCCGAGCCAGGTGACCCGGAGGCCGGTTTCCGTCTTTCGGTTCCACTCCGCCCGCGGGTCTCTCGCGGGCAGCGGGGCCAGCGGCGTCCGTCGTTGGCTCGGGCAGAAAAACTCCGAGAACCGCATCGACTCGCGGCGGTGGTCGAGGGGGCGAATCGACAGGTTGGCGAAGCCGTTCCCGTCCCACTGTGGGGATTTCCGGATCCGCTCGAGGCGTTCGCCTCCAGGTCGTCTGCCCAGGGCCTTCACCGTTCGCCCCGCTATTGCGCCGGGCGGCTGGTGATCACGATCGCCCCGAGGCAGTAGTCCGACCCGTACCACAACGCGGCGGCGTTTCCGCCAACGAACTCGGCCGCCATGACCTCAGCGGCCGCGATTCGGCGGAGGGCGCTGACGTCCCCCTGCAGCGCGCCCCCAACGACGACCCCGATCTTCGGTTGCCCGACCGCGCTGGAGCAATTTGTTCGCGGGTCCGGTCGGAGAAACCGCGGCCGCAGCTTCTGGACGATATCCCACGCGGTCTTCGTGCTGGATCGGACGGAGTCGACCTCGGCCGGGTCGATTCGCATCGGGTCCCGACGGCCGGCGGGGGCCTGGGCGGACGCCGTGTTCGCCGCGCCAACCAGGAGGAATAGTGGGAAAGCGAGCCGGGGCAAGGGGCGCATGGGGGGAACTCCTTCGGTCGGAACCGGCATCGGGTTCGAGCGGCGTGATGCCGATCGCCCGCATTGGTTTGCGGCCGGGCGAGCCGCCGCAGCCCAAACCCCAAGGTAGTGGTCCAGGGCGGCCCCTTCAATTCGGAGGCTGCCCTTCTCGAAGGGGCCGGCGTAGTCGTCGCCCTGGCACCGCCGCCGCGCCCCACCGCGCGATTCTTCGGCGGGTTTGTCAGAACCCAGTGACGGTGCCTCGCGTATCCGGGTCTCCACCAGATCGCTTGCCTCGGCTCCGACCGGCGAGCCCACCACCTTCTTGCAGGGTTCAAACGATGCGGACAGATCCGTGGGTCAGCGTGGTCGCCTCGAGCCGTCCGGCGATTGGCCTCCTCCTCCTCCTCCTCCTCCTCCTCCTTGGGGCTACCGGCGGCCTGGCGGCCCAACAATGGCATGCCGATCTGGGCGTTGGCCCGACCTTGCGCGTTCCGGGCGGCGGATCGGGCCTCCAGGCCCATCTCTTCGACTCGTGGACGTTGACCGCCGCCGTCGAGCGGCAGGTCCGTGACGGTTTCGGGGTTCGCCTCCACGGCGGGCTGACGGTGGGGTCGGTGACCGAGGCGATTCCGCTCGGGATTCCGTGCCCTCTGAACACGCCGTGCCTGTCGACCGGGACCATCGAGGTTCCGGGAGCGATCGCGCAGCTGGGCGTGACGGCGGTCTGGGGGGCGGGGCGGTTCCGAGTCGGTGCCGGGCCCGCCCTCTACACGGCCACCGATGCGGGCACCACGGCGGGCGTTCATGGCATGGCGGGCTACCGGCTGCTGGGCTGGCTCGAGGCCGAGACCGCGGTCGCCCGGTTCGCATCGGAGCTGGGCTCGATCGGCTGGCTTGTGTCGCCCTCGCTCAAGATCTGCCTGCGGCACTGCTGATACCGGAGCCGCGCTGCGCCGGCGGCGTTGCGCTGGCTGCCCTTCCGAACGGCGATCAGGGACCAGCGCGGGTCGGACGTCCGGAGGACCGGCGCCGCCGCCTCGCCCCGCCGTTAGAGTCCGAGCGTGTCCAGGATGTTGCGGACGTGATTCCTGACGGTGGCGATCCCGATCCCGCACCGGCTCGGCACGGGATTCCGGAATGACCCCGCCTCGCCCAATATCCTGTCACCGGTCGAGTCGCTGACCGGCTCCCTCCCCACCGGAGCGACTCGCGGTCATGCTCGACACGATTGGGAACACCCCCGTTGCCCGGCTCCGCCGGGTCGTCCCCAAGGGCGCTGCCGAGGTTTGGATCAAGCTCGAGGGCGGCAATCCGACGGGGTCCTACAAGGACCGGATGGCGTTGGCGATGGTCCGCGGGACCGAGGCGCGGGGTGTGGCCCCGGCTACCAGGCTCCTCGAGTGCACCGGTGGCAGCACCGGGTCTTCCGTCGCGTTCGTGTGCTCCGTGCTCGGGCGGCCGTTCACGGTCATCACGTCGGACGCGTATGCCCGGGAGAAGATCGATTCGATGCGGGCGTTCGGCGCCGAGGTGCTCGTCGAGCCGAGTGTCGGGGGGCGGGTGACGCCGGATCTCTGGCCCCGGATGCGGGCGCGGGCCGCGGCCCTTGTGGCCGGCGGCGGCTACCACTGGATCGACCAGTTCAACAACCCCGACGCTGCCACCGGATACGCCGCCCTGGGCCGGGAACTGGTGGGGCAGGTCGCGCCGATCGCGGCCTTCTGTGGCGCGGTCGGCACGGCGGGGATGATCACTGGGGTAGGGCGGGAGATCCGGGCCGCCTTTCCGGCGGCCCGGCTGGTGGCGCTCGAGCCCGAGTCGTCGGCCGTACTGTCCGGCGGCCAGGCCGGGCCCCACGGGATCGACGGGACCGGCGCCGGGTTCGTACCCCCGCACTTCGACCGGTCGCTGGTGTCCGAGGCGCGGCCCTATCCCGAGGCGGATGCCCGGGCAATGGCCCGCCGCCTGGCGCGTGAGGAAGGCATCTTCGCGGGCACGTCGACCGGCCTCAACGTCCTCGGCGCGATCGATCTGGCGCGCGAGGTCGGGGCGGGCGGGTTGGTGGCGACGGTGGCCTGCGACAGCGGGTACAAGTACCTCAACGGGCCGCTCTATCGGGACTGAGCGGCGTGTTGTCAGCCGTGGCCGGCCGGCTTGAGCCGCTCCGCGTACCGGGCCCGGAGCTTGGCCACCTTCGGGCTGATCTGATAGCTGCAGTACGGCTGCGACGCGTTCCGCCGGTAGTAGTTCTGGTGGGAGGCCTCGGCCGGATAGAAGACGGCCTTCGGCTCGATCGTGGTCACGATCGGATCCGGAAACGTCCCCGCCGCGTTGAGTTCCCGAATCACCGCCGCTGCCTCCCCCCGTTGCGCCGCGTCGACCGGAAAGATCGCCGAGCGATACTGGGTGCCGCGGTCCGGCCCCTGACGATTGAGCGTGGTGGGGTCGTGGAAGGCGAAGAACAGCTCCAGGAGATCCCGGTACGAGATCACGGCCGGGTCGAACATGATCTGGATCGCCTCGGCGTGACCGGATCGCCCCGAGCACACCTGCTCGTAGGTCGGATCCTTCACGCTGCCGCCGATGTAGCCGGATACCACCCGGTGGACGCCCCGCAGCTCCTGGAACACCGCTTCGAGGCACCAGAAACACCCGCCGGCAACGATCGCAACCTGCTCGCGCAATGCAGTCCTCCTCCAGCCGCCCGTTCACGTCCTCGGGCAGGCAACGTTGCCCGGCCCGGTCAGCCTTCTTCGCTCTCGTACTGATCCTTGAGCTTGGACACCACGTTCGGATCGGCCAGCGTCGTGGTGTCGCCCAACGCCCGTCCTTCGGCGATGTCCTTGAGAAGCCGGCGCATGATCTTCCCGCTCCGGGTCTTGGGCACGTCGGCCACGAAGAAGATGTCGTCCGGCTTGGCGATGGCCCCGATCTTCTTGGCGACGTGATCCTTGAGATCGTCCTTGAGCTGCGCCGTGGCGGTGTTGCCCTCCCGGAGGATGACGAACGCCGCCAGCGCCTGGCCCTTGAGCTCGTGCGCCTTGCCGACGACCGCCGCTTCCGCCACCACCGGGTGATCTACCAACGCCGATTCGACCTCCATGGTTCCAATCCGGTGGCCGGCCACGTTGAGGACGTCGTCCACCCGGCCCAGCACCCACCAGTAGCCGTCCTCGTCGAGCTTGGCCCCGTCGCCCGCGAAATAGCGGCCCGGGAACCGGCTCCAGTAGGTCTCCCGGTAGCGGGCGTCGTCGCCATAGATGGTCCGGAGCATGGCCGGCCACGGCTCGGTGAGCACCAGGAAGCCGCCGCCCTTTTCGAGTTCGGCGCCCTTGGCGTCAAGCAGTTTGGCGGTGACGCCGGGGATGGTCTTCGTGGCGGACCCGGGCTTGGTCGTGGTGACCCCGGGAAGCGGCGTGATCATGATCGCCCCCGTCTCCGTTTGCCACCACGTGTCCACGATCGGACACCGGCCCTTGCCGATGTGCTCGTGGTACCAGATCCAGGCTTCAGGATTGATCGGCTCGCCGACGGTGCCGAGGAGCCGGATGGTCGACAGGTCGTGCCCGGCCGGATGTTCCTTGCCCCACTTCATGAAGGCCCGGATGGCGGTCGGCGCCGTGTAGAAGATGGTCACGCCGTACTTCTCGACCAGTTCCCACATCCGGTTCCGGGCCGGCCAGTCGGGCGCCCCTTCGTACATCAGAATGGTGGCCCCGTTGGCGAGGGGGCCGTACACCACATACGAGTGCCCGGTCACCCAGCCGATGTCGGCGGTACACCAGAACACGTCGTTCTCCTTCAAGTCGAACACCCAGCGGCAGGTGGCGGTGGCCTGGGTCAGGTAGCCGCCGGTGGTGTGGACGATGCCTTTCGGCTTCCCCGTGGTGCCCGAGGTATAGAGGATGAAGAGAAGATCCTCGGCGTCCATGGCCTCGGGTTCGCACTTGGCCGAGGCACCGCGCAGCAGGTCGTGCCACCAGTAGTCGCGCCCCGGCTTCATGGTCGCACCCGCCTCGGCGGACGCCGTACCGACGAGCCGCTGGACGACGAGCTGATGCTTGATCGTGGGGCACTCGGCGACGGCCTGATCCGCGAAACGCTTGAGCGGCACGATCCCGCCCCGCCGGTAGCCGCCGTCGGCGGTGATCACGGCCACGGCTTCCGCGTCGTTGATCCGGTCCCGGAGCGATTCCGACGAAAACCCGCCGAACACGACCGAGTGGACCGCCCCGATCCGGGTGCAGGCCAGCATCGCGATGGCCGCTTCCGGAATCATCGGCATGTAGATGGCCACCCGGTCGCCGCGCTTGATGCCGAGGGACTTCATCGCGTTGGCGGCGCGGCCGACCTCGCGGGCCAGGTCCCAGTAGGTCAGGACCTTCTTGTCGCCCGGCTCACCTTCCCAGATGATGGCGGCCTTGTTCCGCCGGGCGCCGGCCAGGTGCCGGTCGATGCAGTTGGCGGAGACGTTGAGCTTGCCGCCGACGAACCATTTGGCATGGGGCGGCTGCCAGTCGAGCACCGTCTTCCAGGGTGCCATCCAGTCGAGCTGCCGGGCCTGCTCCGCCCAGAACGCCTCCCGGTCCCGGGCCGCGTCCTGATAGAGACCGGCGGTGGCGTTGGCCTGCGCCGCGAACTCCGCCGAAGGCGGGAAACGGCGCTGTTCGTCGAGAAGGGTCGAGATCTGCTCGGACATGGGTCCCGTGAGTAGAGGGATTCGGGAACTTACCCCGAAAGGGCGGGGTCGGGAAACGTGCAGCTTCTTGCCCGCGACCGTGCAAGCCGTGAACGCTATTCGGCCCCACAAGTTGGCCTCCTCGCAGCACTTGCGACTCCGACCCCACGTTGCAATCCAAGAGACTCCGAGCGGACTGCGGTGTCGCGCCGCCGCCATCCCGCCGGATGTTCCGGGGTAAGTCCTTCACGGTCGTGTTCTTATCGCGGGCCATTCCGTGGCACCCAGTTCGCCCGGTATTCCGGAAACGACGTTTCCGGACGGGAGAGTACGACGCACAACATGTCGGCAACGGATACCAATTCGCGGGTGGTGGCGGCGCCCGAAGTGCTCGGGCTCGAGGCCCGCGGCCAGTTCAGGGACTCGGCGGTCGAAGTGCTCG
Source organism: Gemmatimonadales bacterium (assembly GCA_050183815.1). Classification (GTDB taxonomy): domain Bacteria; phylum Gemmatimonadota; class Gemmatimonadetes; order Gemmatimonadales; family GWC2-71-9; genus SHZU01. Next base: position 2,500 of record JBFXAY010000072.1, on the reverse strand, counting down.
AGGAGTTGCCCGAGGACGGCGGTACCCTGATGATCGACTTCGCCGGAACCCGGCGGATCGACTCCGCCGGCCTCGGCGCGCTGATGCTGATTCAGCGCCGGGCGGCTGAGCGGCGGCAACGGGTGGTGCTCCGGCACCTGCGCGACGAGTTCCGCTTCCTGCTGGTCCTGACGAAGCTCGACGACCTGTTCGAAATCGAGGCCAAATAGCGTCGAGCCGCATATATTTTCCCGGCATCCCCGCCCTCGGGCCTGATGCCGCCACCTGATTCGAGCCAACCCCTTCTACAGATCGATGGTGTGTCCCGGCGTTTCGGCGCCCGGACCGTTCTCAACGGCGTGAGCCTGGTGGTGAACGCCGGCGAGATCCATCTCGTCGTGGGCCCGAACGGCTCGGGCAAGTCCACGCTGGCGCGGCTCGGCGTGGGTCTCCTGCGGCCCCACAAAGGTACCGTCCGAATCGCGGGGGCCGACCCGCGGGCGGTGGACGAAATTCGGGCGCGGCTCGGCTTTCTCGGCCACGAATCCCAGTTGTACGACGATCTCACGCCGTTCGCCAACCTGCGGTTTGCCGCCTCCCTGATCGGGGTGCCGGATCCCGCGGCGGCCGCCCGAACGGCGCTCCAGCGGTTCGACGTGCCGCCCGACCTGGCAACGCCGGTGCGGCGGCTGAGCCGTGGCTTCGTCCAGCGGATCGCCCTGGCGCGGTCACTGGTCCATTCGCCGGACCTGATCGTCTGGGACGAGCCGCTCACCGGGCTCGACGCGGCCCGGGTGGACCGCACGATCGCGATTCTCGAAGCCGAGCGGGACCGGGGCGCGGCAATCGTACTCATCAGCCACGACCTGCCGGAGCTCTGGCGGCTCCAGGCCCGGGTGCATGTGCTCGGCGGCGGCGCGATCCAGCTCGCCACCGACACGACGCGCGATCTGGCGGATTTCCGCCGCCAGTATGGGGAGCTCGTCGAATGAAGCTCCTCCGCTCCGCCCTGCTGATCGCCGCGAAGGACATCCGGGTCGAGGTGGCCAGCAAAACCGCACTCGCCACGGCCGCCACCTTCGCCGTGATGGTGCTGGTGATCTTCAACTTTGCCCGCGATCCGGCGGAGGTGAAGCTCTCGGTCCTCGCGCCGAGTGTCCTGTGGGTCACGTCCGCGTTCGCCGGGTTGGTGGCGCTCAACCGTTCGTTCCTGATGGAGCGGGAGCGCGGGGCCCTCGAGGGGCTCCTCCTGGCCCCGGTGTCGCGGAGCGCCCTCTTCCTCGGGAAATACCTCGCCAACGTGGCGTTCGTCCTGGTCGTGAACGCGGTGATGCTGCCGCTCTTCGTGATCTTCTTCAATGTCGAACTCACGACCGGCCTGGCCTGGGTGGCCTTGTTGCTGGCTCTGGCGGCCATCGGCTACGTGGCGATCGGGACCGTGCTGGCCGCGATGACGGTGCGGACCCGGTTCGCGGACCTGATGACCCCGGTGCTGCTGCTCTCGTTTCTCCTGCCCCCGGTGCTCGTCGGGGTGCTGGCGACCACCCGGTTGCTCGGCGGTCGGCCGATCGGCGAGATTGTGGGCCTGGTCAAGTTCCTGGCGCTTTACGACGTGGTATTCATTACGTTGGGAGTGCTGCTCTTTCCCGCGACGATGGACGAATGACGACGCGATCCTCCAGCGGTATGGTGAAAGCCGGCCTGGCCCTGACCGTCCTCGGTCTGATCGGCTTGGCGGGCGTCTACTACCAGGCGATCTTCGGCACGCCGGTCGAGCGCTGGCAGGGGCTCGCCCAGAAGATCCTCTACATCCATGCCCCGGCGGCCTGGGCGGCGCTGATGGCGTTCTCGCTGGTGGGACTCGCCAGCGCCGGGTACCTGCTGCTCAAAGACCGGCGGCTCGATGCGTTCGCCGAAGCGTCAGCCGAGGTGGGGCTCGCCTTCGGGGCGATCATGATCAGCACCGGTCCGGTCTGGGCCCGCCCAATCTGGGGCACGTGGTGGCAGTGGGAGCCCCGCCTTACCCTGACGCTGCTGCTGGTGCTGCTCTTCGTGGGGTACCGGGCGCTCCGCTCCGCCATCGACGACGCCGACGAACGGGCCCGGTTCTCGGCGGTGGTCGGCGTCATGGCACTGGTGCTGGTGCCGTTCGTCCACCTGAGTGTCTACCTGTTCCGCACCATTCATCCGCAACCGGTGCTGCTCAAGCCGAGCCAGCCGAGTCTGCCGTGGGAGATGCTCCGGACGCTCCTGATGTCGATCGGCGTGTTCACGGTGCTCTATCTCGGCTTCGTGACGACCCGTTACGGCATCGGCCGGCGGAACGCGGAGGCCTCATGAACGAGACCCCCCAGAACGGCGCCTTCATGGTGGCGGCCTACGTGATTTGCGGGGTGATCCTGCTGGGGTATGCTCTGAGTCTGTTTCGCCGGGCGCTGGCTAAGCCGCGCTCCGACGAAACAGCAGGGCCGCGTTGATCCCGCCGAAGCCGAACGAATTACTCAGGAGATACTCGGGATCG
>JBFXAY010000071.1:0-25883 GCA_050183815.1 Gemmatimonadales bacterium | reverse complement strand
CCAGATCGACGACGCCGGCAAGGTACCGGCATGCGGAGCCGGAACGACCCCGCGGGAAAGTCCGAAGAACCTACGGCGCGAACTCCGGGGCGTCAACGTATCTTTGCGACGGTCACACACTCCGGAAACCGGCCCGCGCCACTCGATCGATGACACCCGAACGCCCGTCCACCCGCACCCGAACTGCCGCCCCGTCGCCGACCTACCCGCAGATCTGGGCGGTGGTGCGCCGGATCCCGCCGGGCCGGGTCCTCAATTACGGCGCCGTCGCGCGACTGGCCGGCCTCCCCGGCCGGGCGCGCCAGGTCGGGTACGCGATGTACGCCCTCCCGGCCGGCACCGCGGTGCCGTGGCACCGCGTCGTGAACGCCCAGGGCGGCATCAGCCGCCGGGCCCGCTCCGCCAGCGAGCTGACCCAGCGAATGCTGCTCGAACAGGAAGGCGTCCGCTTCGGCCGCGGCGGCAAACTCGATCTCGAACGCTATCTCTGGACACCCCGGACCCGGTCCCGCCGATGACGTTCGACCACGTCACCGCGCTCACCTTCGACTGCTACGGCACGTTGATCGACTGGGAGGCCGGTATCCTCGCCGCGATCCGCGCGGTCCTCGGGCCCCGCGGCATCGCTCGCAGCGACGACGAACTCCTCGGCACGTTCGCCGAGGTCGAATCGCCGATTCAGCAGGAAACGTTTCAGCGCTACCGCACGGTGCTCGACCGGACCATGGCGGCCCTCAGCCACCGGTTCGGTTTCGAACCGACGCCGGCGGAATGCCGCTCGCTCGCCGACAGTGTGCCGACCTGGGAGCCGTTTCCCGACACCGTGACGGCGCTCCGCCGCCTGGCGGAGCGATTCGACCTCGGCATCATCTCCAATGTGGACGATGATCTCTTCGCGGGGTCAGCCGCCCGACTGGGCGTGCCCTTCGCCTGGGTGGTCACCGCCGAGCAGGTCGGGAGCTACAAGCCCGCGCGGACGAACTTCCACCGGGCCCTCGAACGGATCGGGCGGCCGTGGAACGAGGTCGTCCACTGCGCCCAGAGTCTCTATCACGATGTCGGGCCGGCGCGTTCGCTGGGCCTCGCCACCGTGTGGGTCGATCGGCGCCGCGGCCGGATCGGCGGCGGCGCCACGCCGCCCTCGGCCGCCCGGCCCGACCTCACGGTACCCGATCTCGCGACACTCGCGGCGCTGGCGCTCCGCTAGGCCGGTCCCGCCGTTGGGGCCCGGGGCACCGCCGCCGGACCCGGCATGCTCGCGGCCGCCTGGCGCCGGCGGCCGCCGGGCCTCACGCCCCGCGGCCGTTCCACCACCGGTGCACGTAGAGACTCACGACCGCGCCGACCACCGAGCCGATGAAGCCGACCCGCGACGACATCCCGAGGAGGCCGGCCAGCCAGCCGCCGACCACCGAGCCGCAGATGCCGAGCACAGTCGTCATGATGAACCCGCCCGGCCCCTTGCCCGGCACGATCACCTTCGCCACCGTGCCGATCAGAAATCCGATCAGAATCGTCCAGAGAATGCCCATCGTCCGCTCCTTGTCGTCTGACGTTCGCCCACCACTTCGTCCGGCCTAGCCGAACACCGCCCGGAACACCGCCACCAGCAGCCAGCCGGTCAGGCCAAGCATCAGCCCCGCGCCGGCCAGCACCGCGCCTAACGCCGCCCGGCTCCGGGCCGCCACCCGCTCCGGCTCGGCCAGCCACTCCGTCACCAGCCGCCGGTTCCGCCGATTGGCTTTCCAGCCCGCGTCGAAGAGATCGCCCAGAACCGGCACCAGGCCGCCCACGGCATCCACCCCGACGTTGAGCAGCATCCGGGCAAGGACCGCAGTCGGGGCGCCGAGCCGCGCGGCCAACGACACGAGATACCCGGCCACCGCGACGCCGATCAGGTCGCCGACGCCCGGGATCAGGCCGACCACCGCGTCCCAGCCGACGCGCCAACCCAGCACCGGAATCCGGAACGCCTCATCCCAAACCAGCGCGATCCGGTCGATGCGCTCGACCAACCGCTTCCCCGAGTCCGTTGCCGTTGTCATCGACGACTGCCTCCTACGCGGTCGATCCGGCGGAGGTTCCAGAATGGAAAGCCGGGGCCGGCGGAGCATCGCGGAATCGGCTATTGACAGACACCGAATAAAAACCGATACTGTGATACCGAACAAACGCCGAAAATGACCAGGAAGCCAGCCTCCGCCAAGCGAATCCCCGAGACCACCGGGGTGCCCCTCAAAGTCTGTCCCGAGTGCGCCGGCCCGTTGGTGCATTCCAGCGGCTGTGTCACCTGCCACCACTGCGGCTGGGCCCGATGCGGTTGACCGAAGCGGGCCAGCTCGGACTCGGCCTCGAATCGGCCCCCGCCGGTCCGGCCCTCCTCGACCGCCGCGCCCGGGGCACCGATTTCCTCAAGCTCAAGGTCACCCGGATTCTCAATCCGCCGGAAGCCACCGGCATGCCCTTCTGGTCGATCAACCCGTACATCGGTTGCGAGTTCGGTTGCGCCTACTGCTACGCCCGGGAAACCCACCGGTGGACCGCCGAACGGAACGGGCTGCCGATCGCCGAGCCGCCGCGGGAAGCGTTCGAACGGAAGATCTTCGTGAAGGACGGCGTCGCCCGGACGCTCCGGAAGACGCTCGATCCGCGGAAGGTGGCCGGCGCGAGCATCATGATCGGCACGGCCACGGATCCGTACCAACCGGCGGAACGGCGCTTCGGCGTCACCCGGTCGGTGCTCGAAGCGCTGCTCGGCTACCGGAACCTCAAACTCCGGATCGTCACCAAGTCGCCGCTCGTGGCCCGGGACGCGGACCTCCTGGCCGAACTGGCCCGCCGCCACCGGGTCGCGGTCTGCTTCTCGATCATCTCCCTCGACCCCGACCTGGTCCGGCGGCTCGAACCGAAAACGCCGCTGCCCCACGCCCGGCTCCGCGGCCTGCGGGCCCTCGCGGACGCGGGCGTCGAGGCCGGACTGCTGATCGCCCCGATCGTCCCGGGCCTCACCGACGGGTGGGGAGCGTTAGGCGGTCTCATGGCGGCGGGGAAGGATGCCGGGGCGCGCTTCGCGGACGGGTTTGCGCTCAGACTCGGCCCGGTGGCCCGTTCCGGCTTCCTGCCCGCACTCGCCCGGGAGTTTCCGGATCTGGTCACCCGCTACCGGCGCCGGTACGCGGGCCGCCAGTCCGCGGGCCGGGACTACGTCGCGGCCCTGACCAAACGCCTCCGGACCCTCCAGGCCGTCCACGGTTTCCCGGTCACCGCCACGGCCACACCGCCCGCCGAACGGGCGGCGGCAGCGCGCGCGGCGGCGGCCGAAGCTCCCGCGCCGCCGACGCCGAACCTCGCCTTGAGCTTCGCCTGAACACCGGGCCACCGGCTTTCGACTCCAACGGCCGGCCCGACCGGCTGACTGCCTGAATCTTCCAGCGAAAGGAACACCATGACCACCGCCGACCTCGCCAACGGTCTCGTCGACAAAGTCCGCCGCGGCGACTACGAGGGCGCCATCGACAGCTACTACCATCGGGACATCGTCAGCATCGAACCGGCCGGGGATCCACGCGAAGTGGTCGGCGCCGATGCCTGCCGCAAGAAAGCCGAATGGTGGAACGGAACCTTCCAGGTCCACGGCAGCCACGTCGAAGGCCCGTTCGTGGCGGGCGAGAAATTCGTGGTCCGGTTCGTCTTCGACGTGACCAACAAGAGCACCGGCGTCCGCAGCACCATGGACGAACTGGCCCTCTACCAGGTCGAGGGCAGCCGGATCGTGCGGGAGCAGTTCTTCTACCACGCACCGGGTCTGTAATGGCGCCTCAGGGTCGGACGACGACGCGGCGGCGCACGATCGTCTGATCGCCGGGCCCGACCGGTGTCGACCAGTCGGGCCGGGCAGCAAGCAGCACCTCTCCTGCGGCGGGAAGCCCATCGCTTCGGTCGACCAGCGTCACCGCTGCAGGGTCCGAACGGGAAAACTCGAGCGTAACGGCGAGGCCCTCCGGGGGCAGCGTCCAGATCGTGAAGACCCGGAAATCGGCGTCGAACAGCGGGAACGGCGCGGCGTCGGCCGGGACGACAACGCCGGCAACGGTCACCCGTTCGGGGGCGCCGGCCGCGGGAAAGACCAGTTGCGCAATACGCGCCCCGCGCGCCGACACGAGCCGGGCTTCGACCCGCAACCCCTCCCCGACCACAGTGGTCTGCACCCCGTCCAGCCGCGGCGGGGCGAGCGACATCATCGGCGCGGGAGCCTGGAACCCCGCATCCTGCGGAGCGAATTCCAGCGGCCGGCGCCAGGCGCCGAACCCGGCCGCCCGGCGCAGGGACGCAGGCAGCGGCGAGCCGGTGAAGGTCCAGCTCGCCCGACTCGAATCGGCGTCCAGCGTGTAGCTGAGGTTCGCAAACTGCGGGTCGTCCGCCGTAAAGGTCGCGACGCGAGTGCCGATCCCGACCAGCGCCAGCCCCAGGACGGCCGCCAGCGCCCAGACTCCCCGGCCCCAACGCCCCTCCAGCAGCGGTGCGGTCGTCGTAGCGACGATCGCGGCAAGGCCGGCGACGGGCGGCAGGTTGCCGACGCCCGCCAGGTCGAGAATCATCACCAGATGCGGATACCACACGGCCGCGGCAACGCAGCCTGGAACGGCAAAGCGCGCCACAGGCCGCCAGCCCGTGTCACCCCGGACTGCTGCCGCCGCCAGGCCGGCGGCCAGGACGGGCAGCAACGTGAGATAGCCTGCCAAGGGCGCTAGCCAGGCAAGCGCCACGCCGAGTGCCGCCCACCAGGTCCAGGTACCGAGCCAGAGGGCGGCGGCTCCGGCGCGGCGTCCCAGCCACCCGCCCGCGCCGTGCACCAGGGCAAAGCCCCACAACGCGAATCCGACGAAACTCGGCAGCGGGTTGCTCACGTTGGCGCTGACGATCTCGGTGAAAGCCCGCCGCGGGATGTTGAGGCAGGCCGCGCCGAAGAACGCCACCAGGACGAGCAGAGGAAAAGCCGCCAGGCCCAAGGCGATCTGAGGCGGCCGAACGCCCCGCCCCCGGACACCCCCGATACCGAACCAGAGCACCAGCATCGCGGCCGCGCCGGCCAGAGGGCGAGCCCAGGAAAGCGGCCAGGCCAGCCCGACGGAACCGACCGCGGCGAAGGTCCCCGGGTCGCCGTCGCCACCGGGGTCGGCCGCGAGGCGCCGCACCAGCCCGAGCGCCTGCCGACCGTGCTGGGCAAAGGTCGCGGCCGACAGATGGCCCACGTCGTCCCGGGGAGTGTGGTAGCGCCGGGGATGACGGGCAAAGCCGATGGTGACACCCGGCACGCCGAGCCGCTGGAACACCGTCAGATCGTTGGCCAGCGGGAGGAGTCTGGTGAGTGCCGGCGCGAGCGAACCGGGCGCCGGACGATCGGCCGCGGCCAGGTAGTGGGCCAGCAGCGCCCGGTCCGGGCCGCTCGTGTACACCGGCCAACTCGGGCCGCCGCTGCCACGGGCTTCGAGGTTGACCACCGCCCGCACGTCGGCGGCCCACGGATGCGCCTCGACGAACGCCGTCGCGCCCAGCAGGCCGGCCTCTTCGCCGTCGTTGATCAGAAAGATGACGTCCCGGGCCGGAGGGGCCGCCCGCAGGGCCCGCGCGGACTCGATGACGGCGGCCACCCCGGCCAGGCAGTCGGCGGCGCCCGGCGTCGCCGCCATGGAGTCGTAGTGCGCATTGACGAGGACGGCTCCGCGTTCGCCGGCACCGGTCTCCAGGCGCGCGACGACGTTGTGGACCTCCGCGCAGTAGCGGCGAAAGGGCCCGCATACGAATCGTGTCTGGACCTCCGCCTGGTAGCCAAGGGCTTCGAACGCACCAACGATCCGGGCCCGAGCCGTCGCATTCGCGTCGCTCCCGATCGGCCGGGGCCGGCCGTCACCCATCAGCGTCCGCAGGACGTCGGCGGCCTGCGCAGGCGAATAGGCCGCCGGGCTGCCGCCCTCGGCGGCCGCCGGCGGGTTGCCCGCCCACACCGCCAGGAGGAGGCCGGCCAGGTGAACCGACACGACGAGGGCGGCGCGCCGTCGCTGGTTCACGGTTGCCTCGTCGCGAGGCCGGTGAGCAGGAGTTCGAGCGCCGTACGGGCGCGCACCCGCAACCGGCCGGCCGACCGGCCGAAACGCCCCTGGACGTGAAGCGCGATCATGCCATGCACCAGTGCCCAGAGGGTGACCGCCAAGGTGATCGCGTCGTGGTCCGAGCGAAGCCGGCGGGCCGCCTGGCACGCCTCGACCTGCCGCAGCAGCGTCCGGAAGTTCGGGGACCGGCGGGCCTCGGGGTCGAGGTGTGCGGCGGTACGGTCGCGGGAAAAGAACAGGATGTCGTACGAGGTGGGATCCTCGATCGCGAAATCGAGAACCCGGTCCAGCAGCCGGCGCAACGCGTCGAGCGAGCCGGACCCCGCCACCCGCGCCAGATAGCCGGCAAAGCGCTCGTTGGCCCGGTCGGCCAGAGCCTCGAGCACCGCTTCCTTGCCCGAGAAGTGGCGGTAGATGGCGGGCGCGGTGAGGCCCGCCTGGGCGGCGATGCGGCGCATGGTGAGACTGGCGACACCATGCGTTTCGCAGACATGGCGCGCGGCATCGAGGATCCGGTCGCGAGACATGTGAACTAAGTTAACATGGCCCCGAACCACGCGCAGCCAGGCGCGGCCTCCGGCGGCAACCCCGCCGGCCCGCCGGCCCCGGCCCGCTACTGCAACAAGGGCCGAGCCCGCTCGAGCAAACCGGAAAGCCGCCGCGCCTCCGCCGCCACCGCACGCTGCCCAAGCGCGGTGAGCCGGTAGTACCGGCGCGGCGGCCCGCCCGGATCGTCCTCCCGTACGTCCACCGAAGTAATCAGCCCCCGCCCCGCCAGATCCCGCAGCACCCGGTAGAGCGTGCCCGGCCCGAGCACCCGGCCGCCGGAGTCGCTCTCCCGCAGCTCCTGCATGATGCCGTACCCGTGGCGCGGTCCCGCAACCAGCGTCACCAGGATTTCGAACTCCCGAGCCCCGAGGCTCAGCCGGTCAGTCGTCACGGAGCACCTCCACCGGATCCATGGCCGCGGCCCGCCGGGCCGGCAGGTCGCACGCCAGCGCCGCCGCGGCCAGCAGCAACCCGCTCGCGCCCATCACCACCAGCGGATCGACCGAGTCGAGCCCGAACAGGAAGCTCCGGAGCGCCCGCGCCAGCAGCATCGCCCCGCCGACGCCCAGGCCCAGCCCCACGACCGTGAGCCGGACTCCCTCCCGCAACACCAGCCGCCGAACCAAGCCGGCCTCGGCACCCAAGGCCAGGCGGATCCCGAGCTCCCGCCGCCGCCGCACGACGAGATAGCTCAGCACCCCGTAAAGGCCCATCGTCGAAAGCACGAGACCCACGAGCGCGAACCCGCCGGCCAGCCACGCGGCAATCCGACTCGGCAGCAGACTGAGGCCGATCAGATCCGGGTACGCGTCGTTGGTGGCGATGGCCAGATTGGGATCCAGCGCCCGCACCGCCTCGGCAACGGTCCGGCTGAAGCCCGGAACCAGCCGGTCGGTCTTGAGCACGAACGACAACCGGCGCGGCTGGTCCTGGGCGGCGGGCAGGAACACCGCGTCGCGGGGATCCTCGCCCAGCGACCGATACTTGCCGGTCGGCACGACGCCGACGATGGTCACCGGCGGCCCGCCCTCGATCTGACCCCAGTGAATGACCCGCCCCACCGGATCTTCCCCGGGCCAAAGCCGGCCGGCCAGCGCTTCGTTGATCACCATGACCGCCGGCGCGCCCGAACGGTCTTCCTCCGAAAAGCCCCGCCCGCGGACGATCGGAATGGAGAGCGCCCCGAAATACCCGGGCGTGACCCGGGCAAAGTCGACGCCGAAGTAACCAACGCCTTCCGTTCGCGGGCGCCCCTCGACACTCACGACGCTGGTCTGATTGGCCAAGGTGAGCGGCGGCACGTCCGTCGCCCCGACCTGCCGCACCCCGGGCAGCGTCCGGGCCCGCTCCTCGAACGCGGCGGCGAACGCCCTGACCTCGGCCGCCTGGTAGTCGAGCACCGAAAACTCGATGCCGACGACCCGCACGTTGGCGGGCTCGAAGCCCAGGTCGAGCCGCTGGGCGCGGTCGAGCGCGCGAACGAACAGGCTGGCGACCACGATCAGCAGCGCCGACGCGGCCACCTGCGCGGTCACCAGCACCGCCCGCAGCCGGAACCGGCCGGCGCCGGGATCCGACCCGTGATCTCGCAGCGACCCGGCCAGCGACGCGCGGGTGGCCTGCAGCGCCGGCATCAGGCCGAACCCGATCCCGGTGAGCAGCGACACGCCGAACGCCACCGCCAGGACCCGGCCGTCCACGGGAAACTCGAAGCGGAGCGGAACCGGAAACGGCAACTCGATCCGCGAAATCAAGCGCGTTGCCACCCAGGCGAACGCGGTGCCCGCAACGCCGCCGAACAGGAAGAGGAGCAGGTTCTCGGCCAGCAGATGGCGGATCACCACCCAGCGATTGGCCCCGATCGCCAGGCGCACGGCGGTCTCGCGGCCGCGCGCGACGGCCCGCGCCACCATCACCCCGGCGATGTTGGTGCTCGAGATCAGGAGAATCAGGCTGCCGAGCAGGAGGAGGAGGCCGAGAAAGCCGAGAATGGGCAGGAAGATCTGCGCCGGGACCGGCGAGTAGCGCCGGACATCGACGGTGCGATCCCAGTCGAGCCCGGCCGCGCGGCCGGTCTCGGTCGAGATCGCGCTCAGCCGCGTCGTCACGGCGGGCAACCCTGCGCCGGTGGCGCGACCGATGATCTCGAGCCAGCTGGACCGGCGCTGGTCGAGCACCGCGCGCCGGCTCGGGCCGAGACTCAGCGCCACCGGCACCCACACCTCACTGTCGAACGCCGCCACGTGCCCGCCGAACCCCGGCTCGGCGATTCCCACGATCGTATAGGGCTCGCCGTTGACGGTGAGCCGGCGCCCCACCAGCGACGAATCCGCGGCGAAACGGCGCTGCCAGGTCCCGTACGACAGCACCGCTACCCGGGCGCTGCCGGCACCCTGGTCGTCAGCCGGCGCCAGCAGGCGGCCGAGATGCGGCACGGCACCGAGCACCGAGAAGTAGTTCCCCGTGACCCCGAGGCCGAGCGTGGCCTCGGGCTCCGCCCCGTACACGACACTCGCGGCGAACATGTTGTACGCGGCAAGCTGAATCCCGTCCCCGGCCTCCCGGGCCAGATCCCGGTAGTCGAGATACGAGAACGAATGGAACGACGAGCCGTCCCGGGATTGCTCGTGCACCGTGACGAGTTCGTCCGCGCGGGCAATGCCCGCCGGCACCCGGAGGAACAGGCCGTTGCCGACGGAGATGATCGTCGTGGTCGCCCCGACGCCAAGGCCGATGATCGCGACCGCCACGGCCAGAAAGCCGGGCGTCCGCGACAGGCCGCGCCACGCATATCGGAAATCCTCCCGATACCGGTCGGCCCAGCCGGCGCGCGCCACCCGGGGCCCCGCCAGCTCCGCCAACCAGGCCCGGACCAGAGTCACGCCATGGTCCGCCGCGAGCCGCGTGGCGACACGAACCCGGGCCCAGCGACCGCGGCGCGAAGCCGCCAGCCACTCGGCCTCCGCCATCTCGATCAACTCGGGCTCGGCGTCCCGGCGAAAACGTGAGGGGTACCAGCCGAACACACGGCGGTACCAGGCAGGAAGTTGCACAAGGTGTCCTGGGCTATATCCGAAACGGATATACGGTGGGGCCCCGGCCCCGGTTTCACCAGGTCAGAACGATCTTCCCGAAGACCTCGTTGGCCTCCATTGCGCGGTGGGCCTCCGCGATCCGCGCCATCGGAAAGCTCCCTCCGACGACCGGGCGGAGGGTGCCGTCGGCCAGGCCGGCAAGTCCGCCCCGAACGAAGTCCTCGACCAGTACCACCCGCTCCTCGTGCGGCCGGGAGCGCATCACTGATCCGGTGATCTCGAGCCGCCCCCGGAGGATCCGGCTCACCTCGACCGACTCCGCCACGCCGCCCTGGAGGGAACCGAGCACCACCAGCCGGCCGCGGGACCGCAGCGCGGCGAGGTTCTCGGCGAGGGCGGGTCCCCCGAGAAAATCGAGGATCACGTCGACCGGCCCGGAAAGCTGTTCGCCGAATCGGCCGGCCGCCGTGTCGATGGCCTCGTCGAGACCGAGGTCGCGGGCGCTGGCCAGCTTGGCGGCGGTCCGCGAGGTCCCGGCCACGTACGCCCCGGCCCGGCGGGCCAACTGGATCGCCGCCGTGCCGACGCCGCTGCCGGCGGCGTGAATCAGCACCCGCTCGCCCCGAGCCAGGCGACCCCGCACGAAGAGGCCGTCCCAGGCGGTCAGGAACGCCTCCGGGACCGCGGCCGCTTCGGCATCGGTGAGCCGGTCCGGTACCGGGATCACCTCGCGTTCGTGGGTGACGACCCACTCGGCTTGCGCCCCGCCACCGACCAGCCCCATCACCCGGTCGCCGGCGCGCACGGCGGTGACACCGGGGCCAAGGGACTCGACCACGCCGGCGTATTCGAGTCCGGGAATGTCGGCCGGCCAGCCCTCGGGAGCGGGATAGCTGCCGCGCCGTTGAATGATGTCCGCGCGGTTCAGACCGGCGGCCGAGACCCGGACCCGGACCTGCCCCGGACCGGGCACCGGATCGGGAGCGTCGTCGAGCACCATGACGTCGGGGCCCCCGGCCCCGCGATATCGAATCACTCGCATGCCCGAAGCTAACGGCCCGAGGGCCGGCTTACCTTTGGGGCGACGGGCCGCCTCGGGCACCGCCGCGGTGGTGGTCCCGCGACCCGCTTGCGGCGTCTCCCCGGAGATCCCGCCTGGAGGCTCCTGGATGTCCCCGAAGACGGTCGTCGTTTCGCTGTTGCTCTGCGCCGTCGCCTGTTCCGAAAACGGCGGCGGGCAACAGCCGCCGCCACCCCCGCCACCGACGCCGGGCGGACTCGCGCTCGAAGACGTCGGCACGTTCTCCTTCCCGGTGCTGGTCACGGCGCCGCCGGGCGACGGGCGCCTCTTCGTCGTGGAGAAGCGCGGCACGATCCGGATCGTGAAGCAGGGCACTACCCTTGGCACGCCGTTTCTCGACCTCTCGAGCCGGGTCTCGAACGGCGGCGAGCAAGGCCTCCTCGGTCTCGCGTTCCATCCCCAGTACGCCGCCAACGGCCTCTTCGTCGTCAACTACACGGATGGGTCCGGCACCACGAAGGTGTCGCTCTTCTCGCGCAGCGCGGCCGATCCCGACCGGGCCGATCCGGCCGGCGAACGTCCGGTACTGTCGGTGCCGCAGCCGTTTTCCAACCACAACGGCGGCATGGTCGCGTTCGGCCCGGACGGGCACCTGTACATCGGCATGGGCGACGGCGGCTCCGCCGGCGATCCCCAGCGCAACGGCCAGGACAACGGCGCCCTCCTCGGCAAGCTTCTCCGCTATGCCGTCGCCACCGACGGACAGGTCTCGATCCCCTCGGACAACCCATACGTCAACGTCGCGGGCGCCCGCGCCGAGATCTGGAGCACCGGGCTCCGGAACCCCTGGCGCTTCAGCTTCGACCGCCAGACCGGCGACCTCTACATCGGCGACGTCGGGCAGAACGAGCGGGAAGAGATCGACGTGGCGGCCGCCCCCGCGGCCGGCCGCGCCGCGAACTTCGGCTGGAACGTGATGGAAGGCACGGCGTGCTACGCCGCATCGACCTGCTCGCAGCAGGGACTCACCCTGCCGGTGATCGAGTACCTCCACGCCGACGGCTGCTCGGTCACGGGCGGCTACGTCTATCGCGGGACCGCGATTCCGTCGCTCGCAGGCACCTACTTCTACGCCGACTACTGCCGGGGCTGGGTCCGGAGCTTCAAACTCGCCGGCGGGCAGGCCACCGAAGCGACCGAGTGGGCCGGGCTGGCGCCGAACGGCCAGATCACGGGCTTCGGCCAGGACGCGGCCGGTGAACTCTACGTCGCAACCGCGGGCGGCCGGGTGGCGCGGATCATCACCGCGCCATGACGATCGAGCAGTTCCCCGATCACGCGCCCACCGCGGATGAATTGCGCACCCTCGGGGAGCAGCTGCCGGCCGAGGTGCGGTTCGGGACCTCCACCTGGACCTACCCCGGGTGGACCGGACTCGTCTACTCGCGGGCCTACCCGGCGTCCGGCGCGACCGCCCGGATGCTCGGGGAGTACGCCGCGTTCCCGCTGTTCCGAACGGTCGGCATCGACTCGAGCTTCTACGGACCGCCCAAGCCGACGACGCTCGCCAACTGGGCCAAGGTGCTGCCCGACGGCTTCCGCTGCGTGAGCAAGGTCTGGGACCGGCTCACCGTCCACACCTTCACCGGCCCGCGCGACGACGGGCGCTCCGGGGAAGCCAATCCCGACTTCCTCAACGCCGGGCTGTTCCGGTCGGACGTGTGGGATCTCTATCAGGCCCACTTCGGCGGGCACACCGGACCGTTCGTCTTCGAGTTCCAGACCATTGCCCCGGGCACCGGCATGACGGCCGACCGATTCGCCGACCGGCTGGACCGGTTCTTCGGAGGGCTGCCGCCGGAAGGCGAGTACGGAGTCGAACTCCGGAACCCGGATTTCCTCACCGACGCGTACTTCGCCGTGCTTCGGGAGCACGGGGTGGCCCACGTGTTCAACTCGTGGACCCGGATGCCGGCCATCGGCGAGCAGCTCGACCGGGCCGGGAGTGTCACGGGGCGGTTTCTCGTCGCGCGGGCGCTCCTCCGGCCGGGACGATCGTATCAGGAAGCGGTGGACCGGTTCGCTCCGTACGACCGGATTCGCGAACGGCAGCCGGAGCTGCGGCGGGATCTGCTCCGGCTGGTTCACACGGCGGCGGGTCTCAGGCTGCCGGCCTACCTGCTCGTCAACAACCGCGCGGAAGGGAGCGCCCCGCTCACCATCACGTCCGTGGCGCGTGCCTGGGCCGCTGGGCGCGGACCGTCGTCCTGACGAATCGGGCGCGAGCGCCTCCGACCATCCGGCCGTGCCTCCGCCAACTGCTGCTTCGTCAGGATGAAGCCGATCGAGTGGGGAGTCGGCGGATTCGGGTCAGACCACGGAGCGGCGGCGCCGCCGGGGAGGCGTTCCATCGCGCCGGGCCCGGCGGCGTGCCGCCCGCACCGCCTGATGCGCCTTGAGCGCCAGATCGTGCAACTCGGCCGGCTCGAGCCGGTCGGCGGGGACGGTCACCCAGGTGAGCGGGCTCGGAATGGCGGCATCGACCAGCGGTACCGCCCGGTCCGTCTCGACGAGTGCGGCCGATGCCGGGACCGGCAGGCGCAACATGAGACTGGCATCCCCGACCAGCGCGAACATCCGGCCCGCGGTGAAATAGCCGTCGCGGCCGTTGAGCCGGCGGGTCACCACGAAGGGGAGGGACAGGAGGAGTTGCTGGATGGACATGACCGGGGGCGAGATAGTATCCCCCGAACGTCCTTCCCGCCAACGAAACCCCCGAACAACTACCGAAGCAGCGATTCCGGGTCGAGCCCGGCCGTGAGCGCGATCCGTCCGACCGTCTCGCCGATCTTGTTGTTCGGCGTCGAGGCGCCGGCGGTCAGGCCGATCCGGCGGCGAGTCCCGAGCCACGCGGCCGTTTCCTGCTCGTGCTTCGAGCCGACCGGTTGGTGGCGGATCGACCCGGTCTCGGGATCGATGCAGTCGGCGTCCTCGATGTGGTAGGTGAGGACGCCGCGCCGGTCGCAGAGAGCCGCCAGATGGCAGGTATTGCTGGAGTTGTAGCCGCCCACCACCACCATCACGTCCGGCGGATCGTCGAGGAGCGCGACGACGGCGTCCTGCCGTTCCTGCGTGGCCGAGCAGATCGTATCGAACGTCCGCACATGGTCGGCTTCGCTGGCCTCGCCGTAGCGCCGCACCATCGACCGGCGGAACGCCTCCGCGATCGCGAGCGACTCCTTGGACAGCATGGTCGTCTGGTTGGCGATGCCGACCCGGATGAGATCCCGCGAGAAGTCGAACCCCGGCGAGGCTTTCGACGTGAACCGTGCCGCGATCTCGGCGAGGCCCTCGCCGGTCTCGATGAACCGGCAGACTTCGAGCGCTTCGGCCATGTCGTAGACCACGAGGAACCGGCCGGACGCGAACTTGTTGACCTGGCTCGCCGTCGCCTTTGTCTCCTCGTGCCAGTACTTGCCGTGGATCACCGCGGTGAAGCCGTCCCGGGCGTAGCTCTCGACCCGTTTCCAGACGTTGAGCACCGACCCGCAGGTGGTATCGACCAGCACCGCCCCGCTGGCCCGGAGCGCGGTGAAGTCCTCGATCGTGACCCCGAACGCCGGCAGGATGACGACGTGCTCGGGGCCGATCCGGGAAAAGTCGAACCGGCCGGCCGGGTCGCGATGGAAAAACTCGATGCCCATCGATTCGAGCTTCTCGTTGACGTGCGGATTGTGGATGATCTCACCGACCAGGACCAGCTGCCGGTCAGGGAACTTGGCCCGGGTCTCGTAGGCGTACTCGACGGCGCGGTCGACGCCATAACAGAAGCCGAACTCCCGGGCCAGGCGAAACTCGAGCGGGCCGAGGGTGACGCGGTAGTCGTTCTGCTTGAAGCGCTCGATCAGGCCGCTGTGATAGTCCGCCGTCAGGACGTGGGAGATCTGGCTCTTGAGGCCGAACCCTTTGCGGAAATAGTTCGAGTCGGTCACGGCCCCACCCGTCCGAACGTGCTCACCCGGCCGCACTGCCCGACGGCCGGGGTGAGCGGGACCCCGTCGAAGCTGCCGGTCAGCCGCAGGGTGTCGGCGCCCTCGTTCCGCTTCATGGTCACTTCCACCGTGCCGGCGACCGTCCCGGCGGGCGCCTCGAGCAGGCTCAGGTTGCCGGCGGTGGCTTCGAAGCCTTTGAGGGCCGTGTCGGAGGCCCACCGGATCGCCACCAACGCGAGCGGCCGCCAGTCCACCTTGATCGCGGGCGAGAGCACCGGGTGGCGGGCGGGCTGAATCGAATCGGACACCAGCACGGACATGGCGATGCCGGTGTCGCCCCGGATGGCGAGGACCTCAAGCAGACTATCGCGGGCGCACCAGGAGGCCTGCGCGGGCGCGGCGAACGTGCCGGTGGCGGAGCCGGCCCACTCGACCGAAAGCCGGCCGACCGGTTGGGCCGGCTCGGCCGGCTTGCCGCATGACGAAAGGAGGAGGACTGCCAGCAGGCCGAAACGCATCGGCCGGGAAGGTAGGGCTATCCGAGCCCCGGCGCCAAGTTGCGCGGCGATCGGGCGCCGCGCCGGGAGACTAGGAGGCCTGGGCCCACTTGCTGCGGCCGTCCCGATGGAGCCCGTAGGCCCGGAGCCGCCGCCACAGCGTGGTGCGGCTGATGCCGAGGCTCTTGGCGGTTTCCGCGAGCTTCCACGCATGCGCATCGAGCGACCGGACGATCGCTTCTTTTTCCCGCTCCGCCAGGGTCTTGGGGCCCGCGCTGCCCGGGAGGAACATCGCCTCGCCCAGGTCGATCGCCCCGACCTTGAGCGGTTTGAGCCGGCCGCCGATTTCGGCGAGTTGCGGCATCAGTTCACGCGAGGTCTGGCTGAAGTCGAGACCGAGTTCGCGCGCGTGCTGATTGGCGTAGAGAACCTTGCCCTGCTGATCGAAAACCACGACACCCTCGGAGAAGGCGTCGAGCAGTGATTTGGCCAACGGCGAGAACACCGAAGGCAATGGCGTCGGATTCGTCATGTCTCAGGTTACGGTTTGACGTTGCAAAAGGTTTCGCACCGAAACGCTCCGGTCAAGGGGTGGGCTGCCACCAAATCCGGCGAAAGACTCCCTGAAACTAGCCACGTTCACTGCCCTGACCGTCCGGTCAGTCAATGCAGTATATAATTGCGCTTCATTGAGTTAGCGAGATAGATGCTGATCGAGTTTCGAGATAATTGCTGAGAGGATCCCCTCCATCAGGTGTGGCCAGGTCCGAAACCACCGTCGCCCTGCGACAGCCGGCCGTCCCCGCGCCACTCGGCGCGGACGGCAAAAGAGAACTCCCCGGAGCTACCCCCCTATTCGTTCCAAAGCCAGGCGGTAACCAGACATCTTGACCGACCGGTCAGTCATGGCGACAATTCATTGCAATGAAACGGCTTGACTCAATCGCTGACGCGGCAGTTCGAGTCATGCTCGCCAACGGACTCGAGGCTTGGTCGCTCGAACGGGTCGCCAAGGAAGCCGGTTGCGCCAAAGGGCTCGTCGTCCACCACTTCGGCTCCCGGGCCGGGCTCCTGGCGGTGGCGGCCGAACGGCTCGGCCGCCGACGCCTGGCGCAGCGGGTCGCGGCCGTGGAACCGGGTGCGGGGTCGGCCGGCCTCGAAGAGCTCTGGGCCACCATCGCCGACGACGCCGATACCGGCGTCTCGCGGGCGGTCGTGGGCCTCGCGGCCGCCGGGTTCCGGGCCGACCAGCAAACCGACGCCGCGGCCCTCCACGCTGCCGTCGCGAAGTGTCTCGGCATCCCGGCCGACGCCCTGGCACCCGCCCCTGCCCTGGCCGCGATGCTCGATGGGCTCGAGCTGGCGCTCCTCAAGGGCGTCCCGCGCGGCGCGGTCCGATCCGCGTTCGACCGGCTCTGGGTCACGATGATCGAGGTCTAGAACGCGAACGGGGCCGGGTGCGTGACCCGGCCCCGCCCGTACCGCCATTCGATCTGCCTACCGGACGCCGGCCGCCACCTTCGGCGGTCCTTCCGCCCACCACTGATGCGGCAGCGGCCGCACCCGCGGGTAGATCTCGTTGAGCGTGGCGCCCTCGTAGAGCCGGCCGTTCTTCATCACGTACCGGATGGTGTTCGTGTTCCGGATGTTCTCCAGCGGATTCGCGTCGAGGACCAGAATGTCCGCCATCTTCCCGGCCTCGAGGCTCCCCACGTCCTGATCCAGCCCGATCGCCTCGGCGCCGTAGATCGTGGCGGCCCGGAGCGCATCGTGGGTGTTCATCCCGCCCGACGCCATCGCCCATAGTTCCCAGTGGTTGCCAAGGCCCTGGAGCTGGCCGTGCGCACCCGTGGCCACCCGGGCCCCGCCCTCGATCATCTTCTTCGCGAACTCGGCGTGCTTCGGGAAGACGTACTCCTCCTTGAGGAACCAGCCGCCCTGCTGGTAGCCGGCCGACGAGCCTCGGCGGAGCGCCCGCGAGTCGATCTGCCCCTTGGGCATGAAGGTGGCGAGCTTCCGATCGCCGATGACGTCTTCGTTGGTGTAGAAGTAGTTCTCCCCGAACGGCCCGCCGTAGGACACCAGCAGGGTCGGGGAGTTGGTGGTCTGGCTGGTCTTGAACAGCTGGACCACGTCATCATAGATCGGCGCGATCGGGAGCGCGTGCTCAACGCCCGAGTACCCGTCCATGGCATGGGTCAGGTCGAGCTTGAAGTCGAGCCCACCCTCGGTGGTCGGCATGATGCCGAGTTCCTTGGCAGCCATGATGACGAACTGCCGGGTCTGCCGGTTCCCCGTCATGTACATCTTGAGCGTCTTGGTATCCCAGTACTGGGAGTACCGTTTGAGGACGGTTTTCGCGGCCTCGAGACTGTTGATGTTGTCCGGCGCAAAGACGCCCGGTCCCGTCGAGTAGATCCGCGGCCCCACCATGCCGCCCATGTCCACCCGGTCCTGATAGCTCACGATGTCGCTGGTGGACGTCTGGGGATCTCGGGTGGTGGTGACACCGTACGCCAGCGTGGTGAGATACTGCCAGGTCTGCCCCGGATGGACCTCGGGGATCAGCCACTGGGCATGGTAGTGAGTATCGACCATGCCCGGCATCAGCGTCTTGCCGGTCACGTCGATGATCCGGGCCCCGGACGGCACGGCCACCTGGCCCCGCGGCCCGATGGCCACGATCCGGTTGTCCTTCACCACGACGTCGGCGTTCTCGATGATCTCCTTGCCCTTCATCGTGATCACCCGACCGCCGCGGAGCACCGCCGAGCCGCGCGGGGTGTCCCGGGTGACCTCGACCTTGATCATCGTTTCGAGCGGATGGTAGCCGGGTTTCTCGTCCTTCTTCGGTCCGGCCTTGGCCGAGTCGGCCTTGGCGGCGGCCGGCTTGGCGGTCGAGTCGGTCTTGGGCTTGAGCGAGTCGGCCCGCGCCTTGGCCTGAGCCGCGGCCTTGACCGAGTCGGCCAGCAGCTTCGACTGGAGGTCGAAGATCTTGACCTTGACCGAGTCCGGCACGGTCCGCCCGGCCTTGATCAGGCTGTCGGCGTGCGACTGGAGCTTCTTGATGCTGTCCTGGGTCACCGCCTTCATCCGGGCGCTGTCCGCCTTGGCGCGGGTGGCGTCGCGGGTGCTGTCGCTCACCGCCTTCGACCGGCTGAGGTCGTAGGTGAAGAGGGTGTTGCCGAGGGCGTAGTAGACGGTGTCGCCGCTGGCCTGCCAGGACGGGAACTCGCCGCCCACGTCGGTCAGCTTGGTGACCGGCACCGGCCCGCCGCCGGCCACGTTGACGACCGGCGTGGCCCCGCCGGCGTCCGGCAGCATCACCGTATACAAGTCGGTGGAGATCTGGGCGAGGACGCGATCGCCCTTGGGGGAGATCATGATCAGCCCGGCCGGGGTGCCGCCGCCGGGGCCTTCGAGATCGAGCACCGCCCGGACGGCGTCCGCCTTGACCGGGGCTACCCGGCGCGGCAGCCAGATGAGATCCTCCACCGGCTCGAGGGTGGTGGGCCGGCCGAACAGGCCGTTACCCGGCGCCATGACCCGAAGGTGGCTCTTCACGTCGGTGCCGTCCCAGCGGAACGACACGAGACCCTCCCGGAAGCTCGACGCGTAGATCCGGTCGGGCTGGCTGGTGACGAAGTGCGCCGCATCGCGCCCGGCGGTCGGGGCGATGACGGCGGCGTCGCCGCCGGCGGCCGGAACCCAGACGAAATCGCCGCCGAGGACGTTGCCACCGTCGCCGCTGGCTGCGATCAGGTCGCGGGCGGCTTGCCGCGTGGCCACCAGCCGGGAACCGTCCGGATTCCAGGCCGGATTGGTGTAGAGCGCCGCCGTGCGGGTGAGCTGGACCGGCGTGATGGTGCGGCCGTCCACCCGCGCCTTCATGAGTTGGCCGCCGGCCGCATCAGCCCAGCTGATCCAGGCGAGGGTCACCCCGTCGGGCGCCCAGACGGGGTGGTATTCGCCCTGATCGGCGGTCGTGACGCGCCGCGGCTTCCCGTCGGGAAGATCCTGAACGTAGAGCCGGTCCACCGCGGTGAACGCGAGCCGCCTGCCGTCGGGCGAGACGACCGGGTGCCGGATCTGTTTGGCGGTCATGGTCGTGGCGGTGTCGACCCGGTAGGCGAACTTCACCTCCGGCCCGACGGCGGCCTTCACCTCGGCGCTGAACGGAATCCGCACCGGGGCCGACTTGTCGAGCCCGACCCGCCAGATGCCGCCGCCGTACGAGATGATCACGGCCTTCGAATCGGGCGTGAACGCGTAGCCGGGCAGCACATCGAGCGTACCGCGGGATTCGATGTCGTCCCGCTGAATCGGCGAAACGAGCCAGTCCTCCGCTCCCGTGGCCAGGTTCCGGATCCGCAGGCCGGTCACGGTCTGCCACCTGGTGGCATAGGTGAGCCACTTCCCGTCCGGCGAGACCGCCGGCCGGAAGGCCGAGCCGTAGCGGCTGCTGACCTGGGTGACCGAGCCGGTTTCCCGGTCGTACATCCCGAGCTGATACTGCGGGAAGAGCGCGTTGTAGTGCCAGTCGCCCGACCGCGCGGCGAAGTAGATGGTGCGGCCGTCCGGCGTGAACGCCGCCCCGAGCATCTTGAGCTGGGCCGCCTGCGGGCCACTCGGCCCGATCGGCAGGCCGGTCCCGCCGTCGACCGAATAGAGTTGGAGCTTGGCCGTCGGGAAGCCGCCCACCCCGCGGCTCGCCACCAGGTACTTCCCGTCCGGCGAATAGTCGGGCGAGATGTACTGGGCGGAGTTGCCCTGGGTGACCTGGGTGGTGTCGCCGCTGGCGAGCTCGATGGTCCAGAGGTTGTCGCCGCCGCTCCGGTCGGAGACGAAGACGACCTTCTTCCCGTCCGGGCTGAACCGGGGCTGGGCGTCGTAGGCCAGGCCCGACGTAATGGCGGTGGCCCGGCCGCCCGTGATCGGCATCGTGTAGAGATCGCCGAGCAGGTCGAAGACGAGGGTCTGGCCGTCGGGGCTTACGTCGACCGAAATCCAGGTTCCGCTGGTGGCGGTGAAGGACGCGGTGCGCTTGGCGTCGAGCGGCAGCGGCTTGGGCGGGGCACCGCCAGGGCCTCCCGGCCCGCCGGGGCCCTGGGCCGCCGCCGAGGAAGCCGCCAGGAGCAGGGCCGCGAACGCGGCAGGCGCGCCCGGGCAGCGAACAGTGGTGGCAGCACGCGAGGCGCGCCGCGAGAAACGATTGGTCATGGGGATATCGAAGTTCATGGGGCGCCTCACCGAATCCCTGAGGTATTCTGGGGCGCCTGATGACGCCAGGACTCGTCGGCCGACGCGCGCTGGCGGGGCCAGACCTCGTTCAGGGTGTCGCCCTCGTAGAGCCGGCCGTTCTTCATCACGTACCGGACCGAGTTGGTGTTGCGGATGTCGGCGAGCGGATCGCGGTCGAGCACGATCAGGTCGGCCAGCTTGCCCGCCTCGAGGGAGCCGAGATCGCGGCCGAGCCCGATGGCCTGGGCGCCGCAGAACGTGGCCACCTTGAGCGCGTCGTGAGTCGACATCCCGCCGCTCTGCATCGCCCAGAGTTCCCAGTGGTAGCCGAGGCCCTGGAGCTGCCCGTGGCTGCCGACGCCAGCGCAGGCACCCGCCTCGACGAGATGGCGGCTGAACTCGGCGTGCTTCCGGAACATCAGTTCGGAGTCGTGGACCCAGCCGCTCGGGCCGGGGCCCGTCATCCGGCGGCGGATCTTGGCGTCGAGCTCATTGGGCGGCGTGAAGTGCCGGAGCTTGGCGTCGTTGATGTTGTCTTCCCGGCTGTAGAAGTAGTTCTCGGCCCAGGGACCGCCGTAGCTCACCACCAGGGTCGGGGTGTTGACGGTCCCGGAGGTCTTGAGGAGCTGGACGACGTCGTCGTACATCGGGTAGAGCGGAATGGTGTGCTCGACGCCCGAGTAGCCGTCCATGGCGTGGGTCATGTTGAGCGCGAACTGGAGGCCGCCCTCGGTGGTCGGCATCAGCTTGAGTTCCCGCGCCGCCATGATGAGGTACTGGCGGGTCTGCCGGTTGCCCGACATGTACATCTTGAAGGTCTTGGTGTCGTAGTAGTCGCTGTACCGCTTGAGCACGCTCCGGGCGCGGTCGAGCGAACCGACCCGGTCGCCGCTGAAGACGCCCGGACCGGTCGAGTAGACCCGCGGGCCCGTCATCATGCCGGCATCGACCCGGTCCTGATAGCTCAACACGTCCGTCGTGGACGTCTGGGGATCGCGGGTGGTGGTGACGCCGTAGGCCAGGTTGGCGTCGTAGATCCAGTTCCGCTGCCAGTGGATGCCCCACGCCGGCCACATGTGCGAGTGGGTATCGACGAAGCCGGGGATGATCGTCTTGCCGGCCACGTCGATGACCCGGGCGTCCGCCGGGGCCGAGCCACGGGGCCCGACGCTGACGATCCGGTTGTTCCGGACCACGACGTCGGCGTTGTCGATCACTTCGGTGCCGCGCATCGTGACCGCCCGGCCGCCGCGAAGCACCACGGTGCCCTGGGGAACGTCCCGCTGGGCGGACACCTGGAAACGCTGCTCCGCGGGCCGATACTGGTTGGCGAGCCGGGTCGTGGTGTCGGCGCCGGCCGCCCGGAGGCTGTCGTCCACCGCCAGACCGCGGGCCACGTCGTAGGTGACGAACGCATTGCCGATCGACCAGTGAATCAGCCGGCCGTCCGCACTCCAGCTCGGGAACTCGCCACCGATGTCGGTCAGCTTGAGGGCCCGCACGGCGGCGCTGTCCATCTTCGCCACGGACACCGTCGGCACGTCACCACCGATCTGCGGCACCCGGATCACGAAGACGTCATTGCCGAACGCCGCGAGCGCGAGATCGCCGCGGGGGGCCTTGAGGATCACATCGGCGCGGGGACCGGCGACCGTGGGTTCCTTCTCCTGGCCGAAATCCTGGGGCAGGAGATCGCCCATCGAGGTCGACGGCTCCTCGGCGAACGGATACTTGTATGCCGGCCCGGTCGGGGCGCCGAAGCCGAGGGGCAGCGGGCCGCGCGCCTGGAGATGCTGCTTGAGATCGGTGCCATCCCAGCGCATCGAGGCAAGCGCCACCGAAAAGCCCTGCGGCGGCGAGCCGGGGGGCGGCGGGAACGCGCCGTAGAGGTAGATCCGGCCGGTGTCCTCGGTGAAATGCGGGATACCGAGGTTGCCGCCGTCGGTGGTCCGGATGGTGGTGCTGGCACCGCCGCCGGACGGGACCCAGACGAACCGGGCGCCCTGACCGTCGCCGATGAAGGGGTCGATCTGTTCGAGGAGATTCCGAGTGTCCGAGCGGACCGCCACGATCCGGCTGCCGTCCGGCGACCAGACCGGGGTCTGCCAGAAGGCATTGTCGTCCGAGAGCACCCGCTGCTGGCCACCGGCGAGGTCGGCCCGCATCAGGTGCCCTTCGCTGCCGTCCCAGGTGACGTAGGCGAGCGACGCACCGTCCGGCGACCAGGCCGGATAGTACTCGCCGACGTCCGCCGACGTGACCCGGCGAGGGGCGCCAGACGGGAGGTCGGCGACGTACAGGCGATCGAGGGCCGTGAAGGCGAGCCGCCGCCCGTCCGGGGAGGCCACCGGATTCCGGATCTGCCGGACGGTGAACGTCGGGGTGTCTTCGATCGGATAGTCGAACTTCACTTCCGGCCCGACCGCCACTTCGGCGTTGACCGTGAAGGGGATCTTGGCCGGGGCGGCGCCGCTCACCGGGACCCGCCAGATCTCGCCGCCGTAGGTCGTGACGATGGCGGTGCCGTCCGGCGTGAACGAGTAGCCGGGCAGCGCGTCGAGATCGGGCACCGCTTCCATGTTGTCGCGCTGGACCGGGAAGGCGAGCCAGCGTTCGGTGCCGCTCGCGAGTTCCCGGATCCGGAGGCCGGTCTGCTGGCCTTCGCGGCTGCCGTAGACGAGCATCGTGCCGTCCGGCGAGATCGCCGGTCGCATGCCCGACCCGTAGCGCGAGGTCAGCGTGGTGGTGGTGCCGGCATTCCGGTCGTAGACGCCGACCTGGAACTGGGGCATCTCGGCGTTGTACTGCCACGACCCCAGCCGCGAGGCATAGTAGATGTAGCGGCCGTCGGGAGACGGCGCCGCGCCGAAGTAGGCGGTGCCGCCCGGATCGCGGGTGAGCCGAATCCCGGTGCCGCCCTCGACGTCGTACATCGTCAGCTTGAGGGAGCCGAAGTTGCCCGAGGCCGCGGACGCCACGAGGTACTTGCCGTCCGGCATCCATTCCGGTGAGACGTACCAGCCCTGGGCCCCGTAGGTCACCCGCCGGATCCCCGAGCCGTCCGCGTTGGCGACGTAGATGTTGTCGCCGCCGCTCCGGTCGGAGATGAAGGTGATCCGCTTGCCGTCCGGACTGAACCGCGGCTGGGCGTCATACCCGAGGCCGCTGGTGATCCGGGTGGCGGTGCCGCCCGTCATCGGAATCGTGTAGAGGTCACCCAGGAGGTCGAACACGATGGTTCGGCCGTCCGGACTCACGTCGAGTGAGGTCCAGGTGCCCTTGGTCGTGGTGAACTTCGCGACCCGGGTGGGCGTGAGCGGCAGACTGTCCTGGGCCCGGAGCAACCCCGGGCTCAGGACGGCGCCAGTCAGGAGCAGCAGGGAGAAACGACGCATTGCACCTTCTGGATGAAGTGAGGTCAATGGATGCCGGCTTCGGTCCGCGGCGCGGTCTCCCGCCACCACGGGGTGGGTAGCGGTCGGGCGTCCGGAGCGATCTGATCGAGGGTTTCCCCGTCGTACAAACGGCCGCCTCTCATCACGTAGCGGACCGCCTTCGAGTTTCGAATGTCGTCCAGCGGGTTCGCATCGAGCACCACCAGGTCGGCCAGTTTGCCCGGCTCGATCGAACCGATGTCCTGGTCGAGGCCGATGGCCCGGGCCCCGAGTATTGTAGCAGCGCGGAGGGCGTCGTGCCGCGACATCCCGCCGGACTGCACCGACCACAGTTCCCAGTGCCAGGCCATGCCCTGCAACTGGCCGTGGCCGCCGATGCCGATGCCGCCCCCGGCTTCGACGACGGCCTTGGCGAACTCGGCGTGCTTCGGGAAGATGTGCTCCTCCGGCAAGACCCATCCGGACGGCCCCGGGTTGCCTCCCCGGCGCCGGGCCCGCCCATCGAGCTCCGCGTCCGGCAGAAACCGCATCAGCTTCGGATCGTCGGCCACCCGCTCGGTGGTGTAGTAGTAGTTCTCGGCCCAGGGGCCGCCGTAGGCGACGACGAGGGTGGGCGTGTTGGTGGTGTTGCTGTTGACGAAGAGCCGGACCACGTCCTCGAAAATCGGATAGACCGGGAGCGAGTGCTCGACGCCCGCGTAGCCGTCCAGCGCGTGCGTTACCTCGAGCGCAAAGTCGATCCCGCCCTCGGTGGTGGGCATCAGGCCGAGTTCCTTCGCGGCCATGATGATCCACTGGCGCTGCTGGCGGTTACCCGCCATGTACATCTTGAGCGTCTTGGTGTCGTAGTACTGGCTGTAGCGCTTGAGCACGTCCCGGGCGTGGTCGAGACTCCGGATGTTCTCGGCCGCGAAGACGCCGGGGCCGGTCGAATAGATCCGCGGTCCGATCATCTTGCCGGTCTCGACGAGGTCCGAATAGGTCAGCACGTCGGTCGTCCCGGTTTGCGGATCGCGCGAGGTGGTGATCCCGAATGCCAGGTTGGCCAGGTACGCCCACGGCTGGCCGAAATGGATTCCAGGCGAGTGGCGGTAGTGGGCGTGGCTGTCCACATAGCCGGGAACGATGGTCTTGCCGGACACGTCGATGACCCGCGCGCCGGCGGGGGTGGTCGATCCCGCGGGGCCGACGGAGACGATCCGGTCGTCCCGGATCACGACGTCGGCGTTGGCGATCACCTCGTCGCCCCGCATGGAAATGACCCGGCCGCCGCGGAGCACCAGGCTCTGGCGCGGCACGTCGCGGGGGGCCGTGATCCGGATCCGGGTTTCCTCGGGCTGGTAGCGAGGCGCCGGGCCCCGGCGGGTCGAATCGCGAGGCGCCGTCCGGAGGCT
The DNA here is from genome assembly GCA_050183815.1 of Gemmatimonadales bacterium. Lineage (GTDB taxonomy): Bacteria > Gemmatimonadota > Gemmatimonadetes > Gemmatimonadales > GWC2-71-9 > SHZU01. The sequence continues at coordinate 649 of JBFXAY010000071.1, read as the reverse complement.
GTCCTCGAAGGCCCGGGCCCGGTCGAGGTCAAACACCACGTGGGCCGGCCCGATCGACCAATGGACTTTGCGGCCGGTGGCGTCCCAGACCGGGAACTCCCCGCCGATCTCGGTCAGCTTCCGGGCCGGGAAGGCGGCCGTTGCGGGGTCCGCCACCGACACGGTCGGCGTTTCGCCGCCCACGACCGGCACGGTCACGACGTAGAGGTCGTTTCCGACCTGCGCCAGCGCCTGGTCGCCGCGGGGGGCCATGAGGATGAGGCTCGCCGAGGGCGGCGTGCCCCCGCCCGGCTGTCCGGGGCCGGTCACCTTGAGGTGGCCTTTCACATCGGTGCCGTCCCAGCGCATCGAGACGAGGCCCTCCCGGCCGCCGGAGGCGTAGATCCGGGTGGCATCGGGCCCGAAGTGGGGCGCCCGCCGGCCGCCGGACGGCGCGATCACCGTCACCGCCCCGCCCCCCGCGGGCACCCACACGAACTCGGCGCCCAGTCCGCCGGTGAACCGTTCCAGGGTCTCCTGCATGTCGCGACTCGTGGCCCGGACGGCCACGATCCGCTGCCCGTCCGGCGACCCTGCCAGTTCGGAATACCGCGCGGCGGCCGGGGTCAGGCGCTGCGGCGCCGCCCGGCCGGCCAGCGCCACCCGGTAG